>NZ_JBIASS010000013.1:0-258900 GCF_042890955.1 Streptomyces sp. NPDC001933 | reverse complement strand
GGACCCACGACCGCCCTGACCCGATGGCCCCTGCCCCCTCCCCCGGTGTGTCAACCGCGGCTGGCCTGCGGGGGTGGGGGGGGACCAAGCTGCGTCCCCCCCCTCCGCCGCTTGCCCCTGATGTCACTCGAGATGGAAGACCTCTTCGGCAGGTGCCCACCGCTCGCCGTCGCCGACGCTGTCCAGTGGCTGCTGGCAGGGGTCGGTACGGGCCCACCAGTCCCGGGTGACCGGGCATTCGGCGATGAGCGCGGTGTCGGCCGCGTAGTCCTCGCCGGTGTACTCGAGGTAGCTGAAGAGCAGCCCGTCACGCAGGAAGATCGAGTAGTTGCCGATGTGGGCGCGCTTGAGGGTCGCGAGGACTTCGGGCCAGGCCGCCGCGTGCAAGGCGCGGTATTCCGCCTCGAGTTCCCCACGCAGGCGTATGACCGAGGCGTAGCGTTGCACGGGCATGGTGTGGCTCCTTTCCACGAGGCACTGAGGTGCTGAGGCGTTGAGAAGTTGGAACCTGAGTCATCATCAAGGGCGTGACCGGAGCCGCCGCCCTGTTGATTCGCTCGGAAGTCGTCACCAGCCCGGTTGATCGAAGCCGATGCCGGGGGCCGTCGGCGCCCGCACCAGCCCGTCGGCACCGACGGCCGGCTCGCGCTGTACGGGGTTGGTGTACACGAGGGACTCGTAGTAGGTGGTGTTGGGGATCGCCATGCACAGGTGGGCGTTGACCACTCCGCTGCCGTGCACCTCGGCCCGCAGGTTGTAGCTCTCGGCCAGGTGCGCGATGCGCAGGGCTCCGGTGATCCCGCCTTTGAGCTGCGCACTGGTGCGGACCCGGCTCGCCGCGCCCGCCATGATGAAGTCACCGACGTTGAAATGCGCGCCGTCGGAGGTCTCCGCGACCAGCAGCGGAATGTCGACCTGTTCGGCCAGCCACCGGTGGGCGGTCACGCTGAACTCGCGCATCGGCTCCTCGTACCACAGGTAGCCCGCCTCGGACAGTGCGCGGCCGAGGTACACCGAGTCCGCGAGGTCGAACCCGGCCGATCCGTCGTACATGAGCGGGACATCGTCACCGACGTGGGCGCGCAGCTTCTGGCACAGGTCCGCGTCGGCTCGCGGGTCTCCCCACGCGTGCAGCTTGATGGCGGAGTAGCCGAGTTCCAGGCACTGGTCGGCCACATCGAGGTACTCCTCGACGCTGCCGAAGGTGACCGTGCTCGCGTAGGCGGGGATGGCCTCACGGTAGGGGCCGAGCAGCCGGTGGACCGGCTGTCCGGCCGCGAGGCCGGCCAGGTCCCACAGCGCTACGTCGACCAGGCCGAGCGCGTAGATGGGGAGCTCCTCTATGCGGTCCAGCTCCCACAGCCGGTGCCACAGCAGCTCGCGCATCAACGGGTCGCGGCCGAGCAGGTCCTCACGTATACGGCGGTTCACCAGATCGGCGACGATCAGCCCACGTCTCGTGTGCGCCTCGCCCACCAGGCCTTCGTCCGTGTGGACCCGCAGGATCCCGCCCACGACCGCCGGCTCCGATCCGGGCAGCCCTGCCCGCCACCGGAAGGGCGGCTGAGCGGGCAGATCGACCAGTTCCACAGTCACGTCGGTGATTCGCATGGGTGTCCTTCATGGGTGGTGGTGTGGGGTTCAGGCGTTGGGTGGCCCGGGGCGATGCGGTGCCGGATCTCCCGTTGGAACTGGTGGGTGGTCCGGTCGATGTGGTGGGCCATGAGGGTGTGCGCGTGCGTGGGTTCGCCGGTGGCGACGGCGTGGGCGATGGCTTCGTGCTGGGCGGCGGCGTCGCGCAGGGAGCCGCCCGCGAGGCCGGCCAGTCCTATGGCGGTGACCTGGTGTTGCAGGCGACGCAGGGTGTCGATGGTGGCGGCGAAGAAGGCGTTGTTGGTGGCGGTGGCGATGGCTGTGTGGAAGGTGTCGTCGGCGTGGCTGAAGGCGTCGATGTCGTCCTGCCGGGCGGCGCGGGTGGACTGGTGGGCGGCCGCGCGGACGGCTTTGACCTGGGCGGGGGTGGCGCGTTCGGCGGCCAGGCGGGCGGTGGTGGTTTCCAAGTGGCGCCGGAATTCGAAGAGTTCGTCGACCTGACGCAGATCGGCGGGCAGGAAGTGGGTCAGGGAGTGCTGCCAGGAGGACTGGTCGGGCTGGGCGACGTAGATGCCGCGGCCCTTGTGCACGGACAGCCGGCCCAGCGCGGAGAGGATCTTCACCGCCTCGCGGACCACGGTCCGGCTCATCCCCACCCGGTCGGCCAGCTCCTGCTCGGTGGGCAGCCGGGCGCCGGGCCCCAGGCCGGCCAGGACGAGGTACTCGAGGATGCGTTCGGCCGCGACCTCGTAGCCTGGACGGTAACCGGCCCCGTCGCCCGGGGGTTGCGGCGCGGGTGCGGTGCTGCGGGCTGCGCGGGTCAACGGCGCTCCCCTTTCACGTCGGTCCATTTCTCCGTCGATCCATGTCACGGCGGTCCGGACGGTACGGCGGTCCACGTCGGGCGTGAGGTCGCCGAGCGACGCAGAGACGCACCATCTGCGATATGTTTCTGATACATCAGCCAATCCGGGGTCAGTGAATCACATCCAAACTCTTGACGCCAGGATCCAGTGAACTCAGACTCGTTCCATCCCGCACCGACCGCCTCACCCCACCTCTCACCGGGGCAACATCCTTCTCCGCCCGGCCGCAGCCCCTCCGAGAGCGCGGCCGCCCTGGCGGTCGACACCATCCCGACCCCCTCAGAATCAAGCACAATCCCATCATGCAACCGGATATGTTCCAGATCTATCATCCGGTCATCCTCGCCCTGCCGGGGTCGAAACCTTCTGAAAGGGCAAGCACCTTGGACGACATCAGGCTCGGCGTCATCGGCCTGGGTAATCGCAGCGACCTGGCCGACCTGGCCCACCGGCCCGGTTCGGGGTCATTGGTGGCTGCCGCCTGCGACCGCGACCGACGGTTGCTGACGCGCGCCGAACAGCGATTCGGCACCCGGGTGCGGACCGCCTCGGATCACCACGAGCTGCTCGACGCGGGACTCGACGGCGTGCTGGTGCTGACTCCGGACCACACGCACGAGGAGATCGGCCTGGACTTCCTTCAGGCCGGTGTGCCGGTGTTCCTGGACAAACCGATGGCGATCACCACCGAGGGGTGCGACCGGCTGCTCGCGGCGGCTCACCGGCATCGGACCCCGCTGTACGTGGGCCACAACATGCGCCACATGCCGGTCGTGGTGGCCATGCGTGAACTGATCGTCAAGGGGGCGATCGGCGAGGTCAAGGCCATCTGGTGCCGCCATTTCGTCGGCCACGGCGGGGACTTCTACTTCAAGGACTGGCACGCGGACCGACGCCTCACCACCGGCCTGCTGCTGCAGAAGGGCGCGCACGACATTGATGTCATCCATTGGCTGGCCGGCGGCTACACCCGGCGGGTGAACGCCATGGGCGGGCTGACGGTCTACGGGGACATCGACTCGCACCGCGACCGCAGCGGGGAGCGGATGACCGAGTGGCTGTCGACGGAGAACTGGCCGCCGCTCAGCCAGACCGGCCTCCACCCGGTGGTGGACGTGGAGGACCTGAGCATGATGCAGATGCAGCTGGACAACGGAGTCTTCGCGAGCTACCAGCAGTGTCACTACACCCCCGACTACTGGCGCAACTACACGGTGATCGGCACCGAGGGGCGGCTGGAGAACATCGGCGACTCGGAGGGAGCGGAGGTCCACGTGTGGAACCGCCGCTCCGACGGCCGCGCCGAGGCCGATCTGGTGGTGCCCGTGCACACTCCGACCGGCACGCACGGTGGCGCCGATCCCGTGCTGATGGCGGAGTTCCTGCGGTTCGCACGGGACGGCGGAGCCACCGTCACCTCGCCCGTCGCGGCCCGCGAAGCGGTGGCCGCCGGCTACGCGGCCACCATGTCGTTGCGGGACGGCGGCCGCGCCGTCGAGGTCGCGGCCCCGGACCGGGAGTTGGCCGCGTACTTCGGGCACGGCCAGAGCTGATTCAGGCAGGCGGAATCCGGGGGAATTCCGTCGGCGCTCCGGGACTCGCTTCAGGTGGCTCCGGTCCGGAAGGAATACGGACCGGAGCCACTCGGCAGTCCGCCAGGTCAGTCGGTCGGGCCCAGATCCGGGACGTCGCAGAGCTCGATCCGCTCGCCCGGCCGGTGCAGTTCCAGGATCACGAGTTCATTTCGGCCGGCCCGCCACACCGGGGCGGGGGCGTACAGGGTGCGCTGGGGTCCGCGGTCCCAGTAACGGCCGAGGGCGAAGCCGTTCAGCCACACCTGGCCCTTGGTCCAGCCCGGCAGAGCCAGGAAACCGTCGGCCGGCTCCGGTACCTCCAGCGTCGCACGGTGAAAGGCCGGGCCCTGGATCTGTTCGGCGGCACCGAACCGCAGACCTGCCAGATCGGTCAGCGGGAGGGGGCGGATCTCCCAGTCGAACTGGTACTGGCCGTCGATCCGGACGCCGCCGCTGATGCCCTTGCGATCCTCCAGCAAGGGGCCGTAGTTGATCCGTCCCATGTTCTCCACCAGCAGGTCGAGTTCGGCACCGCTGTCGGGGACGTTGATCGGCAGCGCGTCGAGCGACCCTGTCCGCTCCAGGACTCCCAGCGGCACTCCGTCGAGGAACACCTGGGCCCGGTCAGCGAGGCCGTGCACGCGCAGGGTCGAGTCGGGGAAGGAACCACGGAGCCACGTGCGGTAGTGGATCAGCCCCAGTGACTGGCCCAGCACCTCCATCGGTTCCGGCGAGAGCCGCTGCCGAGGAGTGGAGAGCACGTCGAGGCAGTCCGCCAGCGCCACCGCACCGTTCGGCCGTACCGTCTGCGGGACGAGCCGGTCCGGTGTCGCGGGTATCGCGTAAGGGATCGGGCCTCGGTGCCGCTCGATCACCGCGCGGAACGCGTGGAACTTCTCGGTCAGCTCTCCGGCCTCACCGACCGGAGCGTCGTAGTCGTAGCTGGTGCAGGTGGGCTGGTAGTCGGTCTCGTTGTGGTTGGCTCCGTTCCACCATCCGAAGTTCGTGCCGCCGTGGCCCATGTAGAGGTTGACCGAGGCGCCCTGAGCCAGCATCCGGTCCAGCTCCCCGGCGGCCTCGTCGGCGTTCCGTACGTGGTGGTGCTCGCCCCAGTGGTCGAACCAGCCGTGCCAGTACTCGGAGCACATCAGCGGGCCGGTCGGCTGATGGCGGCGCAAGGTCGCCAGTGACTCCTCGGGCTGTGAGCCGAAGGTCGCGGTCGCCAGGGTGCCGGGCAGCATGCCTCCGCGCAGTACGCCGTCAGTGGCTCCGTCGGCGGTGAACAGCGGGCAGTCCACGCCGCGTCGGATCAGGCCCTGCCGCAGATGGTCGAGGTAGGGGGTGTCATGGC
This sequence comes from Streptomyces sp. NPDC001933, assembly GCF_042890955.1. Classification (NCBI taxonomy): domain Bacteria; kingdom Bacillati; phylum Actinomycetota; class Actinomycetes; order Kitasatosporales; family Streptomycetaceae; genus Streptomyces; species Streptomyces sp. NPDC001933. The sequence goes on along the minus strand of NZ_JBIASS010000013.1, from coordinate 253,516 downwards.
CGTAACTGCCGTACTCGTTCTCGACCTGGACGGCGATCACCGGCCCGCCCCGGCCGGCGAGCAGGGGGCGCAGGACTGGGATCAGCTGGTCGAACCACGCGTCCACGGCGGCCAGATAGCGGTCGTCGGTGCGGCGCAGCCGCATACCGGGGTCGGCCAGCAGCCATGCGGGGAGGCCGCCGAACTCCCACTCGGCGCAGATGTAGGGGCCGGGTCGCACGATCACGTCCAGGTCGAGCCGGGCAGCGGTGCGCAGGAAGCGGGCGACATCGGCCTGTCCGGAGAAGTCGGTCTGCCCGGGAGCCGGCTGGTGCAGATTCCAGGCGATGTAGGTCTCGACGGTGTTGACGCCCATGGCGCGCAGCCGCAGCAGCCGGTCCTCCCACAGTTCGGGGTGGACACGGAAGTAGTGGATGGCGGCGGAGACGATCTGGTGGGGGCGTCCGGCGCGCAGGAAGCCGCGCTCGGTCACGGTCAGTTCGGCGGTGGGACGGGGAGGGGTCACAGCTGCTCCCAGGGGGTCGGGGGTGTGGATGGAGGAGGCCTCGTCGCACGTGCCGGGCCGGTGTCAGCGGGAGTCTCCGAGCGGCGCGGTACGGTCGCCCGGCCGGCCGCACACCCCGGCCAGGTAGGCCGCGCCGAGCAGCGGGGCCTCGTCCGGCCGGTGCGCCGGGGTGATGACGAAGCGTCGGTTGCGGACCGGATCGGCCTCGGTGAGCCCTGAGCGCAGCGGTTCGGCCAGGAGGTCCCAGGCCCCCGCGATGGCGCCCCCGACCACCAGAACCGTCGGTTCGAAGGCGGCGAGCAGTGGCCCGAGCACCCATCCCAGGGCACGGAACGTCTCGGTGAACACCTCCGCCGCGGTCCGGTCCCCCTGCCGTGCCCGCCGGGCGATCTCCCGGACGTCGGGCGGCGCCGCGCCGGTCGCCCGTGCGTAGGCCCGCCGCAGGGCACGCCGGGACACCGTCTCCTCCAGGGGCCCGTCCGCGTACCGCAGGTTGTGGACCCAGCCTTCGGGAGGGACCCCGGGGCCGTGCCGCAGTATCCGGCCGTCGCGCAGGAAGCAGGAGCCCACACCGGTCCCGAGGGTGATACCGGCGACGGTGCGGTGTCCGCGCGCCGCCCCGGCCCACCACTCGCCGAGCACGAACGCCTCCGCGTCGTTGCAGAAGCTGAGCGCGGTGGCGCCGGGCAGTGACGACGTCAGGGCGGCCCGTAAATCGACCCCCCGCAGGGCTTCGAACTTGCCGATCCCTTCGAACCGCCCGATCCCGCGCTCGTAGTCGAACGGACCGGGCAGTGCCACGGCCCATGGGCACGAGCCGAGGCCGGACAGCCGGTCGGCGCAGCGGACGAGGGCCGACAGGATCTCCTCGGCACTGCCGTCGCTGTCCACCGCCTCACGGTACGAGCGGCCGGACCGGAGGCTGCGGGCGCGGATGTCCACCCCGGCCGCGGTGACATGGGTGCCGCCGACCTCGAGGACCGAGACGGTGGCCTCGTCGGTGGGGCTCACCGCACCAGCGCCTTCACATAGCGCACCGGTCCCCCGCCGAGGGCCCGCACCCGGTAGGCGCCGACCGCGGCGGGCACGGTCAGTGTCTCGGCGTACGCCAGCACATGACGGTGGCCGCCACTGGTCTCCAGGAGGATTCCGTCGCCCTCCACGACGTTGAGGACGTGGAAGCGGTGGTCCGTGTCGTCGTCCGCGACGGTGTCCGGCGCCAGTGCGATCCGCCGGACCTCGAAGAACATCTCCGGGAGGCGGCCGATGACGTCCTCGTGCCAGCCGTCGCCCGAGCGCAGGGTGCGCGGGGTGGGGACCAGGTCCTTGGCCACGGCTTCCCCCGACCGGTCCGGGTCCAGGTTCTCGAACGCGTGGCCGACGTGGACCGGCCGCTGCCTGCCTTCGCTGTCCTTGCGCAGCCAGTCGTAGAGGCGAAGGCTGTACAGGTACGGCGTCGCGCTGATCTCGAGTACGACATTGCCCTCGCCGCTGCCGTGCGGGGTGCCGCCCGGGATGAGGAAGATCTGGTGCGGATCGGCCGGGAAGGTCTGGACGTACTGCTCGATGTCGAACGGCACGCCGTCGTGGAACGCCCGGTCCGCCTCGTGCCGGAAGGCCGCGAGGTCGGCGTCCTGGCGCAGCCCCAGGAACACCTGCCGGCCGGGCCCGCCGAGCATCATGTAGTAGGTCTCGTGCTGGGTGTACGGCCATCCGAATACGCGGCGCATGTAGTCCGACTGCGGGTGGCAGTGGACGGAGAGATTGCCGCCGCCGACGGTGTCGAGGTAGTCGAAGCGGATCGGGAACGAGGTGCCGAACCTCGCGTGCACGTCGTCGCCGAGGATCGCCTCGGGGTGCGAGGCGACCAGTGCCTGCAGGGGCACCTCGACCCGCGGACCGTCCGGCGTACCCACCAGAATCCCGCTCTCGGGAGCGATGAGCTCGTAGCCCAGCGCGGTGTTGGCCGCCTCCTGGTTGAATCCGAGCTGCTCCTGGGCCCAATGTCCGCCCCAGGACGTGGTGTTGAAGGTGGGGCGGGGACGGAAGGGCCGCCCGGCCAGATCTGCGAGGGCAGCGCGCAGGGCGGCGCCCTCCAGCCAGGACGGAGCCTGCGCGTCCTGGGTATCCAGCCACAGGTCGACGCCGGAGACGAGGGTGTCGCGGTGCCGGTCGAGGACGGGCCAGTCGATGTAGAAGAGCCGACGGGTCGTGCCCGCCCCGGTACCGGCGGGCTGCCCCAGGTTGCGGCCGGTCTTGCCGGTGATCTGGGCCTCGGCGTACCGCTTGGGCAGGTCCGCGTACCAGAGCCGGTCGTGCGGCACCAGGGCCGCGCCCGGTCCGAGGACGACCGTCACGGTGTCGTCGGCGGCCTCGGGCTCCGGCAGCCCGGTGAAGAAGTCGGCGAGCCCGGCCCGGGACAGCGGGGCGAAGTCCGGGTCGTCCTCCAGTACCGCGGAGGCGGTCAGGGCGAGGACGTCCGGCCAGGGCGCGAAGTGCTCGCGCAGGTCCGTCTGTTTGGTCGCGACGGCGCGGGCGGCCAGCGCCTCGCGGATCCCGGCGGCAACCGCCTCCCAGTCCACGGCCACCGGGCCGTCGACGGCGAGGACAAGACCCGGGGCGAGTCCGGCGACCGCCTCCCGGTACCCGGCGCCCACCTCTGCGGAGATGCTGTAACACGGTTCGGCTTCATAGCCGCGAACTTCCGACATGACGGTGTCAGCCTTTCTGTCTTTCGGTAGGGCTTGCTGATCGTGCGGCTCAGGCCGTTCCTGCCACGAGGGCCGGGAGCACCGCCCTCGGCGTGACGCCGGGCCAGGCGGCGCAGGCGCCGGCCGCGCCATGGTCGGGACGGTCGGGGGCGACGGGGACCGGGGCGCCGTCGCCCTGCGGTCTGCTCAGGCTCCCCATGACGCTCCAGCCGCTGGTCCGGTGCCGGCCTGGTGTCCGACGGCGGGATCAAGGCCGACGCAGCGATGAAGGCAGCCTCGCAGCCGGTTCAATGCCCATCCGATATTTCTGAGCTACGAATCTCTACGGATGGAATGTATCCGATCTATGGTCTTGACGTCACGGAGCGCCCCACAAATACTGAGCTTCGCCTCGCGGTGGATACAAGTACCGGACCTCAGCGCCTCGGGAAACTACAGCCCCATCCCTCGACCTTCGGGGGCAGCACCAGGCTCCTCACGTTCAACGTGCCCAAGAATCTGAGTAATTGCCAGTTCTTCGCAACGGGAAGGTGCACATAAATGCTTGCTAAGTTGGCCGCGCGCTCCAGAAGGCGGGCCGTACTAGGGAGTTTGTCCGCGGCCGCCCTGGTCCTGACAGCGGCGGCGTGCGGAGGGAGCGGCGACGACAAGGCCGCCGACGGCCCCGTTCGCCTGGAGTTCTGGGGCTGGGCCCCCGGCTACGACAAGTCGGCCGAGCTGTTCAACGCCACCCACAAGAACATCGAGGTCACCTTCAAGAAGCTGCCGTCCGGTGGCCAGGGCGGCTACGACAAGATGCTCTCGGCGGTGAAGGCGGGCAATGCCCCCTGCCTGGCGCAGATCGGCTTCGAGTCGATACCCACGTTCCTGCTCGAGGGCGCCCTGGAGGACGTCTCCCAGGAGGCCGGGGCCTCGAAGGACAAGTTCGTTCCGTGGACGTGGAACCAGGTCACCGTCGCGGGCAGGACCTACGGCGTCCCGGTCGACACGGGCCCGATGGCCATGTACTACCGCAAGGACATCTTCAAGAAGTACGGCATCGCGGTGCCGACAACCTGGGACGAGTACGCCAAGGCGGCCGAGAAGCTGCACAAGGCCGACCCCGAGGCCCACATCGTGAACCTGCGGGCGATCACCCTGTCCGGCCTGGCCTGGCAGAAGGGCGCCAAGTGGTTCGGCACCGAGGGCGACGCGTGGCACGTCGGCGTCAACGACGACCGGTCCCGGCAAATCGCCGACTACTGGCAGCAGTTGGTGGACAAGAAGCTGGTGGCAACGGACCAGGGCTACAGCCCCGCGTGGTGGAGCGGCCTGCAGTCCGGCAAGGTAGCCACGGCGATCGGCGCGGTCTGGCTGAACCCGCTGATCGCCCAGAACGCCCCCAAGGCCAAGGGCAAGTTCGCCGTCGCCCCGATGCCGCAGTGGACCGCCGGGGAGAAGAAGTTCGGCAATGACGGCGGCGGCAGCACGGCCGTGCTCAAGGGCTGTCAGCACAAGGACGAGGCAGTCGAGTTCGCCACCTGGATGAGCACCGACCCCGAGAGCCTGAAGAACCTGATCACGAAGACCGGCATCTACCCGGCCGCCACCGCCGGACTCGAACTGCCCGAAGTGAACAAGGGCGTGGACTACTACGGCGGCCAGAACATCTACAAGGTGTTCGGCGAAGCCGCCCGGCACACGGACACAGGCTGGCAGTGGGGTCCCACGCAGTCGCAGTTCGGTGTAGATCTGGACGAGGCGACCGCCAACGCCTACGCCGGTTCCGGCACGCTGTTCGACGCGTTCGACAACGTACAGAAGAAGACGCTCGCGGCGATCAAGTCAAAGGGCGTGAAGGTCAGATGACCCGCGATGCGGAATCCCCTCCGGTGCCGGTCGCGAACCGGCCGGCACCGTCGGGCGATCACGGTCCGGACCGGCTCGCCGGTGCCCCGGGCCGGAAGCGGCGGCCGTCGCGCCGCCGCTCCGGCAGCAGTCTCACCGCCCGGCGCAACCGCTCCGCCGCCGTGCTGCTCGCCCCGTTCGGCGTCCTGTTCCTGGCCGTGTTCGTCATCCCGATCGGCTACGCCGTCCATCAGAGCCTGTTCCGGGTGGAGCGCTCCGGGCTCGGCTTCGGGGCACCGCGCACCGTCTTCGCCGGCCTGGACAACTACACGCGGGTGCTCACCGACAGCACGTTCCTGAAGGGCGTGGGCCGGGTCCTGGTCTTCGGCCTCGTCCAGGTGCCGGTGATGCTGGGTCTCGCCCTGCTCCTCGCCCTGCTCCTCGACTCCCAAGTGGCACGGTTCAAGCGCTTCTTCCGCGTGGCGTACTTCCTGCCGTTCGCGATCCCCGGTGTGATCGCGGCGGTGCTGTGGGCCTTCCTCTACATGCCCGGCATCAGTCCGTTGAACGACGTCGGCAGGAGCATCGGCGCAGACGTCGAGTTCCTCTCCCACGACGTGATCCTCTTCTCGATCGGCAACATCGTCACCTGGTCCTGGACCGGCTACAACATGCTGATCATCTACACCTCGCTGCAGTCCGTCCCCAAGGAGCTGTACGAGGCCGCCGAGCTGGACGGATGCTCCGGATTCCGGATCGCCTGGCACATCAAGGTGCCGCTGGTGCGCCCGGCCCTCACCCTGACCGGCGTCTTCTCCATCATCGGCACGCTGCAGCTGTTCGGCGAACCGATGGTGCTGCGCCCCATGACCGCCGCGATCAGCAGCAACTACACCCCGGTGATGCTCTCCTACCAGGCCGCCTTCGGCCTCAACGACTACAACTTCGCCGCGGCTGTCGCGGTGGTCCTTGCCCTTGCCACATTCGCCCTGTCCTACGGCTTCCTGCGCCTGAGCACACGAGGATCGCGATGAGCACGCAGCCCACAGCCCGACACCGCAGTTCCGACCCCGGGCGGGCGGCACCGCCCGCCCGCCGTCGCGGCACCCCGGCCGCCCGACTGAGCACCACCGTGCTGCTGTTCGCGATCGCGGGCTACTTCCTGCTGCCGATCTGGTGGCTGATCGTCTCGGCGACGAAATCCAACGGCGACCTGTTCGGCAGCAACGGCTTCTGGTTCGGCTCGCACTTCCACCTCGCCGACAACCTCACGAAGGTCTTCCGGCACAGCGACGGCATCTTCGGCCGCTGGCTCCTCAACAGCCTTCTGTACTGCGTGGCCGGGGCCCTGGTGGCCACGCTGTTCGCCGCGATGGCCGGATACGCCCTGGCCAAATATCCCTTCAAAGGCCGGGAGGGTGTCTTCGCCGTGATCCTCGGCGCGGTGCTCATCCCCCCGCCGCTCCTCGCCCTCCCGCTGTATCTGCTCGCCTCGTCGACCGGCCTCGTCAACACGTACTGGTCGGTGCTGATCCCGAGCGCCGTCACCCCCTTCGGGGTCTACCTCGCCCGCGTCTACGCCGAAGCCTCCGTGCCCGACGAACTCACCGACGCCGCCCGGGTCGACGGCGCGGGAGAACTCCGGATCTTCTTCACCATCGCCCTGCGGCTGATGTCGCCCGCGCTGGTCACCATCTGCCTGTTCCAGTTCGTGGGGATCTGGAACAACTTCTTCCTGCCACTGATGATGCTCGCCGACGACTCACGCTGGCCGCTCACCCTGGGTCTCTACTTCTGGAACAGCCAGCTTCGGGACCAGCCCTGGTACGACATCGTCGTCACGGGCTCCCTGGTGTCGGTGGTCCCCCTCTGTATCGCCTTCCTCGCCCTCCAGCGGTTCTGGCGCTCGGGGCTGTCCGCCGGAAGCCTCAAGAGCTGACGCGCGGGCAGTTCCGTGCTGATCAGCTGGGGCGAGTGCTACGGGCTTCTCCCAGCAGGTGAGGGCAGTGGCCCGCCCGATGACCGCGGGCTGCAGCCAGTGCCGGCCATGCCTCTCCTGTGCCAACCATGAATCCTCGTCACACGGTGACTCACCGCCGTACGCGCGGCATACCCAGGCCGATCCACGAGATGATCTCCCGCTGGATCTCGTTGTTGCCGCCGCCGAAGGTGAAGATGACGGCGGAGCGGTATCCGCGTTCGAGTTCGCCGTGCAGCACGGCACCCGCCGAGCCCTCCTTGAGCGGTCCCGCCGAGCCGACGATCTCCATCAGCCAGGCGTAGGCGTCGCGGCGCGCCTCGGAGCCGTAGACCTTGACGGCGGAGGCGTCCTGCGGGGTGAGGGTGGCGTTCTGCACGGCGGAGACCATCTGCCAGTTGAGGAGCTTCATGGCGTCGAGCCTGGTGTGGGTGCGTGCCAGCAGGGCGCGGACCCAGCCGAGGTCGATCACGCGGCGGCCGTCGGTGAGCCGGGTGTCCGCGGCCCAGCGCTGGACGTTGTGGAGGGCGCGGACGGCCATGGTGCCGTGGGCGGCGAGGGTGACGCGTTCGTGGTTGAGCTGGTTGGTGATGAGCCGCCAGCCCTGGTTCTCCTCGCCGACGCGGCGGGAGACGGGGACGCGGATGTTCTCGTAGTAGCTGGCGGTGGTGTCGTGCGAGGCGAGGGTGTTGATCAGGGTGCAGGAGTAGCCGGGGTCCGTGGTCGGGACGAGCAGCATGGTGATGCCCTTGTGCGGTGCCGCGTCCGGGTCGGTGCGGACGGCGAGCCAGACCCAGTCCGCGGTGTCGCCGTTGGTCGTCCAGATCTTCTGCCCGTTGACGACATACTCGTCGCCCTCACGCACGGCCCTGGTCCTGAGGGCGGCGAGGTCGGTGCCCGCGTCGGGCTCGCTGTAGCCGATCGCGAAGTCGATCTCGCCGGACAGGATCTTCGGCAGGAAGTACGCCTTCTGCTCGTCGGTGCCGTACCGCATGATCGTCGGGCCAACTGTGTTGAGGGCCATCAGCGGCAGCGGTACGCCCGCCTGCGCGGCCTCGTCGAAGAAGATGAACTGCTCCATCGGCGACAGTCCGCGTCCGCCGTACTCCACCGGCCAGCCGACGCCGAGCCAGCCGTCGGTGCCGAGACGGCGGATCGTCTCCCGGTAGAAGGCCTTCTGGGCCGCGGGGGCGGCGTAGCGCGCGTACGCGTCGTCGGGGACCAGTGCGGCGAAGTAGGTGCGCAGCTCGGCGCGCAACTGCTGTTGTTCAGGCGTGTATTCGAGGTGCACGGCCCCTCCGGGAGTCTCGCGGTCGCGTCGTCCTTGTGCGGCGGCGCACACAGTAGAACGTGTTGCAAGAATCCGGAAGGGCCGGGACGGCTCCGGCCGGGTCAGCGCTTGACTGCTCGCAGGACGACGAACTTCGGGTCGCCCGCGACGGTGACGCAGTTGCCGAAGATGCGGCGGAGCCTGGTGTGGTAGCCGAGGTGCCGGTTGCCGACGACCCACAGTTCGCCGCCTGGCCGCAGTGCGTCGCGCGCCCCGAGGAACATGGTGCGGGCCGTCGCGTCGGTGGTGGCCTGGTGGGAGTGGAACGGCGGGTTGTTGAGCACCAGGTCGACGCCGGCGGGCGGCAGTTCCGCCGGCCCGTCGCCGACGACGAACTCGGCCTTGGCGTCCGGTCCGGTGTTGGCTCGGAACGTTTCCTCGGCGGAGGCGACCGCCTGGTACGACTCGTCGATGAAGGTGACCGTCGCCTCGGGGTTGGCGAGCGCCGCGGACAGCCCGACGACGCCGTTCCCGCAGCCGAGGTCGACGACCCGGTCGGGGCCGCTGCGCGCGGGGAGGTGGCCGAGGAAGAACCGGGTGCCGATGTCGAGGCGCTCGGCGCAGAAGATCCCGGCGTGGTTGGTGACGGTCCGGCCGGAGACCGGTCCGACCCCCTGGGGCAGCTCGTACCGGTACGGCCAGGGGCTGGGTGTGCGGGCCGTTCCCGGGGCCGGGGTGGAGAAGATCAGCCGGGCCTTCTTGACCGCGAGGGAGGTGCGGGTGGGGCCGATGATCCGCTCGAAGAGCTTGAGGGTGGAGGTGTGGATCTCCTTGACCATCCCGGTGCCGATGACGACCGTGCCGGGGTGGACGGCCGGCGCGAGCCGGTGCAGCTGGTCCTCCAGGAGCGCGAGGCTCTTCGGGACACGTACCAGCAGGACATCGATGCGGTCCGGCGGAGTGTCCCTCGCCGACAGCAGACGCACCGCGTCCGCGTCCACGCCGTTGCGGTCCAGGTTCGCCAGGGTCGCGCGCTGCGCCAGATAGGAGTCGGTGATCTGTACGGGCCGGTGCGCGGCCAGTACGGTGCTCAGCGCGCCCCAGCGGTCGCCCACCACGACCACGGCGCCCGACAGATCGACCGGGTCCGTACCGTCGGCCCCTTCCAACCGCCGCAGCAGGTACTCGTCGGCAGCGTCCCACGCTCGGAACGGGTCGCGCGGATCCTCGGGGTAGCGGGCGAGATCGAACCCGGCCCCTGACGTCGTCAAACGGTTCATTGTCCACCCAGGCTAGCCGAGCCGCGGGGAGCGCCCGCACACTCCCCGCGCGCCGGCCGCCGGGCCGCCGCGTGCCGCTACGGCAGCGCCTTGTCGATAGCCGACCGGCCCTCCCGGGCCAGCCTGCGCTCCGCCCACTGGAGATTCTTCGGGGTCAGGTCCCGCCCGGAGGCGAGCACCAGGTCCTCCGCCGACGGATTGTCGCTGCCGCCGGTGTGCAAGAGGCTGTCGGGAGTCACTCCCCGGGTCACGGATACGGATACGGATTCGGGCTCGTCGCTCATGCCGCCTCCTCGTCCTTTCGGTCATTCTCGCCCCGCGCCCGGCCCGCCGCATCCGAGGCCTCCCGGACCTCTCCCGGGGGCAAGATCAAGCCATCACTTGACCTGCACATGATAGGTACACGCTGTTCACACCATGGTCACGGTGCGTGTGGAAGGCTCCCGCGTACCACATACCACACGACCGCCGCGGCGCCGTCCCCACCTTTTGACGGTGTCGTGGCGCACGCATTTTCGGAGAGGACACCCCACATGTCCCGTCGTCACCTTCGTTACCGGCGCCCGCTGCTGGCGACCCTTGCCGCCTTCGCGGTGCTCGGCGGTACCGCCGCCGCCGCACCGGCCGCCGTACCCGAGGCCGCGCCCACCACCGCGGCACCGCTCCGGGTACTAGACGACACCTACTACCAGGACGCGCTCGGCAAGACCGGCACCCAGCTCAAGAGCGCTCTGCACGGGATCATCAAGAACCAGACCAAGATCTCCTACAGCCAGGTCTGGGAAGCCCTCAAGGACACCGACCAGGACCCCGCCAACAGCTCGAACGTGATCCTCCTCTACACCGGGCGTTCCCAGTCCAAGAACTCCAACGGCGGCTCGGTCGGGGACTGGAACCGCGAGCACGTCTGGGCCAAGTCGCACGGCGACTTCGGCACCGCCACCGGCCCCGGCACCGACATCCACCACCTGCGCCCGGAGGACGTCACCGTCAACTCGATCCGCGGCAACAAGGACTTCGACAACGGGGGCAGCGCGGTCAGCGGCGCACCGGGCAACTACACCGACAGCGACTCCTTCGAGCCGCGCGACGCCGTCAAGGGTGACGTGGCCCGCATGATCCTCTACATGGCGGTGCGCTACGAGGGCGACGACGCCTTCGCCGACCTGGAGCCCAACGAGAAGGTGTCCAACGGTTCCGCACCGAACATCGGCCGGCTGTCGGTACTGAAGGCGTGGAGCCAGGAGGACCCGCCGGACAGCTTCGAGAAGCGGCGCAACGACGTCATATTCGACAAGTACCAGCACAACCGGAACCCGTTCATCGATCACCCCGAGTGGGTCGAATCCATCTGGTAGGCCCGACCGATCCGGAGGTCCGGCGGGCATCCGCCGGACCGGCCGGGGTGCTCAGCCGGCGGTGCCGCCGGTGCACCAGGCCACGGCCTGTTCTCGGGTCGCGAAGCACCTGAGGGCCATCGGCGCGCCCCGCTGTCCGGTGCCGGGCGGGGCGAGCTGCCCGGCCGGGTCGGCGACGGCGGTGCGCGTGCCGTCCGCCGCGATCCGGCCGAGCCCGCCGCGCAGCATCGCGCGGGCCACCCGGTCCACACCGGTGACCTGCAGCAGGTCCAGCACGACCGGCCCCGTCCCCCGGGGGCGCGACTCGTCCAGCGCGTACAGCACCCGCTCGGCCGCGGTGAAGTCGATGGCGCCTTGGGCCGCCACGACCGCGACCCGTTCGCGCGGGGCGCTGTCCCGAGGGGCGGCCCCGGCGGCGGGCAGATCGCCCGCGGTGGTGACGAGCGTGACGGTGGAGGCGGCCAGTGCCGGATTGTGCATCAGGTGCAGGCCGAGCCGCTCCGACAGGGCAACGAGCGCGGCGCGTCCGCGTACCGAGGTGCCGCTCGGGTCCAGCCGGGGGCTGTACGTCGCCAGCCCGAACCGTGCGGGGCCCGCGGCGATCAGCCCGCCGGACACACCGCTCTTCGCCGGCAGTCCCACGCGCAGCAGCCAGTCGCCGGAGGCGTCGTACATGCCGCAGGTCGCCATCACCGCCAGCACCTGCGCGGCGACCGGCTCGGGGACCACCGCCTCGCCGGTGAGCGGGTTCACGCCGCCGTGCGCGAGGGTGGCGGCCATCGCGGCCAGGTCCAGCGCGGTGACCCGTACCGCGCACTGTCTGAAGTACGTCTCGACCGCCGCGACCGGGTCGACGGGCAGCGGGCCGGCGCTCCGGATCAGATAGGCCAGGGCGCGGTTGCGGTCGCCGGTGGCGGCCTCCGAGGCGTACACCTGCTCGTCCACGTCCAGCCGTCGGCCGGCGAACCGGCTCAGGCAGTCGAGGATGCGGTCGAACCTCGGGGCGTCGGGGACGTCCGGGATCAGCGCGGTGGTGATGATGGCCCCCGCGTTGACCATGGCGTTGTCGGGCCGCCCGGTGTCCGGTTCCAGGCTGATGGCGTTGTACGCCTCCCCGCTGGGCTCGGCGTTGACCCAGCGGCACACCTCGTCGAGCCCGAGGACGGACAGCGCGAGCGCGTAGACGAACGGTTTCGACACGGACTGCATGGTGAACGGGGCGCCGGCGTCGCCCGCGCTGTAGCGGTGACCGTCCATGCTGATCAGTGCCAGCCCGAACGCGTCCGGGTCGGTCCGCGCCAACTGCGGGATGTAGTCGGCCGGTCGGCCGTCCCGCAGTCCGGTGAACCGCGTGTGCAGTTCGCTCAGGGCTTCGGTGACGGCGTCGGCGGCGCTCACCCGGCCCGGCCGTCAGCCGCGCTCGGCCTGGGCGATCCGGGGGAACGTCTTGACACCGGCCGCCTTCCGGCTGTTGGCGTTCTGGGTGACGGTCCGTCCGGGCGGAGCGTCCGGGAAGCCGAGCACCACGGAGTCGAGCACCTGCCCCGAGGCATCGACGAATTCCACCTTGACGGCGTAGAAGGCGGCCTTGTCCGTGCGGTTGGTGACGCGGACGACGGCGCTGCGGAACTGCTCGGTCTTGGCGAGGGGCAGCCCGGTCACCGACACGTCCTCGACCGCGTTGCCCCGGCCCTGCACACCTGCGAGCAGCTTCGTCGCCTGCTGCCGGTTGCGCTCGGCGGCGGCGGAGACGGAGGCGGCGAACTCCTGCTGGGTACGCCCGGAGGGACTCGCGGACCGGGTCAGGGCCGGTTCGGGCGAGACCGTTCGGGTGCTCCTGGCCGTACCCGTCGAGTTGGTGTCCGAGCCGCCGCAGGCGGCGGTACCGGTGATGATCGCCGCGGCCAGTACGGCCGGGGCCAGATTGCGCGCTGCGCGGCCGCCAAGGGCGTTTCGCGAAGGACTGATCGGGTTCACGGAAGCTCCGTCTGCCCGGAAGGGCGTAAGTGGAAGTCGGGGGAACCGCTGTTCGGCACCGCCTGGGAAGACAATGAAGAACTCGCCCATATTAGGAACAAAAGATATGAATTGACTCGTCGAATTCACCCGCTTCACTCGGGAGCGGACTACCGGCCGAAACCCTGGGAGAGAACGATGGATACGGACGCCCTGACCGCCGGCCTGCTGCGGGAACTACGGACGGTCAAGCCCTATCCGGCCCTGTCCCTGACCATGCCGACGCACCGCCGCGCTCCGGACAACGCCCAGGACGCCGTTCGGCTGCGCAATCTGGTGGCCGAGGCCGCCGATCGGCTGGAGGCGGACCCCGCGGTCACCCGCGAGGTGCGGACCGCGATCAAGGAGCAGCTCGACCGGGCGGTCACCGAGGTGGACCCCCGCCGGGCCCTGGACGCCCTGGTCCTCCTCGTCACCCCCGACGAGTACCGGATCTGGCGGCTTCCGCGCACCGCGCCCGAACGGGTGGTGCTCAGTGACACCTATCTGACCCGCAACCTGGTCGCCGCGAAGGCGCAGTCCCAGCCGTTCTGGGTGCTCACCGTGTCGGCCGACCGGGCCGTCCTGTGGAGCGGCACGGCGGACGCCGTGCGGGAGGAGCGGACCGGCGGGTTCCCGCTCACGGCTCCGCAGGAGCCGCCCGATCCGCAGCGCGAGGAGCGGGTCGGCGACACCCCTAGCACCTTCAGCGACGAGGAGACGCGCAACTTCCTGCGCACGGTCGACGAGAAGCTGCGCTCAGTGCTCGCCGAGGAGCCGCGCCCGCTCTACCTCATGGGTCTCGCCCCCGCGCTCGCCCTGCTCGACGAGGTCGGAGAGAGCGCCAAGTCGGCCGTCGGCCGGGTCACCAAGGGTGCGCCCGCCGACATGTCGGCGAGCGAGCTGCTCAAGGAACTGCGGCCGGCGCTCGACGAGCGGCAGCAGCGGTTCGCGGCGGAGATCGACGGCAGACTGGACGAGGCCCGCGGCCGTCGTGCCTTCGCCGGGGGTCTCGACGAGGTGTGGGCCGCCGTTCGGGAGGGCCGTGCCGGGCTGGTCGCGGTGGAGGAGCACTTCCAGCAGACGGTACGGGTGACGGACGAGCACCTGGAGCCGGTGAGCGGCACAGCCGTGGATCTCACGGACGTCGCGGTCCGCGAGGACATCGTGGACGAGCTCGTCGAGGCGGCCCTGGACAGCGGCGCCGACGTGGTCTTCCTCCCGGACGGCTCGCTCGCGGAGCACGGGCGGATCGCAACGGCCCTGCGCTACTGAACAGGACCGGCGCGACGCCGGACCCCCTCCCCTGGGCCCGCATGCCTCAGGCGTGCGGGCCCAGGGGCGCGCTGGGAGACTGAGGAGGGGCCGCCGGGCCCCGGGGCAGGTCCCGGAGAAAGGGGTGACCCCACCATGCCACGCGGATCCAACGCCAAGCGGGAACGGCAGTACGAGCACATCAAGGAGAGCGCGCAGGAGCGCGGGGTCAGCGAGGAACGGGCCGAGGAGATCGCGGCCCGTACGGTCAACAAAGCGCGCGCCCGCGCCGGTGAGTCCAGGACGGCGAGCCGTACCTCCATCGAGGACATGTCGTCCTCGCGGCGCGGCGGCCTGCGTTCCCACAGCGGAGCGGAAGGGCCGACCCGCGACCAGCTCTACGAAGAGGCGAAGAAGAAGAACATCCTCGGGCGGTCGAGCATGACGAAGGCCGAGTTGGCGCGGGCCGTGGGCCGCTGAGCCGGTGCACGGGCCGTCGGCCGCTGCGCCGGTGCCGTGGGAGCCGGAGCGGTGGCAGCGAGCCGGTGCCGCGTGAACCGGGACGGTGTCATCCGCTCCAGGTCCAGTCGGTGACCTCCGGCAGGTCCGTGCCGTGTTCACGGATCCAGGCGTGGTGGCGGGTGCGGACATCCGCCATCGCCTGGCGCACCGCCACGGCGCGGACACCGAGGCCGGGCACCCGGTCGATGACGTCCATGACCAGCCGGTAGCGGTCCAGGTCGTTGCGGACCACCATGTCGAAGGGCGTCGTGGTGGTGCCCTCCTCCTTGTAGCCCCGCACATGCAAGTGCCCGTGGCCCGCGCGCCGGTAGGCGAGCCGGTGGATCAGCCACGGGTAGCCGTGGTAGGCGAAGATCACGGGGGTGTCCCTGGTGAACACCGCGTCGTACTCGGAGTCCGGCATCCCGTGCGGATGCGCCTCGCGGGGCAGCAGCCGCGTCATGTCGACCACGTTGACCACCCGTACCGCCAGTTCCGGCAGATGCCTGCGCAGCAGGTCGGCGGCGGCCAGGGTCTCCAGCGTGGGTACGTCACCGGCGCAGGCGAGCACCACGTCGGGTGCGCGGCTGCCGTCCTCCGTGCCCGCCCATTCCCAGACCCCGGCGCCGCGGGCACAGTGCGCGCGGGCCTGGTCGAGGGTGAGCCAGTCGAAGGAGGGCTGCTTTCCGGCCACGATCACATTGACGTAGTCGCGGCTGCGCAGCGCGTGGTCGGCGACCGAGAGCAGGGTGTTGGCGTCCGGCGGCAGGTAGACCCGTACGACCTCGGGGCTCTTGTCGAGGATGTGGTCGACGAAGCCCGGGTCCTGGTGGGAGAAGCCGTTGTGGTCCTGGCGCCAGACGTGCGACGTGAGCAGGTAGTTGAGCGAGGCGATGGGGCGGCGCCAGGCGAGCCGGCGGGAGGTCCTGAGCCATTTGATGTGCTGGTTGACCATCGAGTCGACGATGTGGGCGAACGCCTCGTAGCAGGAGAAGAGGCCGTGCCGGCCGGTGAGGAGGTAGCCCTCCAGCCAGCCCTGGCACAGGTGCTCGGAGAGCACCTCCATGACGCGTCCGTCGCGGGCGAGGTGCTCGTCGGTCGGCAGTATCCGTTCCTGCCAGGCCTTGGTGGTGGCGCCGTAGAGGGCGTCCAGCCGGTTCGAGGCGGTTTCGTCGGGGCCCACGACGCGGAAGTCGCGGCGCTCGGCGGTGGCGGCCATGACGGCCTCCAGCAGACCGCCGAGCACCCGGGTCGGCTCGTGCAGCACGGTGCCGGGCTTGTCGACCTCGACGGCGTGGTCGTCCAGCGGCGGGATCGGCAGGTCGCGCAGGAGCAGACCGCCGTTGGCGTACGGGGTCGAGCCGAGCCTGGCGTCGCCCTCGGGCACACAGGCGAGCACCTGGGGGCCGGGCCGTCCCGACGCGTCGAAGAGTTCCTCGGGCCGGTAGGAGCGCATCCACTCCTCCAGCTGCCGCAGGTGCTGCTCGTTGTCCCGGACCCCGGGCAGCGGGACCTGATGGGCGCGCCAGGTGCCTTCGACGGGCACCCCGTCGACCGCCACCGGCCCGGTCCAGCCCTTGGGGGTGCGCAGCACGATCATCGGCCAGTGCGGGCGTCCGGTGTCGCCGCCGGTGCGGGCGGCGGCCTGGATTTCCCGGATCCGGTCGACGGCCCGGTCCATCGCGGCGGCCATCGCCCGGTGCACGCCGACCGGGTCGTCGCCGCCGACGTACAGGGGGTCGTGCCCGTAGCCGCGCAGCAGGGCGTCGAGCTCCGTCTCGGGGAGGCGGGCGAGCACGGTGGGGTTGGCGATCTTGTACCCGTTGAGGTGGAGGACCGGGAGGACGGCGCCGTCGTGCACCGGGTCGAGGAACTTGTTGGAGTGCCAGGACGCGGCGAGCGGTCCGGTCTCGGCCTCGCCGTCGCCGATGACGCAGGTGACGAGCAGGCCGGGGTGGTCCAGGGCGGCCCCGTAGGCGTGGGTGAGGGCGTAGCCGAGTTCGCCGCCCTCGTGGATGGAGCCGGGTGTCTCCGGTGCCACATGGCTGGGCACCCCGCCGGGGAAGGAGAACTGCTTGAACAGCTTCCCCATGCCTTCGGCGTCCCGGGTGACGTCGGGGTACGTCTGCGAGTAGCTGCCCTCCAGCCAGGAGTTGGCGAGGACGGCGGGCCCGCCGTGGCCGGGGCCCCAGACGCAGAGGCCCTGGATCCCACGGGACTTGATGACGCGGTTGAGGTGGGTGTGGACCAGGTTCAGCCCGGGTGAGGTGCCCCAGTGGCCGAGCAGCCGCGGCTTGATGTCGTCCCGGGCGAGCGGCCGGGTCAGGAGCGGGTTGTCCATCAGGTAGATCTGGCCGACGGTGAGGTAGTTGGCGGCCCGCCAGTGGGCGTCGAGTGCCGCGATCTCCTCGTCGGAAGGGCCGGTCGGGCCGGTCTGGCCGGACGTGGCTACCGGGCCGGGGGCGTTGCTCATGGTGTCTCCAACCGGGGCCCTAGGGGCCGACGGGCTCGGGGCCGTACCAGACCGTGGTGGCGTTGCAGAACGCGCGGATGCCCTGCCCGGCGAGCTCACGTCCGTAGCCGGAGCGCTTCACACCGCCGAAGGGCAGTGCGGGGTGGGACGCCGTCATGCCGTTGAAGAAGACACCGCCGGCCTCCAGGTCGCGCACACAGCGGCGTGCCTCGTCCGCGTCGCGGGTCCATACGTTGGAGCTGAGGCCGAAGGGGCTGTCGTTGGCGATCGCCACGGCCTCGTCCAGCTCGTCGACGCGGTAGAGGGAGGCGACGGGGCCGAAGGTCTCCTCGTGGTGGATGCGCATGGCGGGGGTGATCCCGGCGAGGACCGTGGGGGCGTAGAACCAGCCCCGCTCCAGTTCCGGGGCCAGGCCCTCGGGCCTGCCGCCTCCGCACAGCGCTCGCGCGCCCTGCTGTACGGCGTCGTCCACCAGCTCCTCCAGGTCGGTGCGGCCCTGTTCGCTGGCGAGCGGTCCGACGTCGGTGGATTCCTGCATCGGGTCGCCGACCGTCAGGTTGCTCATGCCCACGGTGAATCGTTCGGCGAACTCCTCGTACACCTCGGTGTGCACGATGAACCGTTTGGCGGCGATGCAGGACTGCCCGTTGTTCTGCGCCCGTGCGGTCACGGCGGTGCGGGCGGCCCTGGCCACGTCGGCGGACGGCATGACGAGATACGGGTCGCTGCCGCCGAGCTCCAGGACGGTGTGCTTCACCTCGTCGCCGGCGACCGACGCGACCGAGCGGCCTGCCGGTTCGCTGCCGGTGAGGGTGGCGGCGACGACCCGGCGGTCACGCAGGATCGCCTCGACCGCCCCCGATCCCACCAGCAGGCTCTGGAAGCAGCCCGCCGGGAATCCGGCCCGGCGGAACAGGCCCTCCAGGTACATCGCCGTCTGCGGGACGTTGGAGGCGTGCTTGAGCAGGCCGACGTTGCCCGCCATGAGGGCCGGGGCGGCGAATCGTATGACCTGCCAGAGCGGGAAGTTCCACGGCATCACGGCGAGCACGGGACCGAGCGGCCGGTAATGGACGTAGGCCCGGGAGGCACCGGAGTCCCGCACATCGTCCGGGGACGGGTGCTGGTCCGCGAGGAGTTCCTCGGCGTTGGCCGCGTACCAGCGCATCGCCTTGGCGCATTTGGCGGCCTCGGCGCGGGCCGCCACGACGGGTTTGCCCATTTCGATGGTCATGGTGCGCGCGATGTCCCGCTGGTCCTCGTCGAGCAGGACGGCGGCCTGGTTCAGCAGGCGGGCCCGCTCGGCGAACCCGGTGGTCCGGTACTGCCGGTACGCGGTGGCGGCGGCGTCGAGCCGCTGCTCGATGCCCGCCTCGTCGAGCGCGTCGAATGTTCTGAGGGTCTCGCCGTTCGCGGGATTGACCGTCGCGATGGGCATGGCCGTGTCCTCCTTGCCTCGTTCCTTCGACCGTGCCGTGCCGTACGCCGCGCCGCAACGCGGGCCCCGCCGGGCGGACACCCCGTCCGGCGCGGTCCGTGCGTGCGGTGTGCACGCCGTCCGCGCCGGGAGGGGGAAACGTCCAGCGGGTACGAATGGCGGCGGTGCCGGTCCCGGTGGCCCGGCTCAGACGAGAGCGGGGTCGGATGCCGTCGCGGGCTCGATGACGGGGGCGGCGGCCGCCACGGGCGGGCGCCGGGACTCGCGCACCCCGGGCAGCGGCGGGAACCGCACCAGGTCCACGCTGTCCGGCTCCTTGGCGTACCGGGTGAACCAGACGACCTTGCCCTCGGCCGTGCGGCAGGTGCCCCAGCTGTCGCTCAGGGCCATGACCCGGCTCAGGCCACCACCGCCGTTGCTGAGCAGTCGCGGCATCTCGGAGCCGTTGTCGGCGACGGAGACCGTGAGGTGCCGCCCGGACCAGCGGAGTTCGACGACGCAGTTGTTGTCGTCACCGACATGCTGGTGGACATTGGTCAGCAGCTCCTCCACACCCCGGCATACCGGCCGGATATGGAGTTCGAGACTCCAGTGGCGGAGGTGCGCCGCGATTATTCGTCGCAGCTGGCACACACGCTCTGCCGAAACCTGGAATTCGACCAGGTAGTGCCGGTCGAGTGGAACGGTCATCGTCGAGGCTCCTCACATCGAGGCCCACTGGCTTCGCCCCGTTGAACCAACGCACCCCCGAACACGAAGAGTGAGCAGATGTCACTTCTAGGTCACTCCACAGGGTGACCCGCCGGCACCGCTCGTGCAACACGTGGGCTCTCGCCGAGAGGCCCCGGGGTGCGTCCGTCCGGGTCACAGCAGATACGGCAGCAGTGTGTCCGGGGTGAGCGGGAGACTGCGCAGCCTGATGCCGGTGGCGTGCCGGACGGCGTTGCCGACGGCCGCCGCGGCGCCGACGATGCCGATCTCGCCGATGCCCTTGCTGCCCATCGGGTTGAGATGCGGATCCTCCTCGTCGATCCAGTGCGCCTCGATCTCCGGCACGTCGGCGCAGGCCGGCACGTGATAGGTGGCGAGATCGCTCTCGGTGTAGTCACCGAAGACGGGGTCCATGGTGGCTGCCTCGGTCAGCGCCATGCCGACCCCCATGGTCATCCCGCCGATGAACTGGGAGCGCGCGGTAAGGGAGTTGAGGATGCGTCCGGCGGCGAATACGCCGAGCATCCGGCGCAGCCGCGCCTCTCCCGTCCGTGTGTGCACCGCGACTTCGGCGAAGTGGGCGCCGAACGCGTGGCGTGCATACGGGGATTGCCCGGCGGTCTCCTCATGGGTGTCGGCGGTGACGGTGAGCCCGTCGGCGGGGACCGGTCCGCTGCGCTCGCGCAACTGGCGCAGCAGCAGGGTGGCTGCCTTGTGCACGGACCAGCCCCAGGAGGCGGTGCCCGACGATCCGCCCGCCAGTGGGGCGTCGGGCAGTTCGCTGCTGCCGATGTCGACCCTGACGTTCTCCACGGGCGTGGCCAGGACGTCGGCGGCGATCTGCGCGAGCACGGTGCGGGCGCCGGTGCCGATGTCGGTGGCGTTGACCCGGATGCGGAACGAGCCGTCGGCGGCCGCGTGCGCCGAGGCGCTGGAGGCGGCGATGTACACGGGGTAGGTGGCGGCGGCGACACCCGTGCCGAGCAGCAGCGGCCCCTCCTCGCGGATCGCGGGGCGCGGATCGCGGTCGTACCAGCCGAAGCGCGCGGCGCCCTTCTCCAGACAGGCGGCCAGGCCGCGGCTGCTGAACGCGCGTCCGGAGTCCGGTTCGTTCGCCGGATCGTTGAGGATGCGCAGCTCGACGGGGTCCATGCCGAGCGCCGAGGCGAGTTCGTCCATGGCGGATTCGAGGGCGTACATGCCCGGCGCCTCGCCCGGTGCGCGCATCCAGGAGGGGCTCGGCACGTCCAGGGCGACGACCCGGTGGGTGGTGCGGCTGGTGGCGGAGCCGTACATGATCCGGGTCGGCACGGCCGCCTGCTCCACGAACTCCTTGATGGTGGAGGTGTGGGTGATGCACTCGTGGTCGACCGCGGTGAGGGTGCCGTCGAGTTCGGCGCCGAGCCTGATGTGCTGGATGGTGGGGGCACGATGGCCGACCAATGCGGCCAGCTGGCGGCGGGGCAGCGCGATCTTGACGGGGCGGCCGGTGTGGCGTGCTGCCATGGCTGCCAGGACGGTCTGCGGGCGCGGTGTGCCCTTGGATCCGAAGCCGCCGCCGACGTGCTCCGAGACGGCGGTGATCTGCTGCGGCCTCAGTCCGAAGGCGGTGGCGAGGCTGTCGCGGACCGTGGTGGAGCCCTGGCTGGAGTCGTGGACCGTCAGATGTCCGTCGTCGTCCCACTGCGCCGTCGTGGCGTGCGGTTCCATGGGGTGGTTGTGCAGGGCGCCGATGGTGTAGGTGGCATCGACCTGTACGGGTGCCGCGTCGAAGGCCCGGCCGGTGTCGCCGCGCTCCCGGACGGCGGGGTAGTCGCCATTGACGATCTGCGGGGTGTACAGGCCGGGGTGCTCCTCGGTCAGCAGGACATCGTGCCCGTCGGTCTCGTACGTGATCCTCAGCGCCTCGGCCCCTGCGCGGGCGCCCTCCGGGGTGTCGGCCACCACGAGCGCGACGGGCCAGCCCCGGTGCGGGACCCGGTCGTTCTGGAGGACGGCGAGGATCGGGTCGTCGGGCTCCTTCAGCCGGGGCGCGTCGTGGTGGGTGAGCACGGCGTGCACACCCGGCAGGGCCAGCGCCTCGTCCGCGTGGATCGCGTCGACGCGGCCGCGGGCGATCGTGGCGGGGACGGGCCACCCGTACAGACACCCCGGCGGGGTGTGCTCGGCGGCGTAGCGGGCGGTGCCCGTGACCTTGTCCCTGCCCTCACGGCGGACGACGGGGGTGCCCAGTGGTGACGGGGCCTGGCTCATGACGGGGTCCTCACGGCGGGGGCTGCGTTGGATGCGGTTGCTCAGCTGCCGGCGGGGCAGCAGAGAGGCGGTTGTCCGGCTGCCGGCGGGGCGGTGCCGGGGCCGGTCGCTCAGGTCTCGGCGGCGAGTTCGGCGAGTGCGTCGACGGCCAGGTTGCGGGCGAGGCCCACCTTGAACGCGTTCTCGCGCAGCGGCCGGGCGGCGGCGAGTTCGGCGTCGACCGCGCGCTCGAACGTCTCGTCGGTGGCCGGTGCTCCCCGCAGCAGGTCCTCGGCGGTGTGTGCGCGCCAGGGCCGGTGGGCGAGCCCGCCGAAGGCCAGCGCGGCATGCTCGATCCGGCCGCCGCGGACGCTCAGTACGGCGGCGACGGACGCGAGGGCGAAGGCGAAGGAGGCGCGGTCGCGGGCCTTGCGGTAGAGGGAGGCGGCGCTTTCCGGGCGCGGTGGCAGGACCAGCTCGGTGATGAGTTCGCCCGGCAGGATCTCGGTGTCCTGTTCGGGAGTGTCGCCCGGCAGGCGGTGGAATCCGGTGGCGGGCAGGGTCCGTCCGCCGTCCGGTCCGTACAGCTGGACGGTGGCGTCGAGGGCGGACAGCGCCACGGCCATGTCGGACGGGTGGGTGGCGGCGCAGTGCGCGGAGTGGCCTAGTACCGCGAGGTCGCGCTGGGCGCTGTCGTGGGCGGGGCAGCCGGTGCCGGGTTCCCGTTTGTTGCACGGCTTGGAGGTGTCCTGGAAGTACGGGCAGCGGGTGCGCTGGAGCAGGTTGCCGCCGGTCGTGGCGGTGTTGCGGAGCTGCCCGGAGGCGCCGGACAGCAGCGCCTGGGACAGGGCGGGGTAGCGGGTGCGTACCGCGGGATGGGCGGCCAGGTCGCTGTTGCGCACGGTCGCGCCGATCCGCAGGCCGCCGTCCTCGGTGTCGGCCACGTGGTCCAGCGGCAGCCGGCTGATGTCGATGAGCCGGTCCGGGGCCGCGACGCCGAGCTTCATCAGGTCGACGAGGTTGGTGCCACCGCCGAGGAACACGGCGCCGGGGTGGGCGGCGCGCTCACGGACCGCTTCCTCGGCGGACCGGGCGCGGAAATAGGCGAACGGTTTCACAGCGCCACGTCCTCGATCGCCTCGACGATGCGGGGGTAGGCGCCGCAGCGGCACAGGTTGCCGCTCATCCGCTCGCGGATCTCGTCGGCGTCGAGCGGCGCCGGGGCCGATACCGGTGCCCTGCGGGCGGTGGCATGGGACGGGAAGCCGTCGGCCGCCTCGCCGAGCATGCCGACCGCGGAGCAGATCTGGCCGGGGGTGCAGTAGCCGCACTGCAGGGCGTCGCGGTCCAGGAAGGCTTCCTGGAGGGGGTGGAGCCGGTCGCCGTCGGCGAGGCCCTCGACTGTGGTGACGGTGGCGCCGTCGTGGGCGACGGCGAGCAGCAGGCAGCTGTTGGCCCGCCGGCCGTCGACGATGACCGTGCACGCCCCGCACTGTCCGTGGTCGCAGCCCTTCTTCGCGCCGGTGAGGCCGAGGTGCTCGCGCAGGGCGTCCAGGACGGTGGTGCGGTGATCGAGCGTGAGCGTCCGCTCGGTTCCATTGATCTGCAGTGTCAGGGTGGAACGGTGACCGGTTGCTCCCGGCTGCTGCGCACCGTCGTCCCGCCCGCGAGAGGGGTCCACGCACTCGCACCTTTCAGGGGTGGCCTTTTGACCGTTTTCTACCAGACGTGCGACGGCTTCCCGCTTCATTGCTCCGCCACCGGGCCCTGACCCGTCGGCCGGTCGTCCCATCGGTCTACCGGCTCGACAGACGCAGCCGCACCTCTTCCTCCTGGTCGCCGGAGACGGTCCCGACGACGGTCACGTCGAAGGCGTGCGCCAGGCTCTGCCTCAGCCTCTCCACCGCCCAGTAGCCGCCCTGCACGTCGACGCTCACGGGCGCGCCCAGCGCGACCGGGCCGGAGACCACCCGGGCCTCCGTGACGTCGACGGTCACCACCCATGCGGTGGGGCGCTTGCCCGCGAGGTCCTGCGGTACGTCGACCGAGGCCCGGTCGGTGGTGAACGCGGCCCGCAGCACATCGAAGACCGTCCGCGCGTCGGCCTTCTCGCATCCGCTGATGACGACCGACACCTCCTCGGTGTACCCGCTGTCCTCCGTCTGCTTCTCCTTGATGGTGTTCACCGCGGTTCCTTCCGCTCCATGCCCCTGGGGCGATTCGGGGATGTCTCCAGGCTCACCCCGTGGCAGGGCGACGGCGACACGAGGCCACCGGAATTCGAACGGATCACGGCCCTGCGGCGCGAAGCCCGAGGCGAAACACTTTTCAGGCTATATCCACTTAAAACATGAATTCATATGAATTATTGAGTGAGGGCTCTGCCTCGGGGTATCCGGCAAGCATGGACGTTTCGAACGCAGACCTGAGTTCGCTGGCCGTCACCTTCGCCGACGGGCGAGGCGCCACCGGGGTGGTGATGGGCATTGTCGGAGTGGCTCTGGTGGCCGTACTGATCGGCGCCTTCTGGCTCGGACAGCGGCGCCGCGACCAGGAACTGCCACCGCCCAGCCCCGACGAGCAGCCACCGCGGCCGGACCACCGCAGCCACATCGAGGAACACGATGTGCACGGCGACGACCACTTCCCGCCGGACCGCCGGGGCCTTTCGCCGTACGAACTCGGCGACCACGGGAACGAGCCCATCCCCCGCGAGACCGACGAGCGGCGCGACTGACCCCGCGGACCTCCCGGCGCCGGTCCGCGGTGGGAGCGTCGCGTGTTGCGGGGGTGACTGCCAGCGGTGAGGCTGGTGGGGGTCCGCCGGCCACAGGCGTACCCAGACCTCGGAACCGATGAAGGCAGTTAGGACCATGACCGGAAGCCACCCGGGGAAGGCGCCGACACCGGCGCCGCTGACCGGATCCGCAGCGCCCTGCTGGGTCAACCTCATGACCCGTGACCTGGGAGCGGCGCAGGAGTTCTACGGCACGGTGCTGGGCTGGACCTTCCGTCCGGGCAAGCTGGGACAGGAGTTCTCGGTCGCCCGCCGGGGCGACGTACCGGTCGCCGGCATCGGCGCGGTGGCGACCGCCTACCGGGTGGCCGTGGCCTGGACGCCCTACTTCTCCGTCCCCGACGCCGACGCGGCGGCCTCGCGCATCCGTGAGCGCAGCGGCACCGTCGCCGTGGGACCGATGGCTCTCGGCAAGGGGCGCGGGGCGATCGCGGCGGACCGGGACGGTGCGGTGTTCGGGATCTGGGAGCGGACCGAGCCCGCGACCTCGCCGCCCGCGCCGGACGGCCATTCGCACGCCTGGCTCCGTCTGCACACCAGGAACGCCTTCGACGCCGCGATCTTCTACGGGCAGGTGCTCGACTGGGCGAGCGGGCGCCCGGGAGACTGCGAGGTGTCGTACGAGGGGGACGAGGTCATCGTCGAGTGCGACGGGCGACGGCTGTTCCGGATCAGCTCCGGCGCGGTGGAGGCGGCGCCCGATCCCCTGGTCCGCCCGCACTGGCAGGTGCACTTCCCGGTCACCGATGTGGTGGCCACGGTCGCGACGGCGCGGGAGCACGGCGGCAGCCTGGTCGAGCAGCGGGCGCTGGCGCAGGGCTCGGAGGCGACCCTGCTGGATCCGGACGGCGGCCTCTTCACGGTCACGGACGTCCGGGGGCTCGCGGCGGACGGTCCCGGCTGACCCGGTCGGCCCCTCGTCTGCTGCCGGTCATTTCCCGCGTACGGACGAGGAGCGGGCCAGCGCCCAGGCCGGGAAGACGAACCAGCAGATCAGGAACCACAGCGCCATCGCACCGACCAGCCACAGCGCGACGGAGTTGTGCAGGGCCACCCGCAGGATGAGCAGCAGGGCGGAGCACATGGTGCAGAACAGCAGGACGAGCCCGAGCACGGTCATCCGTGACGCCCAGGCGACCGTCTGCGGTTTGAGCCGCCGCCCGGTGAGCAGCCGGTGGTACGAAACAGGCCCGATCAGGGCGGCGGCGGTGGCCGATCCCAGCATCACCGTGACCACGTAGATGGTGCGGTCGGTGTCCGAGAGTTCGCCGAAGCGCGGCTGGAAGACGACGGCGAGCAGGAAGCCGAACAGGATCTGGACGCCGGTCTGGGCCACGCGCAGTTCCTGGAGCAGGTCGGTCCACCGCCGGTCCGCCCGTTCCTCGGGCGTCTCGTCGCGGCCGCCACGGCCCTGGGCGTCGGGAAGACGTGCTGTCGAGGTCACCGGGAGCCTCCGTCCGAATACCCGGAGTACTTCACCTTCTCCCCTCCCCCACCGTAGCCGGTCATCGGGGCCGTGGCGGTGGCCGGATCTGTTCGCCCGGACCTCGACGATCAGTTCGACCTCACCTAGGCTTTTGGTACGGCATCGCGCGTCGGTCACCGGCCGGGTGAGGCGTGGAGGTGCCCGTGAGATGCCCGTTGGAGGCATTCCACAGTGTCAGTCGAGTTGAATCACACCATCATCCACTCCCGGGACAACCGGAAGTCCGCCGAGTTCCTGGCGGACATACTGGGGCTCGAAATCGGCGAGGAATGGGGCCCGTTCATCCCGGTCACCACCGCGAACGGGGTCACGCTGGACTTCGCGACCATTCCCGAGGCCTCGATCACCGTGCAGCACTACGCCTTCCTCATCTCGGAGGCGGAGTTCGACACCGCGTACGCCCGCATCAAGGAGCTCGGGGTCGCGTACTTCGCGGATCCGCACCAGAAGCAGCCGGGCGAGATCAACCACAACGACGGCGGCCGAGGCGTGTACTTCCTCGATCCCGCCGGTCACGCCATGGAGATCATCACGCGCCCGTACGGCGGCTTCCCCTCGTAACACGGCGTCCTGACAAGGGAGTTCGGCCGGGGCTCGTGCACGCGTCCCGGCCGGGCCCCCTGTCGCCCCGGATCAGGTGACCGGCAGCAGCAGCTCGGGCCGGTCCCACATCACCGCGGGCGGGGTGGCCGCCAGGGTGCCGGTCCGCCGGGCGCCCACACTCCGGTAGAAGCCTTCGGCGGGCGGGTGCGAGACGACACGGACCCCGGTGAGGCCGGCGCTCTCCGCCTCCGCGCGCAGATGCCCGACGAGGAGCCGCCCGATGCCTCGCCCCTGCGCGTCGTCGGCGACGAACATGAGGTCGAGCTCCGGCGGCTCGAGAACGAGCGCGTAGAAACCCAGCACCCGCTCGGAGCCGGCCTCCACCGCCACGAAGACCCGATGGGTCTCGATGTAGTCGGGACCCACCCTGTATCCGGCGACCATGGCGGCGTAGTGGCCCTCGTAGGCGCGGGAGGTCCTGACCAGCCGGGTGAGCCGCTTCGCGTCCCGGACGGTGGCACGCCTGATGCCTACGGTCTCCCGCAGCGCCTCGCCACCCCGGCGCGTAATGCTCGATTTCATGGATGGAGTATTACGCATCCGGCTGCTGGACACCCACTCGCGAGCCGGCCACCGGCCCGCCGGGCGCTACGGCCGATCGCGCGCCGTGCGCCATTCGTCGACCACGGCGTCGATGTCGAACGGCTTGAGGTTCAGCGGCGGGCCCGGCGGCGGCCGCCTGATGGCCGCCGCGATCTTCTCGTTGACCTCGGACAGCATGCGCCGCACCTCGGCCTCCGTCCGTGCCTTGGACACGGATTCGGCCACGTCCTCCGCCTGCTTGCGCAGGGCCAGGGCCGGCGGGAGCACCGAGACCCCTTCGCGCTGAAGTTTCTGCTTGATCCACCAGTTCTCGTCGTAGGGAGCCCCGATGGCGTCGAGCGGCTTGCCGAACCCTGGCAACTGCGAGATGTCGCCGCGCTGCTCGGACTCCCGGATCTGCTTGTCGACCCATGACTCGAAGCTGACGCCCGCAGGCTTGCGCTCGGTCAACGTACGCCCCTCTCGGAGATTCGTAATCCGGTCCCTCCACGATACCCAGGGGCCCTCGTGAGGCTCGGCGCCCGCACGGACCCGCATCGCAACCCCCTTCGGCACAACGCCGTTCCGGGGACCGGACACCCGCCTCAGTGGGCGTGTCCGGCAGACTCCTCGGACCCGCTCCCCTGGTGCCCGTCGCCGTCGTTGCCCGGTTCCGCCACCCGGACGGTGAAGGCCGCGGTGCGCACCTTGCCCTCGTGCTTGAAGTCGAGGAAGAGCCGGTACGCCCCGGCACTGGGAGCCGTCGCGGTGAAGGACACCACCGGACCGGGGCCGCCCTCGTTCGGGTGGACGTGCAGATAGGCCAGGTCGCCCGAGCGCAGGGCGACGAGGTGCCCGTACGCACCGAGGTAGGGCTGGAGATCGGTGACGGGACGGCCGTTCCTGCTGACGGTCAGCTTCAGTTCGCCGCTCCGGCCGGCCCGGAGGTCGCCACCGAGCGCGACGCGGTAGCCGTCCACCTCGGCGGTGGCGCCCTGGGCCGGGAGAGCGGCGGGGCGGTAGGCCCCGGAGACGGCCAGATCCGCGCCCAGCGTGAGGTTCTCGGCGCCCGCGGCCGCCGGGGTGAAGTCGGCGAACACCCGGTAGCCACCCGCTTCGGGAAGGTCGACGGGGGTCGACCAGGTGCCGTCGGCCGCCCGGACGGGGTGCAGGTGCCGGTACTGGGTGAGGTCGGTGGAGGCGAGTATGAAATGCAACTCCTTGCCGTGCTCACGCTGGTAGGCGGTGACCTTGCGTCCGCTGTCGTCCTTGACGGCGAACCGGATCTCACTTCGGTCGCCGGCCCGGACCACCGGCGTCTCCAGGTCCAGCGTGTAGCCGCCCTCGGAGATCTGCAGCCCGCCGGGCGCGTGGTCCGCCACCGCGGCCTTCGCCCCGCCCTCCTCTCCCCCGGCGTGGCCACCGTGCTGCTGCGCGGGGCGGTCCTCCGCGGCCACCAGCGGGTCGACGCCCTTGCCCACTCCGTACGCGGTTCCGAAGGTCGCGGCGAGCGCGGTGGCGAAGGCGGTGATCTTCAGTGCGTTGTTCATGACAGGTCCCTCCATCGGGTCGACCGGGAGGCAGCGCTTCCCGACGCCTCACAACATACCCCCTAGGGGTATCAAGTCAACCCCGGAGCGCACCGATCACTCCGACTCAGGCAGGCACCACCAGCCCGGCACGCAGCCGCTCCAGCGCCGCTTCGGGAATGCGCAGGCCGTCGCGCGCATACCCGTCGAGTCCGCCCCAGCGCTCATCCATCGCGTCCAGCGCCGTGTCGAGGTAACGGGGGCGGACCTCGGTGATCGCGGAGGCGATCCCCGGGTCGCCGTTCGCGTCCAGGAAGTCCTGCACGTACGGCGCGAAGGCGACCCGTACCACCGGATTAACCGCGAGGAACTCGGCGCGCACGACCTCGCGGGACGCCCCGAGCATCATCAGGAGCAGGGCGGCGGCCCAGCCGGTACGGTCCTTGCCCGCCGTGCAGTGGAACAGCACCGGGCGGGCCCGGTCGTCGGCGACCGTCTCGACGAAGGCCCGGTAGGCGGCGGACGCACCCGGCGAGAGCACCATCTGCCGGTAGGTGTCCGCGAAGAGCCCCTCCGCCTTTCCGCCGCCCAGCAGCCGCTCGGCCGCGACGGGGTCGGCAAGCAGTGCGCGCAGCCGGGCGGGCGCCACACCCGGGTTGCCCCCGAGCACATCGGCGACGAACAGCCGCGCGCCAGGCGGCAGCCGGTCGGGGGCCGCGGCACGCTCGTCGGCGGTCCGCAGATCGACGACGGTACGGATGCCGAGTGCGGCCACCTGCGAGTCCTGCGCCGCGTCGAGCCCACTGAGCTGACCGGACCGCAGCACGACGCCGGCCCGGACCCGGTGGTCCGGGCCCAGGGCGATGCCACCCAGGTCGCGCAGATTGAGGACGGTGGATGCCGGGACGGCCCTGGCGGTCTGCACGATGAACTTCCCCTTTTTTCCCGACGCGTATCCGAATTCATTCGGTTTTGCCGGATCAAACGTCGCACGCAGCCGGGAAATCGACAAAGTAAAACGCCGGAGGACAATCGATCGGTGGCACTCGCAGAGATAAAGGAAATGTGAAATCGACACCGCCCCCACCCAGGTCAGGGGGCACACCACACCAATAGCGGTGTGTTCTGTGAATCCCGGCTCGAAGGGCGGCGCCGGTCGGCGCACGGACCGCCACGACGGCCCTTGAATTCCGACCAGGGAACGCAACAGAACGGAACGGATCACGCCGCGCCGCGCCGGCCGCTCCGGGGAATCCTCGCGCTCAGAGCACGACGACAGTAACTTCGTTCGCCTTGACGCTCGCCCATATGGCGGCCCCCTCGACGGGCCCCGGCTCGGCCGCCGCTTCGGGGGGGGGCGGCGAGCGCCCCGGCCAGGGCCACGCGCCGGGCCTGGCCCGGCCGCCGGAGAGCTGGGCGGGCCCGGGGTGGGCGAGGTGGCCGACGCCCAGCCGGTCGAACCATTGCTGCGCCTCGCGCCGGGCCTCCGCGCGGGCGACGCCGCCCGGTGAGGGGCGGTCGGCAGCTCGGTGACTCCTTGAAGTCGATGCGTGCCGTGGGTGACGCGCGGTCAGACGCGGTCGATATGCACGCTGGTGGACTTCACGCGGGCGGTGGCCTGCATGCCGACCTCCAGCCCCAGTTCCTCGACGGCCTCGCGGGTGAGCAGTGACACCAGCCGGTGCGGGCCCGCCTGGATCTCCACCTGGGCCGCGACGTCGCCGAGCTTCACGGCGGTGACGATGCCCGGGAAGGCGTTGCGGGCCGAGGTGTACGGGGCGTCGTCCTCGCTGCCCGCGCCCTGACCGACCTCGATGGAGAAGGCGGCCAGGTCGCGGCCGTCGATGAGCCTGCGGCCGCTCTCGTCGCGGTGGGTGGCGACCCTCCCGGCATCCGCCCAGCGGCGGGCCGTGTCGGGGCTGACCCCCAGCAGGCGTGCCGCCTGGCCGATTGTGTAGGACTGCATGTGCGACAAGATATTCGAGCTGTCATGGCAGCTGCAATCCATCCGAGTGACCTGTGGAGCAGACGCCAGATGTGTTGGAGGAACCACCGATCACCGGGTCAGGGCCGGGCCGGGGCCGGCTACGCGACGGTGGGTGAAGGATCAAGTGCGCTCCGGAGAGGGCAAGGTCACAAGCGGAACCCATGCTGCCCTCAAGCCCCCTGACCTAGCATCTGGGCATGACGGTCCTGCCTGCCGACGGGTTTTCGTTGGCCGCCGAATTCCCCGCCCCCGCCCATGAGCACTGGCAACACCTCGTCGAGGGTGTGCTGCGCAAGTCGGGCAAGGAGGCTGCGGGTCCGGCCGCCGAGGAAGCACTGTCCACCACGGTGGAGGACGGGCTCATCACCCGTCCCCTCTACACCTCGCGCGACAGCGCGCCCGATGCCGGATATCCGGGCTTCGCCCCCTTCACCCGCGGCAGCAAGGCCGAGGGCAGCGCGGCGGGCGGCTGGGACGTACGGCAGCGGCACACCCTGCCGGATCCCGCGCGTCTCAACGAGGCGGTGCTCGCCGATCTGGAGAACGGCGTCACCTCGTTGTGGCTGACCGTGGGCGGTGCCGCGGGTGTGCCGGTGTCCGCGCTGGCGGGGGCCCTGGACGGGGTCTACCTGGATCTGGCTCCCGTCGTGCTCGACGCCGGCGACGAGACCGACGCCGCGGCGAGGGAGCTGCTGCGGATCTGCGCGGAGCGGGGCATCGACCTGGGGAGCCTGCGCGGGAACCTCGGCGCGGACCCGTTCGGGCAGGCCGCCCGCAGCGGCGCCGAGCCCGATCTGCCGGACGCCGTGCACTGGGCACAGCGGTGCGCACGGGAGTTTCCCGGGCTGCGGGCGCTGACCGTCGACGCGCTGCCGTACCACGAGGCCGGCGGTTCGGCGGCCGAGGAGCTGGGCGCTTCGCTGGCGACCGGTGTCGCCCTGCTGCGGGCGCTGACCGACGCCGGACTGCCGGTCGAGGACGCCTGCGGGCAGTTGGAGTTCCGGTACGCGGCGACCGCCGACCAGTTCCTGACCATCGCCAAGCTGCGGGCCGCGCGCCGGCTGTGGTCCCGGGTGGCCGAGGTGTGCGGGGCCGCCGGTGCCGGTGCGCAGCGTCAGCACGCGGTGACGTCGTCGGTGATGATGACGCGGCGCGATCCGTGGGTGAACATGCTGCGCACGACGCTGGCGTGTCTGGGGGCGGGGGTCGGCGGCGCCGACTCCGTCACCGTGCTGCCGTTCGATCACGCGCTGGGCCTGCCGGACGCGTTCGCCCGGCGCATCGCCCGTAACACCTCGACGATCCTGCTGGAGGAGTCGCACCTGGCCCGGGTGATCGACCCGGCGGGCGGTTCCTGGTACGTGGAGCGGCTCACCGCCGAACTCTCCGATGCCGCCTGGTCGTTCTTCCAGGAGATCGAACGCTCCGGCGGTCAGGCCGCCGCGCTCCGCTCGGGGATGATCGGCGAGCGTCTGGCGGCCACCTGGGCGGCACGCAGCAAGGATCTGGCGCGGCGCAAGGAGCCGATCACCGGGGTCAGCGAGTTCCCGCAGCTCGCGGAGCGGCCTGTGGAGCGTGAGCCGTCCCCCGCCGTACCGGCCGCGCCGGGCGGTCTGCCCAGGGTCCGCCGGGACGAGGCGTTCGAGGCGCTGCGCGCCCGGTCGGACGCGCATCTCGTGGCGACCGGGCAGCGGCCGAAGGTCTTCCTCGCCGCGCTCGGCCCCGCCGCGGCGCACACCGCGCGGGCGTCGTTCGCCGCCAATCTGTTCCAGGCCGGCGGCATCGAACCGGTCCACGACCCGGTCTCGGTCGACGCGACCACGGCCGCCGACGCCTTCAGGGCCGGCGGGGCCACCGTGGCGTGCCTCTGCTCCAGCGACGCGCTCTACGCCGAGCAGGCCGAGGCGGTCGCCGGGGCACTGCGGTCGGCGGGCGCCGAGCGGGTGTTCCTGGCCGGGCGGCCCGGCGAGTACGCCGGCGTCGACGAGTACGTCTTCGCGGGCTCCGATGTGGTGGCCGTGCTCTCCTCCCTTCTCGACCGTATGGATGTGGCGTAATGCGTATCCCCGACTTCTCCGGCATCGAGCTCGGTCCGGGCGGCGCCGCCGAGGTGTCCGAGGACCAGTGGCGTGCCTCGGTGAAGGAGTCCTCCGGCAGTTCCGACGGCGATCTGCTGTGGGAGACCCCGGAAGGCATCGCGGTCAAGCCGCTGTACACCGGGCACGACCTCGAAGGGCTCGACTTCCTCGGTACGTACCCGGGCATCGCCCCGTATCTGCGGGGCCCGTACCCGACGATGTACGTCAACCAGCCCTGGACGATCCGGCAGTACGCCGGGTTCTCCACGGCCGAGGAGTCCAACGCCTTCTACCGCCGCAACCTCGCGGCCGGGCAGAAGGGTCTCTCCGTCGCCTTCGACCTGCCGACCCACCGCGGCTACGACAGCGACCACCCGCGGGTGACCGGTGACGTCGGCATGGCCGGCGTGGCGATCGACTCGATCTATGACATGCGGCAGCTCTTCGACGGCATCCCGCTGGACAGGATGACCGTGTCGATGACGATGAACGGCGCGGTGCTCCCCGTCCTCGCCCTGTACATCGTCGCCGCGGAGGAACAGGGCGTACCGCCCGAGAAGCTGGCCGGGACCATTCAGAACGACATTCTGAAGGAGTTCATGGTCCGCAACACCTACATCTATCCGCCGAAGCCCTCGATGCGGATCATCTCCGACATCTTCGCGTACACCTCGCAGAAGATGCCGCGCTACAACTCGATCTCCATCTCCGGCTATCACATCCAGGAGGCGGGTGCGACGGCCGATCTGGAGCTGGCGTACACCCTCGCGGACGGGGTGGAGTATCTGCGGGCCGGCCGGGACGCCGGTCTCGACGTGGACGCGTTCGCGCCGCGGCTGTCGTTCTTCTGGGCGATCGGCATGAACTTCTTCATGGAGATCGCGAAGCTGCGGGCGGCCCGGCTGCTCTGGGCCAAGCTGGTCAAGGAGTTCGAGCCGAAGAACGCCAAGTCGCTCTCGCTGCGCACCCATTCGCAGACCTCGGGGTGGTCGCTGACCGCGCAGGACGTGTTCAACAACGTCACCCGGACCTGTGTGGAGGCCATGGCCGCCACCCAGGGGCACACCCAGTCGCTGCACACCAACGCGCTCGACGAGGCGCTCGCCCTGCCGACCGACTTCTCCGCCCGGATCGCCCGGAACACCCAGCTGCTGCTCCAGCAGGAGTCGGGCACCGGCCGGGTGATCGACCCGTGGGGCGGCAGCGCGTACGTGGAGAAGCTGACGTACGACCTGGCGCGCCGGGCCTGGCAGCACATCGAGGAGGTCGAGGCCGCGGGCGGCATGGCGCAGGCCATCGACGCGGGCATCCCCAAGCTCCGGGTGGAGGAGGCCGCGGCCCGCACCCAGGCGCGGATCGACTCCGGACGCCAGCCGGTGATCGGGGTCAACAAGTACCGGGTGGAGAGCGACGAGCAGATCGATGTGCTGAAGGTCGACAACTCCTCGGTGCGCGCCCAGCAGATCGAGAAGCTGCGCCGGCTGCGCGAGGAACGCGACGAGGCCGCCTGCCAGGCGGCGCTGCGGTCACTGACGGCCGCTGCCGAACGTGATCCCGGCCCCGGCCTCGAAGGCAATCTGCTGGCACTGGCCGTCGACGCGGCGCGCGCGATGGCGACCGTGGGCGAGATCTCGGACGCCCTGGAGAAGGTGTACGGGAGGCACGCGGGCCAGATCCGTACGATCTCCGGTGTGTACCGCAACGAGGCAGGTGAATCCCCTTCCGTGGACCGTACCCGGGCGCTGGTGGACACGTTCGAGGAGGCCGAGGGGCGCCGTCCGCGCATCCTGGTCGCCAAGATGGGACAGGACGGCCACGACCGCGGCCAGAAGGTGATCTCGACCGCCTTCGCCGACCTGGGCTTCGACGTGGACGTCGGCCCGCTGTTCCAGACGCCGGCCGAGGTGGCGCGGCAGGCGGTGGAGGCGGACGTGCACATCGTGGGCGTCTCCTCGCTGGCCGCCGGGCACCTCACACTGGTACCGGCGCTCCGCGAGGAGCTGGCGGCCGAGGGGCGGGAGGACATCATGATCGTGGTGGGCGGGGTGATTCCGCCGCAGGACATCGAGGCGCTGCACGAGGCGGGCGCGACGGCCGTGTTCCCGCCCGGCACGGTGATCCCGGATGCCGCGTACGACCTGGTGACGCGGCTCGGCGCCGCGCTCGGCCACGAGCTGTGAGCCGCTGACCCGATGGCTCCCAGGATCGACATCGACAGCTATGTGAAGGGGGTGCTCGACGGGAAGAGGGCGCACATCGCGCGCGCCATCACTCTCGTCGAGTCCACCCGCCCCGATCACCGGGCGCTGGCCCAGCGGTTGCTGCGCGAGCTGCTGCCGCACTCCGGAGCCGCCCGGCGGATCGGCATCAGCGGCGTGCCCGGGGTCGGGAAGTCCACCTTCATCGACGCGCTCGGCACGATGCTCACCGGGCTCGGGCACCGGGTCGCGGTGCTGGCCGTCGACCCCTCCTCCAGCCGTACGGGCGGCTCCATCCTGGGCGACAAGACCAGGATGGAGCGGCTGGCGGTGGACCCGGCGGCGTTCGTGCGCCCGTCCCCCACCGCCGGAACGCTCGGCGGGGTGGCCAAGGCGACCCGGGAGTCCATCGTGGTGATGGAGGCCGCGGGGTACGACGTGGTGCTGGTGGAGACGGTCGGCGTCGGGCAGTCGGAGACGGCGGTGGCCAATATGGTCGACACGTTTCTGCTGCTGACGCTGGCCCGGACCGGCGATCAGCTCCAGGGCATCAAGAAGGGTGTACTGGAGCTGGCGGACGCGATCGCCGTCAACAAGGCGGACGGCCCGCACGAGCGCGACGCCCGCGCGGCCGCGCGTGAACTGGCGGGCGCGCTGCGGCTGATGCACCCGGTGGACGCGGCGTGGACACCTCCGGTGCTCACCTGCAGCGCCCGGGAGTCCGCCGGTCTCGACACCCTGTGGGAGCGTCTTGAGCAGCACCGGGCGCTGCTGGAGTCGACCGGGCGGCTCGCCGCGAAGCGGCGTGACCAGCAGGTCGACTGGACGTGGACGATGGTGCGGGACGAGCTGCTGGAGAGTCTGCGCGGCCATCCCGAGGTGCGCGCCCTCACGCCGGGGCTGGAACAGCGGGTGCGGGACGGGGAGTTGACGGCCACGCTGGCGGCCGAGCAGATCCTGTCCGCGTTCCGGGGCTCGGCGGCGGTCGCGGAGGCCGGTGACCCGGTGGCCTGACGGTCCGGGTACGCGATGTCTGCGTCCGGCGGTCCGGAACTCCCGGGCCGCCGGACGTTCGTGGCACCTACAGATCGAGCTGGTACTCGACCGAGCTGTGTGTCGGCTCGTAGCCGAGTGCGTCGTTGATGCGCCGCATGTGCGTATTGCTGTCGGCGGTGTCCGTCAGCAGCCCCTCCAGGCCGGGGTGGGTCTCGCGGGCGTGGAGGATGGAGTCTGCCTTCATCCACGCTCCGAGGCCGTGTCCCCGGTGCTCGGGAAGGACTCCGGTGCCGTAGTGCTGGGCGTCGCCCTTTCCGTCGCCCGGGACGACGAGTTCCGTGAAGCCCACGATCCTGGTGGTGGACTCCTCGACCGCCGCGACGGTGTGGAGCAGGTCGCCGCGGGCCGCGACGGCCGCCGCCGCGGAGCGGACCCGGTCCACGTCCCAGACGACCGTGCCGAAGTCGGTGTCGTCCATGGGCATGTCGTCCATGGCCCGGCGGGAGGCGGCGAACGTCGGCGCGAGTTCGTCCGGGACGGTGCCGTCCCAGGAGATCAGCCGGTAGCCCGGGTGCGGCCGTCCGACGGCCCGGTGCAGGGCCTCGGTGTCGGCCTTCGCCAGCGGGAGCCGTACGTACGTCAGGGTCAGGACCCTGCGCAGTCCCTTGGCCCGCAGGAAGTGGTCTCCCGCCGATCCGGTCCCGGTCTGCGCGATGACGCTGCGCCGGTCCTCC
The DNA here is from genome assembly GCF_042890955.1 of Streptomyces sp. NPDC001933. Taxonomy (NCBI): domain Bacteria; kingdom Bacillati; phylum Actinomycetota; class Actinomycetes; order Kitasatosporales; family Streptomycetaceae; genus Streptomyces; species Streptomyces sp. NPDC001933. Next base: position 217,053 of record NZ_JBIASS010000013.1, on the reverse strand, counting down.
TCGCGGGCGGCGGCGACCGCGGCGTCGAACAGCAATGAGCCGACGCCGTTGCGGCGCTCCGCGGGGTGGACGGCGAGTTCCAGTTCGGCGAGGTGGTCCTGGCCCTCGCGGGTGATGACGCGCAGGAACGCCGAGCCGAGGGGACTGCCGTCGGGGCCGGAGGCGAGCCAGGCCAGACGGTGGCTCCCGGCGGGCCGGTCGGGGTCGGCCAGCGCGGTGATGCGTATCGACAAAGTGACTCCTGTGCGCCCGGGGCGCCGGTCGGAACGGGTGAGCGGGCGGGGGGCCCGGAGAACCACATCACTCCGCGAGAGCCTCGGCAACCGGATTTCGGGGCCCTGGCAGTCCTGCCCGTCCCCGGCACGGTCCCGCTCCCGCAGGGCCGTGCTATCGTTTTTGTGGTACCAGTGTCCGCCTCGCTCCGAGGCGCCGGTGCCGATTCATCTCTCCGAAGCTGCCGCGCCCGTCCTTCTCCGACCGGCGATCCAGCTCTCCGCATCACCTCATCCAGTCCGGGCCGGGCTCTGCCCGTTCGGACTTTCCCGCCCGTCGTCGGGGGCGTGTTCTCTGCCGCCCCGCGCCGTCCGGCCCCTTATTCGCCATGTCCGCGAAAGGACCCACCCGACATGACCATCTCTCTCGAACACCCGCTTCAACAAAGGCAGTTGACCGCCGATGCCACGAACATCACCGAGGCCGCCGGCGTACTCGACCTCACACACCAGGGGAACGGCGTACTGCGCGTACGGAACGGCCTCCCCTCCCCCGGCGACGTGGTGGTCCCGGCCGCCCTGATCCGCCGCCACGGCCTGCGCAGGGGCGACGCCGTGACCGGACTCTGCGACCGGCCCCGCACCCTGTCCGTCGTGGAGCTGGTCAACGGCCGTTCCCCGCAGGCGCTCCGGGGCCGGCCCCACTTCCGTGACCTCACCCCGCTCCACCCCCGGCAGCGGCTGCGGCTGGAGACGCCGTCCGGCGGTGCCGCGATGCGGCTCGTCGACCTGCTCGCACCGGTCGGCAAGGGACAGCGCGGGCTCGTCGTCGCGCCGCCCAGGACCGGCAAGACGGTGCTGCTCCAGCAGATCGCCGCGGCCGTCGCCGCCAACCACCCCGAGTGCCACCTCATGGTGGTGCTGGTCGACGAACGTCCCGAAGAGGTCACCGACATGCGCCGGTCGGTCCGGGGCGAGGTGCTCGCCTCGACGTTCGACCGGCCCGCGAAGGAACACATCGCGCTCGCCGAACTCGCGGTGGAACGTGCCAAGCGGCTGGTCGAACAAGGCCAGGACGTCGTCGTCCTGCTCGACTCCCTCACCCGCCTGTGCCGCGCCCACAACAACGCCTCCGCCGCGGGCGGACGCACCCTCAGCGGCGGTGTCGACGCGGCCGCCCTGCTCGGCCCCAAGCAGCTCTTCGGCGCCGCACGGCTCGCCGAGGAGGGCGGCTCCCTCACCATCCTGGCCACCGCACTGGTGGAGACGGGCTCCCGTGCCGACGACTACTTCTTCGAGGAGCTGAAGAGCACCGGCAACATGGAACTCCGGCTCGACCGCACACTCGCCCAACGACGCGTCCACCCGGCCGTGAACATCCCGTCTTCCGGCACCCGGCGCGAGGAACTCCTCGTACCGGAGAGCGAATTGCGGGTGGTGCGCGGGCTGCGGCGCGCGCTGCACACCAGAGACCCGCAGACCGCGCTGGAAACCCTGCTGGACCGGCTCCGCCGCACCCCGGACAACGCCTCGTTCCTCCGCGCCGTCCACGGCACCGTCCCACGGGCCCGAGCCTGTCCGGACGGCACCGGCGCGGACGCATAGCATGGCCCGGCGATTGCGTGATCCGCGCCTGACGAGCACAGGGAGAGCAGCCACATGGAGTTCCGCCGACTCGGCCGCAGCGGCCTGACCATCAGTGAGATCGCTTACGGGAACTGGCTCACCCACGGTTCCCAGGTGGAGGAGGACGCGGCTGCGGCCTGCATCCGGGCCGCTCTGGACGCCGGGATCACCACCTTCGACACCGCGGACGTCTACGCCGAGACCCGGGCCGAAGCCGTCCTGGGCCGGGCGCTCAAGGGCGAACGCCGCGAGGGCCTGGAGGTGTTCACCAAGGTCTACTTCCCGACCGGCCCCGGACACAACGACCGGGGGCTCGGCCGCAAGCACATCATGGAGTCCATCGACAACTCGCTGCGCCGTCTGCAGACGGATTACGTGGACCTGTACCAGGCCCACCGCTACGACCACTCGACACCGCTGGAGGAGACGATGGAGGCGTTCGCCGACGTCGTCCGCTCCGGCAAGGCCCTCTACATCGGCGTCTCGGAGTGGACGGCCGCCCAGCTCCGCGCCGCGCACGGGCTGGCCCGCGAGCTGCGGGTGCCGCTGATCTCCAACCAGCCTCAGTACTCGGCGCTGTGGCGGGTCGTCGAGAGCGACGTGGTGCCCGCCTCCGAGGAACTGGGCATCGGCCAGATCGTCTGGTCCCCGATCGCCCAGGGCGCGCTCACCGGCAAGTACAAGCCGGGTGCGCCGCTCCCGGCCGGTTCGCGCGCGACCGACGACAAGGGCGGCGCGAACATGATCGCCGACTGGCTGCGCGACGACGTGCTGGAGCGCGTCCAGCGGCTGCGGCCGCTCGCCGACGGCGCCGGTCTCAGCCTGGCCCAGCTCGCGGTCGCGTGGGTGCTGCAGAACTCCAACGTCTCGGCCGCGATCATCGGCGCCTCCCGGCCGGAGCAGGTGGCGGAGAACGCCGCGGCGGCCGGCGTGACGCTCGACGCGGAGCTGCTGAAGCGGATCGACGAGATCCTGGACCCGGTGGTCGAACGGGATCCCGGGCTGACGGCCGGGCACGCGGGCAACAGCTGATCCGGCCGCACGGCCCCGGCCCGGCCTTGTGCGGGGCCGGGGCCGTGCGCTGCGGGATCAGGTGCCGGTGTGCAGCGAGGCGGTGTGCTCGCGGACCTGTTCCGGTGTGAGGTAGGCGTTCGTGTGCTCGAAGTCGCGCAGCCTGGCCGGCTGCCGGGACAGGAAGCCGGTGCGTACGAAGTCGTCGCCCGCGACGGCGTTGAGGATCCAGTTGGTCGCGACCCGGGCCTTGGCGACATTGGTGCGCAGCGCCGACCAGTGGTAGCCGCGGGCGACGGCCTGTGCGGGAATCCCGTGCAGCTCGATGCCGAGCGGCTTGGAGACCGCGTCCTTGCCGCCGAGGTCCACGACCAGACCGAGGTCCTTGTGGACGTACGGCTTCAGCGGCTGGTTGCGCAGGGTCGCGATGAGGTTGTCGGCGAGCCTGCGGCCCTGGCGCATGGCGTGCTGTGCGGTGGGCGGGCAGACCGCTCCGTCGCCCTTGTGCAGGTCCGGCACGGCCGCGCAGTCGCCGAGGGCGAAGACGCCGTCGAAGCCCGGCAGGCTCATCTCGGGGGTGACGGCCAGCCGGCCGCGTACCGTCTCCGCGTCGAACGTGCTGACCAGCGGGCTGGCGGCGACGCCCGCCGTCCAGATCAGGGTCCGGCAGGGCAGCACCCGGCCGTCGGTGAAGGTGACCTTCTCCGGGGCGGCCTCGGCGATCGAGACGCCGAGCGAGACCTCGATGCCGCGTGCCCGCAGCATCTGAAGGGCGCTTCGGCCCAGCTTGTCGCCCAGTTCGGGCATCAGCTTCGGGGCGATGTCGATGAGGTGCCACTTGATCAGCTTCGGGTCGAGCCGCGGGTACTGCCGGAGCGCGCTGGTGGTGAGGCGCTGCAGGCAGGCCGCGGTCTCGGTGCCCGCGTAGCCACCGCCGACCACCACGAACTGTAGGCGCGAGGCCCGTTCGTTCTCGTCGTGGCTGGCGTCGGCGAGGTCGAGCTGGGCGATCACATGGTCCCGTACGTAGGCGGCCTCGGCCAGTGTCTTCATGCCCCGGGCGTTGTCCAGCAGGCCGGGGATGTCGAAGGTGCGGGTGACGCTCCCGGCGCTGAGCACGATGTAGTCGTAGGGCTCGTAGACGATCTCGTCGGTGATCTTGCGGATGACGCAGATCTTCGCCTTGGGATCCACGCCGATGGCCCCGCCCGGGATGATCCGGGTGCGGTGCTTGCGGCTGCGGCGCAGCGAGATGGCGATCGACTGGGGGGTGAGCACGCCCGCCGCGACCTGTGGCAGCAGGGGGAGGTAGAGCTGGTACGAGAACGGGGCGACGAGTGCGATCTCCGCCTCGCCGGGGATGAGACCGCGCTCCAGACGCCGCACGCACTCCACTCCGGCGAATCCGGCGCCGACAACGAGGATCCTGGGTCGTGCCACGGTGTTCGTCCCTTCTCGGGCCTGTACGTTCATCCGTTCGCCTGCCACGTCGCACGCGCCCGTCCACCCTCATCTTCACGAGCCCGGGACGAGTTCGCCTGCTGAGGGCGGCGGAACGGACGACGCAACCGGTCAGCGGGTGAGCAGGGTGACCGCGGTGCAGGTGCCACCGACGGCACCGACGGCCACGACACCGGCTGCCACGCAGCGTGCCCTGAGCCTGCGGTAGCGCGCCTCGTACTCGCCGCGCAGCGCGGTGGCGCGGGCCGAGATACGGCAGAGCGTCGCCCGTGACGCGGCGAGCCGGTCGGCGGTGTAGACGCGTTCGACGTCCTCGCGCTGGGCGGTGGTGAGCCAGGGCAGCTCGTCGGTGAAGCGGCCCGCGCGGCGGCGGGCCTCCTCGACCTCGGCGCTCCACAGCAGGTAGCCCTGCAGCTGTGCCAGGCCGCGGGCGCTGTCCTTGTCGGGGTCCACTCGTTCCTCCTTCCGCCGGGCCGTCGTGCTCAGTCCCGCTCGTCCCCCTGGGTCCGGGGCAGTTCCGTGACCGGACGGTTGAGGGCCTCGTCGAGCGCGCGGACCGAGGGGTGGTGCAGGTCGAAGGCCGGGGATTCGGAACGGATCCGGGGCAGGGTGAGGAAGTTGTGCCGCGGCGGCGGGCAGGAGGTCGCCCACTCCAGCGAGCGGCCGTAGCCCCACGGGTCGTCGGCCCCGACGTTCCGGCCGTACTTGGCGGTCTTCCAGACGTTGTAGAAGAACGGCAGCATCGACAGGCCGAGCAGGAACGAGGAGATCGTCGAGATCGTGTTCAGCGCGGTGAAGCCGTCCGCGGCGAGGTAGTCCGCGTAACGACGCGGCATGCCTTCCGCGCCCAGCCAGTGCTGCACCAGGAACGTGCCGTGGAAGCCCACGAACAGCGTCCAGAACGTGATCTTGCCGAGCCGCTCGTCCAGCATCTTGCCGGTGAACTTCGGCCACCAGAAGTGGAATCCGGCGAACATCGCGAAGACCACGGTGCCGAAGACGACGTAGTGGAAGTGCGCGACGACGAAGTACGAGTCCGAGACGTGGAAGTCCATCGGGGGCGACGCCAGGATCACGCCGGTCAGACCACCGAACAGGAAGGTGACCAGGAAGCCGATCGACCAGAGCATCGGTGTCTCGAAGGACAGCGACCCGTGCCACATCGTGCCGATCCAGTTGAAGAACTTCACACCGGTCGGTACCGCGATGAGGAAGGTCATGAACGAGAAGAACGGCAACAGCACGCCGCCCGTCACGAACATGTGGTGCGCCCACACGGTCGCGGAGAGGCCCGCGATGGCGATCGTCGCGCTGATCAGGCCGATGTAGCCGAAGATCGGCTTCCGGCTGAAGACCGGGATGATCTCGCTGACGATGCCGAAGAACGGCAGGGCGATGATGTACACCTCCGGGTGGCCGAAGAACCAGAAGAGGTGCTGCCAGAGCAGTGCCCCTCCGTTGGCCGGGTCGAAGACGTGCGCGCCGAACTTGCGGTCCGCCTCCAGCACCAGGAGGGCCGCCGCGAGGACCGGGAAGGCCAGCAGGACCAGCACAGCGGTCAGCAGGACGTTCCAGACGAAGATCGGCATGCGGAACATCGTCATGCCGGGGCCACGCAGGCAGATGATCGTGGTGATGAAGTTGACCGAGCCGAGGATCGTGCCGAAGCCGGAGAAGGCCAGCCCCATGATCCACATGTCGCTGCCGATGCCCGGTGAGCGGACCGCGTCGGTCAGCGGGGAGTAGGCGAACCAGCCGAAGTCCGCCGCCCCGTTCGGGGTGAGGAAGCCGGCCACGACGATGACCGAGCCGAAGAGGTAGAGCCAGTACGCGAACATGTTCAGCCGAGGGAACGCCACGTCGGGCGCGCCGATCTGCAGCGGCATGATCCAGTTGGTGAATCCGGCGAACAGCGGCGTCGCGAACATCAGCAGCATGATCGTGCCGTGGATCGTGAACGCCTGGTTGAACTGCTCGGGCGAGACGATCTGCATCCCCGGACGCGCCAGTTCGGCGCGCATGACGAGGGCCAGCACACCGCCCACGACGAAGAAGGCGAACGAGGTGACGAGGTAGAGCGTGCCGATCGTCTTGTGGTCGGTGGTGGTCAGCCACTTGATGACGACGTTTCCCGGTTCCTTCGCGTGGACCGGGAGCTCGTTCGCGTACCCCTCCTCCGCGTCGGCTGGCCCTGTTGTGCCCGTCGTCGTCACTGGGACGCTCCTTCGATCGTCGTTCGCGGGTGGACCGAGCACCCGGCAGGGGAGCCGTTTCCACCGGGACGGCCGGCAGACCGGTCCCGCGCGCGTCACGCCAGATTCCAGGAGCAGCAAATCAGCCGCGGGGCCACTGTGCGTGGCCCGCCGCCCGCCGTCGTACGACATTCACCCGTCAGGGCGCCCACAGGTCGGGGACGGGTTTCGTGCCGCCGGTCCGCCGTGGACCGGGCCGCCGCCGGCCGAACTCCTCTGCTGTGCGGTGCGGTTGCCGGGCGGTCCGGTGGACGCGCCCGGGGCCGGGGGCCGGCGGCGGGCTTTCCCGGCGCCGCTCAGGCCAGCCCGCCCGTCGCGCGGATGTTCTGCCCCGTGATCCACCGGCCGTCGTGACCGGCGAGGAAGGCGACCACATCGGCCACGTCGGCGGGCTGCCCCAGCCGGCGCAGCGGGGTCATGCCGACGACTGCCTCCAGTGCCTGCGGCTGGTTGTTGCCGCGCAGCAGCTCGGTGTCGGTGGCGCCGGGCGAGACGGTGTTGACCGTGATCCCGCGGGTACCGAGTTCATGGGCGGCGACTGCGGTGAGCTGCTCGACGGCGCCCTTGCTCGCGGCGTAGGCGGAGATGCCGGGGCCCGGCCGCACGGTGTTGGCCGTGGAGATGTTCACGATGCGGCCGCCGTCGCGCATCCTCAGCGCCGCGTGGCGGACCGTCATGAAGACCGCTCTGGTGTTGACCGCCAGGACCTGGTCGAAGACCGCGGGATCGGTGTCCGTGAGCAGCGAGGGGGCGGGGCACAGTGCGGCGTTGTTCACCAGGATGTCCAGCCCGTCGAGCTCTTCCTCGGCGACCGACATCAGGCGCTCGGGGCCGTCGGGCTCCGCGAGGTCCAGCCGGACCGCCCGGACCGTGCCGCCGTCGCCCCGCACGGTGCGGACGACCTCGGCCGCGGCGTCGTCGTCGGTGGCGTAGTTGAAGACCACGTGCGCCCCGTCGCGGCACAGTCGCTCGACGATCGCGCGGCCGATGCCCCGTGATCCACCGGTGACCACGGCGTTCCTGCCTGTCAGCACGGCCTCTCCCCTTCCATGGCACGGTTGGTCCGGGCGTACGAACCTACCGGTGGAAGGGCTCCACGGGGCCGGTTGCGCGGAAACTCCTCGATCCGGCGGCCCGGCTCCGGTGCCGCTCCTGGACATGGAACCGCCCCGGCCGGGCATGGTGCCGGCCGGGGCGGGAGGGGCGGGGGCGCCTGGTCGCGCCCCCTCTGCGCGGTGTCGTGTCAGCCGATGGAGGCGATGGCCTGGACGAAGGTCTGCGACGGACGCATGACGGCGGAGGCCTTGGCCGGGTCGGGCTGGTAGTAGCCACCGATGTCGGCCGGCGAGCCCTGCACCGCGATCAGCTCGTCGACGATGGTCTGCTCCTGCTCACCCAGCGTCTTCGCGAGCGCGGCGAACGCCTGCGCGAGCTGCGCGTCGTCGGTCTGCTGCGCCAGCTCCTGGGCCCAGTACAGGGCCAGGTAGAAGTGGCTGCCGCGGTTGTCGATGCCGCCCAGCTTGCGGCTCGGCGACTTGTCCTCGTTGAGGAAGGTGCCGGTCGCGCGGTCGAGGGTGTCGGCGAGGATCTGGGCGCGTGCGTTGCCCGTGGTCGTCGCCAGGTGCTCGAAGCTGGCCGCGAGCGCGAAGAACTCGCCCAGGCTGTCCCAGCGCAGGTAGTTCTCCTTGACCAGCTGCTGGACGTGCTTGGGTGCGGAGCCGCCCGCGCCCGTCTCGAACAGACCGCCGCCGTTCATGAGCGGGACGACGGAGAGCATCTTCGCGCTCGTGCCCAGCTCCAGGATCGGGAACAGGTCGGTCAGGTAGTCACGCAGCACGTTGCCGGTGACCGAGATGGTGTCCTCACCGCGGCGGATGCGCTCCAGCGAGAACGCGGTCGCCTCGACCGGCGACATGATCTCGATCTGCAGGCCGTCCGTGTCGTGGTCGGCGAGGTACTTCTTGACCTTGGTGATCAGCTGCGCGTCGTGGGCGCGGTCCTCGTCCAGCCAGAACACGGCCGGGACGCCGGTGGCGCGGGCGCGGGTGACGGCGAGCTTGACCCAGTCCTGGATCGGCAGGTCCTTGGCCTGGCACATGCGGAAGATGTCGCCGGCGCCGACGGCCTGCTCCAGGACGACCTCGCCGTTGCCGTCGACGACCCGCACCGTGCCGGTGGTGGGGATCTCGAAGGTCTTGTCGTGGCTGCCGTACTCCTCGGCCTTCTGCGCCATCAGGCCGACGTTGGGCACCGATCCCATGGTCGACGGGTCGAAGGCGCCGTTGGCGCGGCAGTCGTCGATGACGACCTGGTAGACACCCGCGTAGCTGCTGTCCGGCAGGACGGCAAGGGTGTCGGCCTCCTCGCCGTCGGGGCCCCACATGTGGCCGGAGGTGCGGATCATGGCCGGCATGGAGGCGTCGACGATGACGTCGCTCGGCACGTGCAGGTTGGTGATGCCCTTGTCCGAGTCGACCATGGCCAGCGCGGGGCCGTCGGCGAGCTCGGCCTCGAAGGACGCCTTGATCTCGGCGCCGACGTGCGGCACCGAGTCCAGGCCCTTGAGGATGGCGCCGAGGCCGTCGTTCGGGGACAGGCCGGCGGCCACGAGCGCCTCGCCGTACTTGGCGAAGGTGTTCGGGAAGAAGGCGCGGACCACGTGGCCGAAGATGATCGGGTCGGAGACCTTCATCATGGTGGCCTTGAGGTGGACGGAGAACAGCACGTTCTCGGCCTTGGCGCGGGCGACCTGCGCGGTGAAGAACTCCCGCAGGGCCGCGACGCGCATGACCGCCGCGTCGACGACCTCGCCCGCGAGCACCGGCACCGACTCGCGCAGCACGGTGGTGCTGCCGTCGTCGCCCGCGAGCTCGATGCGCAGCGCACCGTCCTCGGCGATGACCGTGGACTTCTCGGTGGAGCGGAAGTCGTCGACGCCCATGGTGGCGACGTTCGTCTTCGAGTCGGCGGTCCACTTGCCCATGCGGTGCGGGTGCGCCTTGGCGTAGTTCTTGACCGAGGCGGGGGCGCGGCGGTCGGAGTTGCCCTCGCGCAGCACGGGGTTCACCGCGCTGCCCTTGACCTTGTCGTAGCGCGCGCGGACGTCCTTGTCCTCGTCGGTCTGCGGGTCGTCCGGGTAGTCCGGCAGCGCGTAGCCCTGCGCCTGCAGCTCGGCGATGGCCGCCTTGAGCTGCGGGATCGAGGCCGAGATGTTGGGAAGCTTGATGATGTTGGCCTCGGGGCGCTTGGCCAGCTCACCGAGCTCGGCGAGCGCGTCGTCGATGCGCTGGCCCTCCTGGAGACGCTCGGGGAAGCTGGCGATGATGCGTCCGGCCAGCGAGATGTCACGGCTCTCGACATTGACCCCCGCCGTCGAGGCGTACGCCTGGATCACGGGCAAGAACGAATACGTCGCCAGGGCCGGGGCCTCGTCGGTGTGTGTATAGATGATGGTCGAGTCAGTCACCCTGTGCTCCGCTCCACGTCTGCAACATTGCTTGACATCAAGATATCTCGTGATCGCCCCGGCCTCGACAGGGCCCCGCGTTCACCGGCGCCGAACCGTGTCACCACGGCCGCGCACCGCGCATGCGCCCCGCCCGGGTCCGGCGGCCGCCCGTCGGCGTACGCCCCGGTCACCGCGTACGGATCGCACCCGCCCCACGGGCCGCGGCCGCACCCGGCACCCCTCCGCGAAGAGAGCCGCACGAACAACGGGCAAGTGTCATACGGTGGTTGTCCCGCTGCTCACCAGAAGGAGTACGCACATGCCGGTCTCGCTGGGTCTCGGTCTTCCGCAGATGAAGCAGTACGACATCGGCCGCGATGTGGCCGCCGTGGCACGCGCGGCGGAGGAGACCGGCTACGAGAGCCTGTGGGTCTTCGAGCGGATCATCTTCCCCGAGCCCGCCACACAGGGGCTGTACGGCGTTCCGGGGCTGCCGTGGCCCGAGCAGTACCGCAGCGTCGCCGACCCGCTGATCACGCTCGCGCTGGCCGCCGGGGCGACGGACCGGGCCAGGCTGGGCACCAGCGTCCTGGTCGCGCCGCTGCACGTGCCGTTCCAGCTGGCCCGTTCGCTGGCCTCGCTCGACGTGGCGAGCGGCGGCCGGGTGGTCGCGGGCCTCGGCACCGGCTGGTCCCTCGACGAGTACGCCGCCGCCTCGGTCGCCCCCTTCGAGAAGCGCGGCGCGGTGCTGGACGAGCTGCTCGACGTGTGCGCGGCCGTCTGGGGCCCGGACCCGGTCTCGTACCGGGGCGAGCTGACCACCATCGCCCCGTCGGTGGTCGGTCCGAAGCCGGTGCGCCCCATCCCGGTCTATCTGCCGGCGAACAGCCCCCGGGCCACCCGCCGCCTGGTCGACCGGGCCGACGGCTGGATGCCGGTGGCCATGGGCGCCGCACAGCTGGCCGAGCAGTGGAAGCGGGTCCAGGACCTGGCGGCCGAGCGGGGCCGGGAGCGTCCGGTCGACGTCTGCGCCCGCGCCAATGCCCGGTACACCGCCGAACCGGCCGCCGGTGCGGGCCGCACCCCCTTCCACGGCAATGTGGCCCAGATCGTCGAGGACCTGGTGGCCCATGCCGAGACGGGGGTCCCGGAGATCCTGCTGGACCTCCAGGGCACGACGCGCGACGCCTCGGAGCTGATCGACGTGGCCGGCGAGGTGTACGAGGCGGCGCGGGCAGCAGGCGTCTGACCGGGTACGACGCGGGGGGTCGGGTGGGGCGGCGAAGCGCATGGTGCACCATGGTCCGCGATGCGACGAGGACTGATGCACGGCATGGCCTGGGTGCTCTCCACGGGGGCCGCGGTCACGCTGTCCTGGTGGGGTGTCCACACGGTGCTGTCGGGGAGCGCCTACGAACCGCCCCGCGCCCTCCCGATCGCGGACGCGGCACGCGCCGAGGCCGAGAAGGCGAAGCCGCGGCCCTCCCTCACGTACCGCTCCGGAAAGTCCCCGGAACCCGGCACCTCTCCGTCCACCGAGAACAGGAACGGCGAGAACGACACGGCCCCGAAGCCCTCGGCCGGCGCCCCGCGAGGTTCCGCTCCGGCCGGCACGCCGAGCCCGGCCGCGAGCCCTCCGGCGAGGCCGTGAAGGTGAAGGGCTACACCGTCGACGGCGGCAGGGTCGTCTTCGGCATCGAGCGGGCCGACGCGGAGCTGGTCTCGGCGACTCCCGGATCGGGCTGGCAGATGCAGATGTGGAAGACGGAGCAGTGGATCCGGGTGACCTTCACCCGGGACGACCGCGAGATCCCGGTCATCTGCAGCTGGTACCAGCACACGCCGCTCGTCGAGATCGAGGAGCGGTGGCTCACCGCGGCCGGCCGCCCGGTCCTCGTGCGGAATGGGGACGGCGTGCGCCCCGGCTCGGGCGATCCGCCGAACAAGCGGACTCCCGGACCCGGCCGGTCATCGGTTCGGCTGTCTCCGACACAACGTGATACCCCATCAGTAGAGTCGGCAGCGACCCGGCGACAGCTCGGCCGGAGCCCCGGAGTCCGACGAGGTGGCGGCCCCGGCCGGGCTGCGGACCCCGCTCGGCGCCACACCTCCCAACTCCCAGGAGATACCGTTGAGGATGCTGATCAACGTCCCCGAAACCGTTGTCGCGGACGCACTGCGCGGTATGGCCGCCGCCCACCCCGAGCTGACCGTGGACGTCGAGAACCGCGTCGTCGTGCGGAGTGACGCGCCCGTGGCCGGGAAGGTGGCGCTCGTCTCCGGCGGCGGGTCCGGGCACGAACCGTTGCACGCGGGGTTCGTCGGGCCCGGGATGCTCTCGGCGGCCTGCCCCGGAGAGGTGTTCACCTCTCCCGTGCCGGACCAGATGGTGCGGGCCGCCGCCGCGGTCGACAGCGGTGCCGGGGTGCTGTTCGTAGTCAAGAACTACACGGGTGACGTACTGAACTTCGAGATGGCCGCGGAGCTCGCCGAGGACGAGGGCATCCAGGTCGCCCAGGTACTGGTCAACGACGACGTGGCCGTGACCGACAGTCTTTTCACGGCGGGGCGGCGCGGCACGGGCGCCACCCTGTTCGTCGAGAAGATCGCCGGGGCGGCGGCCGACGAGGGCGCCCCGCTGGAAAGGGTGGAGGCCGTCGCCCGGCAGGTGAACGAGGCGTCGCGGAGTTTCGGGGTCGCGCTCGGCGCCGTCACCACACCGGCCAAGGGCTCCCCCACGTTCGATCTGCCGGCGGGTGAGCTGGAGCTCGGGATCGGCATTCACGGCGAGCCGGGGCGGGAACGCCGGCCCATGATGACCTCGCACGAGATCGCTGACTTCGCGGTGCACGCGGTGCTCGACGACCTGCGGCCGACCGGGCCGGTGATCGTGCTGGTCAACGGCATGGGCGCGACGCCGCTGCTGGAGCTGTACGGATTCGCCGCCGAGGTCCAGCGGGTGCTGTCCGAGCGGAGTGTCGTCGCGGCTCGTACGCTCGTGGGGAACTATGTGACCTCGCTCGACATGGCGGGCTGTTCGGTGACGGTCTGCCAGGTGGACGAGGAGCTGCTGCGGCTCTGGGACGCACCGGTGGAGACCCCGGCGCTGCGCTGGGGCCGATGACCCGCCCGTACCGCACCCGTCATGCTGGAGCGACAAGGAGATCATGTGCTCGACGCCGACTTCTTCCACCGTTGGATGACCTCCGCCGCGGCCGAGGTGAGCCGTGAGGCGGACCATCTCACCGACCTCGACTCCGCGATCGGGGACGCCGATCACGGCCGCAACATGCAGCGCGGGTTCGCGGCGGTGACCGCGGTCCTCGGCGAGGAGTCGCCGCAGACTCCGGGGGCCCTACTGATGCTGGCCGGAAGGCAGCTGATCTCGACGGTCGGCGGTGCGTCGGGCCCGCTGTACGGGACGCTGCTGCGGCGCACGGGCAAGGCCCTGGGCGATGCTCCCGCCGTGACGCCGGAGCAGTTGGCGGAGGCGCTCGGAGTGGGCGTCGCGGCTGTGGCGCAGCTCGGTGGGGCGCAGGCCGGGGACAAGACGATGCTCGACGCGCTGCTGCCTGCCGCCGAGGCGCTCGGCACCTCGTTCGGGGCGGCCCGGGAGGCGGCCGAGGCCGGGGCGCTGGCGACGGTTCCGATGCAGGCCCGCAAGGGCAGGGCAAGTTATCTGGGTGAGCGCAGCATCGGTCATCAGGACCCCGGGGCGACGTCCTCGGCGCTGCTGATCGCCGCGCTGGCCGATACGGCGGCGGACGGGGGCGGCGCATGAGCGACGGGAATCAGGTCGGGATCGTGCTGGTCTCGCACAGCGGCCCGGTCGCCGAGTCCGTGGCCGAGCTGGCCCGGGGGCTCGCGGCGGGCGGCGCCACGGCGCCGGTGGCTGCCGCCGGAGGCACCCCCGCGGGTGGCCTCGGGACGAGCGCGGAACTGATCGCCGCTGCCGCCAGGTCGGTGGACTCCGGCGCGGGCGTCGCGCTGCTGGTCGATCTGGGCAGCGCGGTGCTCACGGTCAAGTCGATGCTGGCCGAGGGGGACGAACTGCCGGACGGCTCGCGGCTGGTGGACGCGCCGTTCGTGGAGGGTGCCGTGGCGGCCGTGGTCACCGCGTCGGCGGGTGGCGACATCGCGGCGGTGGAGGCCGCGGCGTCGGAGGCGTACGGGTACCGCAAGCTGTAGCCGGGCGGGGCCGCCCGCACCCGTGTCGGGGTGCGGGCGGCTTCCGTCCGGTCCGGCTCCCGGTCGATCAGGCGGCCGGAGCGGACCCGGCTGCGGCGACGGTGATCCGCACCTGCTGTGTCGTGCCGTTGACCGTCACGGCGAGGGTGATCGTGCCCGGCCGGAGCGCGGTGAGGGTGCCGGTGGACGGATCGAGGACCGCCGTGTGGCGGGGGCGGACGCCACTGCGGTCACCGATGTGCACGTTCGGCGAGCCGGTCCAGTCGGCGGCCAGCGGGAAGCCGACCGGGACGCTCCGGGTCCCCTGGGTGACCGTCGCGGTGACCTTCGTACGGCTTCCGGTGGCGAGTACCGACGGGGCGTCGATCCTCAGCGCGTCCACATGTGCGCGGGTCTGTACGGAGATCCAGTCGGGCCCGCCCTGCCACGGCCGTTGCCGTGCCGCGGCCTGGGCTCCCTGGCCGATGCGGTCGGCGCCGACCAGCGACCAGCCGGTGAAACCGCCGTCGTCCGCGGGTCCGGCCGGTGCCTTGCCGGAGTTGCCGTTGATCAGATACGGCACTCCGTCGACGTGCGAGGCGTGGAAGACGCCGACGTGGCTGCCGATGAGGGCCGCGCCCTTGCCCGTCGTACGGCGGAAGTCGGCGAGCCACTGTTCGACCAGGGCGGCCTCCTTGCGGTCCCCGAGCTGGCTGCCCTTCTGCACGGTCGGATCGCGCGGCGGCACGTGTTCGATGACCATCAGCGAATCGACGGTCCGGTCCCCGGCCGCCGCGTCCAGCTGGGCGCGGAGCTGCTTGATCTGGGCGAAGCCGCCGCCGCGCAGGCTGAGGCTGGAGGTGTCGAGGGTGACGACGCGGGTGCCCTTGTGGTCGAACGTCCGCTGGGCGGGCCCGAACTCGGTGATGAAGTTGTCGATCCTGCCGCCCATCACCTCATGGTTGCCCGGTACGTAGTACCAGGGCAGCGTGTCGCCGAGTTCCTCGGTGAGGATGCGGCGGGCGAAGGCCAGGTCCGCGGGCGATCCCTCGTCGACGAGGTCCCCGTTGACGACCAGGAAGTCCGGGGCCGCCGCCTTGATCTCGCGCAGGGTGCGCCGGGCCTGGGCGACGATCGCGCTGTCCGGGTCGCGGGCGACGAATTGGGCGTCGGACATCACCGCGAACCGCCAGTCCCGGCGCCCGGTCACGGCCGCCGGGTCGATCAGCGGGTCGGCGGGAGCGGCCTGTTCGGGCAGGTCGACGGTGGGCGGGACCTGGGCGGTGAGTTCGTCGATCACGATCTCACCGGTGTACTGCTTGGCCGCCGCGGTCTCCGCGAGGTAGAAGCGGGACACGGAGAGCGGCATGGCGGCTCCCGGCGGCACGGCGAAGGTGACCTGCCGCCAGCCGTTCCAGGTGACGTACGGTCCGCGCAGCAGCTGGTCGGAGCCGGCGGCGTCCTTGAGGTGCAGGGTCGGCCAGGCGCCCCGGCCGTCGCCCTTGATCCACAGCTTGAACGACTGGGGCTGGCCGGGCACGGTGACCGGCTGGGGCGGGGCGGCGTAGGCGGCGCGGGTGGCGGTGGAGCGGGTGAAGTCGTAGGTGAGCTTCAGTCCGGTGCCGGTGTGGCCGTCCGGGGTGGCCGCCAGCGATCCGTCCGCGCGCGCCTGGCTGAACTTCCAGGACCCGGCGTCGTCGAAGGAGGAGACGGCCTGCTCGGTGAGGCCGACGCTGACGGCGAGGACGGTGGTGGTCCCCGCGACGCTCGCCTTGATCTGCCCCGCGCCGGAGCCGGTGCGTGAGGCGACGGTGAACGAGCCCTGCCCGTCGTCGCGGATGTCGAAGAGGGCGTGGTCGTAGTCGAGTTCGATGTCGCGCGGTTCGACGGGGGCGCTGGTGCCGTGGGCGTCGAATCCGACGATGCCGAACGTGCCGGTCGCCCCGGCGTCGGCGAGGCCCACCCGCCGGGTGGTGGGTTCGGTCCGGGCCAGCTCGTCGAGGACGGTCAGGGAGGTGCTCCCGCGCGCCGGTCCGTGTTCGGCGCGTACGTCGGTGGTGCCGCTGCGACGTGCGGTGAAGAGCCCGTCGCCGTCTACCGTGCCGACCGATCCGTGTGCGGTGCGCCAGCGCGGGGCGCCCTTCGCGGGGCCGTAGGTCTCGTCGTACCCGGTCGCGGTGAGGCGACGGGTGAGGCCGGGGAAGACCCGGTCGGGGTGGCCGCCCTTGACGGGGTCGGCGCCCGGCGCGGCACCGGCGGGGGTGCGGGGCTCGACCCAGTAGCCCTTGAGCCGGCCGCTGCCGTCGGGGGCGGTGAGGGCGAGGCCGTTGGGGACGGTGCGCTCGCTGCCGTCGGACGGGCTGTTCTCCACCCGCAGCGCGTCGCTGCCGGGTTCGCGGGCGACGAGGGTCGACGATCCGCCGCCGTCCAGGTTGAGCGCGCTGTACGATCCGGCGCGCTTCATCATCAGGCCGAGTTCGGTGAGGGTGACGCCGCCGCTGTCGGCCTGCCGCCCGTCCACGGTGAGGATCTGCATGGTCCGGCCGTCCTCGGAGAAGCCGACGGCGGTGCGGGGTGCGGCAGTGTTGTTGCCCTCGCCGTCGTGGTCCTGCGCGACTCCGTCGACGACGAGGAGTTCCCGGCCGCCGACGGCGGTACGGGGCACGGCCCCGCTGTCGGTCCGGGCCCGGTAGGTCAGGGACACCGGGTCACCGGGCTTCAGTGCGCCGAGTGCCACGGCGCCGGCCTCACGGCCGACCAGGACGGTGGTGCCTTCGGGTACGGCCCCGGAGCCGGGTGCGGGCGAGACGGAGACGACCTTGCCGTCCCGTACGACCGCTTCGGCGACCGGCGTCGCGCTGTCCACGGTCAGGGCGCGGTCGGCGGTTCCCCAGGCGGAGGTGTACGCGCCGACCTGGCCGGCCGGCACGTTGGCCGCGTTGTAGGCGGCGAGCGGACGCTGTCCGGCGGGCAGGGTGAGCGTGCCCTCGAAGTACAGGTTCAGGATGCGGCCCGCGCTGTCGGGGCCGATGCCGACGGCCCGGTTGATGCCGGGGGCGGGCGACTGGACGGTGGCCCCGTCCTTGATGCCGATGCCCTCGGGCGCGCCGGTCTGGTTGATGTCGAAGAAGTCGGCGTTGATCGCGGCGACGGTGCGGCGGCCGCGGCCCGCGTCGTGCCCGGAGGCGAGTTCGGAGACGCTGTGCCGTTCGGAGACCTTGCCGGAGGAGAGGTAGTCGGCGCGTACGCCGCTGCCCGCGAGGTCGACCGAGAGGTTGTCGACGCGCAGCCACTTGTCGGACTCGAGCCGGTCGTACGAGCTGAGGCGGACCCCCGGGGCGATCGGGCGGGAGGTGCGTGCGGTCTCGATGCCGTCGCCGTCCGCGACCGAGCGGGGCGCCCCCGCCGGGTTGCTCGCGGGTGGCGGGGCGACCGGTCTGAGGATCTCGGCGGAGGTGCGGGGTCGTGGATCGGGGTTCGAATCGGCGAGCGCGGGAGAGATCGCGCCGACGGTCAGGGCGGACACCGTCGCGAGCAGCACGGCCGGGCGCGCGAGAGTCCTGTGCCCTCGCGCCGCCCTCCCGCGCGGTCCGGTTGTCCTGCCGACTATGCCAAGGCCCACAAGTCCTCCTGGATTCCTGATGGTTGCGCGGCCCGGTCCGGGCGCGGGCGCTGTCGGCGGACAGCATGGCCGGGTGCGCAACGGCGCACCAGGGGGCATCGGGAACCTCGCGGCGAACAGGACGCGTCGGCTCGATGACGGCAGTGATCAGCACGAAGGGGGTGTCGCCGACGGCACTCCGCCCAGGTCGGGACGCAGACTTGACGGCATGCCGAACCGGAAGCGCGCCAGGCGCAGTGCGGGCCTTCTCCTGTTCCGACGCTCGGGCGAGGCCGGATTCGAGGTGCTCATCGGGCACATGGGCGGCCCGTTCTGGGCGGGTCGCGAGAGTGCGGCCTGGTCGGTCCCCAAGGGGGAGTACGAATCCGAGGAGGAACCGGCGGCCGCCGCCCGGCGTGAGTTCGCGGAGGAGTTCGGGCATCCGGTGCCGGACGGTGAGTGGGTGGCGCTGGGCGAGGCGCGTCAGTCGGGCGGCAAGACCGTGACGGTGTGGGCGCTGGAGGCGGATCTCGATGCCGCGACGGCCGTCCCGGGGACGTTCACCATGGAGTGGCCGAGGGGGTCGGGCGTGCGGCGGGAGTTCCCGGAGGTCGACCGGTTCGCCTGGTGCACGCCCCGGGAGGCGGCCGAGCGGCTGGTCGCGGGACAGCGGGTCTTCCTCGACCGGCTGCGGGAACACCTGGCGGACGGGCGGGGGACGCCCGATCAGGAGGGGGCCTGAGCGAGCCCGCCGGACGACCGGGCGGCGGGGATCAGCGTGTCAGTGGTGCGCGCCCTCGCCCTGTGCCACCTCGATGCTGCTGTGCAGATCGTTCGCCGCGTCGAGCGCGGCGGCTCCGGAGGCGACCAGGCAGGCCAGCAGCACCGCGGCCGCGGCACGGCCGACGCGGGAGCGTGCGGTGTTCCGGCCGAGGAGTGCGGCGACGCGGCGCGGTACGGGCCCGGCCGCGGCGGCGAGCGCCACCCGTGGGCGGGGCTGCGGGGCGTCTTCGGCGGCGCGTGCGGCGAGGGCGGCCCGGCCGATGGCGCGGGCGGCGATCCGCCGGTCGCCGACCGCGGTGGCGGCCGCCTCGTCGGCGCAGCGTTCCAGGGCGTAGCCCATGGGGGCCCTCAGGGAGCGCAGCGCCGGGTGGCAGAGCGCGGCGGCTTCGACCGCGGCGACGAAGAGGTGGTGACGGCCCGCGAGATGGGCGCGTTCGTGCGCCAGCAGGGCATCGCGCTCGGCGGGGTCGAGGGCGCGCAGCATTCCCGTGGTGACGACGATGCGGCCGGGAGTGCCGGGGCGGCCGGGCAGTGCGTAGGCGTCGGGGCGGCTGTCCCGCAGGACGGCCAGCTCGCCGTCGGCGCGCCCGTCGAGCCCTCCGGCCCGGCGCAGCTCCGCCCAGTGACGGCGGGCGGCGCGGGCGACGGCGGCGGTGCAGCCCACGAGGAGAGCCAGTGCGGCGGCGGCCAGCGGCACGGTGGCCGCCGGGACGGCGTCGGAGAGCGGTCTGACCAGCTCGCCCAGGGCGAAGACCGCGGAGAACCGGGTCGCGCCGGGCACCACGAGCAGGACCAGGGCGAGGACGCTGCACAGGGCGAGGCCGACGCCCGTCGCGGCGAGCAGCCGTACGGCGCGCACCGGCGAGAGCGCGTCCGCCAGACGGCGGGCGGCGGGCACCGCCAGGAACGGCATCAGCAGTGGCACCCACACGGCGTAGATCACTGGGCCTCCCCGGACAAGGCGCTCGCGGCGGTCATGGCGGTGGCGGCGCGGATCACGAGGGCTCCCCGGTCAAGGCCCGGATCATGAGGTCCCCCCGTCGAGCAGGTCCCGGAGCAGCTGCTCGTCCTCGTCGGTGAGCTGTGAGACGAAGCGGGCCAGGACGGTGCTGCGGTCCTCCTGCTTCCGCAGTTCGCTGTGCATGCGGCGGGCGGTCAGTCCGGGCTCGTCCTCGGTGGGCGTGTAGGCGAATCCGCGGCCGGCCCGGGTGCGGTCTACCGCGCCCTTCTCGTACAGGCGCGACAGGATCGTGGTGACGGTGGTACGGGCGAGTTCCGCGCCGATCGCGCCCTGGACCTGGCCCGGGGTGAGCGGTGTTCCCGCGGCCCACAGCGCCGCCAGGATCGTGGACTCCAGCTCGCCGGCGGGGCGCCGTTCGGCAGTGGCGGGGTGCGATGCCGGTCCCGATGCCGGTTCGCCGTGTGCGTGGGGGCCGGGTTCGCCGCTCGATATCCCCTTCACCTGGGACATGGGAACTCTCCTCGCCCTTCGGGCGTCTACAGCGATGTAGACCGTCTACATCACTGTAGTCAGTCCGGGCGCTCCGTCGGGTCGCCCGCTCACCATTATGGGAGACCCTCCACCGTGTCCGTATTGTCACTGGTGTCCGCGCCACAGGCGGTGAACCTGCTGGACGCGGGGTCACTGCTCGGGGCGTTCGGCGCGCTCGGCGTCGCCGTCGTCCTCTTCGCCGAGACGAGACTGCTCGTCGGTTTCTTCCTCCCCGGCGATTCCCTGCTGTTCACGGCGGGCCTGCTCTGTGTGTCCGGCGCCCATGGGCCGGTGCACCTGTCGTGGCCGCAGGTCCTGATCGCCGCGGTGGCCGGCGCGCTGCTGGGCGCCCAGACGGGTTACTGGATCGGTGGCCGGGGCGGCCGGGCCCTGCTCGCCCGCAGCCGCTCCGAACGGCTGCACGAGGGCGCCGCCCGCGCCGAGGAACTGCTCGGCAGATACGGCCACGCGCGGGCGATCGTGCTGGCCCGCTTCGTACCTGTCGTGCGTACGGTGCTCAACCCGCTGGCCGGGGCACTCGGCGTCCCGGCCCGGGTGTTCGCCCTGTGGCAGGCCGTCGGCGGGGTGGTCTGGACCGCCGGGCTCGTCCTTGCGGGGTACGCGCTGGGGTCCTCGGTGCCGAACGTCGACCGCTATCTGCTGCCGATCGTCGCCCTCGTGGTCGTGGTCTCCCTCGTCCCGCTCGCCGCCGAACTGCTCCGCTCCCGGGGCCGGCGCACCCCCGAAGGAGAGAACAGCTGATGCCCACCGCCTCCATCGCCACCTCGACCGACGGCGGCCTGTACACCTGGATCAGCGAGCTGGCCCAGCGCACCCCCGCCGTCGTGGACTCCGCCATCCGGATCTGGTCGGACTACGGGCTCGTCCTGTTCGCCCTGCTGATGCTCGCGTCCTGGTGGCGCTCCCGCTCCACCGATCCCGCGCGGACCGCCATGGCGCTCTGCGCCCCGCTCGTCGTGGTGGCCGCGTATCTCGCCAACGACCTGGTGAAGTCGCTCTTCCACGAGCAGCGGCCGTGCCAGACCCTCCATGTCGTGACGGTGGAGGCGTGCCCGGCGCTCGGTGACTGGTCCTTCCCCAGCAACCACGCCGCCATCGCGGCGGCCGCGGCGACGGCGATCCGGCTGGCCGACCGCAGGCTCGCGGCGATCGCGGTGCCCGCCGCCGTGCTGATGGCCGCGTCCCGGGTGTGGATCGGTGTGCACTACCCGCACGATGTGCTGATCGGGCTGGTGACCGGCGCGCTCGCCGCCTGGCTGCTGACGACGGCGGCGCGGCGCTGCGCCCCGGCGGTGGTCCTGCTGCGCGGCACCGCGCTGCGCCCCCTGGTGGCGACGCGGTGAGCCGGGACGCTCCGGGGCCGGTGCCCGCTACCGGGAGGCGCCGTCGGGCAGGCGGATGACGGCACGGCCACCGTCCAGGTCGACGGTGGAGCGGTGGGGCGGAGCGCCGTCCTCCTCGTCGTCGCGCATCAGCAGGGCGCTCCGGCGCTCCTTGAGCTCGCTCTGCTTGCCGGGCGAGAAGCTCGCGTGCAGCTGCTCGAACCCCGTCGCCGACACCTGCCCCTGCCGCGCGCTGTTGCGCCACGGCAGCAGGCCCGCCCGGCCCGCGCGCAGCATCAGCTGATCGAGAAAGGCGACCGCTGTCAGCCCGATCACGAGTCCGGGCAGGGTCATCAGCGCGACGAATTCCATCCGCCGAGTCTCCCCCTCGGGCGGCGCGCCGCGCATCGGTCGCGAGTATGACGATGCGGGCCGCCGCAATCCGCGACGGCCCGCACGACCGTGAGCGAGGAGGGCTTCCCGGCCGGTCAGCCGTTGGGGAGGATGACCGCGCGGCCGTTGATCTTGCCGTGGTGCAGCCGCTCGTACGCCAGCGGCGCCTCGTCCAGGGAGTACGTCTCCACGTGGACCTCGATCGATCCGGCGCGGGCGAGGTCGAGCACCTCGGCGAGTTCGGAGCGCGATCCCCAGTACGGGGAGGTCACCGTCGTGTTGTACGGCAGCGAGCCGAAGCCGACCGGCAGCGCGCCGCCGCCGAGACCCACGATCGTGACGTCGGAGTCGATGGCGGCCGCGGCCCCGGCGGTGGCGACGGTGGGCGGCGCGCCCACGAAGTCGAGGATGACCTGTGCGCCGATGCCGCCGGTGAGTTCCCGGACCTTCGCCGCGGCGCCCTTGTCGGACAGCACGGTCTCGTGCGCACCGACGGCGCGGGCGAGAGCGAGCTTGTCCTCGGTGACGTCGAGGGCGATGACCCGGACGGCCGTCATGGCTCGCAGCAGCTGGATCGCGACGTGGCCCAGGCCGCCGGTGCCGATGACCACGGCGGTGGCGCCCGGCACCAGCTTGGGCAGCGAGCGCTTGATCGCGTGGTACGGGGTCAGGCCCGCGTCGGTGAGCGGCACGGCCTGGACCGGGTCGAGGTCGCCGAGGGGCGCCAGGTGGCGCGGGTCGTCGACGATCATGTACTCGGCCATGGCGCCGGGCGCACCGAGTCCGGGCGGGGCGATGCCGAGCTCCTTGGCGCGCAGGCAGTAGTTCTCCTTGCCCTCGGCGCACTTGACGCAGGTGCCGCAGCCCCAGGGGCCGTAGACCGCGACGGACTCGCCGACCGTGAGCCCGCTCACGCCGTCGCCCAGGGCGGCGACGGTGCCCACGCCCTCGTGGCCGAGGGTGAGCGGCAGCGGGAAGGGGATCTGGTCCGCGGGCCGGCTCATCACGGCGATGTCGGAGTGGCAGACACCCGCGGCGGTGACCTTCAGCATCACCTGGCCGGGGCCGGGCTCGGGGTCGGGCACGGTGACGACCTCGGGTGCTGCACCCACGGTGCGGTACTGAACGGCCTTCATGGAATTCTCCTCACGTTCTCTGCTCCATTGGTCACCCCCGTGCCCCCGTCCGCCAGTCGCCCCCGTTCCCCCTGTCCGCCACTCACGAGGCGGAGTAGCCGCCGTCCACGAGGTGGTAGCTGCCGTGGATGAAGGAAGCGCGGTCGGAGAGCAGGAAGGCGGCGAGTTCGGCGACTTCCTCCGCCTTGCCGAGGCGTCCGGCCGGGTGCAGCGAGATCAGGTGGTCGCGGGCCGCGCTGTCGGTGTTGCGCAGCAGCGGCGTGTCGATGAAGCCGGGGCCGACGGCGTTGACCCGGACGTTCCGGTCCGCGTATTCGAGGGCCGCCGTCTTGGTGAGGCCGACGACGCCGTGCTTGGCGGCCACGTAGGCGGGCGATCCGGCGAAGCCGTTGGTGCCGAGGATCGACGACATGTTCACGACGGCGCCGCCGCCGGCCGCGACGATGGCGGGAAGCTCGTAGCGCATCGAGTAGAAGACACCGCTGAGGTTGGTGGCGACGACCCGGTCCCAGTCCTCGATCCCGTACTCACCGGTGGGGTTGCTGGGGCCGCCGATGCCGGCGTTGTTGACCGCGAGGTGCAGGGCGCCGAAGGAGTCCACGGCGAACCGGACGCCAGCTTCGACGGAGGCGGGGTCGGTCACGTCCATGGCGACCGCGGCGGCCTTGGCGCCGGCGCTCTCCAGTTCGGCGACCGCCTTGCGGGCACCGGCCTCGTCGTAGTCGGCGACTACGACGGACGCTCCGCCCGTGGCCAGCCGGTGGGCCAGGGCCAGTCCGATGCCGGAGGCTCCGCCGGTGATGAGGGCGGTCTTGCCGGTGAATTCCTGGTCGGCGGGGGTGGGGGTGGTGCTCATGATTCTGTGCTTCCTTCCGTGGTGCTGTGCTGCGCCTGCCCGGCGGGGGGCTGTGCGAGCAGTTCGCCGGCGAGGGCGTCGAAGGCCTGCCCGATCAGTCGGGGCAGGTCGTCCGGTTGCCCGGCGCGTGCCCAGGCGGCCTGGGCCGCGAGGAGTGCCCCGGCGCCCGCGGCGACCGTGACGGCGGGGCGGATGTCCCGTCGCGGGTCGACCCCGAGCCGGTCCGCGACGATGGCGACCGAGTCCTCCTGGGCGTCCACCCGGATGTGGTGGAACGCCGCGTAGAGGGTCGGTTCCTGCTCGGCGAGGACCAGCAGGTCGAAGATCCGCTCGCGCCGGTGCCAGGCCTGCGCTCCGGGGGCTTCGAGCCAGTCCTGGACGGCCCGGCGGTAGGCGGTGAGCGGGGGCTCGTCGGCGGGGCGGGCCCGCAGGGCGTCGTTGATCCGGTCGCCGTCGCCCCGGAGCGAGTCCAGGACCGCGGCTTCCTTGCTGGTGAAGTACCGGCTGAAGGTGCGCCGGTCGACGTCCGCGCGTTCCGCGATCTCCTCGACCGTCACATTCTTCAGACCCCGGTCGAGCACGAGCTCGAACGCGGCCTGTGCCAGTGCGTCCCGGGTTCTGCGGGCCTTGCGGCTCCGTCGCTCCGGGGTCTTCCGTTCCGGATTCATAAGTGCACCGTACACCTAAAAATGTCCCGACGCGACACAAGTCTCGTCGGGACATTTGATCGTACCGGGTTGTCCTTCCCGGCCGGTTACCGGCCGCTGGACGCGAAGGCTTCCCGGCGGGCGCCGTGGTCCGCCGTCCTGGTCCGGTGCGGGGTGCCGTCCGGTGCCCGGCGCAGCGCGATCACGGCGACGTCGTCACGTCGTACGCCGCCGGAGAACGCCTCCAGGTCCGCGTGGAGCGCGCGCAGGAGCTCGAACGGCTCCAGCTCCGTCCAGCGGCTCAGCCGGGCGTCCAGCGGGTAGAAGGCGCCGGACGGGTCACGGGCCTCGGTCACTCCGTCGGTGCAGAGCAGGAGCGTGGCACCGGCCGGGAGGTCCAGAGGTTCCGCGACCCGCGCCTCGTGGCCGAGTTCCGCCATGCCCAGCGGGACGAACGTGTGGTCCAGCGGGAGCGCGCGGACCACGTCCTGGTCCAGCAGCCGGGGCGGCAGGTGGCCGCAGTTGACGGCCTGGACCCGGTCGCTCCCGTCGAAGCCCAGCACCAGTGCCGTGACGAAGCGCTCGGTCTCACCGGTCTGTGCGGTGAACGCGTTGTGCCGGGCGACCGCGTCCTCCAGGGCGTCGACCACCCCGGTCAGGTCGGGCTCCCGGATGGCCGCTTCCCGGAACGCTCCGAGCACGGCGAAGCCCACCCCGATCGCGGCGAGCCCCTTGCCCTGGACGTCCCCGATGATCGCCCGGGTTCCGTAGGGCGACTCGACGACCTCGTAGATGTCGCCGCCGACCAGCCGGTCCTCCTCGATCGGTGTGTAGATGCCGTGGGCGAGGACCTGGTCGGTCAGGATGGGCAGCGGGCGCAGGATCTGGCGCTGGAGCGCCCCGGCGGCGGAGCGCAGCCTGGCGATCTCGGTGGCGTGGCGGATCCGCAGCACGCACGAACCGACCCCCAGGAAACAGGCCAGCACGGTGAAGGCGACGCTGCTGACGGTGTCCCAGAACGTTCCGCCGGCCACCAGGCGTGAGCACACGACGACGGCCGTGATCCAGGTGGCCACGCCCATGGTCTGCCGGACCGTTCCGAAGACGGAGACGAGGGCGGGGACGACCACCAGCAGTGGTACGAGGTGCAGGTCCTTGCCGGTCCGGAAGTCCAGGAGGACGACCAGGACGGTCAGCAGTGCCAGCCCCGCGAACAGCGCCGGGTTCCCGACCCGTGGCGCGAGAACGGCCGCCTCCCCCGCGTCCGTCCCTGGGAGCGCCGCTCCACATGTCGCAGCCTGGCACTGAGGCCGGATCATCACGGCCGACTCCTCCCGGGACCTGCCGGCACGGTGCCGGCGTTCCCTCCCAGTGCACCCGGTTCCGAGGCGCGGCGCACGTGGCTTACGGCCTCTCGGGCAGCGCCGAAGGTCCCGACCTGGGCGGCCGCCAGTGCCCTTCGGCCCGGAGCCGCCGGGCCGAAGGTCCCGCACCGTGGCTCAGCGCGCGGCTGCCGCGCGGGCCTCACGCTCGCTGCGGACGCCGCCCGGACCCGGCAGGCGGGCCGGCGGCCGCTGCGGTGCGAGCGCCGAGAGGAAGGACGTCCGGCGGCGGAGCACGAATCCCAGGGATTCGTAGAGCCGGACGGCATTGGTGTTGGAGGAGGCGGCGTGCAGGAACGGCGTCTCACCGCGCTGCCTGATCTCGTGGGTGACGGCACGCACCAGCCCGGTGCCGAGTCCCTGGCCGCGTACGGACTCGTCCGTGCAGACGGCGCTGATCTCGGACCAGCCCGGCAGGTGCAGCCGTTCCCCGGCCATCGCGACGAGCACGCCGTCGCGCCGCACCCCGAGGTACGTGCCGAGCTCGACGGTGCGGGGCAGGAACGGTCCCGGCCGGGTGCGCTCGACCAGTTCGAGCATCTCGGGCACATCGGCGGGTCCGAGCCGTACGGCCCCGGAGAAGGGCGCCGTCTCGACCCCGGCGTCGACGAGCTGGACGCCGTCGGCCCGGAAGACGGTCTCCCAGTCGTCCGGCGGGGGCTCGCGGAAGGCCGTGATGGTGACGGCGCCACCGGGCCCGACGAGCGCCGCCGCGTCGTCCCAGTCCTCGGCCGTCGGGGTGTCCGGGATCGCGGCCCACGGGGCCACGTCCGGCCGGTACCGCAGGATGCGGCCGCGGCGCTCGGCGAAATGGGCGTGCGGGCCGGTCAGCGCGGCGTGGACCGGGCTGTCCAGCGGGTGCGGCCTGCCGACGGCGTCCGGCGTGCTCACGCGACCACCTCGATCACGATCTTGCCGAGGGTGTGGCCGCTCTCCACGGCCCGCAGCGCGTCTCCCGCCCCGGCGAGCGGGAAGGCCCGGTTCACATGGGGACGCAGGGCGCCATCGACGACGAGGTCCGCCACCTCGTCGAGGACCGCCGCGGTGCGGGCCCGTTCTACGGCCGCACCGCCGAGCTCCGCGGCCAGCGGCTTGTCCCCGGCGCTGATCAGCGCCGTCGGGTCCCCGAGCAGTGTGGCCGCGGCCCGCAGGGTGTCGCCGCCGACCAGGTCGAAGACCGCGTTCACACCGTCGGGGGCCGCCGCCCGTACCCGGTCCGCGAGCCCGGGGCCGGATTCGACGTGCACCGCGCCGAGTGACTCGACGAACTTCTTCTTGGCCGCACCGGCGACGCCGACGACCTGGATGCCCGCGTGCCGGGCGATCTGCACCGCCGCGGCGCCCACCCCGCCCCCGGCGCCGGTGACCAGCAGGGCCGAGCCGGGGGCGAGGCCGAGCTGGCGCACACCGTCGTACGCGGTGGCCGCCGCGACCGGCAGTACCGCCGCGTCGGTGAACGACAGCCCGGCCGGCTTGTGCGCGGTCACGGCGACGGGCAGCAGCGTGTACTCGGCGTACCCGCCGGTCACCGGGTTGCCGAAGACCTCGTCCCCGATCGCGAACCCTTCGACGTCCGGGCCGACGCCCTCGACGACCCCGGCGGCCTCGCTACCGAACACGGTGGGGAAGGGCTGCAGCTCGCTGCCGGGCCTGATGTACCCCGTGCGCAGCTTCCAGTCGACCGGGTTGACCCCGGCCGCCCGAACCGCGACGAGCAGCTCACCCGGGCCGGGCACCGGCACGTCCTGCTCGATGAGGGCCTCCACCTCCGGTCCGCCGTGGCGGGTGAACACGTAAGCCTTGGGCATGAGCTCCCTCTCTCCTGCTGCACGGCACCGGCGGCCGGGTGGCCGCCGGTCTCACAGCAGCAGGAATGCGCTGGTCCGGGCAACGTATTCCCCGGGGCGGAGCGCGTTCATCGGGCCGCAACGATCCTGAATCGTTCACGGGTCGGTGATTCCGAGGTCAGCTCCTGAGGCTCTTCATCAGGTCGCGCATGTCGCTGATCATCGCCGACCGGTACGGGGAGAGATCGGAGATGTCCGGCCCGTCATCGGACGGCGGTTCGCCCGCGTCGCTGTTGTAATTCGCGGAGGCGGAGAGACCCAGCGAGAGGACCGCGCCGCCCTCTCGCACCCGCAGTTCCGCGTAGCCGTCGTCCTGCGTCAGCACGTACGCGCTGTCGCCGAGGTTCGGAACCTTCTCGACCTTCGTGCCGGCATCAGGACCGGAATCGCTCACCCCGCGCATCGCCTCGAATTCGGCTGCGGGGTCGGACTTCTTGTGCAGTGCCACGGTGATCGCGACGGAGTAGTCGGTGTACCAACGACTACTGATCGGCTTCTTCGCGGCCAGTGGACGAAGGGGGATGAAGCACTTCACCCGGTCCAGGACCGGATCGTTCAGGAGCTCCGGTGCGAGCACCGAGGTGTCCTCCTTCGGTGCGAGCGCCGCGCCCAGTGCCTTCAGCTGCGCGGTCGGGCACGGGTTCGCGTCCAGCCGGTAACCGTGCATGTCCGGCTTCCGGTCACCGACCGGATGCAGGTACAACGCGCCCGCCCACACGGCCGAAGCCACCGCGGCTCCGCTCACCGCCCACCACCACGGGCGGCGCGGCCGGGGTTCCCGGGCGCGGTTCCGGTCGAACTCGCCCACCACCTCGCCCGTCCCGACCGCACCGAACTCGTCCACCATCTCCGGCTCGGAAATCACCTGTGCCCCCCTCGGCAGAGCCATCCGTCCACCACATGATGGCCCACAGGACCGCAGCGGGACGCGAGAGGGCTGCGGGAGCGGTTCGCCGTCTGTTCGGACGCGCCGTCCGACCGCATCCGCGGACCTGCGAAGATGTCGCGGCCCCACTGCTGCGCGTCGCCTGGGGCCGGGCTTCGGGTGACAGTGGACGCGCGATGCGCGGGCGGGGGGAAACAGATGAGCGCGTCGGGCGCCGTGATGCGTCGTGGGCTGCTGTTCGGCATCCGGGCCGGGGCGATTCCGGCCGGGATCTGCGCGGTGCTGTGGGCTGCGATCGCACTGGCGGGGCTGTCCGGGGAGCCGCTGGACAGCACCTTCGAGAAGCCCGTGGCAGGACTCGTGGCCGTGCTGGGTTCCCTCGCCGTGGGGGCGGCACTGGGCCTGGTGACGGGCGCCGTACTGGCGGCCGCGCCTTCACGCCTGCTCGGTTCCGCCCTCGTGCGTGGCCTGGTCTGCTTCGTGGTGGGGACCGCGTCGGCCGCCGGTGAGGTGGTGGTGATGGATGTGTCGTCCGAAGGCGGTTACGGGCCCGTCATCGTGGCCGTGCTGGCGATGCCGGTGGTGGGGGCCGTCACTGCGGCGCGCAGCCGGCCGATCGCGGCCCCACGCCTCGGTGGCGGGGCCGTCGTCGGGGGCGCGGATGCGGGTACGGGCTCGGGCCGGGGTACGAGTTCGAATCCGGGTCGAGGTACGGGTTCGGGTGCGGGCCGAGGTGCGGGTTCGGGCTCCGGTTCGGTGCGATGAAGCCGTCTCCTGGTCGAAGTTGCCGTCTTTCTCCCGAACTTCCGACATCGGCATCGGAACACCGTCGATTTCGACTCAACTACCGCTGGATATGCGCCGGTCGGTCCTCATTGCCCCTCGGCTGTGGCAGTCTGGACAGCGACCGCCCCACCGGGCTCCCCCGTACCGGTGGGGCGGTTCCGCTTTTCTCGCGGGCCCGGTCCGTGTGGGTGCCGGAACATGACGGGGAATCACGGGAAGCACGGCGAATCCCGGCCATTCGCTGCCGTGTGACGTGATCGACTTCCGCAGTCGCGCATGGGAATTCCCTCCTGGGGCAGGCGCATCAACCTCATGGGATACGACCTGGGGAGCGTGACGGGATGACGGCGCACACTGCGCGGACCGCCGGTACCAAGAAGGCGGAGGGCCCTGGCCCGACACCGGCGGACGTGCCGGCCGGGGACCTCGGTGGGCTGCCGTGGATCGAGGACGCGGGAAAGGTCGCCCCTTGCGACGCGCGCGAACTGTCCAGGCTGTTCTTCGGCCGTCTCCAGGCCCTGGAGGAGGGAACCCCCACCCACCAGTACGCGCGCAACACCCTCATCGAGATGAACCTCTCCCTCGTGCGGTTCGCCGCGGGACGGTTCCGCAACCGGGGCGGCGGTGGCGACATGGAGGACATCGTCCAGGTCGGCACCATCGGGCTGATCAAGGCCATCGACCGGTTCGAGCTCTCCCGCGAGGTCGAGTTCACCTCCTTCGCGGTCCCGTACATCACCGGGGAGATCAAACGATTCTTCCGTGACACCACCTGGGCCGTACATGTCCCGCGCCGGCTCCAGGAGTTGCGGGTCGACATCGCCAGGACCAAGGAGTCGCTCGTCACGGAGCTCGACCGCGACCCCACCGTCCCGGAGCTCGCCGAACAGCTGGGGCTGAGCGAGGACGAGGTCACCGAGGGCATCGTGGCCGCCAACGGGTACGCGGCGGGTTCGCTGGACATGCCGGCCGATCCGTCGGAAGCGGGGCGGCGCCATGCCCCGGGGCGCACCTTCGCCGATGTCCTGGGCGGTCCGGATCCCGCCCTGGAGACAGTCGAGAATCTGCACGCGCTCGCGCCACTGCTGGGCTGTCTCGACGAACGCGAGCGTCGCATCATCGACATGCGTTTCGGCCAGGAGATGACCCAGGCCCGGATCGGCGCGGAACTCGGCATCTCCCAGATGCATGTGTCGCGACTGATCAGCAGAATCCTGCGGAAGCTCCGCAACGGGATGCTCGTCGAGGAGTGACCCCGGACGTCACTGCCCGTGGCCGTCGCCGTGCGGGATCACCGGGCGGAGCCGTCGGCGCATGCCGGTGCGTCGCGGCGGCTCTGGCCGTACGTTGCGGCCGAATGAATTCCGCTGCCGGCACAGGGCCGCTCGGCCCCGTCCCCACCGGCCTGCGTACCACTGGGCGAGAAACGCCCGTGCCCAGGTCGGAGGCGGTTCGGCGGCGGAATCGAGGGGCGGGGTGCGGTGATGCCGCCCGTTCCGCGCGGCCGTGGCGGCCACGGTGCCCGTACGGAAGCGCGGTTGACGCCGGCGGGAGCCGCTGACACGCTCACCGCCATGCCCGCGACTTCGGCCCTCGTCTCGCGGCGCCACGTCGATCCGGGACGCCTCGCGTCCTCCGCGTGTCGTCGCAACTCCTGCCGTGCACCGCTCCGTTGAACAGCAGCTGAGCCGCAGCGGCGATTGCCCGGGGCCGCTGACGCCCCGTCGTCGTCCGGCCGTCCGCTCGTCCTCGCTCTCCTCCCCCGGAGTTGCCCATGAGATCCGTTCCGCCGTCCGAGGCCGCCTACGACGGGCTGCGCCTGCGTCAGTGGTCACGAGGTGCCGCGCGGTCCGCCGGGATCGACCGGCGGGATCTGCTGAGGCTGCTGGCGGCCGCTTCGGCGGCCGGGCCCCTGGCCGGGCTCGCCGCTCCCGCGTACGCGGCGCCCGCCGCCGGTGCGCCGTCCGCGCCCGGGATCGTGAAACCGCTGCCGCCCGAGGTGTTCACCGTGCGCGGCACCAACGCCGAGACGAACTTCGCGGCGCTGCGCCGGACCGGGCTGCTCACCCCGGCGGACCGCTTCTTCGTACGCAATCACACCGTCACCCCGCGGATCGACGCGGCGGCCTGGAGGCTGACCGTGTGGGGCAGTGGGCTGACGGGCCCCGCCGTGGAGTTCACGTACGACGAGCTGCGTGCCCTGCCCGCGGTCACCCGCACCGCGTTCGTCGAGTGCGCGGGCAACGCCCGGAGCTTCTACGCGACCCAGCAGAACCAGCAGGTGAGCGGCACCGCCTGGACCCTGGGCGCGATCGGGACGGCCCGCTGGCGCGGGGCGCGGCTCTCCGATGTGCTGCGGCGGGCCGGCATCGGCCGGGACGCGGTCGATGTGCTGCCGCGCGGCCTGGACGACGAGGTGGTCGGCGACGGGATCCGGCTGGGGCGGGTGCGCAGACCGCTGCCGGTGGCGAAGGCTCTGGACGACGTGCTGCTCGCGTACGAGATGAACGGCCGGCCGCTGCCGCCCGACCACGGCCATCCGGTGCGGCTGATCGTGCCGTCCTGGGTGGGCATCGCCAACATCAAGTGGGTCGGTGACATCGAGGTGAGCGCGGAGCCCCTGGTCTCGCCCTGGAACACCGGGCTCTACCGGCTGTTCGGCGCCGGGTATCCGCCGGAGGGCAGCGCGCCGCTGACCCGGCAGACGCTGAAGAGCGCGTTCGAGGTGGCGCCGGGGGCGTCGTTCCCGGTGGGCCGTCGCCAGGTGCTGACGGGGCGCTCGTGGTCGGGCGGAGCACCCGTGCGCACGGTCGAGGTCAGCACCGACGGGGGTGTCCGGTGGCGGCGCGCCCGCCTGCGTGACCAGCCGAGGAGCGGGAGCTGGGTCCGCTGGTCGGCCGACTGGGTGCCGGGGGCCCCGGGGCCGGCCGTCCTGCTGGCGCGGGCGACGGACCGGACGGGCCGTACCCAGCCCGAGGCCGCCGTCCACAACACACAGGGCTACCTCTTCGATGCCGTGGTCCGGCACGAGGTGCGGGTCGTCTGACGGCTCCGGGGAGCGGCGCCGCCCGTGCAGCCCGTCGTGGGGCGGCTCAGTCGCTGTCCCGCTCCTCGGCCCGGCCCGCGTAGTAGGTGGCGATCAGGTCCTCGCCGCCGTGTCCCGCCTCCTCGGCCCGTACGAAACGGTCGGCCGACGCCGCGACGAGGTCCAGCCGCACCCCCGACGCCTGCGCCGCGTCCAGGATGAGGCGGGTGTCCTTGAGCGCGGTGGACAGGGTGAAGCTCGGGGTGAGGTCGCCGGAGAGCACGGCGGCGGACTTGCCCTGCAGATAGGCGGAGTCCAGCGGGCCGCCCTTCATGACGTCGAGGAACGTCTGCGGGTCGATGCCCAGCCCTTCCGCGAGGTTGAGGCATTCCGCGATGTTGTTGACCATGGTGAGCACCCAGGTGTTGACCACGAGCTTCAGCCGTGAGGCCGCTCCCGGGGCCTCGCCGACCCAGACCGTACGCTGCCCGATCGCGTCCAGCACCGGGTCGACCGCGGCACGGGCGGCGGACGGGCCGGCGACGAAGACCGTCAACGCCCCTTGTTCCGCGGGCTGTTTGGTACCGGAGACCGGCGCGTCGAGATATACCAGGCCCAGGTCGGCGGCGCGCCGGGCGAGATCGACGGTGGCGTCGAGCCCGACCGTCGAGCTCTGGAGCAGGATCTGGCCCTCGTGCACTCCCCCGGACGCGGCGGCGAGCGCGGCGGCGACGGAGGGGCCGTCGCTGAGCATGGTGACGACGACATCCGCGCCGCGTACGGCTTCCTCGGCCGTCTCCGTGACCACGGCGCCGTCGGCGGCGAGCGGGGCGGCCCTGAACTGCGTACGGTTCCAGGCGCGGACGTCGAGTCCGGCCCGCAGCAGACTCCGGGCCATTCCCGAACCCATGATTCCGGTGCCGAGGACGGCGACGACCGGCCGTCCCCCGGTGGCGTCCGCAGTGCTCGATGTCATGAGGGGGCTCCCTTCGTCGGCCGGGCCCGGGGTCGGCTCGCGGCGCTGTGGATTCTCAGGATTGCCGCAGTGCGCCTTCGAGGACGGCAGCGTGCACCGCCCTGGCGAGTCGCGCGCCCCACAGGGAGCGCGGCCCCGCGAAGGGTTCGGCGGGGGCGGGTCCCGGGGTGGGGGCGGCGATGCAGACGGCGTCCGTGGGGGTGCCCGAGCAGTCCAGGCCCGCGTCCAGGAGAGCCTGGACCTTGGCCTCGGTGGCGGTGGCGACGGCGTTGACGAGTGCGGCGTCGGAGAGCGGCACAGGGAGCGTGACGACGATGTTGATCGTGCCCGGTCGCGGCGGCCCTTCTGTGCCCTCTGCCGGGGCGGCGGCCCAGCCGCGTACGCCGAGTCCGCAGGTGGCGGTCGCGGTCACGCCCTCTTGGGCCGCGACCGTGTACGCGGTGACGTCGGCGGCAGTCATCAGCCCGGCGCCGGGTCCGGTGAGGTGTTCGGCGGCGGCGATCTCGGCGAGGTGCCGGTCGGGGTCCAGACGCGGGTAGCCGCCGGGCACCTGGGCGTTGAGTATCCAGTCGCGCGGGCCGATGCCGCCGCCGAGCACGGCGCTGCCGCACACCCGCCACCCCGGCCCGAGCCGCCACACCAGGTGGTGCAGTTGTTCACCGTCCTCCTGCCGGGCCAGCAGTTCGCCGCGCTGTTCGGGCAGCCGGATGCGTACGGAACTGATGGGGCACCCCCGGTGGCGCGGCAGGAAGACGGTCGGTTCTTGGCCCGTCGATCATATGTGCCGACGTGAATGCGCCGGGGTTCCGGCTCTACGGGCGGAGCCGCACGGGGAGCCGTCCCGTACTGTTGCCGACGAAGCCCGGGTGGCGGGGCAGCTCGGTCTCCGGGACGGCGAGTTCCAGTTCCGGGAAGCGGCCGAACAGCTGCTCCAGCGCGATGGCGGCCTCCATGCGGGCGAGAGGCGCCCCGAGGCAGTAGTGCGGGCCGTGGCCGAGCGAGAGGTGCCGGGCGGCGGTCCGGCGGGCGGGCCTGGTCACATCGAAGCGGTCGGCGTCGGGTCCGTGCGCGGCCTTGTCCCGTCCGGCCGCGGAGTAGCCGGCGAGCACGGGGGTGCCCTGCGGAATGACGGTGCCGTCGAGGGTGAGGTCCCGGGTCAGGTAGCGGAACGGGAAGTAGCTGACCGGGCTGTCCCAGCGCAGCGTCTCCTCCACCACGTCCGCCCAGCCCGCCCGCCCGGTTGTGACGAGCCGGAGCTGTTCGGGATGGGTGCACAGCGCCCGTACGGCGTTGGTGATGAGGTTCAGCGTGGTCTCGTGCCCCGCGATGATCAACAGAAGCAGGGTGCCGATGAGTTCGTGCTGTCCGAGCCGGCCGCCGCCCTCGTCGCGGGCGGCGATCAGCGCGCTGGTCAGGTCGGCGCCGGGCCGCTCGGCACGGGCGGCGGCGACCGCTCCGAGCAGGGCCACCAGCTCCCGGTTGGCGGCCATCGCTTCCTCCGGGCCGGTATCGGTCGCGACCACCCGGCCGGACAGGTGGTGCAGCCGGTCCTGGTGCTCGGCCTCGACGCCGAGCAGCTCGCAGATGACGCCCATCGGCAGCGGCAGGGCGAACCGGGAGCGCAGATCCACCGTTCCGTCGCCCTCGGCGGCGGAACGGTCGACGCGGTCGAGCAGTTCCGCGGTCACCGTCGCGATGCGGGGCCGCAGTTCTTCCACCCGCCGTGCGGTGAACGCGTTGGTGACCAGTGAGCGCAGCCGTCGGTGGTCGTCGCCGTCCGCGGTGGTCATGCCCTGCACGGTGGCGAAGGTCCTGAGCGGCCAGCCGTCCGGGATGCGCCCCTCGGCGAGTTCGGTGAAGTGGTGGGCGCCCTTGGCCACGTCGGGGTGTGCGAGGAATTCCCGGAGCGCGTCGTGCCCGAGCACCACCGCCCCGGCCACGTCGCCGGGGAGCACGACGGATGCCACGGTCCCCCGGGCCAGCAGCATGGCGTTGTCCTCGTGCGGGCAGCCGCCGGCCGGGTCCAGGCGGTGCGGGGTGCCTGTCATCGAGGTCTCCAGACGCTGGTGGGCCGGTGGCCGTGGCCGACGGGCGAGGTGGGTGGCAGCCTGTTCGAACGGTGCCGATCCTACGGTCGGCGGCACCGGCGGGAGGGCGGGTTGCCGGAGTTCACAACGCCTTCCGCACGACGAGGAGTTGGTGCGGGTACCGCTCGGTGACGACTCCCTCCTCGCCGGTCGCCGATCATGCTCCCGGTACGACCGTGCAGGCCGTGCCGCGCGTCGGGGACCGCCCGGCCGCACCTTCCGCCCGCTTCACCCGAATGGCCTAATCCGTGGACGGGGTGCCCACCGCCGTGGCAGGCGGTCACCGCCCAACCGCCGAGCATGCGGCAGGCGGCCGTTGCGGACCGGGCGGTTGCAGCGTCCATCCGGGTGAGGCGCGATGGAAGGCGGACGCGCCTCCTCTGATGGCTTCAAGCCACAGGACGCGCCCGGACGAGGAGGAATCGGTCATGGCAGCCGCTGACGGTTTCACGGATTCCGGAGAGCTCGACGGCCTGACGGTGTACGACACCGACGGCGAGAAGGTCGGCAGTGTGGGCCGGGTGTACGTCGACGACAACACCGGCCGACCGGACTGGATAACGGTGAAGACCGGCCTGTTCGGCATGAAGGAGAGTTTCGTTCCGCTTGCCGGAGCCCGCCGCGTCGGATCCGATCTGCACATCTCGCACCCGAAGGACCGCGTCAAGGACGCTCCCCGGGTGGACGCGGACGCGCATCTGTCCGTGGCGGAGGAGGAAGAGCTCTACAAGCACTACGGCCTCGCCAGGAACACCACCGCGAAGCTCGGCGACCGGCCGGGCACGGGCAACACGACGGTGTCCGGGACGGGCACCACGGCCATGGGAGCGGCGGGAGCCGCCGGGGCGGCCGGGGCCATGGGCGCGGCCGGCGCCGGACGCACCACCGGGTCCGACAAGTCGGCCATGACCGGCACCACCGCCTCCGGTACGGGCACGGCCCGGACCACCTCGTCCGGCATGGCCGGCGCCGGTTCCGGTCCGGGCCAGGGCGGGCACCGCGGCACCGGGGCGGCCGGCACCTCGCGTCCCCTCGTCGGCGCCGGGGCGGGCTCCGAACGGTCCGCCGCCGACCTGGGCGGCAAGGAGGAGATGATCCGCTCCGAGGAGCAACTCCACGTCGGCACCGAGGAGTACGAGAGCGGAAAGGCCCGGCTGCACAAGTACGTCGTCACCGAGAACGTCACCAGGACCGTGCCGGTGACGCACGAAGAGGTGCGCCTGATCCGTGAACCCCTCCAGCCCGGCGAGAAGACGGCGGAACGGGCCGCGATCCGCGAGCAGGACGTCGAGGTAACCCTGCACGCGGAACGTCCGACCACACGCAAGGAGACCGTGCCCGTCGAGCGGGTGCGGATGGAGACCAAGAAGGTGACCGAGCAGAAGGAGGTCTCCGCCGAACTCCGCAAGGAGCAGATCGACTACGCGGACGGCTCCGACATCGGCGGCAAGGACACGGGCGGCGAATTCGGCCGGGGGCGCCGCCGCTGACCCCGTACCGCACACCGCGGTGAACGGCCGCACCCGGACAGCTCTCAGGGCGGACCCGCGCAGTGCCGGGGTCCGCCCGACCGCGTTCGAGGCAGCCGCCCGCTCTCGTGGCACCCGACCGCTCTTCAGGCACCCAACGGCTTTCGTGGCACCCGATCGCTCCCGTGGTGCCCGCGCCGGACGCTACGTCCCCGCAGGCCGCCCCGGCAGGAAGCGCACCGAGGGCCGTCCGTCCGGGCCTTCCGGCGTGACGCGGGCGGCGACCCGGTACACGTCGGCGATCAGCTCCTCGGTGATCACTTCCGTGGGGGTACCGGCGGCCACCACCCGCCCCTGCTTCAGTACCGCGATCCGGTCGCAGAACATCGCGGCCAGGTTGAGGTCGTGCAGCGCGATCACACCGGTCAGCGGCAGCGAGGCGATCAACGCGAGGAGTTCCAGCTGGTGCTGGATGTCGAGGTGGTTCGTCGGCTCGTCGAGCAGCAGCTCGCGCGGCTGCTGGGCCAGCGCACGCGCGATCTGGACGCGCTGGCGCTCGCCCCCGGACAGGGTGTGCCAGGACTGGTCGGCGCGGTTGGCCAGGCCGGTCCGCGCGAGTGCTTCGCGTACCGCCTCGTCGTCCGCCCGGTCCGGCGCCGACCAGGCCCTGCGGTGCGGGATGCGCCCGAGCCGTACCACGTCGAGCACGCTCAGCTCGACCTGGGTGACGGCATGCTGGTCGACCACCGCGACCCGCCGGGCGACGGTGCGGCGGCCGATATCGGCGAGCCGCAGTCCGTCGAGGGTGACCATGCCGGTCTCCGGGGCGAGGACTCCCGCCAGCACGCGCAGCAGGGTCGACTTGCCGGAACCGTTCGGTCCGATCAGCCCCACCGTGGCGCCCGGCTGCGGGGCGAGGTCGACCCCGTCGAGTATGAGGCGGCCGCCTGCCGCCCGGCTGACCCGTTCGGCACGCAGCCCGGCGGCCGCCGCGTCCGTCATGTGGTCCGCCGGGTGCGGTACAGGACCAGGACGAACGCGGGCACACCGATCAGCGCGGTGACCACGCCCACGGGCACCTCCTGCGGGTCGAGGACCGTCCTGGCGAGGGTGTCGACCCAGACCAGGAACACGGCCCCGGCCAGCGCCGTGACCGGCAGCAGCCGCCGGTGCCCGGAACCGGCGAGGGCACGGGCGGCGTGCGGCAGTACCAGACCGACGAAACCGATGGCGCCGGCCGAGCTGACGAGTGCGGCGGTCAGCAGCGCGGTCGTGCACAGCAGCACGATCCGGGTACGCGCGACATGGACGCCGAGCGTGGCGGCGGCGTCCTGCCCGAACGCGAAGGCGTCGAGCGTACGGGCATGGCCCAGGCAGATCAGCAGGGTCACGGCGAGAACGGCGGCGCAGACCCACACATCGGTCCAGCCGACCCCGCTGAGCGAGCCGAGCAGCCAGAACAGCACCCCGCGGGTCTGCTCGGCGTCGGCGGCGGTCATCACGACGAAGGAGGTGAGCGCGGAGAACAACTGCATGGCCGCGACACCGGAGAGCACCACCCGGTCGGTGGTGCCGCCCAGGGTGTGGCTGAGCAGCAGCACGAGGGCGAACGAGCCGAGCGCCCCGACGAACGCGCCGGCCGAGATCGACACCGCTCCCCCGCCGACACCGAGGACGACGACCACGACCGCGCCGGTGGACGCGCCGGAGGAGACACCGAGGACGAACGGGTCGGCGAGCGGGTTGCGCAGCAGCGACTGCATGACGGTGCCGCACACCGCGAGCCCGGCGCCGCACACCGCGGCCAGCAGGGTGCGCGGCATGCGCAGGTTCCAGATGATGCCGTCCCGGATCGGGGAGAGCTGTGACCGCCCCCAGCCGAGGTGGGCGGCGACCGCGGACCAGACGTCGGCCACCGAGATGCGGGCGGGTCCGATGGTGACGGCGACCGCGACGGAGCCGACGAGCAACGCGATGCCGCCGGCCCACAGGGCCCCGCCGCGCAGCCGCCGTACGCGACTCGTGGTGCGCGCCGACGCGGTGGGGGCCGCCGGAGCGGCCACCGCCGTGCCGGGTTCGGTCGGCGTCACCCCGCGAGCCCGAACCGGCGCAGCCCGGCGGCGACGCGTTCGACGCCCTCGACCGTGCGGATGGACGGGTTCATGGACTGGCCGCTGAGCAGGACGTACCGCTTGTGCCTGACGGCGTCCATGTTCTTCGTGACGGGGTTGGACTCCAGGAACTCGATCTTCTTCGCGGCGCTCTCGGCGGTCTGGGCCCTGCGGGTCAGGTCGCCGATGACCAGGACGTCGGGGTTGCGGTCGGCGACGGTCTCCCAGCTGATCTGGGGCCATTCCTCGTGGGTGTCGTCGAAGACGTTCTTCGCGCCGAGCGCTTCGGTGATGACGCCGGGTGCTCCGCAGCAGCCGGCCAGGTACGGGGCCTTGGAGTCGGAGAACCAGTACAGGAGGGTGGTGCCGGAGGCGTCGATGCCCTCGGTCGCCTTCTTCACCCGGTCCCGCAGCCGCGCCACGAGCGCGTCGCCGCGCTCCGGTACGCCGAACACCCGGGCCAGGTCGTGCACTTCGCCGTAGACGCTCTCCATGGTGAGCGGCGCGGTACGGGCTCCGTCGCCGCCGCCGCTGTTGTCCTTGCCGGTGCAGTCGGCGGGCGAGACATAGGTGGGCACGCCGAGCGATTCGAACTGTTCGCGGGGGGCGACGCCGCCCTTGGCGAGGGTCGATGCGAACGAGGCGCTGACGAAGTCGGGTTCCCGGTCGAGGACCTTCTCCGAGGACGGCCGGTTGTCCGAGATCCTGGGTACCTGGGCGTTGGCCTTCTCCAGGCCCTTCATCACCGGGTCGGTCCAGGTGGCGGTGGCGGCCATCCTGTCGGCGAGACCGAGGGAGAGCAGAATCTCGGCCGATCCCTGGTCCACCGGTACGGCGCGGCGCGGCGCGGCCTCGACGGTGACGGTGCGTCCGCAGTTCTTCAGCGTCACCGGATATCCGTCCGCGGGGCCCGGTTTCGCGCCGGGTTCACCGGCTCCGCCTCCGCAGGCGGTCAGCAGGACGAGTCCCGCCGAGAACAGGGCGATGGTGCGGACGGAGCTGGCTATGGACGTCACGGAGTCCCTCTGCGTCTCTGGGCCCATGCGCGGAGCCCGTTGTACGGAGTCCCGCGGTCCGGCACCGGACCGCGGATGCCAGCAGGTCTTCGGACTCGGGTTCTTTCGGACGGGGCGCCTTCCCGGGCACCCGAGGGTGGTCCCAGTGGCCGTGGCCCCGCCCGTCCCCCTCACCGCTGCGCGTCAGTTCCGGATTCGCACCGGATTCCCTGACCCCTACGTGGAGTTTGACTGGCCCCGGCAAGCTATCACGTGCCTCTGTGCAGGTCACGGGCGGTTGTGCGGCTCACGGGCAGTGGTGGCCGGTGGTACGCCGGGCCGTCTTCCCGTCGCACCACCTGCCTGCTGCCTGCGGAACGGTCCTCAGGGACGCTGAAGGGCGATGACGGCGTTGTGGCCGCCGAATCCGAAGGAATGGCTGACGGCGCGCCTGATGGGCCGCCGCAGAGGTTGCTTGGTGACGCAGTCGATGTCGAACTCGGGCGCCGGGGCGTCCAGGTTGGCGATCGGAGGTACGACTCCGCGCTGGAGCGTGAGGACGGTCAGTCCGGCCTCGATCGCTCCGGCCGCCCCCATGCAGTGCCCCAGTACGCCCTTGGGTGCGGTGACGGGTGGCCGGTGCGGGTAGACCCGGGCGATGAGGGCGGCCTCGACGGCGTCGTTGACCGGGGTGGCCGTGCCGTGCGCGTTGACGTGCTCGACGTCCTCGGCCGCCCAGCCCGCGTCGCGCAGTGCGGCCTCCACCGCTGCCTGGGCGACCCTGCCGGAGGGGCGCGGGCTGATGGGGTGGTGGGCGTCGGTGGTGGCGCCGGTGCCTGCGAGCAGCGCCCG
This sequence comes from Streptomyces sp. NPDC001933, assembly GCF_042890955.1. Lineage (NCBI taxonomy): Bacteria > Bacillati > Actinomycetota > Actinomycetes > Kitasatosporales > Streptomycetaceae > Streptomyces > Streptomyces sp. NPDC001933. The sequence goes on along the minus strand of NZ_JBIASS010000013.1, from coordinate 176,209 downwards.
TGGGGCCGCGTCCCGGGCCCGCGCGTCGTCCGTCCGTTCCAGCACCATGACGGCCGCGCCCTCGCCCATGACCAGGCCGGCCCGGTCGGCGGCGAAGGGCCGGCACAGTCCGGCCGGGTCGCCGTCCCGCCGGGCCCCGGCTCCGGACCTGGCGAACGCGGCCATGGCGGCCGGGTAGACGATCGACTCGGTGGCTCCGGCGATCGCGATGTCGCACTGCCCGGTGACCAGCAGGTCGCGGGCGACGGACAGCGCGGTGGCGCCGGACGAGCAGGCGGTGCACGGCGCCATGCTGGGGCCGGTGGCCCGCAGCTGGATCGCGATCTCGGCGGCGGGCATGTTCGGGATGGTGAGCAGGATGCCCGACGGCGAGGTGGCCCCGGCGCCGAGCCGGTCGAGCACGACGGCCTGCTCGGTCAGCGAGGCGGAACCGCCGCTGCTGGTGCCGACGACCACCGCGACCCGGCTGCCCTCCCACCGGGCCGGGTCGAGCCCGGCGTCGGCGACCGCCTCCCGGGCGGCGAGCACGGCGAGTTTCACGTACTTCCCCATGCGGAAGGACGCCCGGCCGCCGATCGCGGCGTCCAGGTCGATGCCGTCGACCATGCAGGCGAAGTCGATCGCGCAGCCTTCGAGTTCGGCGACGGTACGGGCCGGTGACACTCCCGCGCACACACCCTGCCAGGTGGATTCCGTGTCGTTGCCGACCGGGGTGATCATGCCCAGGCCGGTGACGGCGACGGCCGGCCTGTTCATCGGGCGTTGCTCATCGCTGCCCCGCCGCCCACCCGCGCGCCGCTGCCGTCCGCCGCGTCGATGAACCGTGTGATGTCGGCCAGCGTGGCGTTCTTGGGGAACTGGTCGAAGTCCCGGTCGCCGCCGGCCGTCTCCCTGATGAGGACGGCGAACTCGGCGACGGCGAGGGAGTCCATCTCCAGGCTGTCCATCGTGGAGCCCGGGTGGATCTCCGCTGCGGGGACTTTGAAGGTGTGTGTCAGAACCTCGGTGATCTTGGGGTGAATCGCGCTCATCAGCTTTCTCTCCATCATTCGGTCCGGCTGTCGGGGCCGGCGGTGAAACCGCCCCGACGCCGAATCAACTAGGAGGAATGCCTCCAGTTACGCCTTGTGCCGAACCGATTCGCCACCGACCTCCCCGCGCTCCCCGCACCACCGGGCCAGGACGGACGCCGTACCCCAGAAAGCCAGCAGGACAACGCGTACCCCGAGGACCCCGGCCGCCTCTCTGATCCGACGACTCCGCACAGCTGTTCCCTTCATCGTCATGGTCCTCACCGCTCGTCCCGAGCCGCTTCCAGGCCCCCGCCGTTCTGCCAGAAAGCTCCCGGATCGTCGTAGGCGTCCACGTAGTCGGCTCCGGCGATCGGCCAGTCGGCGAGCAGTTGTGGCGGCAGCGCGAAGGACTCGACGAGTTCGGGCAGATGGGCGGCGACCGTGGTGATGAGCTCCTCCACCCTGTCCGGCAGGCGGTTGACCTGGTCGGCGGTCAGCAGCCCCGTGGCCAGCAGATCACCGGCGTTGCGGGCGATCCGGTCCAGCGCGAAGAGCCGCTGCAGCTCGCCGAGCCGGTCTCGGGCGGGTCCCTCGGGCAGCGCGGCCACCGCCTCCGCGTACGCCTCGGCCGCCTGCCGCTGGGCGTGTGCCTCGACGCCGCGCAGCGCGGGCCCGGACGCCGCGTTCCACCGCGCCAGCGGGTCGCCGTGCGGTGCGAGGCCGATCCGCTCCCGGGCCCGGCCGAACCAGATCCGCTCCAGCTCCGCGAGCAGCCCGCCGAGGAACCCGGGGTCGTCGAGATCACCGGGGCCGCCGCCGGAGGAAGAGCCGGGACCGGCCGGTGCGGCGGCGAAGAGCATTTCCGCCGCCGCCTTGGCGTGGATGGCCAGATTGTCGCCCTCGGCGGTGATGGCGCCCTCCACCCCGGTGAGGAGTTCACTCATGCCGTTGTGCTCCAGGAGTGCCTGGGCACCGCAGCGTTCCCGGGATTCCACGATCACGGACCTGGCCTGCCAGGTGATCCATCCCTTGGCGACGGCGACCAGCCGCTCGGCCTCCTCCCTTCGCTCGCCGCGTTCCCAGCGGTCCAGGGCCCTGCGGTGCAGCAGGCTCATCGCGAAGACGGTGGCCATGGCCGAGGCGAGCGGTCCGTGGTGACTGCGGTGGGCGATCACCGGCACCCGGTTCGAGCCCCGGGGGCCCGAGATGTACCGGTGGCCGCCGTAGCGGACGGCGACGGCGAGCGTCGCGCGCGCACAGCCGACAGCGCAGGCCGTCATCGAGATCTTGCCGGAGGTGACCCGCCCGATCGACGCGAGGAAGCGGCGCCTGCGGTTGTCGAGGGCGCTGCTGAACTCCCCGTCCGCACCGATCCGTCCGTGGTCCCCGTCGAGCAGCGCGGCACGGCCCACGAAGACCCGGTCGAAGGAGGTCAGGCAGTGGTCCACCGGGCTGCCCGTGCGGGTGGGGAGCGTGCGGACGCGTACCCCGGGCAGGGCCTGTTCGGCGTCGGTGAGATGCACGAGGAAGAGGAAGACCCCGTGGTCGGCGCCGTCGACGAGCAGGCGGGCGGCCACCAGCCCGGTCTTGGGACCGCCGGCCGGGCTGGTGTTGGGCATGAATTTCTGCGCACCGGCGTGCGGTGTGCGCAGCACGAAGCCGTCGCGCTCGCGGTCGTACTCGGCCGTGGTCTCGACGGCCGCGGCATCGTTGCCGTGTGCCACCTCCGTACAGAGGAAGGTGCCGATGCGCCGAAGCCGCAGGAAGTCCGACAGGTCGCGGTGGCCGTCGCCCCCGTGGTCGAGGAGGCTGCCGAGAAAGAGGTTGTAGTGGATGCCCGCCACCGTGGTGAGTGCCGGGTCCACCGGGCCGAGCCATTCGTGCAGCGCCGCGAGGGCGCGGGGGTCGGCGGCCAGCCGGGCGCCGCTGTCCAGGCAGTCGTTGAGGACGCGCAGCCGCTCGTACACGAGAGCCAGGCGCTCCTCGGCGGTTCGGCGGTCCGGGCGGCGGAAGGGCTCGGTGCTGATCAGCCGCTGCCAGAAGCCGTGCTCCCGGCGGAAGTTGCCGCCGAGGAGCACACCGGTGAGGAGCTCCGTGGATCGTTGTGCGGAGGGGCTGTCGATCGTTGCGGTCATGGAAAATAAAACGATCAAGCAACGGCGAGGACACCCGGGTCCGTCCGTGACGGGCCGTCCGCGTCGGCGCGCTGGAAGGCGAGTACGACATTGTGTCCGCCGAAGCCGAAGGAGTGGCTCAGCGCCCGCTCGACCGGCTGGATCCGGGGTTCCTTGACCACGCAGTCGAGGTCGAACCCGTCCGGCAGCGAGTCCAGGTTGGCGATCGGCGGGACGAGGCCGTGCTCCAGGGTCAGTACGGTGGCGACCGCCTCGATCGCCCCGGACGCCGCGAGGGTGTGCCCGAGGACGCCCTTCGGTGCGGTCACCGACGGCCGGTGCGGGAAGAGCTCGGAGATCAGAGCGGTCTCCATCGCGTCGTTGAGCTGCGTGGACGTGCCGTGCGCGTTGATGTGGTCGACCTCGTGGGCCGCCCAGCCCGCCTCGCGCAGCGCGGCCTCGACGGCCTTGCGCGCGCCGCCGCCCTCCGGGTCCGGGGCCGTGGGGTGGTGGGCGTCGGTGCTGGAGCCCGTACCGGTCAGCAGTGCCCGCGGCCGTCCGCCCCGGGCGTACGCGTCGGCCGTCCGTTCCAGTACGAGCACGGCGGCGCCCTCGCCGATCACGAACCCGTCCCGGTCCGCGGCGAACGGCCGCGACGCCCCCGCCGGATCGCCGGTGCGCAGCGAGAGCGCGCCCATTCCCGCGAAGGCGCTCACCACCAGCGGGGTGAGCACGGCCTCCGCGCCGCCCGCCACCACCACGTCGCACCGGTCGTTCAGCAGCAGGTCGCGGGCGACGGCGACGGCCGTCGCCCCTGACGCGCAGGCGGTCGCCGGGGCCAGGCTGGGGCCGTGGGCCCGCAGGGCGATGGCCACCTCCCCGGCGGCCGCGTTGGGCATCATCATCGGGACCAGCAGCGGTGACACCGCATCCGCTCCGCCGTCGTCGAGCCTGCGCACGTTGTCGACGAGCACGGACACCCCGCCCACCCCGACGCCGAGCACCACGGCGACCCGGTCGCCGTCCCACCGCTCGGGCGACAGACCGGCGTCCGCCACGGCCTGGCGGGCGGCGACCAGCGCCATCTTCACGAACCGTGCCATCCGCCACACCGAACGCCCGCCGACCGCCGCGTCCAGGTCGATCCCGTCCACCGGACAGCCGAAGTCGACCGGCAGTCCGGCCAGTTCCTCGCAGCCACGGGCCGTGGACACACCGGCGCACAGCCCCTCCCAGAAGGTGTGCTCGTCCGCGCCCGCCGATGTCACCAGCCCCATCCCGGTCACCGCGACGCCTACGTCAGCCCTCGTCATGTCCGCCCCCTCCTCCGTAATCGATCACGCCTACTGGTTGTCGAACGGCCGTAGCCCCGGCAAGGATGCGCTCAATGAGCCGAAAGGGTCACCGATGCCTCCGGCGGGCCGAACGGTGCCGCACGCCACGGTGACCGTCCTCACCCGTCCGGACCAGCCCGCCGTGCCGTGTGCGGTGGCAGGCCGTCCCCTGGGGGGATGGAAGCGGACCACGATCATCCGAAGCACCCGCAGGACGGTGCCGAGCTGGAGGAGCTGCGTGCCAGGGTGGCTGTGCTGGAGGACCGTGCCCCGGCCCGGCACCGTCCGCGCGCCCTTTCGTTCCTGGCCGTGCTGCTCGTCCTGGTCGCGGCCGTTCTCACTCCGCTCAGCATCGTGTCGTCCTGGGCGAAGAACCAGATCAGCGACACCGACAACTATGTGGCGATGATGGCGCCGCTCGCCTCCGACCCCGATGTGCAGGCCGCGGTGAGCGATCGCGTCACCGGTGCCGTCATGCAGCACCTGGATGTGAAGGCCCTGCTGTCCGAGGTCTCCCCCGCGGACCGGCCGGTGCTCGACAAGGCGCTGTCGAAGCTGAACGGCCCCATCACCACGGGCATTTCGAACTTCGTGCACGGGACCGTGGAGAAGTTCGTCGCCAGTGACGCCTTCGCGACGATCTGGACCGACCTCAACCGGGCGGCCCAGTCCGCCGCGGTGAAGGCGCTGTCCGGGAGCGGCGGCGGGGCCGTGAAGCTCACCGACGACACCGTCACCATCGACCTCGCACCGGTCATCGACCGGGTGAAACAGCGTCTCGTCGACCGGGGGCTGGGCGTCGCGGCGGAGATCCCCGAGGTCCACACCGATTTCACGGTGCTCACCTCCGATTCGGTGGGCAAGGCCCAGAGGTGGTTCCGGGCCCTCCAGATCATCGGGTTCTGGCTGCCCTTGGTCACTCTGGTGCTGGCCGCGGGCGGGGTGCTCCTCGCGGTGCGCCGCCGTCGCGCCCTGGTCACGGCGGCGCTCGTGGTCGCGGCCGGTGCCGCGGTGCTCGGCCTGGTGTTGTGGGTGGGCCGGGCGTTCTATCTCGACAGTCTGCCGTCCGGGGTGTCGCAGCCGGCGGCCGGTTCGGTCTTCGACGCCCTGGTCGGTCAGATGCGTGCCCTGGTCCGCATGGTCGTCACGCTCGGCGTCGTGGTGGCCCTCGCCGCCTGGCTCACCGGTGACGGCCGCGCCGCCGGCCGTGTCATGGCGATGTGGGGCGGCGGCATCGGTGCCGTACGGGACGCGGCCGGGTTCACCGGCGGCCCGGTCGGCCGGTGGGTGCACCGCGCCAGGCGCCCGCTGAACTGGACGGTCGTCGTGGTGGCCGCCGCGGTCCTGGTGGCATGGGACCGGCCGACGGGCCTGGTCACGGTGTGGATCGCGCTCTGTGCGCTGTTCGTCCTCGCCGTCGTCGAGTTCCTCGACGACGACAGCAGCCCGCATCTGGCGGTGCCCGGGGGATGAAGGCTTCCGGGCACCCCGTTCCCCGGCCGGGGCGTGTTCAGCTCCGGTCGAGTGCCGCCTTCAGCTCCGCCCCGTCCGGCGGGTTGGCGCCGGCCCGGGCCACCGTCACCGCGGCACAGGCCGCCGCGTGCCGCAGGACATCGGCCGTCCGGGCCCGGTCCAGCGAGCGGAGCCGCTCCCGTCCGTCCGCGCCGAGCAGCCCGTGTCCGGCGAGGGCGTGCAGGGTGCCCGACATGAAGGCGTCGCCCGCCCCCACCGTGTCGACGACTTCGGTGGGCAGCGCGTCGACCGTCACCCGCCCGCCGGGCAGTACGGCCAGCGCGCCGTCGCCGCCCCGGGTGACGAGGACGAGTGCCGGGCCGGTGGCCAGCCACCGCTCGGCGACCCGCTCCGGATCCTGGCCCGGGTACAGCCATTCCAGGTCCTCGTCGCTGGCCTTGACCACATCGCTGAGCGCGACGCACCGCTCGACCCTGCGGACGGCCGACTCGTGGTCCCCCATCAGCTCGGGCCGCACATTGGGGTCGTAGCTGACGGTCGCGGACGCCCGCAGCGACTCCACGGCACCGAGGACGGTGGCCGCCCCCGGTTCCATCACCGCCGCGATGGAACCGGTGTGCACGTGGTGGGGCGGCCGGTCCAGCGATACCGGGCCGAGCGTCCAGGTGATGTCGAAGGTGTACTCGGCCCGGCCCGCCCCGTCCAGGGTGACGGCGGCGGACGGGGTGGGGGCCGTGGCGCCGTCCGTGCGGACCTCGACCCCGGCACCGGCGAGATGGTCCCTGATCAGCCGGCCGTCGGCGTCGGGGCCGAGCTGGGTGAGCAGGGTGGAGCCGTGCCCGAGCCGGGCCAGGCCGTACGCGACGTTGGCCGGGCTGCCGCCCGGGTGGACCTGGTCGGCCGCACCCGGCAGCCGGACGATGTCGGCGACGCATTCGCCGATGACCAGCAGGTCGAGTCTGTCGAGCATGGGGGTGGGGTCTCCTGGAGTGCGGTGACGAAGGTGTCCTGGTAGGCGGCGCGGCCTCCGAACATATTGACCCCGATCCTGCCGCGTGTGCGGTGGGTGTCGGTCACATCGACGAAGACGACGGTGCCGTTGTAGGCGTGCAGCCCGGCGGCGCCGTGCCCGTACGCGGTGTCCCGGGCGGCGAGCACCTGCTTTCCGTCCAGGCTGACGGTCGACTCGGGCCCGTCGAGCGTGACTTCGAGGAGGTAGGCGGTTCCGGGCGCGAGGTCGGCGGTGGCCGGTGGTACGAGGTCGTGTCCGGTCGCCAGGTCGTGGAGGCGGATGCGGCGCAGGTCGGGGTCGACGCTCGCCGCGTATCCGGCCGAGCCGTCGTCGGTGGCGCGTACCGCCAGCGAGCCGACCGCGTAGGGCGATCCGGGGTCGACGGTGATCCGGGCCGCATACCCGGCGACGGCGGCGATGCGCTGTTCGGACAGGGCGACGGCATTGCGTTCGGCTCCGGTCACCACCCGCCGGCCGCCGTCGGCGGTACGGGACCAGGTGCCGGTGAGACCGAGCGGATCGGGTATCGGCGCGAGGTCGCCGGAGAGGGAAGCCGCTCGGGAGCCGGCCGGGGCCGGGGGCGCGGCCGACGCCCGGCCGGCCCCCGCCAGGGGGGCAGCAGCGTCAGACCGGCCGAGGACAGGAGTTCAGCAGGGTCGTCTCGACGTCGAGCTGGTCGCCGCGCACCTCACCGAGGCGCAGATACGTCCCGTCGGTCACGGTGAACGCACCGGTGCGCACCGCCTCGCGGCGCAGCCGGGCGAGTTCCGGGACGGGTGCCTGGGCGAGCCGGCCGTCGGCGCCCAGGGTGACGACGCTCGGCAGCGACATCACACCGCACCAGCCGGCCTCGGCCCTGGCGTCCTCGTCGCGGCCCTCCTGGAGCCGGCCGAAGAGGATGCGCCGGCCGAGTGCGTCGCGGGTGGACTGCGGGGCGTAGAGGTAGCACTGCCCGTAGTCGAGCCGGTGGAGCCCGTCGGGGGTGAAGGTGTCGCCCTCGTACCGTCCGGTCCAGTACAGCGGGTAGCGCGTGGCGCCCTCGTCCCGGGCGGAGAAGGCGAGGATGCCGGTGCCGTCGATCCGGAACAGGTCGACGGCACCGACATGGTGCCGGTCCAGTCGAGGTCGGCCGCCGTGCCGGTGCTCGCGTCGCCGGTGAGCAGCCGGTGTCAAGAGGGGTGACGCGGCAAGTCCCCCGCCCCTCCGGGGAGGGCCGGGGGACTCGGGTCCGTACGCGGGTCAGGAGGCGTCCTCGCCCCCGTACCGGCGCTCGAACTTGGCGACCTGCCCCTCCGAGTCGACGACGCGCGCCTTCCCGGTGAAGAAGGGGTGGCTCTCGGCGGAGATCTCCACGTCGATGACGGGGTAGCTGTTGCCGTCGTCCCAGTCGATCGTCTGCTCGCTCGACGCGGTGGACCGGGTCAGAAACGCATAGCCCGCCGAACGGTCGCGGAAGACGACGGGACGGTAGGAAGGGTGCTTGTCCTGCTGCATGCCTGCTCCTGGGGACGTACGGGGTCTGCGCGGGTGGTCCTGACAAGCCTCGCGAACCGGTACGTCCCGCGCGATCGGACACGTCCGTACGGGCGTCGGCCCGCGCGGCCCGTCCCCGCCGGGCGCAGGGCGCACACCCCGCCCGTGCTCAGCGCCCGGCCGCCTCCATCGCGTCGGCCACTCGCGTCAGGAAGGCCGCGTGGGCGCGCGCGCTGCACACCGGCTCCGGGTTCCAAGGCACCACCCGGGCGGCCCGCTCGATCGCCTGCCAGTCCGCGTTGGCCCGCAGCTCGTCGAACGGTGTGGCGTTGGCCCTGATGTCGGCGAGGACCACCTCGGGGCGCAGGGCCGCCGCCTCCGCCCAGCCGACCGTGGACCAGTTGGCGCCCGGCCCCTCGGCGGGCTCCACGAGGCCGACGCCGAGCTCGGCCAGCACCCGCAGCTCGGGCCACATCCGGGGGCGGGCCAGGTGCGTCCGTTCCTGGCCGGCCGGGGAGAGGGCGACAACCCTGGGCCCGTCCGCGCCGGCGGCGAGCGCGCGCAGCCGGTGCCGTGCTCCGTCCAGGTCCTGGGTCGCCGCCTCGGGCTCCTCGGCCCCGAGCGAACGGGCGAGCAGGGCGAACCGGTCGCCGATCTCGGCGAGGGTGCGTGCCTGCCCCACGTCGATGACGACGACCGGTACCTGCTCCTCCAGATGCTTGGCGGTCTCCGGGGCGAGCCCGTAGACATGGCCGCCGCCGTAGCTGACGGCCACCACGAGATCGGGCTCACCGCTCATCAGGGTGTCCACGTCCAGGGCGCTGCCCGCACCGAGGTAGCCGACCTCGGCCAACGGGAGCGAACCGGTCTTCGCCACGTCCGGCACGGCCCGGTCGTCGTGATCGGAGCCGAATATCGCGCCGGGGCGTATGCCGTGGTCCCACAGGGTCGCTCCGGCCTGGACGTAGGCGAGCACCCGCGCCGGGCGCCGCTCGGCCGTCGACAACTGTCCACGATCGTCGGAGAACTGCCACACGGTCTGCTCCCTCACGTCACACACCCTTAGCCACCGGTCGCCGCACCCCGCGTTCCGGGGTCGTACACCAGTACCTGCCCAGCGGACTCCGGTGGCACCCCACCCGGTGGCCGGTCGGCACGGATGGCGCGAAGAAGCCCGTGGACGGCCATGAAACGGCCCTTGCCGTCACCGTTTCGTCAGTTCGGATCCGCCATCCGCCGGGAGAGCCAGGCCAGTGCGGGCGGCATCCGGTACTCGACGGCGTGATGGCCTCCGTCGAACAGCTCGAAGCGTATGACCGCGTCGTCCACCCCGGCCTCGGCCAGGGCATCGCGGAACGCCTGCGCGCCCAGGTCGAGGAACCATTCGTCGCGGGTGCCCGCGTCGATCCAGATCGCCCGCTGGGACCGCAGCGCCCCGGCGTGCCCGGGCACCATCCGCACCGGGTCCCAATCCAGCCAGCGCCGCCAGATCTCCGGGCGGAGCGCGCCCGTTCGCGGGTCGAAGGGCAACTGGGGCGTGCCGTCCGGGGCGGGCGAGAAGCAGGACGAGACGCCGAGCAGTTCGAGCAGCCGCAGATCCTCGTCCCTGGTGAAGGCCACGCGCGAGCGGAAGTCGTCCCACCAGCGGAAGATGTCGCCGTCGTAGTCCCTCAAGTGCCGTGCCGCCATGAGGAAATGGGGAATGTACTGGGCCTCCGACAGCGAGTCGCCCGAGTGCGTCGCGAAGGCGCCGAACAGGTCGGGCCTCAGCATCGGCGTGATCATCGCACCGAGTCCGCCGCTCGACTTCCCCGCCAGCGCGCGGTGTTCGCGGTCGGCGAGCGTGCGGTAGTGGGCGTCGACCCACGGCACGATCTCCTCGCAGAGGTACGAGTGGTAGCGCCCGGTCCCCGGCGAGTCGATGTACTGGCTGCCGCCGTACGTGGTCCAGGCGTCCACGAACACCAGCACCATCGGCGGGGCTTCGCCGCGGGCGAAGATCCCGTCGACGAGTTCGGGCACCGGTTGCCGGTAGGGGGTGCGGTTGCGCCAGACCGGGAGGGTGCCGGCGTAGCCGAGCAGGAGGTACGTGACGGGATAGCGGCGCCCGGGATCGGCGTCGTAGCCGGGTGGGGTGTAGACCCAGAGCGGCCGTTGCGACGGGTCACCGAGCGGGTTGTCGCGCAACAGGGCGCTGTCCAGGACGTGTTCGTCGATACGGCCTGCGAGTTCGGTGGGCCATGGGGACACCGGGACCTCCTCGGGAGCGGAAGCCCGATGTTACTATGATTTCAAAATATATGAATTGGAAGCACCACTGTTGTGCCGACTGCCGCCGCACACCGCGGGCGCGGCCGTCACCGTCTCCGGGACGGCCGCGCCCGGCCGGTGGATCTCTAGAGGTTGGGGCGGATGGCGTCGGCGATGACCTTCAGGCCGGCCACACCCGGGCTGGGGAAGAGCCCGACGTTCGGGAACGCCTTGGTGGGCACGCCCTTCCAGGCGATGTCGGTGTCGAAGAGGTGCATTCCGGCCCAGAAGTCGGTGCCCAGCTCGGAGTTGAGGTGGGCGGCCCACTGGCCGTCCATGTCCATGATCACGCGCTTGGGGCCGATCCCGCCGTTGTGCGGCACGAACTCACCCGTCGCGAACGCCTGCGGGACGCTGAAGTTCAGCATGGTCAGCTCCCCGGCGGCCCGGGGCACTCCGTCGACCTCCGGAGTGGCGAAGAACTTGCTGTCCCCGAACACCGCGAACTGGATCCAGAAGTCCTCGATCTCGTAGACCTTGCCGGTGGCGGAGACGATGCGGAAGCCCCCGGGGTAGCAGACCCGGCCGCTGGGCAATTCGATGTTGTCGTACTTCTCCCCGATGGGCATGACCGCGGCCGTGCCGTTGTCGGCCAGCCGGATCGGGGCGATGGCGTCGATCGTGGCGCCGGCCCTCCTCAGGCCGTCCAGGAGGGGCTGCGAGAAGGTGACCTTCGCCGTCCCCTCCTTGGAGAGGTACAGGCCGGTCTCCCCCGGCTTCACGCAGCCCTTGACGGCGGCGGCGTGCTCCTGGGCCCGGACCTGCGGAGCCGACTGCGCGGCGGCGGGCACTGCCTGACCGGCCGTCAGCATGACGGCGCAGATTCCGGCGGCCACCGCGAGGGGGGCAAGGGTGTAGCGCATGGCTGGTCTCCCTGAGAGACGAATGAGGCATGGCGGGCGAACGCCCGTCCAGACATCTACCAACGGCACCGGTTTCAAGATCCTCGGCGCGGCACCCGGTCGCGCCGAACGGCCGATCAAGCTCATCCCAATGGTCAGACCCGGCCCGGTCCATGCGTTCGCTCAGCCGGTCACGGCACCGGGATCGACGCCGAGCCCGGTCAGGAACGCGGCGGCGGCCGGAGTGGGGCGGAAGCGGCTCCAGACCAGGCGTTCGGTGCGCGCGGGGGCATCGCGGACGGACAGCACGTGCACACCGGTCAGCTCCGCCGCGAAGGCGGCCGGCAGCATGGCGACGCCGAGCCCGCTGCGTACCAGCCGGACGATGAAGTCGGTGCCGCTGACCTCGAACGCCACCTCCCGGGTGAGGCCCATCGCCGCGAACGCCTCCTCCGACTGCGCACGGGCCGCGGTGCCGTCCGGGTAGTCGACGAACATCTCCTGCGCCAGCCGCTCCAGCTCCGTCTCCGCCTGCCCGGCCAGGGCGTGGGTCGGTGCCACGACCGCGACCAGTTCGCCCGTGGCGAGCTCGTGATCGCTCACACCCTTGGGCCGGTAGCTCGGCAGCACCCCCAGGAACGCCACGTCGAGCGTCCCGTCCCGTACCTCCTGGGCCAGGTCCTTGCTCGCTCCGTCCCGCAGCACGATGTGCACCTTCGGGTAGCGGAGGTGGAAGGCCCGCAGCGCGGCCGGGATGTCGACCGCGGAGACGGTCGGGATGGAGCCGACCGCGAGGCGGCCACGGACCTCCCCGGCCGTCGCGGCGACCTCGGCGCGGGCCCTTTCCGCCGCGTCCAGCGCCTGCCGGGCCTCCGGCAGGAACACCTCGCCCGCCGCGGTGAGCCGGACCCGGCGGCTGGTGCGGTCGAAGAGCCGGGCCCCCAGCTCCTTCTCCAGCCGGGCGATCTGATGGCTCAACGCGGACTGGACGACCAGGCACCGCTTCGCGGCCCGGGTGAAGCTCCCCAGCTCCGCCACCGCGACGACGTACCGCATCTGCTGAAGTTCCATGGATCTATCGTGAACCACGATCGATCGAATGAAAAACATGTGTTGGACTCATTGATGGTCGGTCCCCGAGGCTGGGCACATGGCTCACACCACTCACGAAACCCGTAGCCGGGCCGTGCCCCGCACCATGTCCCAGCCGCCCGTGCTCGGGCGCGGTCTGGTTCTGCTGATGGCGCTCGCCGCCGCCCTCTCCTGCGCCGGGAACTACTTCGCGCAGCCGCTCCTCGACATCATCGAGGGGAATCTGCACATAGGTGCCACAGCTGCGGGGCTGATCGTGACCGCCGCCCAGGCCGGGTACGCGCTGGGGCTGATCCTGCTCGTCCCGCTCGGGGACATCATGGACCGACGGCGGCTCGCCGTGGGCCTGTTCGCCCTGACCGCCTTCTTCCTCCTGGTGACGGCCGCCGCGCCCACCGGCCCGCTGCTGATCGCCGGCACGCTGCTGACCGCGCTGACCTCGGTCGGGGCCCAGGTCGTGGTGCCGTTCGCGGCCGCTCTCGCGGCCCCGGCCGAGCGCGGCAGGATCGTCGGCGTCGTCATGTCCGGCGTGCTGCTCGGCGGGCTGTTCGGGCGCCTCGCCGCCGGAGCGCTCTCCGAACTCGGCGGCTGGCGGACCGTGTACTGGGTGAACGCGCTGCTCATGGCCGTGATGGCGATGCTCCTGCACAAGCGCCTTCCCCGCCTGCCCCGGCCGGGCGACGCGGCCACGATGCGGTACACCGGGCTGCTGCGCTCCACGCTGGCCCTGCTGCGGCAGGAACCCCTGTTGCGCCGACGGGCGGCCATCGGTGCGTTCTCCATGGCCTCGTACAGCGTGCAGCTGACCGCGCTGACGTTCCTGCTGACCCGCCCGCCCTTCCGGTGGAACGCCGCCGCCATCGGGCTCTTCGGCCTGGTGGGCGTCATCGGTGTGGTGGGCATGAACATCGCGGCCCGGCTGAGCGACCGGGGCCGGGTGCAGGTGGTGTCGGGAACGGCGGCGGCGCTCCTCACGCTCGCCTGGCTGCCGCTGCTGGCCGGTGAGTCGTCGCTGCTGTGGCTGACGGTCGGCGTGATCCTGCTGAACATCGCCCAGCAGGCGGGGCTCAACAGCAGCCAGAACGTGATCTACGCGCTTCGCCCGGAGGCCCGCAACCGGATCAACTCCGCGTTCATGACGCTCTTCTTCATGGGCGGGGCGGCCGGTGCGGCGCTCGCCTCGGTGGTCTGGTCCCGGGCCGGCTGGAGCGGCATCTGCCTCCTGGGCGGTGCGCTCGCCGCGGGGAGCCTCGTGCTGTGGATCCTGGAGCGCACCCGGATGGCCTCCGCCGCGCGCCCCGGAACCGGGACCGGGTCCGGGTCCGTCGCCGTCAGTCGTTGACGGCGGTCAGGAGCACCACGGCGTCCTCCAGCGCCAGCAGCCCGTGCCGCTCCTGCGGGATCGGGTGGAGCCCTCCGGCGCTCAGCTCCACATCGCCCGAGGCCGCCGTGAGGCGGACCCTGCCGCGGAGCACCTGGAGGGAGGCCGCTGCGGGGGCGTTGTGCTCGTCGAGGGCGGAGCCCGAGGTGAGGGCGATGACGGTCTGTCTCAGGGGTTCCTGATGCAGCAGGCGGTGGGCGCTGCGGCCGTGCGCGGAGGCTCGGGCCGCGGCCAGATGCTCGTCGGCGAGGGCATTCAGATCGTCCATGTGCCCACTGTGCCGCAGGGCCCGTCCCCCCGCGATCCTGGCGCCGGGCGGCGACGCGGATCACCCGGCCGGGTCAGCCGCCGGCCGACCACCGGTACCGGACGTCCGGCTCCCGCTCCTCGTTGCGGCCCCCGTCGTCGAACGAGACGGCGGTGAACCCGTGCCGCTCGTAGAAGGCCCGCGCGTCCGTGTTGCGCTGGAAGACGTACAGCGTGAGCTCGCCGGCCGCGAGCCGGCACACCTCGGCCAGGAGCAGCGAGCCGATGCCCCGGCGCCGTACGCCGGGGCGCAGGTAGAGGTGTTCCAGCTCGGTTCCGTCCAGGGAGGCGAAGCCCAGCAGCTCCCCGGCGCCGGTCTCGGCGACCCGCACCGTCGTCCCGGGCAGCACCACATGGGTCATCCAGGCGAGGGTGTCCTCGTCGCTGTGCACCTTCGGCAGATACGGCATCGACGCGGCGCGCGAGTCGAGGAAGAGCCGGGTCAGCGGACCGGCGTCCTCGGCGGTGGCCTCACGCAGCAGCACCCGGCCGTCCGGTTCGCAAGCGTTCGGTGACATCTCGTCCCTCCTGGTCCGGCCGCGAGCCCGCCGCTTTACGCGGTCCGCGGTGAACTGCTCGTATGCGCGGACCGAACCTATGCCGGGGCGCGTCGGGACCGCCAGTGGGATTCGGCCCGTCCGGGCGGGGCAGTCGCGGACCGGCGCGGGCCACCCGCGAAAATGTGACGGGGGAACGACCGAAGCGACCGACCGATACGGAGGAGTGGGCAGATGCCGCACGAACGAGCTGGACAGCCGGCCCGGCCGGAGGATCTCATCGATGTGGCGCGGCTGGTGACGGCGTATTACGCGCTGCACCCGGACCCGGCCGAGCCGGACCAGCGGGTGGCGTTCGGCACCTCCGGTCACCGCGGGTCGGCCACGGCCACCGCGTTCAACGAGGACCACATCGCCGCCACCAGCCAGGCCATCAGCGAGTACCGGGCGATGCAGGGCACCGACGGGCCGCTCTTCCTCGGCGCCGACACCCATGCGCTGTCGGAGCCGGCCCGGGTCACCGCCATCGAGGTGTTCGCCGCCAACGACGTGACGGTGCTCCTCGATCCGGCCGACGGCTTCACCCCGACCCCGGCGGTCTCGCACGCGATCCTCGGCCACAACCGGGGCCGGACGGCAGGACTCGCCGACGGTGTGGTGGTCACCCCGTCCCACAACCCGCCCGGCGACGGCGGGTTCAAGTACAACCCGCCGAACGGCGGCCCGGCCGGGTCCGATGCCACGGGCTGGATCCAGGAGCGGGCCAACGAGATCATCGCCGCCGGGATGAAGGACGTGCGCCGGCTGCCGTACGCCCGCGCACGGGCGGCGTCGACCACCGGGACGTACGACTTCCTCGGCAACTACGTCGCCGACCTGCCCTCCGTGCTCGACCTGGACGCGGTGCGCGCGGCCGGAGTGCGCATCGGCGCCGACCCGTTGGGCGGCGCGTCGGTCGCGTACTGGGGCCGGATCGCCGAGCAGCACCGGCTCGATCTGACGGTCGTCAATCCGCTGACCGACCCCACCTGGCGGTTCATGACGCTGGACTGGGACGGAAGGATCCGGATGGACTGCTCGTCGCCGTACGCGATGGCCTCGCTGATCGGGCAGCGCGACCGCTTCCAGATCGCGACCGGGAACGACGCCGACGCCGACCGGCACGGCATCGTGACGCCGGACGCCGGGCTGATGAACCCGAACCACTACCTGGCCGTCGCCATCGACTACCTGTACGCCCACCGGGAGCAGTGGCCGGCCGCCGCGGGGGTCGGCAAGACGCTGGTCTCGTCGGGGATGATCGACCGGGTCGCCGCCGGTCTCGGCCGTGAGCTGGTCGAGGTGCCGGTCGGCTTCAAGTGGTTCGTGGACGGCCTGGTCGACGGCTCGATCGGGTTCGGCGGCGAGGAGTCCGCCGGGGCCTCGTTCCTGCGCCGCGACGGTTCGGTGTGGACGACCGACAAGGACGGCATCATTCTGGCGCTGCTCGCCTCGGAGATCCTCGCGGTGACCGGCAAGTCCCCCTCCGAACAGTACGCGGCGCTCACCGCCCGGTTCGGTGAGCCCGCGTACGCCCGGATCGACGCGCCCGCCGACCGTGAGCAGAAGGCGGTCCTCGCGCGCCTCTCCCCCGAGCAGGTCACCGCCGACACGCTGGCCGGTGAGCCGGTCACGGCCGTGCTGACCGAGGCGCCCGGCAACGGCGCGCCGATCGGCGGCATCAAGGTGACCACCGAGAACGCCTGGTTCGCGGCGCGCCCCTCGGGCACCGAGGACGTGTACAAGATCTACGCGGAGTCGTTCCTGGGCGCCGGTCATCTCGGCCGGGTGCAGGAGGAGGCCAGGGCCGTGGTCTCCGCGGCACTGGGGTCCTGAGTCCGGCCGGGGCGGCCTGCGCGCCGCCCCGGCCGTTCGCGCGGGTTCAGCGCACCACGTCGACGAAGACCGGGTTGGTGCAGAACCAGGTGTCCAGCCACGGGTTGCCCCGGCCCGGCTCGTGCGGCAGCGGGCCGTGCGGGTCGATCGCCGCACCGAGGAATCCCGTCCCGTGGCGCTTGCCGTCGCTGCCGCGCAGCCGCCGGCCCGCAGTCCCTCCCTCCAATCGCGTTCCGGTAGCCGTACCGGGTGACGCCGACGTGCGTACGGCTGAACCGGCCGGGCCAGAAGTCGCCGCCGGGCTGCGGTTCGGTGGTGTCGTACGGGTCCGGCAGGTGACCGGTGTTGTCGAAGTTCTGTCCGGGCGGCCACTCGCCGTTGACCCAGGTGTCCTGGGCGCGACCGCGCGGGGTTCACCGGACGGCGGTGTTCACGGCGTGACGATGGCGAAGTCGGGGTCGGGCTCGCCGAGGTGGCCGAGCAGTTCGTCCACCTTCGCGAGATCGCCGTCGGCCTTCGCCCTCCCCTGCTCCACCAGATCGGCGAGGGGTGTTTCACCGAGGAGCAGCGCGCGCAGGGCGTCCTCGTCGAGCGTCACCTCGACGTCCGGCTCGCAGGACGCGGGACCGGTGCCCGTCACATGGGTGAGCACACCGTTGCGCAGCCGCATGCCGACGGGGTCCTGGTCCTTCACGTTCCAGCGTACGCAGATGTCGGCGTCCCAGTTGCGGGGTCCGTCGACGCGGATGGCGAGGGCGTCGAAGAGCTGGTCGAGCGTCAGGGCGCGCAGGAGGTCGGGGGCCGCGGTGGTGGTCGGGGTGCCGACGGGACCGTGGCGCAGTTCCAGTGCACCGGTGAGGTAGAAGTTGCGCCAGGTACCGTTCTCGCTGCCGTAGCCGAGCTGCTCCAGGGCGTCGGCCTGCAGGTCGCGGGCCTCGGCGTTGTCCGGGTCGGCGAACACCACGTGGTTGACGACCTGGACCACCCAGCGGAAGTCACCGGCCGCGAACGACTCGCGCGCCCGGCGCAGCACCTCGTCGGCGCCGCCCATGAACTCGACGTACCTCTCGGCGCTCGCGACCGGCGGGTGCTCCCACAGATGCGCGGGGTTTCCGTCGAACCAGCCCATGTAGCGCTGGTAGACGGCCTTCGTGTTGTGGCTGACCGATCCGTAGTAGCCGTGGGTGTGCCAGGCCCGTTCCAGGGCGGGAGGCAGCTCCATCGTCTCCGCGATCTCCAGCGGGGTGTGTCCCCGGTTGAGCATGCGCAGGGTCTGGTCGTGCAGATAGGCGTAGACGTCGCGCTGCTCGGTGAGGAACTCGACGGCGCGCTCGCGGCCCCATACCGGCCAGTGGTGCGAGGCGAACGCGACGTCGGTGCTGTCGCCGAAGAGGTCGACCGCCTCCGTCAGATAGCGGGCCCACTCCCTCGGGTCGCGCACCTCGGCGCCGCGCAGCGTCAGCAGGTTGTGCAGATTGTGGGTGGCGTTCTCCGCCATGCAGAGCGCCGCGTGGTCGGGGAAGTGGATGTTCAGTTCGGCGGGGGCCTCGGTGCCGGGCGTCATCTGGAAGACCATCCGGATGCCGTCCACCGTCTCCGACTGACCGCTGCGGGTGACCTCCAGCGTGGGCGGGATCACCCCGACGGAGCCCGTCGACGTCGTCTGGCCGAGCCCCGCGCCGATCTGGCCCCGTTCGCCCTTCGGCAGCGCGGCACCGTACATGTAGGCGGAGCGGCGGGCCATCGCCGTACCGGCGTAGACGTTCTCGCTCACTGCGTGCGTCAGGAACCCCCTGGGGGCGATGACCGGGACCCCGCGCTCGATGTCCTCGTCGCTCACCACGCCCCGTACGCCGCCGAAGTGGTCGACGTGGCTGTGGGTGTACAGGACGCCGGTCACCGGGCGGTCCCCCCGGTGTTCGCGGTACAGGGCGAGGGCGGCGGCAGCGGTCTCCGCGGAGAGGAGGGGGTCGATCACCAGGACGCCCCGCTCGCCCTCCACCACCGTCATGTTGGACAGGTCGAAGCCGCGTATCTGGTAGATGCCCTCGACCACTTCGAACAGGCCGTGGCCGGCCGAGAGGCGGCTCTGGCGCCACAGGCTCGGGTTGGCAGTCCCGGGGCAGTCCCCGGTCAGGAAACCGTAGGCCCCGAGGTCCCAGACCACCCTGCCCCCGGCGTCACGGATCACCGTCTCGGCGGCGGTCCCCATGAATCCCCGGCGCGCGTCGTCGAAGTCCCGGGTGTCGTCGAAGGGGAACCGCCGCAGGATCGCGGAATTGCCGTCCACCACTGGCTGCTGTGCGGGCTTGGAATCCGGGTTCCGGGTCATCTTCTCGATCTCCCTCTCGCGTGATCCTGCCGGCCCGCGTACGCGGACGCGTCCGGCCCACCCTCCTCCGGCGTGCGGCGCGGCACGATCGGGGTGCTCCGAACGGGGGACGCGGGGGCGGTACCGGAACCCGGTGCCGTACCGGGTGTCGTCGCCCGCCCGGAGCATCGCGGCTTGTGGGACCCGGGGCGGAGTTCCACGATGGCGGTCCTGGAAGCGACGGCATCGGGGACGGACATGGGTAACGGCAGGGGCAGGAGCAGCACCACACCCCCGCCCCGTCCCGCGCGCTCCCCGCACGCCCCACGATGACTCCGCCCGTCCGTGCCCGGGGCCCCCGCCGCAGCACAGGCTCCCACCGGGCCCGCAATCTGCGCAGCCGCGCCGCGGCCGCTCTCCTGGTCGTGCTCGGCGCCTTCCTCGGCTGGGCCGTACCCGTCTGGGAGCGGCATCTGCCGTCGACAGGGCTGGGGTTCGACGCGTCCACGGCGCAGGCGACCCTCGCCGCCATCGCCGGCGGCATGATCACGCTCGCCGGTTTCATCGTCACGGCGATCACGCTCGTGATCCAGACCGTCCAGTCGATGTCTCCCCGGCTGGTCGCGGCGCTGGGACACTTCAGCCGGTACCTCGTGCTCTTCGGGCTCCTGATCGGCACCGCCCTGTACGCGCTCGTGGCCCTCAGCCAGGTAAGGGAGTCGCACGTCCCCCGGGGAAGCGTCACCTTCGCCGTGGGGCTGGTGCTGGTCGATTCCGTCGTGGTGCTCCACCTCCTGGCCTCCCTGCGGCATGCGGTGACCGGAGGCGGGCTCGCGCGCGCGGTCGGCGAAAGGCTCCGCACCGTCATCGACCAGGCGTATCCGCCGGGGCCCGCGGTGCCCGCGCCGCCCACCGGCGATGCCGACCGTGCCGCCCGCGTATCTGTCCTCCACGGGGGCGGGCCGGCCGTACTGCTCTCCGTCGACGAACCGAAGCTCGTACGGATCGCCGCCCGCCACGATCTGCGGATCCGCTTCGTCCACGCGATCGGGGACTTCGTGGGGGCCCACGACACGGTCGCGTTCCTGGAGCCGGCACACGGCCGGGGCGGCGCGGGCACCCGCCTGGCGAAGCGCGTCGCCGGCTGCGTCCGGTACGGTCCCAGCCGCACCGTGGAGCAGGACGCCCCGTACGGGTTCCGGCTGCTGGCCGACATCACGGTCAGGGCCCTCTCACCGGCCGTGAACGACCCGACGACGGCGGTGCAGTCCCTGGACCAGATCGAGGACGCGCTCCTGAGACTGTCGCAGCGCTCCCTGGGCGACGCCTGGCTGCTCGACGCGACCGGCACCCCCCGGGTGTCGTACCCCTCGCCCGGCTGGGAGGACCTCGTCTCCCTCGCCCTGGACGAGACGCTCATGTACGGGTCGTCCAGCCCCCAGGTCGTCCGGCGCCTGCGCGCCTTGCTGGAGCGCGTGGCCGCTGCCGCGCCGACGCCGCGCAGAGGGGAACTCGCCCGGCGCACGGCCGCGTTGGAACGCCTGTCCTCGGCGGCCCTCTCCGATCCGCTGCTGTCGGCGGTGGCCGATGTGCCCGATCGCCAGGGTCTGGGCGGATCGGCGCCCCGGGACCATCCCCTCGGCTGAGGGCGGAGGGCCGAGGGCGGACGATCATCCGTCGGATCATGAGGCCACCGGCCGGCTGTCGCCGCCCATGGTGTGGTCCGGGGTCAGGGAACGGATGCGGGGTATCGGCGAGGGCAGCAGCCAGAGCAGCGACAGGGCTCCGCCGACGGCCGCGACGAGGAGGGTCGCCCGCAGGCCGATGAAGGTGGCGAGCAGCCCGCCGACGACGGCGCCGACCGGGCGTACGCCGTAATTGATCGTGCTGTACGCACCGGCCACGCGGCTGCGCATTCCGTCCGGGATCACCGTGGCCTGGAGGGAGTTGAGGTTGACGTCGAACAGCATGACGCCGAAGCCCGAGAGGAACTGGGCGGCGGCCAGGGCTCCGGCCCGGAGCCAGAGCGGCCCGTCCGCGGCGGCGGCGATGGCGATCGGCGCCGGGAACAGCACCGAGCCCATGACGATGCCGCGCCCCACACCGAAGCGTCGCGAGATCCTCGGGGCGAGCACGGCGCCGAGGAGGGAACCGGTCGCGCCGGTCCCGAACGCGATGCCGATCACCGCGGCGGAGAGTCCGAGGCTCCGGTCGGCGAACAGCACGAACAGCCCGCTGCCCGCCACGAAGGTGAAGAAGTTGACGGTCGCCGCGCAGCCGAGGCCGGCCCGCAGCACCGGGTGCCGGACGACGAATGTCAGACCCTCCCTGGCGCGCCGCAGCAGCGAGGTCGCCGCCGTGGCAGCGGGCGGCGGTTCCTCGACCGGAACCCTGCCGATCAGGACCGCCGACACCAGGAAGGTCAGGGCGTCCACCACGACGGCCACGGGCGCGGTGAGCACCTGGACCAGCGGGCCGCCGACGGCCGGGCCGGCGACGTACGAAGCGGACCGCGCGGCGCTGAGCTTGCTGTGGGCATCGACGTACGACGCGCGCGGCACGAGGCGCACGAAGAAGGGCGGCCAGGCGGTGTTGAACAGCACCTCGGCGGCGCCGGTCAGCAACGCCACGGCGTACAACTGCCACAGCGTCACCGCGTCCAGGAGGTAGGCCGCCGGGAGGCTGAGCAGCACCGCGGCCCGCGCCAGGTCGGCGAGGATCATCAGACGGCGTTTGCGGGCCCGTTGGTCGACCCAGGCCCCCAGGACCATGGCGAGCAGGTTCGGGGTCCAGATGAGCGCGGTCAGCCACGCCACCTGGTTGGCCGTGACGTTCAGGGCGCCGACGGCGATCAGGGGCAGGGCCAGTTCGGATATCCGGTCACCGAACTGGGAGACCGACTGACCGGCCCAGAAGCGGCGGAACCGCCGGTCCCTCCAGAGCGATGCCGCGGCGCTCCGGTCCGGCGCGGTCACGATGTCCGTCCGCTCTGCTCGTCCGCGCCCTCGGCGCCTTCCGGCAGGACGTAGCGCAGCAGCCGGACGCCGCGGGCTTCGGCAGGCCGCTCGTCCGGGTCACGGGTGACGTACGGCGCGAGCACGCGCTCGATCCCCTCCTCGATGGCCGCGAGTTCCTCGGCGGAGACGACGACGCGGGTGTTGGCCAGCCCGGCCCGGCCGAGCCACGCCGGGTCGAGTGCGGGTTCGACCTCGGCGGCCCATCGGGCCGGGAGGTCGGCCGAGCGCCGGAACATCTCCTGCGACAGCGCCCGCGCGGCCGACCGGCCCTCCTCGTCGGCCGGGTCCTGCGGCGCCTTGAACCGGAAGCCGCCTGCCGCCGCCTCCCATCGCCGTTGACGGCGGTCCGGGCCCGGCTCGCTGTCGCGGACCAGTCCGAAGCCCGCCAGGTGGCGCAGATGCCAGCTGGTCACCGAAGGCGTCGCGCCCACGTCGGGCGCGAGCTGGGTGGCGGTCGCGGGCCCGTGCCGCCGAAGACGGTCGAGGATCGCCAGCCGCACCGGATGGGCCAGCGCCCGCATGGCCTGCGGATCGGTGATCTCGATATCGCCCAGGCGATTATTGGAATCCATGACGTGAGAGCTTCCTCTCATAATTTCTGAGAGTCAACTCTCACATCGTGCCAGTGGCCGCGGGCACTCCCCCGGTGGCGAAGTTCGCAGGGTGCACCGACGCTTGTCCCTACCTGCCGATCCGGGCAGGGGCGGAGCCTGATGGGGGTGAATCCGTGTCGGATGCCGGTGCACCCGTCCCCGAGCCGGCGGGGACCGACGGTATGGGGGCGGCGATCCTGCACACCTTGTTCGCCCAGTCCGCCGTGGGGCTGCATGTGCTGGACACGCGGCTGCGGGTGGTCCGGGCGAACCTCCTGCCCGACGACGTTCCCGCCGAGCGCCTCACGGGTCGGTACTTCACCGACGCGTACCGGCTGGAGCGGCCGCACGAGGCGGAGCGGGTGCTGCGTGGTGTGCTGGACAGCGGGGCGGCCGTGCGCGGTCTCGTCGTCCGCGGCCGGCTCGCGGACGGGGCCGGCCCCGATCGCAGCCTGAAGGTGTCCGTGAACCGGCTGGACGACGCGCAGGGGCACACGCTCGGGCTGCTGGCCACGGTCGTCGATGTCGACGAGCAGGAGAAGGCGCGTACCCGGTCGGCGTGCCTGGCGGCGGTGCGTACCCGGGTGGGCAGGTCGCTCGATGTGGCGGCCACCTGCGAGGGGCTGGTCGCGGCCGTGGTGCCGGTCTTCGCCGACCTGGCCGTCGTCGAGGTGGTGGACGAGGTGCTGCGGGGGGCGGACCCGCCGCCGGGGCCGCTGGGGCACGACGTGCCGCTGCGCCGCGTGGCCCTGCGGGGGCACGGTGCGGACGGTCACCGGGACGGGCTCGTCGGCGAGATGCGCCGGCTGCCCGCCCGTACGCCCTACGCGCTGGCCGTGTCCGACCTCCGGCCCCGCATGGTCCGGCTCGGCCCCCGTACGCCCTGGCTCGGCACGGCCCCCGAGAGCGCGCGGCTGATCGAGGCGACCGGGGCCCACTCCATGATCGTGGTGCCGCTGAAACTGCACGGCGCGGTCCTCGGCCTGGTGAGTCTCTACCGGTGCCGGGATTCGGAACCCTTCGAGGAGAACGATCTCCCGATGACGCTGACGGCCGCCGCCCATGTCGCCCTCAGCATCGACAACGCGCGGCAGTACGAGCGCGACCACGTGATCGCCTCCACGGTCCAGCGCCGGCTCCTGCCGCAGCGCGACGACGGCAACGTCGCCGTGGAGACCGCCCATTTCCTGCTGCCCGGACGCAACAGCGGCTCCTGGTTCGACACCATCGGCCTCTCCGGTGCCCGCACCGCCCTGATCGTCGGCGCCGTCGACGGCCCCGGGCTCCAGACGGCCATCACCATGGGCCAGCTGCGGACCGCCCTCCACGCGCTGGCCGGACTCGACCTGGAGCCCGACGAGGTGCTGGCCCGGCTGGCCGACACCACCGAACGCCTCGCCAGGGAACGGGAGGCGCTGCCGCCCGCGGACCGGCTGCTCGGACAGTCGCTCACGGGCACGTGCATGTATGCCGTCCACGACCCGTTCGCCGGCACCTGCACCATCGCGCGGGCGGGAAACGCGACAGCGGGTCTCATCGCCCCCGACGGCACCACGGCCGCCCTGGACGTACCCGAGGGGCCCCAGCTCTTCTCCGGCGACAGCGCCCCCTTCGCCACCGCCACCTTCGCCCTGGACGAAGGCAGCGTCCTGGCGTTCTTCTCCGGCACCCCGATACCCGCGGGCCGGCAGCCTGCCGGTCTGCGCGAGGCCCTCGCCGGACCCGGCCGCAGCCTCCAGGACCTGTGCGACGACGTGGTCTACAACCTGCCGGCCGACGCGCACCCCGAGGGCGCCGCTCTCCTCCTCGCCCGCACCGGCGTCGTCCCGCCGGACCGGTTCTCGACCTGGGACCTGCCCAGCGACCTGACCTCCCCGGGCGTCGCCCGCACGCTCATGCGCGACCGGCTCGACAGCTGGCACCTCGACGAGGAGACGATCGAGGCGACCGAACTCATCGTGAGCGAACTGGTCACCAACGCGGTCCGTTACGGCGCCCCTCCGCTGCGGCTCCGGCTGATCCTGGACCGCACGCTCACCTGCGAAGTGCACGACGGCAGCCCGGTCGCGCCCCATCTGCGCCATGCCCGCGCCGCCGACGAGGGCGGCCGCGGGCTGTTCATCGTCTCCCAGCTCGCCGCCCACTGGGGCACCCGGTACGGCGACGGCGGCAAGACCCTGTGGACCGAGCAGGAGATCGGCTCCGCCACGGACGACCACTGACCGGCGCGGCACGGCCGGGCCCGTGCGCGACGGCCCGGCGCACAACGGCTGCGCGCCGGGCCATTGCCCCCGGACAGCAACAGTGGTTGGCTGGACATAAGAAGATATGAATCGGGGTTCAGACCATGGCCTACCGACCCACCGCCCGTACGGAGGCGACCCGGCTCGCCCACCGTGAACGGCTGCTCGACGCCGCGCGGGAGCTGCTGGCGGAGGGCGGATACCCGGCAACCGGCGTCTCAGCGCTCGCCCGGCGGGCCGGCGTGGCCACCGGCAGCGTGTACAACCACTTCGCCTCCAAGCAGGAACTGCTCGCCGCGGTCTTCCGGCATGTCGCGGGCCATGAGCTCGGCGCGGTACGGGAGGCGGTGCAGGCACGGCGCGGCGCCACCGATCAGCTGCGCGCGCTCGTCGAGGTCTTCTCCTACCGCGCGCTGCGCAGTCCGCGCACGGCCTGGGCGCTGCTGGCCGAGCCGGTCGACCCGCTCGTCGAGGAGGAGCGGCTCACCTACCGGCGCGGCTACCACGCGCTCGCCGAGACGGTGATCGTCGCCGGCATCTCGGCAGGCGAACTGCCCCAGCAGAACGCCCAGTTGTCGGCCGCCGCCGTGATCGGGGCGGTCGGCGAGGCGCTGCTCGGCCCGCTCTCGCCGGTCGGCGCGCGCACCGACCCGGGGCCCGTCGTGGAGAGCATCACCGCGCTGTGCCTCAGAGCGGTCGGGGCCGGCGGTTCCTGAACCCGGGCCGCCCACCCCGCCGTACCGGCTCGCCCCGAATCGCTTCCCTCGCCGCCCCGACCGTCTACCCAGGACAGGATCACCCGCCATGACCGTCACCCAGCACCGGACCGACCTGCGGCCCGGGGGCCCGGCTCCGCACCCCACCCACGAGGTCACCAACCAGGCACCGCCCCGGGTGGACCTCGACGAGTACGGCACCAATCTGCCGCTCGCCGAGGCCGTCCGCACCTTCGGGGCAGCCTGGCACGAACCGGAACTGCACGAGATCGGCGCCCTGGTCGGCTCCGAACACTTCCAGACCGCCACGGAGCTCGCCCACAACTCGCCGCCCGTCCTGCGCACCCACGACCGGTACGGCAACCGCGTCGACGAGGTCGAGTTCCACCCCGCGTACCACGAGATCATCGGCAAGGCCGTGCACCACGGCACGCACACCTCGGGCTGGGCCGACCCGAAGCCCGGGGCCGCGGTGGCACGTGCGGCGTCCTTCATGCTGTTCGCCCAGATCGAGCCCGGCCACGCCTGCCCGATGTCCATGTCGCACGCCGTGGTCCCGGTCCTCCAGCGCGACCCGGACGTGGGCCGGGACTGGCTGCCGGGCCTGCTCAGCCGCGCGTACGACCCCCGCCTGATCGCCCCGGGCGAGAAGTCCGGGCTCACCTTCGGCATGGGGATGACGGAGAAGCAGGGCG
Organism: Streptomyces sp. NPDC001933; assembly: GCF_042890955.1. Lineage (NCBI taxonomy): Bacteria > Bacillati > Actinomycetota > Actinomycetes > Kitasatosporales > Streptomycetaceae > Streptomyces > Streptomyces sp. NPDC001933. The sequence goes on along the minus strand of NZ_JBIASS010000013.1, from coordinate 149,912 downwards.
GCTCCGACGTACGCGCCAACACCACGCGGGCCGTCCCGCTGGCCTCCGACCCCGAGGGCCGGGCCCATCTGCTGACCGGGCACAAGTGGTTCTTCTCCGCCCCGCAGTCGGACGCCTTCCTGGTGCTGGCCCAGGCCGAGGCCGGGCTCACCTGCTTCCTCGTGCCGCGGGTCCTGGCCGACGGCACCCGCAACACGGTCCGGATCCAGCGGCTGAAGAACAAGCTGGGCAACAAGTCGAACGCCTCCTCCGAGGTGGAGTTCGACGGCACCTGGGCGGTACGGATCGGCGAGCCGGGCCGCGGCGTCCCGACCATCATCGAGATGGTCAACCACACCCGGCTCGACTGTGTGCTGGGCACCACCGCGGGCATGCGGCAGTCGGTGTCCGAGGCGATCTGGCACGCCCGGCACCGCAGCGCCTTCGGTGCCAGGCTGGCCGACCAGCCGGCCATGACGGCGGTCCTCGCCGACCTGGCGCTGGAGACGGAGGCCGCGACCTGGACCTCGCTGCGCCTGGCCCACGCGTACGAGAGCGGCAGCGGCGAGTCCGAGGAGCTGTTCCGCCGGCTGGCCACCGCGGTGTCCAAGTACTGGATCTGCAAGCGCGGCCCGCACCACGCCTACGAGGCGCTGGAGTGCCTGGGCGGCAACGGCTACACCGAGGACTGGCCGCTGGCCCGGCGCTACCGCGAGCAGCCGGTGATGGCGGTGTGGGAGGGGTCCGGCAACGTGATCGCCCTCGACGTGCTGCGGGGCATCGGACGCACACCGCAGTCGCTGGACGCCTTCTGGGCCGAGCTGGAGACCACGGCCGGTGCCAGTTCCGTACTGGACGCGCATGTCCGCCGGGTGCGCCAGGAGCTGGCCGAGGACCTGCGCGACCCGCTCGCGGCGCAGACCCGGGCGCGGGCGTCGGTCGAAGGCATGGCCCTGGCCCTGCAGGCCTCACTGATGCTCCGTCACGCTCCCGCCGCGTCGGCCGAGGCGTTCGTGGCCGCCCGGCTCGGCGAGGGCCGCGGCCACCAGTACGGCATCCTGCCGCGCGGCACCGACGCCGCGGCGATCGTGGACCGGCACTTCGGCGCCGCGGGCTGAGCCGCAGGGGCGTGTGCGCCGGACCGGCGGGCCGGGGCTGCGGCTCCTGCCCGCCCGTCGCCGGGCGTGGCCGACCGGTTGCGCGTTAGGTTGGCCGCATGGAGTCGAGACCCCGCACCCTGTGGCTGCGTACCGAGCCCCTCCACGCCGTGCTCTACTTCGACGAGGAGTGCCGGGGCATCGGTCGGTCCGTCGGCCTCAAGGGCTTCTGGATGGGGTACTTCGCCACCCGTACGGCCCCCATGGGGCGGATCCGCCCCGAGGCCGCCACCGCCGTCCTGGGTGTCTTCGCGCCCGGCATGGTGGCCCGCGCGCTGCCCGACGCCTGGCGGGTCGTCACCCCCGAGAAGCTCACCGACCTGCGCGCCAGGCTCGCCGCGAGTGCGCTGCGCCGGCTGGTCCCGGACATCGACGCCCTCGCCGGCCCGCTCATCCCGCCGCTCGCCGCGATGGTGGCCGACGCCTCCCCGCAGGCCCGTCCGCTGTTCGCCGCCAACCGCCCGCTGTGCGACCGCACCGACCCGGTGGAGAGCCTGTGGCAACTCACCACCGCGCTGCGGGAGTTCCGGGGCGACGCGCACAACGCCGCGCTCGCCGACCACGGTCTCGACGCACCCGAGGCCCTCGTGCTCGCCGCTTCCACGGGCCGTGTCCCGCGCGAGGGCATCCGGCTCGACCGCGGTTGGAGCGAGGCGGAGTGGGCGGACGCCGAGGAACGGCTCCGCTCCCGCGGCATGATCGACGCGGAGTCCGCTGCCACGCCACGCGGCCGCCAGGAACGGGAGCTCGTCGAGGACACCACCGACCGGCTGGCCGCCCGGCTGCTGCGCCCCCTCGCCGAGAGCGCGGTGGACGAACTGCTCGCCGCCCTGGAGCTGCCGGCCCGGCAGGTGCTGGCCGCGGACCTGCTGCCGCTCCCCAACTCGATCGGCCTGCCCGGGACGGTCTGACGGCTGTCCCGCAGCCCGCCAGGGACTGCGGGACAGCCCTCAGACACCTCCGGCCGCCGGGTCCGGGCGGGGCCGGACCAGCAGGATCACCGAGCACACCGCCGCGAAGGCGCACCACGTCGAGACGAACTCCAGCCGCCACAGTGCCGCACAGACGGCGGCCCCGACGGCGACCAGCGCCCCGAGCCGCCTCGGCACCGGGTCCCCGGCCAGGAGCAGGGCTCCGACCGTGGCCAGGAGATAGCCGGCGACCAGGAGTCCGGAGCGGGGAAGGTCGAGGGCGTAGCCGAGGGTGTGCCCGCGGATCTCGGCGGTCACCGGACGGGTCGCCAGGCCGTACGCGAGCGCGACGGCGGTCGCTGTTCCGGCCGCGAGCGGGACCAGCAGGCGGCGCCGGGCATCCGGCGGGGCGGCGCACAGCACCCCCAGCGGGACCCACAACGGCAGCACCGGCAGGGCGATGACGGCCCAGGCGAGGGTGGCGGGGCCGGTTCCGCCACCCGAGCGCCAGATCACCGACTCGATGATCTGGTGGGCGCCCAGCAGCAGCGGCAGCGCCGCGAGCGGCAGATCGCGCACCCGGCGCACCCGCGCCACGCACACCACCCCGATGGCCGCGATGCCCGTTCCGGCGGCGAGGTCGGCGGTCGCACTCCAGCACATGGTGTTCCCCAGGGACCCGGCGGTACGGAATCGTTCACTTCCGCGACAACGCTACGGGTCCGGGGCGCGGCGATGGATCGCCCCGGCCGTGTCCGTCAGCGGGCTGCCCGTGCCGCCCCAGCGCAGGGCGACGATCTCCGCGGCGATCGAGACGGCCACCTCCTCGGGGGTGCGTGCCCCGAGGTCGAGGCCGACGGGGGAACGCAGCCGGGCCAGTTCCGCTTCGCCGAGGCCCGTCTCGCGCAGCCGGGCCAGCCGGTCCTCATGGGTCCGGCGGCTGCCCATGGCGCCGATGTAGGCGGCCGGGGCGCGCAGCGCCACCTCCAGCAGCGGGACGTCGAACTTGGGGTCGTGGGTGAGTACGCACATCACGGTCCGCCCGTCGGTCTCCGTGTCGCGCAGGTACCGGTGCGGCCAGTCGACGACGACCTCCGCACCGGCGGGGAAGCGCCGGGCGTCGGCGAAGGCGGGGCGGGCGTCGCAGACGGTGACCCGGTAGCCGAGGAACGCGCCGATCCGGGCCACCGCCGCCGCGAAGTCGATCGCGCCGAAGACCAGCATCCGGGGCGGCGGGGCGAACGACTGGAGGAACACGGCGACGTCGTCCTCGCGCCGTTCACCGTTCGGGCCGTAGTGCCGCAACCCCGTTGCCCCCTGGGCGAGTTCCCCGCGCGCGTCGGCGGTCACGGCGGCGTCCAGACCGCTCGCGCCCAGCGACCCCGACACGGTGTCCGGCCGGACCGCGAGGGCGGCACCGCGTGGAGCGGGTCCATCGGTCACGGTGGCGACCACCACCGGGCGGTGCCCGGCGACCGCCGCGGCGACCTCGCCGAAGGTGGGATCGGACGCCGCCGTCACCGGACGTACGAGGAGTGTGATCTCGCCGCCGCAGGTGAGTCCGACGGCGAAGGCGTCCTCGTCGCTGTAGCCGAAGCTCTCCAGCCTGGGCCGGCCGGTCTCCACGACCTCCTTGGCGAGTTCGAGGACGGCTCCCTCGACGCAGCCGCCGGAGACGCTGCCCACGACCTCGTCGTCCGGTCCCACCGCCATCGCCGCGCCGGGGCCGCGCGGCGCGCTGCGGCTGACCGCGACGACGGTGGCGAGCCCGAACGGCTCCCCCGCGGCGTACCAGCGGCCGAGCACCGGCAGGATCTCACGCATCGCGGGCCGCCTTGCTCCCGGGGAATCAGGCCGTGCTGTCGGTCCACGCGTAGGGCGGGGCCACCGGGCCGCTCGCGGGTCCGGCGCCCACGTTCTCCAGGTCCGCGTCGGCGGCCTTCATCAGCTGGGCGGCCACGTCCTTCATGGCACGGCTCGCCGCGAGTTCGTCGCCGATGGCCGGTACATCCACGTCCTGCGGGTTGCAGCGCGCGACCCCGTGTCCGGTGAGCTTCGTGGAGCCGGTGTCCAGCACCGCCTCCGCCTTGGTCGTCCCGTCGTCCTCGGTCAGACCGAGGCGGAGCCTCCACTCCAGCGTGCGGGTCATCGCGCACCTCCTGCGGCCGCGTCCGGTCGCGGTGCGCCGCCTCGACGCGGTCCTGCCACCAGCATCCACCCGGCCGGGCGGGTTCGCGCGTTCCGGCTCGTCCTCGGGGATCGCACCGCCGGAGCTCGCCCTGCGGGGATCGCGCCTCCGAAATAGGATGCGGGATGTCGAATTTCACCGGCGGCGGGCGATGCCACCGCCCGGAATCCGGTCCGTCGGCACCCCGGCCGGCCCCGTCGCGGCAGGCCGTGTGCTGTGCCGTGCGGACAACCGCAGTGCGGAGCGGCACATGAACCGGCGTCGTCCTCCCCGTTCGGCGAGTGCCGAGGAGTTGCTCACCACGCTGCAACAGCTCACCTCCCGGGCGCGCCGCGAGGTGGAGCTGCACCGGGCCCGGGTGGAACTGGCCGAGGTGCTCCAGCGCGAGATGCTCCCGGCGGCGCTGCCCGCGCGCCCGGGACTCCAGACCGCTGCCCGTTACACGCCCGCCCGCAGCGGGCTGGACATCGGCGGCGACTGGTACGACGGCTTCGTGCTGCCGGACGGTGCGCTGGCCTTCGCCATCGGGGACGTGCAGGGCCACGACGTCGAGGCCGCCGCGTTCATGGGGCAGGTCCGCATCGCCATGCGGGCGATAGCCGCCACCGCCACGGACCCCGGCGAGGTCGTGGGCCGGACCAACGACCTGCTGGTCTCGGTGGGCTCCGGTCTCTTCGCGACGTGTACGTTCGTCCGCCTCGACCCGGTGTCCCGGGAGCTGCAGAGCGCCCGCGCCGGGCATGTCGCCGCTGTGTGGGCCACGGCCGACGGGCGGTCCGGGGTGACCAGTGACGAGGGCGGGCTGCCGCTCGGGATCCAGGCGGGCGAGCGCTATCCGGTCACCCGGCGGAGGCTGACCGCCCCGGGCGCGTTCGTCCTGGTCACGGACGGGGTGGTGGAGGGGCCTTCGTTCCCGATCGACCGGGGTCTGGACGCGGTGACCCGGCTGGTGCACGCACGGGTCGGCGCCGACGCCGGCGAGCTGGCCGACGTGGTCCTGCGGGCGGCGGAGCAGACCGGTCACCAGGACGACGCCGCCGTGCTCGTGGTACGGCACGGGACCGTCCCCGGCCGGTACTGAAACCGCGACCTTCCGGGTGAAGCGTGTCAAACAGCCGCCACCCGTCCGGGGCAGTGTCTGATGAGATGCGTGATCCGCAGCGAGAGAACCAGACGCGCGGCCGTGGCCGCGCTACGTGTCCTTGCCGTCACCGCTGCCTACTACGCGGCCGGGGGGCTCGGCCTCATCCGGGAGGTGTCCGTCCACGGCGCGGTCGTCACACCGCTCTGGCCGCCGACGGGCATCGCACTGGGCGCGCTGATCTACCTGGGTCCCAGTGCCTGGCCCGGGATCGCGCTGGGCTCCCTCCTCGTCGTCGCCACCCTCAGCGGCTCGGTCACGCCCTCCACCTTCGCCGTCGTGGCGGGCAGCACCGCCGCCCCGCTCTGCTCGTACCTGATACTCCGCAGAGCCGGCTTCCGCAAGGAGCTGGACAGGCTGCGCGACGGGGTCATGCTGGTCTTCCTCGGCGCGCTGGCCGGGATGGTCATCAGTGCGACCGTGGGCACGGGCATGCTGGCGCTGAACGGGAAGCTGCCGCTGAGCGGGTTCTGGCCGGTCTGGGCGGCGTGGTGGTCGGGGGACGCGATGGGGGTGCTCGTGGTCACCCCCGTGCTGCTCGTACTGCACAGGCTGCGGATGCCCCGGACCACCGACCGGTGGATCGAGGCGAGCGCGCTGCTGGTCGTCGCCGTCACGGTCTCCCTGGTGGCGACCCGGAGCTCACTGTCGGTGCTCTATCTGGTCTTTCCGGTGCTCATCTGGGCGGCCCTGCGTTTCCAGCTGGCGGGAAGCGCGCCCTGCGCCCTGCTGGTGTCGGTCCTGGCGGCGATCGCGGGAACGGAGGGGGTGGGTCCGTTCGAGGGGCGGACGGTCCTTCATGTGATGATCGACCTCACCGTGCTCAACGGCTGCGTGGCGCTGACCGCACTGCTGCTCGCGGCGGTCGTGACCGAGCAGAGCAATATCCGGCAGAGGATCGAACACGCCTGCGAGGAACTGGCCGAAGTGGTCGACCATCTGGCACCGGGAAGGGGGGCGGCCGCGTGGCCGCCCCGCCCCGAGGACGAACCCGACAGCCAATGAGCACCACGCACCCCCGGCACCACCGACGGAAACAATCCGGCCAGTAGCCGTCACCACATGCACCCTCGCTCGTTTGTTGGCCGGGGATGGTCTCCCGACAGCGCGCTGTCACGGATGAACCTGGTGGACACGCCCAGCAGTTGACCGGCGTACATGTCCGCACACAACCCGATTCAGGTGCATTCCAAATGCCAACACTTACTCACAGACCAAGAGATCCGGCGCGGAACGGGACGAGCTCCGAGTCAGTGTGCATGTCTGAAATTCACGAGAACTCCAGCGAAATGGCACGTCTGTGGATATCGTGCACCGAGCGAGGGCGCATCCGTCAGTCCATGAGATCGGCGGATGCGCCCCGTTTGTGACGATGCGACTGTGACTGGGGGGTTCATGGGGCATGTCGAGCTACCCGATTCGGACAGATCAGGACCCGTGGGACTGGCGGGGGCGCCACGTCCACGCACCGTCTCGAATCGGCCTCGCAGCAACGGACTCGATGAATTGTGGAGGGCGCCGGCCGCACCGCGCGAGCGGTCCGGACCGGCACCCGCGAAGAGCAGGGCGACCCGGCGCGTGCCGGTGGTCGTCGGCGCCGAACTCCTCGGCCTGGGGGTTCCGGCCCTGCTCGTACTGCGTGCCGGCGGGCAGTCCCGGGCCGTGCTTGCCGCGGCCGTGGCCGCACTGGTGTGGTCCGGCCTGCGGGCCGTACGCGGCAGGTACGCGGAACGGTCCCCGGGTGGGCCACCGGGGGTACTGAGCACGGCCGGCGACTGGCTGCTGCTCATAGGCGTGCTCGCCGTGCTGCACACGGCGAGCGGCGATGCGCTCGACCCCGCGACGGCCTTGGTGGCGTTGCTGCCCGGCCTGCCGGCGGGCATCGCGGCGCAGGCCCTGCGGCGACTGCCGTGGCCGGGGCGCCCGCCACGGGAGGTCCGGCGGGTGCTGGTGGTGGGCGAGGCTCCGGGCGTCGAACGCGCCGTCCGGCTGCTCGCGTCCCGCGCCGACCATCCGTACGCGGTCGTGGCCGCGGTCCCGGTGGGGGCCGCACCGCTGGAGTGCGGGGTCCCGGTGCCGGGCCGGCTCGCACCGGCGCCGGCCGACGACGACGTGTCGACCGTACTGGGCGGGGCGTTCGCGCAGGATGCGGACCTGGCGCTGGTGGTTCCCGGTCCCCAGCTCTCCGAGGAACGGCTGTGCCGGCTCTCCTGGGGACTGCACGACGGCGGGCTCGCGCTGTCCGTGCTCCCGGGGCTCTCGGGCATCGCGGCCGGCCGGGTACGGGCCACCGCCGCCGCCGGGCTCACCCTGCTGCACATCGCGCCACCGCTGCGCCGTGGGCCGCAGCCGGCCCTGAAGGCCGTGGTGGACCGGGTCGGCGCCGCCCTCGGCCTGCTGGTGCTGACACCCCTGCTGGTCCTGATCGGGGCGGCGGTGCGGTTGGGCTCCGACGGGCCGGTGTTCCACCGCCAGATCCGGCAGGGGCAGCACAACCGGCCATTCACGATGTGGAAGTTCCGCACCATGGTGACCGACGCCGAGAGCCACAAGCAGCGGCTTCTCGCCGCGAACGAGACCGACGGTCCGATGTTCAAGATGCGCCGCGATCCCCGGGTGACCGGAATCGGCCGTCTGCTGCGCCGGACGTCCCTCGACGAGCTCCCACAGCTGCTCAATGTGCTCCGCGGCGACATGTCGCTGGTCGGCCCGCGCCCCCCGCTGCCGGAGGAGGTGTCCCGGTACGACGAGCGCGAGTTCCGGCGGCTCGCGGTGAAACCGGGGCTGACCGGTCTGTGGCAGGTCAGCGGCCGCTCGGACCTGTCCTGGCAGGAGACGGTCTCGCTCGATCTGTGGTACGTCGACAACTGGTCGGTGGCCACGGACATGGGACTCATGGCCCGTACGCTGCGCGCCGTCACCGACGGCCGCGGGGCGTACTGAGAGCGGCGGCCGTCGATGCGAGAATTGCCAAGTACCTTTACGGGCAATGCTGTTCGACCGTCACCGCGATCCGGCTCAGATCTGCGCGGGCTGCCGTTCCAGCCACCACGCGTAGGTCTGGGCGATCCCGTCACGCAGCGCGATCCTCGGCGCGAAGCCGAGCGAGGCGAGCCGGGAGACATCGAGCAGCTTGCGCGGGGTGCCGTCGGGTTTCGTCGTGTCCCACTCGACCCTCCCCTGGTATCCCGTCACATCCTGGACCGTGGCGGCCAGTTCACGGATCGTCAGATCGTTCCCACAGCCGATGTTGACCGGTTCGTCGCCGTCGTACCGCTCCAGCAGCAGGAGGCACGCGGCGGCCAGGTCGTCCACATGCAGGAATTCCCGGCGCGGGCTGCCCGAGCCCCAGAGCGTCACCGTGGGCGCACCGTCCCTTCGCGCCTCGTGGAAGCGGCGGATCAGCGCGGGCAGTACGTGCGAGGACTCCGGGTCGAAGTTGTCGCCCGGACCGTAGAGGTTGGTGGGCATGGCGCTGATGTACGAGGCGCCGTACTGCCGGCGGTAGGAGCGGGTCTGCACGATTCCGGCGATCTTGGCCAGTGCGTACGCCTCGTTGGTCGGCTCCAACGGGCCGGTGAGCAGGGCGCTTTCGGGGATCGGCTGCGGGGCGAGCCTGGGGTAGATGCAGGACGAGCCGAGGAAGAGCAAGCGCTCGACCCCGGCCGCGTGCGCCCCGGCGACGACGCTCAGCTGGATGCGCAGATTGTCCTCCAGGAACTGCACCGGATACGTGCTGTTGGCCATGATCCCGCCGACCCTGGCGGCGGCCAGCACCACGGCCTGCGGACGGGCCTCGCGGAAGAACGCCTCGGTCCGTGCGGCATCGCGCAGATCGAGCCGGTCGCGATCGCGGGTGATCACCTCGTGCCCCTCGTCGGTGAGGCGGCGCACCACGGCCGAACCGACCAGGCCGCGGTGGCCCGCGACGAACACGCGGGCACCGGATCGTAGGAGGGAACGGACGGATTCCTGGGGAGTGCCGGGGAGATCAGTCGTCATGGCCCGGATTCTGCCAGCACCAGCAGTCCGCGGTGATGTTTTGCCGCAGAACGCTCAATCCCGATATTTCGGCGGGAAATATTCGGTGCGGAACAACAGCCGCTGAAGCGACCAGAGAAGGGGGAGTCGTGGCGAAGACCGCGCTCATCACCGGTGTGACCGGGCAGGACGGCTCGTACCTGTCCGAGCTGCTGCTCGACAAGGGGTACACGGTCCATGGCCTGATACGCCGCTCGTCGAGCTTCAACACCGAGCGCATCGACCACATCTACCAAGGACCGGAGGAGGAGAACCGCACGTTCGTCCTGCATCACGCCGACCTCGCCGACGGGGTCGCGCTGGTGAACCTGCTGCGCGACATCCGGCCGGACGAGGTCTACAACCTGGGTGCGCAGTCGCACGTCCGCGTGTCGTTCGACGCACCGCTGTACACGGGTGACGTCACCGGTCTCGGCACCATCCGGCTGCTGGAGGCGGTCCGTGCGAGCGGGATCGACACCCGGGTCTACCAGGCTTCCTCGTCCGAGATGTTCGGCGCCACCCCGCCGCCGCAGAACGAGGCGACGCCGTTCCATCCGCGCAGCCCGTACAGCGTGGCCAAGGTGTACTCGTACTGGGCCACGGTCAACTACCGTGAGGCGTACGGCATGTTCGCGGTCAACGGGATCCTCTTCAACCACGAGTCCCCGCGCCGCGGCGAGACCTTCGTGACCCGGAAGATCACTCGCGGGGTGGCCCGGATCAAGGCGGGTCTGCAGACCCATCTCCATCTGGGCAATCTCGATGCCGTACGCGACTGGGGGTACGCCCCCGAGTATGTCGAGGCGATGTGGCGGATGCTCCAGTGCGACGTCCCGGACGACTATGTGGTGGCCACGGGCGAGGGCGTCAGTGTGCGGGAGTTCCTGGAGTACGCCTTCGCGCACGCGGGCCTGGACTGGCGCGAGCACGTCCGCCACGACGCCAAGTACGAACGCCCCAGCGAGGTCGACGCCCTGATCGGGGACGCCACCAAGGCCGAGGAGCTCCTCGGCTGGAAACCGGTCGTGCGGTCGCGGGAGCTCGCCAGAATCATGGTCGAGGCCGACATCCGCCAGCTCTCCGACCAACTGGCCGGAGCGGCCGTGCGAGTGGACCGATGACACCGCCCCGCACCAACACGACAACCGGCACCACCGCACCCCCGGTGGAGCCGTGCGCCGCGGCGGTCCGGCCGCGGCCCGTTCTCACCTTCGGAGCTGAATGATGAACGCAACCACGGGCCGCAGACCCGTACGCCGCGGCCGGGTACGTGCCGCCGCCGCCGCGCTCTGCCTGCTCGCCGGAGCACTGTCCGCCGCCGCGTCCGGGGGCTCCCCGGCCGCGGCCCTCACCCCGCCGGTCTCGCTGACCGCGGACGACCTCACCACCTGGCAGACCAACGGCATCGTCTGGTCGATGGCCGCGTCGGACGCCGGCGTCGTCTACACGGGCGGCACCTTCTCCACCGTACGGCCGCCGGACGCGGCGGCCGGCACCTCTGAGCAGCCCGCGGTGAACTTCGCCGCCTTCGACGCCGCGACCGGTGCGCCGACCGGTTGCAGCCTGTCGTTCACCCTCTCGTCCGGCACGGCGACCGTACGGGCGCTGGCACTCTCGCCGGACCAGAAGACCCTGTACGTCGGAGGGCAGTTCGGGTCGGTGAGCGGTGTCGGGGTCAGCAACATCGCCGCGATCGACACTGCGAGCTGCACCCCGCGCCAGGACTTCAAGGTCTCCGTCTCCGCGACGGTGCGGGCCCTCGCCGTCACCGCCGACACCGTGTACCTGGGCGGTGACTTCAACACGGTGGCCGGACAGACCAGGAACAAGTTCGCCGCGGTCACCACGGGCGCCGCGCTGAAGCCGTGGAAGGCCGACGCGGACGAGATCGGCCGGGCCGTCGAGCTGACGCCCGACCGCAAGCACGTGCTGCTCGGCGGCAACTTCTTCAAGGTCAACGGCGCCACGTCGCACGCGCTGGCGGTCGTGGACGCCACGACCGGGGCGGTGACCAAGAGCTACCCGGCCGGGTTCATTCCCAACACCTCCACGGTGCAGGACCTCACCACGGACGCCACCGGCTTCTACACCGCCAACGAGGGCACCGGAGGCGGTGTCTTCGACGGCCGGATCGCACTGGACCTGAGCGACTTCGAGCAGCGCTGGCGGGACACCTGCCTCGGCGCCACCCAGACCGTCCTGGTGCACGACGGTGTGCTGTACAGCGGGAGTCACGCCCATGACTGCGCCACCATGGGCGAGTTCCCCAACCAGCCGCGCAAGCATCTGCTGGCCCAGTCCGTCGACGACCCGAAGCTGCTGCCCTGGTTCCCGGACACCAACGACGGCATCGGGGAGCCGGTCGGGCCCCGGGTGATGGCCCAGACCGACAAGGGCGGTCATCACTACCTGTGGGTCGGCGGCGAGTTCACCACCGTCAACGGCGCCGCGCAGCAGGGTCTGACCCGGTTCGCCGACGGCCTTGACACCGGGGCCCCGTGGGTGCCCAACGTGACCCTGTCCACGATCGCCCCGGGGAAGGTGGTGGTCGACTGGCAGACCAGCTTCGACACCGACGACGGGGAACTCACCTACCGGATCTACAAGGACGGCGCGAGCACCCCGGTGCACACCACGACGGGCTACTCGCTGTTCTGGGACCGGCCGCAGCTGAGCTGGACGGACACGGACGTGGCGGCGGGCGAGACGCACTCGTACCGGATCAGCGCGAGTGACGGCACCAACACCAGCGCCAAGTCGGCCGCCGTGTCCGCCACCGTGACCTCCACGGCCGAGAAGTATCCGGCCAAGGTGCTCGCGGACGGCGCTTCGCTCTACTGGCGGTACGACGAGACCGCCTCGACCCTCGCGGGCGACAGCAGCGGCGGGCGGAACAACGGGTTCGTACGCAACTCCCCCACCCGGCGGGTGACCCCGGCCGCCGTCGCGGGCCCCTCGACCGCGATCGGCCTCAACGGTTCGACGCAGTACGTCTACAGCAACAAGCGCCATCCGCAGCCGGCCAGGTTCTCGGTGGAGACGTGGTTCAGGACCACGACCACCAAGGGCGGGAAGATCGTCGGCTTCGGCAGTCTGACCATGCAGAACAGCACCCAGTACGACAAGCACGTGTACATGCGCGACGACGGCCGGCTGGTCTTCGGCGTGAAGAGCGGCAGTGCCCGGACCGTCACCACACCCGGCGCCTACAACAACGGCGCCTGGCACCACGTGGTCGCGACGCAGGGACCCGGCGGCATGGCGCTGTACGTCGACGGGCAGCTCCGCGCCTCGAACGCGCTTTACACCGGCAACGAGAAGTACGACGGCTACTGGCGGGTCGGCGGGGACAATCTGAACGGCTGGCCGTCCAAGCCGACGAGCAATTTCTTCGCCGGGCAGATCGACGAGACCGCCGTCTACCCCACCGCGCTGAGCAGCGCGCAGATCAGTGCCCACTACGCGCTGAGGACAGCCGGATGAGGCATCCGTTCCGGGCCGGTGCCGCCGTCGTCGTACTGACGGCGGCGCTGGCCGCCTGCGGCTCGTCCTCCGGGGGGCGGGACGGTGCGAGCGGCGCCGGAACCACGGCCACGCATGCCCCGCTCGCCGCCCCGACAGCCGGGTCCGGCACCACCGCCACCGCTGCCCCCTCGGCCCCGCGCACGAGTGAGCCGCCGAAGCTGCCCAGCGACCGGCTCACCCCGGCCACCGGTTCGTTCACCCGGAAGGAGAAGGAGTATCTGGTCGACCGGGTGCCCAGGGGCATGGACCCCGCGGCGGTGCTCCAGACCGGTCAGGAGACCTGCGACCGGCTGCGGTTCCTGGTGAAGGCCGACCGGGACGTGGCGGTCGGTGCGATCGTGACGGGCGAGATCGCCGACGCGCGACCCGCCGTCGAGCACCTCTGCACCCAGCACCGGGATCTGCTGCGGGAGGCCGACCGGGGATACGCGGACGGCACGTACCGCAACGAGCAGATCCGGCCGGGCCGCTACCGCGACGTCTCCCCCACCGGAGACTGCACCTGGCGGATCGCCGGCACGGACGACAGGACCCTGGCCTCCGGCTCCGGCTCCGCCGGGAAGCGGACCACGATCACCGTGCCCCGGCAGGCCCGTGTCTTCACCTCCACAGGCTGCTACGCCTGGCTGCCCGAAGGAGACCTCGGATGAGCAAGCTGCCGATAGCCGTGGCGATCCCCACGAAGAACGAGGGGCTCAACATCGCCGAGGCGGTGACGTCGGTACTCGGCCATTTCGAGGCGGTGGTCGTCGTCGACTCGCACAGCACGGACGAGACGGTGAAGATCGCCGAGGAGTGCGGTGCCGAGGTGGTCACGTACACCTGGGACGGCGGTCATCCGCGCAAGAAGCAGTGGTGTCTGGACCATGTCCGCACGGACCTGGACTGGATCCTGCTGCTCGACGGCGACGAGCGGATCGGTCCCGGGCTGCTGGCCGAACTGCGGCAGGTCTTCGCCGACCCGGCCGCGCCGAAGCCGGCGGCGTACGACATTCCGCTCGGCTACTGGTTCTCCGGGAAGCGGCTGCGGCACGGCTACACCATCCGCAAGCGGTCACTGACCGACCGCACCCGCTGCCGGTATCCGGAGGTGGGTGATCTGGAAGCGCCGGGCATCGGTGAGGTCGAAGGCCATTACCAGCCGGTCGCGGATTCGGTCGGCTCGCTCCGCAATCCGATCGAGCACCAGGATCTCGACCCGGTCACCGCCTGGTTCGAGCGGCACAACCGCTACTCGGACTGGGAGGCGTGGCTGGAGCACCACCCCGAGGTCAAGGAGCAGGTGCGCAGGGTGAAGTCGCGCCAGGGACAGCTGTTCCACAAGGCACCGTTCAAGCCCCTGGTGTCGTTCGCCTACATGTATCTGTACCGGCGGGGGTTCCTCGACGGGAGGGCGGGGTTCGACTTCGCGCTGGCGATGAGCTTCTACCGCTGGCAGATCGCCCTCAAGTCCCGTGAGGGGAAGACCGTTTGACCCGTACGCCCCTCCGGCGGACCACGTCCTCGTAGGTCCGCCGGAGGGTGGCGGTCACGGCCTCGATGGTGAAGTCCTCGTTCACCAGGTCCCAGGCGGCCCTGCCCGTACGGGCGTTGGTCTCCGGTTCGAGGAGTTCCAGGACGGCGGCGGCGACCTTGAGGGCGTTCTTCCCGTCCTCGCCGACCCGGCTGTCGATCACCCGGCCCGCGCCCGCGCGCGCCACATCGGGGCCGAGCCCGCAGGTGCGGGTGATGACGACGGGGGTGCCGACCGACATCGCTTCGAGGACGGACACCCCCAGGGGCTCCTCGATCGACGGCAGTACGTACACATCGGCCCGCCGCCCCGCCGCCAGGACCTCCTCGTGACCGAGCGGCCCCACATGGTCGAGCGATCCCAGCACTCCCAGCCTGCGGGCGAGTTCGAGGGTCGCGGCCAGCGCTCCGGTGTCGGGGCCGGCCAGCACGAAGCGGGCGTCCGGATGCCGGGCCAGGACCGCGGGCATCGCGGCGACGAAGTCCTCCGGGCGCTTGCGCTCCTGGATCCGGGCGAGGAAGAGGACCGTCGGCGGCCGGCCGGACTCCCGGACGGGTTTGATCTCCTGCGGGCGCACCCCGTTGACCAGCCGTACGGTCCGGGTCAGCGGGACCGGTGCGGCGACGGCGTTCACATCGAGGCGTTCCGTCTCGGTGAGGTGCAGTACGGCGTCGGCGCCGCGCAGCACCCTGCGCACGCCCAGCAGATCGGTGAGCCGGGCGACCCGGTTCTCGGTGGGGTCCACCATGCCGTGGGTCTGGACGACCAGGGGGGTGCGGGAGGCCAGGGCGAGCAGCGCGGCGGGCAGTGTCACCAGGTCGCGCATCAGGTGGACATGGACGAGGTCGGCGCCGCGCATCATGCGGTACGCGGTGCGCAGGAGCGCACCGGACGTGATGCCGCTGACCTCGAACGCGGGGAGCAGATGGCGGGCCTGGAAGAGATGCGCCGGCACCCCCTCGATCCCGCGCGGGAGGGGGCCCTCGAAACCGTCTCCGAGCGCCATGATCCTGGCGTCGTCGCCGGCGGCCCGCTGGACCTTCGACAGGTTGAGCGCCACCCTGGTCGGGCCGCCGAACGCGTGGTCCGGAGTGTGCAGTGTGACGACGTGCAGGATCTTCACCAGGGTTCCCCTCAACCGCGGCCGACGTTTCACAGACTAGTCATCCAAACCCCCCAAGTGGGTTGATTCGTTAGAGTGTTCACAGGTCCACGGAAACGGGGAGCACATGACGTCCGTGCACGAGGCGGCGCCGTCCGCGCCCGTACCGGAGCACGGCCCGCGGGAGCCGGGCCACGCGCAGGCCGGGCCCGGTTCGTGGGCGATGCTCTCGCGCGCCCTGGCCGTGCCCCTCATCCTCGCCCTGGTCTGTTTCCTGCCCGCGGTGATCGCCGCGCAGCCCGGCACCGGGGTCCGCGACACCGCGTACTGGCTGCAGCTGGTGCTGACCTGTTATGCGGGGATCCGGCTCGCGACCATGGTCCTTTCCACCCGGCGGCGCCTGTTGCAGGGCATCTTCTGGATGTTCGTCTACATCGCGATGGGCGTGGCGCCGTTCGCCCAGGCCGTCATCGGTCAGACGCCCACCCCGATGGTCGGGCCGCGGTCGGATCTGGTGACGGCCGTCGCGCTGATCCTGGTGGGCTGCGCCGCGTTCGATCTGGGGGCCCTGCTGGCGTCGCGGCGGCCGCTGCGGCGGCGGGTCGCCGCGCGTTCCGGGGGCCGCCCGGCGGTGGCACACCCGGGGCGGCTCGGGCTGCTGGTTCTGCTGGCCTTCGCGGCGAGCGGCTACTACATCCTGAAGGTCGGCGGGCCGGCGGTCTTCTTCACCAGCCGTCAGGAGATCAGTGCCTCGGTGGCGGGGAGCGGGGTGGGGTCGGACGGGTCCAATGTGGGGTCGGCCTTCCTCAAGGGCTTCGGCACGGTGCCCGCGCTGCTGGCGCTGCTCTTCTTCACCCGTCGTCTGGTGACCTCGCGCGCGGCCCGGCGCTCCCCGTCGGCGGTGCTGGTCTGGGCCGGGCTGTTCGTCCTCAATGTGATCGTCAACAACCCGGTCTCCAGCGCCCGTTACTGGTTCCTGACGGTACTGGTCTCGCTGCTTTTCACCGCCTTCCCGAGCAGCGCGGCGATGTACCGCTCGGTGCTGGCCATGGGGGTGGTCGGGGCGTTGGTGCTGTTCCCCTACGCGGACCGGTTCCGGTACGACAGCGCCGGGTACCGGCCGGTGGACTCGTCGTCGGTCTTCGAGCCGCTGGCCACCAAGGACTACGACCAGACGGTGATGTTCGCCAACACGATCACCTGGGTCGACACCCGCGGCCACACCTACGGGCGTCAACTGGCGGGCTCCGCACTCTTCTTCGTGCCCCGGTCGGTGTGGAGCGGCAAGCCGGAGGACACGGGGGTGCGCGTCGGTCAGTGGATGGGGATGAACATGACCAACCTGTCGGCGCCGCTGTGGACCGAGCTGTGGGTCGACTTCGGTGCGCCGGGCATGGTCGGTGGTCTCGCGCTGATCGGGTACGCCGCCGCCCGTACCGACCGGCGGTACGCGCGGGCCGTCTCGCGGGACGGTCCGGGGCCCGGCAGCGTCCTGGCGGTCACCGCTCCGCTGGTCGCCGGGTACGCCTTCATCCTGTTGCGCGGTCCGCTGCTGCAGTCCGTCGGCAAGCTGGCCGTCGCGGCGCTCTGTCTGCTGCTGGTCACGAGCTTTCGCCGGGACGGGCGGCGCCCGCGCTGAGGGGTGCCCGCGCCGCGGCGGTGCGGTTCGCGAGCCGGGCCACTCTGGTCCAGGTGGCCACCGCCTTGCACCCGGAGCCCAGGCACAGGCCCCAGGCCGCGCCCGGGACCCCGCCCAGCGCATAGCCGCCGGTGAGGAAGGCGACGGAGGCGAGGGAGAAGATCACCTGGATGGCGAGCGTGGTGCGCGGGTCGAGCATCCGCAGGGCCAGCAGCCCGCAGGTACCGACCGCCATCGCCGCGTACTGGCTGCCGGTCGCCGGGAGCAGGGCGGCGGCCGTGGGCCAGGTGTCGCCCAGCAGCCGGCGTCCGACCGGGTCGGGCAGCAGGGCCAGTACGGTGGCCCAGGCGGCGGCGCCCGCCGCGAGGACGGCCGCGAGCACGGCGGCGGCCCGCACCCTGCGCCGTTCGCCGGCGAGTCTGCCCAGCAGGGGCGGGCCGAAGCCGGTGGCCGAGGTGAACAGCACGTTCAGCGGCCCGAACAGGGTGGTCGCGCCGCGCAGCGCGCCGACCACCAGCGGGTTGCCGACCGCGCCGAGTCCGAGCACGGAGAGCTGGCCGGTGGCGTTGCCCACCGCGAACTCCACCACGAAGCGCCGCCCGAGGTGGCCCCGCCGCAGCAGGACCCCCGGCCGCACCGGCGCCCCGGCCACCCTCCGGTGCAGCAGGGCGGCCGACAGGATCAGGGCCGGCAGCGCGGCGAGCCCCCACACCGTGACGAGCCGGGCGGCGGGGGCGCCATGCGGTTGCAGGGCCAACGCGCCCAGTACGCAGACCAGTCGCAGGACGTCGCCCGCCAGCGCCAGATGCGGCAGGTGCAGGGTGGAGAAGGCATAACGCACGGTGTCCTGGCCCAGCACCACCGGCAGGACGAACCCCAGCGCCATCAGGGCGTCCGCGGTGGCGCCCGGCACCAGCAGGCAGACCCCGGCCAGGGCCGCGCCGAGCACCGCCGCCGCGAGCAGGGTGAACGCCACCGCCGACCGGCAGGCGCCGCGCACCTCCTCGCTCCCGCCGCGCCGCAGCACGAGCGGCTGCCCGGTGTGGGCGCCGGACACGCCCAGCAGCACCGTGAAGACGAGGTAGACCGCCGAGAAGCGGGCGAACTCCGCCACGGTGGAGAGCCGGGCGGCCGTCACCAGCACCAGGATGTTGGTGAGCGCTGCCACGCCCTGGTCCGCGACCGAGCAGACGATCGCGGTACGTGCCCTCATCTGTGTCCGGCGGTGGAGTCGAAGGGGCGCAGCCCCAGCGTCTCGGCGGGATCACCGGTGTGTTCCGGCCCGCTGCCCGCTTCGTCCCGGGCCGGCCGGCTGCCCGGCCGGCGCTTGGCGGCCTTCCGGCGGGCCCGGCGCTCGTGGCGGCTCAGGCCGGGGTGCAGCAGGGCGCCGAGCACGGAGCCGCCCGCGGCCCCGATGATCTCCCGGATCCGCTCCAGGTCGCTGCGGTGGACCTCGCGCGGGTCGCAGACCACCACGACGCTCTCCACCCTGTCGATCAGAGCGACGGCGTCGGCGTACGACAGTACGGGCGGGGCCAGCACGATGACGACGGCGTCGGGCCGGTCGCCCTCGGCGACGATCCGGCCGACGGGTGCCGATGTCAGGGCACGCGGCACGTTGTCCGTACGCCGGCCCGCTATCAGGGTGAAGGCGCCCGACCCGGGTACGTCCACGTTCATCTGGCTGTCCGACGGCCAGGCGCGCCGGCCCCGGGTCGCCCAGCGCGGCCGGGAACCCTGCGCCGCCGGGCCAAGGTCCCCGGCCAGTGCGGGCGTGCGCAGATCGGCCTCGACCAGGATCACGTCGCGTCCCATCTCGGCGAAGGCCGCGGCCAGGTTGGCCGCGGCGGCGGCCGCCGCCGCGCCGTCCCCGCGCGGGGCGGTGACCAGGAGCCTGCGCCGCTCGGCGAACGACGGATCGTAGGCGAGCCGGAAGGCGACCGCGCGGTACTCCTCGGCGAGCCTGCTCCCGCTCCGCCCGATGGCCAGCAGCGAGCCGCCGTACGCACGCTCCCTGGGCAGGGTGCCGAGCAGGGGTGCGCCGAGCGAACCGACCAGTTCCCGGGTCGAGCGCACGGCCGGGTCGAAGACCAGGCGGACCCAGGACAGCAGCAGTCCCAGTGCGAGTCCGACGACACCGCCGAGCCCCAGCAGCAGGGGCAGTCCGGCGCCGGTGGGCTCGCTCGGGGCGGTGGGCTTCTTCGTCAGGTAGCCGGGGGTGGTGTCCAGTGCGCGCAGCTCGGAGATCTTCCGGCTGAGTTCGGAGATCGCGACCACGAGGTTGGCCCGTGCGCTGGTCACGTCGTTGCTGCTGCCGGTCTGCGCCGCCAGCTGGTCGCGCTGTTCGGTGAGCGGGGTCAGCTGGGCGCGGTAGCCGTCGACCATGTGGGCGATGCTGTTCTCGGTGCGCTGGCGGCGGATCTCCAGGTAGGCGTCGGCGAGCGCCTGGGCCCGTGCCTTCGCCAGTGCGGGGGTGCGGCCGGTGTAGGCGAAGCGGAGCACGAGGGTGTTGGGCGGGTTGGTGACCTGGAGGCCGGAGAGCAGCGGCCCGACCGCCACCCGGTCGCCCTGTCCGGCCAGGGTGGTGACGGCCAGGGTGCCCACGGTGTCGCTGACGGCGGTCTGCCGCTCGGAGCCGATGTTGATGCCCTTGTCGGCGGAGGCACCGGCGGCGAACGGGTCCGAGGCGGCGGAACGTACGACGACCTCCCCGGTCGATGTGTAGCTCTCCTCGCCGCTCAGCGCGAGCCAGCCGCCCCCGACCAGCCCGACGACCACGCCGAGGGCGAGCAGGGCCCGGTAGCGCAGGAGCTGGCGGAACTGGTCCCTCAGCAGGGCGGGTTCGTCCTGGTCCTCCAGGGCGCGGATCGGCTGGTTCATCTGCGTGGTCTCCCTTCGGCGTCCGCGAGGACCTCGGTGAGCAGGGCGTCGAAGCGGGCCAGGCCCGCCTCGCGGCCCAGGTGACGTGCGACGTACTGGGGTCCGTTGGCCCCGAGCGCGTCCGCCCCGGCCGGCGCCTCGACGAGCTTGCGCACGGCCGACAGCAGCGCCGCGGGGTCCTCCGGGGCGACGAGGAGCCCGGCGCCGGACCGCTGGACCTCCTGCGCGGTGCCTCCCCCTTCGGCGACCGAGGCCACCACGGGCCGGCCCGAGACGAAGTAGGAGGTGAGTTTCGAGGGGACGCTCATGTCGAGCACGGAGGCCCGCTGGGTCACCGCGAGCACGTCGGCGGCGGCGAGGATGTCCGTGAACTCGCCCGCGTCGGCCGGGGGCAGGATGTCGAGGTTGCGCAACCCCGCCGCGCGCGCCTGCAGCGCCTCGCGCTGATTCCCGTCGCCCATGAGCACCACGCGGATCTCCGGCGCGAGCCGGGCCGCGTCGACGAGGACCTCCAGGCCCTGTTTGAGCCCCATGTTCCCGGAGTGCAGGACCACCGGGGTGCCCTCGCTCCAGCCGAGGCGCGCCCTGGTCCCGGCCCGGTCGGCGGAAGGGGCCCGCACATGCGACCAGTTGGGCACCGTACGGATGCGTCCCGGGTCCACGCCGTACGCGGTGACGCGGGGCACGAAGCTCTCGTGGATGACGCCGACGAGGGCCGCGGAGCGCAGCGCGTACCCTTCGGCGGCCGAGGCGACGGCTGCCGCACGGTCGCCGCCCCGGATGCCGCTCTGCGCGGCGGCGGCGCCCATCAGATCCTGCACGACGGGTATGTACGGGACCCGGTGGCGGCCGGCCAGCCGGGCACCGATGACGCCCCCGGCGAGACTGGGCACCTGCGAGAAAACCGCGTCGGGCGGGCTGGAGGCGGGCGGCGACAGCAGACCGTGCCCCAGCACCGTCGCCTCGAACGCGGCTCTGCGCAGGGCCGTCTGACGGGACGGCACATAGTGTCTTCGCCGGTGCACGGTGACCCCAGCCCGCTTCTCGGCGACCCGCCACACCCCCCGGTACTCCGCTTCGGTCCGCCAGGACGGGTAGTGCGGCATCCCGGTCAGTACGTGGGTGTCCGCCCCGGCCGCCGCCCAGTGCTCGGCGAGCTGCGCGGCGTACGGGCCGATGCCCGTCAGCTCCGGCGCGTAGTTCGTCGAGACGACCAGCAGGGTACGGCCCTCGAACGGCTTGTGACGATCGGCATCGGACATGGAAGCTCGCCTTCCCCCCGGAACATTCGGTGTTCCCCCAAGGAACAGCCCCCAGACTCCCCTCCGGGAACAGCCCCAAAAGCGAGCTTATCCGTTCACGAGATGCGCAAGTGGTCTTCACAGTAAGGTCGTTGCTCCATCAACACCGATACCGATATCCCACCGCACCGGATGGCATGTCCGGACAACTGCTGCGGGACACGGACATCACGTTCACCGTGGGGGGAGAGAACGGATGGTGCACAGGGTCGGCTACGCGCCGGGGGTCTACGACCTCTTCCATGTGGGACACCTCAACATCCTGCGGCACGCCCGCAGTCAGTGCGACTACCTCGTCGCCGGGGTCGTCTCGGACGAGATGGCCGCGCTCGCCAAGGGCCATCGGCCGGTGATTCCGCTGCCGGAGCGCCTGGAGATCGTACGCAGCGTGCGCTACGTGGACGCGGCGTTCGTCGAGACGGTGCCCGACAAGGTCGAGACCTGGCAGCAGGTGAGGTTCGACGTGATCTTCAAGGGGGACGACTGGCGGGACACGGAGAAGGGCGAACGGCTGGAACGCGACTTCGCCGAGGTCGGCGTGGAGGTCGTCTACTTCCCGTACACCGTGCACACGTCCAGCACCCAGCTGCGCCGGGCGCTGGACACACTCGTCAGTCGGCAGTCCGGAGCGCTCTGAGCTCCGTGAACCACTTGGCGAGGAACATCACCAGGAACAGCGCGTGCACGGCGGCGAGCACCGCGTAGCCGATGCGGAACGCGGTGCGGTCGCCGAGGAGCAGGAACACCAGGCAGAACACTCCGTAGTCGGCGGGCAGCAGCGCCACGGCCCGTAGCCGGGACACCGGGGCGGTGGCCCCGGCGCCGGGCACGGGCCGGGCGGCCGCCTTCCCCAGCTGTTCGCGCAGCAGCCCCGCGCAGAACGTAAGCACCGCCGTGAACAGGAAACCCAGCGGCAGGAGCAGCCACCCCTCGCCGGGCACTCCGGAGAATCTCTGGAAGGAGATCAGCACGGCGGTGTGCACGAGGATCATCTTGGCGCAGTCCACGACATGGTCCAGCCACTCGCCGTCCGGGCCTCCCCCGCCGGTGAGTCTGGCCAGCTGCCCGTCGGCCGAATCGAGGGCGAAGCCGATGGCGAGCCCCGCGTACACCGCGACCGCGAGACCGGCGGAGGGGCGGACGAGCGCCACCGAGGCGATCGCGGCGAACGTGAAGGCCGCACTGATCAACGTGACTTGATTGGGCGTCAACCCCATCCGGTACGCACCGGCCGCGAGGACCCGGCCCGCCGGCCGGTTCACGTACCGCGAGTAGAGCGACACCCCCTTGGCCGTCTTCTGCGCGCCGCGCAGCTCACGCAGGACCGTGCCCTTGCTTCCCATCCGCCCCCCAGCGTCCCACCATTGCGAGCGGCGTCGGCATCGCCCCCCAGGAATGCGCGGACACCGCCACCGGATGCGCATCATGGCACGCGGACCCGGTCGCGCGGGGGCATCGGGCGCACCCGACCTCGATCCGCCGGACGGGCACTGCCCCACCCGGCGGCCCGCTCCGGGCGGCAACGCTCCTCAGGCGGGGGCGGTGCGGCACTCCGGGTGGCCCCAGCCGTTGGGGTTCTTGGCGATCAGGTCCTGTGCCGCGTAGGGCTTTCCGCAGTGGCAGCGGCCCGCGAACCTGGCCTTGATGGTGCCGCCGGAACGGGCGGGACGTGCCGCGCCCGCCGCCTTCTTCGTCGCCGCGCCGGCACGTCGGCCCTCGGTCGCCCGAGCCGGGGCCGGTGTGGGCAGCTGCGTGGAGCCGTGCGCGGTTCCGGCCGGCCGCTGGGCCACCGCGGCCTCGCTGGCCGCCTGGTCGGCGATTGCGTTGAGCGGGTCGCCGTCCACCTGGTGGGCCGGGACGTAGGTGAAGCGCACGGTCCGTCCGGTCAGCCGGGCGTCGATGGCGACCACCAGGTCACGGTTGGCCACCGGCTTGCCGGCCGAGGTCTTCCAGCCGTTGCGCTTCCACCCCGGCAGCCACTTGGTCACCGCGTTCATCGCGTACTGCGAGTCCATCCGTACCTCGATCGCCACGGCGGGGTCCGTCGACTCCAACAGCTGCCGCAGCGCGGTGAGTTCGGCGACGTTGTTGGTCGCGGTGCCCAGCGGTCCCGCTTCCCAGCGCTCGGGCCGGCCCTGCGTGTCGGCCACGACCCATGCCCAGGCCGCGGGTCCCGGATTGCCCTTGGACGCCCCGTCACACGCGGCGATGATGCTCTCGTTCATGCCTTTGATCATGCCAGCGTCGCGACACCCCCCGGAGCCTGTCACTCCGAGTGACGATTCAAGGTGCGGCGACCCGGCGGCGCTGGTTCTCTGATGGAGCCCGCTCTTCCCAACCGCACAAGGAGCGATGATGAGCGTTGCACGTGAATCCGGTGACCGTGCGCAGCAGCTGCGTGACAAGGCCCGGCACATGACCGAGGCTGCCGAGCGCACCACCGACCCTGAGCAGCGCCAGCGGCTCCAGGAGAAGGCCCGGAAGCTGCAGGAGCAGTGCGACCAGCAGGGCAACATGGGCGGCGGAAGCATCCGTCCGCCCAAGTAGGACCCGCCCCGCACCAGCGGCCGACGTCCTGCCGCTCTTCCATGAGTGTGCGGCAAGACGTCGGCCGCCGTGCCGTGCCGGCTCCGCAGGCCGGCCGGCATCCCCGGTTCCCCGGTCCCCTGGTCTTCGGTCGCTGCTTCTTCAGTAGGGGTGCTTGTTCGCCCTGTCCGCCCAGGCCCGGTAGGACGTGGTCCCCAGTTCGGGATGGATCTGTTCGAGCGTGATACTGCGCCGGTCCGGCGGCTTGGCGAAGTCCTCGTACTGGAAAGCGTCGTCGAAACCGATCTCCTGGGTCGCCTTCCAGTCACAGCTGTAGTAGACGGCACCGATACGGGCCCAGTAGATGGCGCTCATACACATCGGGCACGGGGCCCCGCTCGTGTAGATCGTGCACCCCTGCAGCATCCGGGCACGCTCCGGCACGACATCGGGCGAGCCCTCGGGGCGCGGCACCAGTTTGAGCGTGTACCGGTCCAGGTACGCCTCGGAGATGCTGGGGGCCTCGGGATTGAAGACCTGAATAGCCTTGCGGATGGCTTCCACCTCGCCGTGAGCGGTCGGATCGGCGGTGAGCAGTACCCGGTTCTGCCCACGCGCGATGATCTCGCCGTCCTTGGTGATCACCGCGCCGAACGGCCCGCCCCAGCCCTCCTCGACAGACTCGGTGGCCAGCCGCACGGCTTCGGCCATGAATTCCTTGTGCCCCATCACGGAACCCCTCTTCATCCGGCGCCCGCCCTCCTGGCACGACCACCTTTCGGGGCCAAAAATGCCCTATTTGTCCGATAACTCCCTTTAGAACTAGACTACTCCGCATGAGTACCCGTGCAAGCCCCGACCCCGGCGGCAGTGCCACGGTCGTCATTTCCCAGAGGGTCCGGGCCGGCCGGAACGACGACTACAGACGCTGGCAGGAGAGGGCCAACGAAGTCGTGCGGGGTTTCGACGGGTTCCAGGGGACGGAGATGTACCCACCGGCTTCCGGTGACGAGAACGAGTGGGTCGTCGTATTCCGTTTCTCCCGCCTCGAACAGCTCACGCGCTGGCTGGAGTCGGCAGCGCGTCAGCAACTCCTCGACGAGGGCCTTCCGTTGTTCGACGGACCGGCCACGCAGGAGGTGCTCTCCGGCGGGACGCCGACCGACGACGTCGTCACGGCCGTGATCTCGCACGATGTGCGACCGGGTCACGAGCAGGACTTCCTGCACTGGCAGTCCAAGATCCTCAAGGAGCAGGAGAAGCAACCGGGTTTCATGGGGTCCGAGTTGTTCAGACCGGTGAAGGGCATCCAGGACCGCTGGGTGGTGGCCTTCCGGTTCGACACCCGGGAACACTTGGAGGCATGGCTCGCATCCGATGCCCGCCGGCGGCTCGTCGAGGAAGGTCACGGCCATTTCGACTCCTACGACGTACGCAAGATCGGCTCGGCGTTCGGCGGCTGGTTCCGCTTCGGGTCGGGCCCGCAGGAGGGCGTGCCGCCCAACTGGAAGCAGGCCATGTCCGTGGTGCTGGCGCTGTATCCGACGGTGATGATTCTGGAGCTGACGGCAGGTGACTGGTTCAAGCACCTGGGGGTGCCGGGGTACGTCGCACTGTTCCTCAGCAATGTACTGAGCGTGAGCATCCTGACCTGGCTGCTCATGCCACTGGTCAACCGGGCACTCGCGTTCTGGCTGCTGCCCGGCCGCGCGCGGTCGGTCCGGGTCCATGTGGCCGGGGCCGCCGTCGTGACAGTGTGCTACCTGGTGATCATCACCGTCTTCGGCCTGACCACCGGCTGACCGCGGCACACGCGCACCGCCCCTTCCGCATCGCAGCCGCTCTCGGCCCGCGTTCTTGTTGACGCCCCTCCGGCGCAGGCCCTAAGTTTCGGTAAGCGCTTTCCAGTCGCATCCAGGAGACTCGGGACATGAACAGCCCACTGCGCATCACGCACGCCCACGGCGACCGGATCACGGTCACGGAGGAGCGCGGCGGCATCGATCTGATCAGTTACGTCTACCGCCCGGAAGCGGCCTGGGAGGCCCCCAAGCCGTACATCCACCCCATGCGCACACTGACCGATAACGTTGTCACCGACTATCGGCCCAACGATCACCGCTGGCACAAGGGCCTCCAGATGACGGCCTCCCACCTCTCCGGGCAGAACCTGTGGGGAGGCAACACCTATGTGCACGGCCAGGACTACCTGCCGCTTCCCGAGCGGGTGGGGTCGATGGCGCACATCGGATTCGACGAGATCACGGCGGACGCCGGACACGCGGTCGTCGCGGAGCGGCTGAGCTGGCGCCACAACGACGGCACGCACTGGGCGGACGAGCTGCGCCGGATCGAACTGCACGACGTCGAGCACGCCGGTGCCGGTGCCGGATCCCGCACCGGCACCACGGGGAAGGGCACCGGCGGCAGCTGGACGCTGACCTGGTCCAGCGCGATCACCAACCGGCGTACCGAACCGCTGCTCTTCGGCAGCCCGACGACCCACGGCCGGGAGGCGGCCGGCTACACCGGCCTCTTCTGGCGCGGGCCGCGCGCCTTCCGCGGCGGCCGGATCCTCGGCCCGGACGGGGAGGGCCCGGCGCTGATGGGAACGCAGGCACCCTGGCTGGCCTACAGCGGCGAACACGACGGCGCCGACGGGCACGCCACACTGATCTTCCGGCACGCCCCGGAGAACGATCACACGGGAGCGGGCGGCACCCACCCGGCGCACTGGTTCGTCCGCGACGAGCCCTTCGCCGCGGTCGCCCCCTCCTTCGCGTTCCACGAGGAGCTGGAGCTCGCCCCGGGCGACACCCTGGCCCGCCGCTACCGGGTCACCGTCGCGGACGGGCGGTGGGACCGGGAACGGATCACCGAGTATCTCGCGGAGCACCCGTGGTGAACCCGGACCAGGGCCGTGGCGGCCTGTACGTGGAGCTGTCGCTCACCGGTGCCGAGCGCAGCGTGCGGCCCCGGCTGCGTCCGCCGACCGGGGCCCGGGTGCCGTCCCGGGCCGGTGGCGCGCGGACCGACCTCACGGGCGGGAGGGTGCCTGTGGCCGGTTTCCTATGGCGTGCGCAATGGGAAAACGCTTTCAGTGCGGCTATCGTAGCCCCATGCAGAGCCAGGTCAATCGACGTTCAGCCCGTCCCCGCCCGTCGTCCGCCGTGACGCTCCAGCAGGTCGCGCAGGACGCCGGGGTCTCTCTCGCCACGGCTTCACGCGTCCTCAGCGACAGCGACCGCAACGTCACCCAGGAGCTCCAGGAGCGTGTCCTGGAGGCGGCCGCCCGGCTCCGCTACGTGTCCAACGCACCGGCCCGCGCGCTCGTGCAGTCCACGACGTCCATCGTCGGTCTGGTCGTGCACGACGTGAACGACGCGTACTACTCCGCCATCGCGGCCGGTGTCATGGAGGTCGCCCGCGACCACAAGCTCCTGGTGATGCTGGCGGGCACCTTCCACGAGCCCGGACTCCAGGCGGAGTACGTGGCCCGGCTGCGGGCGCAGCGGGCCCGCGCCGTGGTCCTCGCCGGATCCGGCTTCACCGGCGGGAGCCCCGCGCTCACCCAGGAGCTGGAGGCCTTCGCGGCACAGGGCGGCCGGGTGACCGCCGTCGCGCACCAGGACCTTCCGGTGGACACCATCGTGCCGGGCAACCGCGAGGGCGGCCGGGCGGTCGCCGAGCACCTCGCCGGGCTGGGGCACACCGAGATCGGCGTCATCTGCGGGCCACTGGCCCTGGTCTCCGTGCAGGAACGGCTGCTCGGCTTCCTGGAGCGGGCCGCCGAGCTGGGCGTCGTCGTGCAGGAGCACCACCGCGTGGAGGCCGACTTCACCCGGGAGGGCGGGCGGACCGCGGCGGTGCGGCTGTTCCGCAGGTCGCCGGGGATCACCGCGCTGTTCGCGCTCAACGACGCCATGGCGCTGGGTGCGCTCGCCGCGCTCCGTGACGACCTCGGCCGGAGCGTTCCCTCCGACGTCTCCGTCGTCGGCTTCGACGACCTGCCCGTGGCCTGCGACGTCACGCCCGCGCTGACCACCGTACGGCTGCCGCTGGAGGAGATCGGCCGCCGGGCGCTGCTGCTGGCCCTTGGTGACGCGACGGCTTCGCCGCGCACGCTCGCCGTTCCTTCGCGCCTGGTGGTAAGGGCCAGCACGGCACCGCCGCCCCGCGCGATCGGCTGATCCCGCAGATCAAGGCTCCGTTCGGAACGGCCAGTTGACGCGTCAAAGTTCCAAACACCCTGCTTTACGCACCAAGTTGCCGATCCTTTCCCTGCAACTCCCTTGAAATAATGCATTAACCCCCACCACACTGAGGTCAACGCCGATTGACGCGTCAAATCCGAAAGGGTGGTGGCCGGATGGGTACGTCCGGGCCCAAGTACCAGCGCATCAAGGACGAGTTGCGGGCAGAGGTGGCACGCGACGAGTACGAGGCCGGTGCTCCGTTCATCACTCAGAACCAGCTGCGCGAGCGCTTCCAGGTCAGCTCCACCACCGCCGTCCGGGCGCTCAACGACCTCGTCGCGGAAGGGCTGCTGGTGCGCCGGCGCGGCCAGGGGACCTTTGTCGCCGACCCAGAGGACCGGGCCGCGGAGCCCACCGCGGCGCACCGGACCGGGGTGATCGCCTGCATCATCAGCGGCCAGGGTCCGTACCAGTCGGAGGTGCTGCGCGGGATCGAGTCCGGTTGTTCGAAGCGCGGGATGCGGCTGTTCTTCTCCGACTCCGCCGTCCATATGACCGAGACGGGGCATGCCTCGCACGAAGCCTCGCTGGCCCGCCAGGACCAGGTGCTGCGCCAGGCCGTCGAGGACCGGGTCGAGGGCATCATCCTCTACCCCGTCCAGGGCGTGCCCGATCCCGGCGTGCTCGCCGGGATCAGGCGCCTGCGCATCCCCATGGTCCTGGTCGACCGGTATTTCCCGGGCCTCGCCATCGACGCGGTCACCGCCGACAACTACGACGTCGGCTACCGGCTCACCGAACACCTGCTGGCCGACGGCCACGAGCGGATAGCGACGCTCTGGGGCGAGACGCAGTGCACCAGCGTCCACGACCGGATGACCGGGCACAAGCAGGCGCTGCGCGCCCATGACCAGCCCCTGCTCCCCCAGTTGACCGCGCTGCGTTCGTACACGGCACTGTCCGAGGACGACCGCAAGGAGCTGCTGACCGAGCTGCTCGGCTCGCCCGAGCCGCCGACCGCGCTGCTGTGCGCCCACGGTTTCGCCGTCGCCACCGCGGCCGCCGACCTGGCCGCGCTCGGCGTCGCCGTGCCCGACGAGATCGTGCTGGCCGGTATGGACGACGCCGGCCCCTACGACCTGCTGCCGCTCACCAGCTTCGCCGCCCGGCTCCCCGCCAGGGAGATCGGCCTGCGGGCGGTCGAACAGCTGGCCACCCGGATCGCGGAGCGCGCGGCGGGCGAGGACCCGTACCGGAGCGCCGAGCAGATCGTGCTTCCCGTCCGGATCAGGACGCGCGATTCCGTGCCGGTCCGGCTCCGTACCGTCGCCGCCCGCCGGCCCTGAGGGAGGAGACTCCTGTGTTCGCCGTCCCCACCCCCCGTACCCTCGAACTCGGGACCGATATCCTGGTGGTCGGTGCCGGTCTCGGCGGTCTCGCCGCCGCGCTGACCGCCGCCCGGTTCGGACACCGCGTCGTGCTCACCGAGGCGACCGACTGGCCCGGCGGTCTGTTCACCGCGCAGGCCGTGCCGCTCGCCGACGGACACCGCATCGAACTGGACCCCGTCTCCCCCGGCTACCGCGATCTGCGCGAGCGGATACGCGACTTCTACCGCCGCAACTACCCGCTGTGCCCCGAGCCGTTCGCCGATCCCCTGCTCGACCCCGGCCTCAGTACCACCGGCCATCTCAGCCACGAGCCGCGTGCCGCACTCGCGGTCGTCCAGGAGCTCCTGGCCCCGCACCTCGCCGCCGGCAGGCTCACCCTGCTGCTCGGCCACCGTCCGGTCGCGGCCCAGGCGGACGGCGACCGGGTGACCGCGGTGACCCTGGCGCGGGCGGACGGCCGGCCGCTGACGGTCGGCGCCCGCTACGTCGTCGACGCGACGGACCTGGGCGAGCTGCTCGCCCTCGCGGGCGTCGAGCACGTCACCGGCGCCGAGTCCCGTGAGGAGACCGGCGAGCCGCACGCGCCCGCCGTCGCCGATCCGCTGGACCAGCAGCCGGTCTCCTGGGTCTTCGCCCTGGACCACCGCCCCGGCGAGGACCACACGGTGGACCGGCCGGCCGGCTACGACCGGTGGTCCGACGCCTTCTCCTGGGACACCGCGGAGCCGGGCGGCGGACCGGCCCGCTCCGTGCCGCTGTTCCTGCACGAGCCGGACGACGTCCCGCCCTGGGCGGCACCGCCCAACGACCGCTGGCACCAGCTGCGGGCGCTCGCCCGGAGCCGGTATCTGCCCGGTGCGTTCGACAGCGACATCACCCTGGTCGACTGGGAGCAGACCGCCTACAGCGGGCTCCCGCTCGCCGGTTGTGCGGACGAGGTACGGGCGCGGGCCGAGCAGGAGGCACGCGAGCAGGCCATGTCGTTCCTGTACTGGATGCAGACCCGCGCGCCCAGGCACGACGGCGGTCACGGCTACCCCGAGCTGCGGCTGCGGCCCGATGTCACGGGCACCGGCGACGGGTTCGCCAAGGCCGCCCACGTACGCGAATCCCGGCGCATCCGGGCCGAGTTCACCCTCCTCGAACACCAGCTGACCGCCGAGGCACGGGCCGGGGCACCGGGCGCCGAGACGTTCACGGACAGCGTGGGCACCCTGCGTTCCCGGATCACCCTGCACCCCGGGACGGGGGGCGGCGCGGGGCTGGACCTGGAGTGCCTGCCGTTCCAGCTGCCGCTGGGGTCGCTGCTGCCGGTACGGGTGGAGAATCTGCTCCCCGCCGGACGGAACCTCGGCGCCACCCATCTCAGCGCGCCCGCGCTCGGCGGGCACGCGGGCCAGTGGAGCATCGGTGAGGCGGTCGGCGCACTGGTCTCCTACTGCCTGGAGCACCGGCTGCCGCCGCGTGCGGTCCGCGCGAGCGAGCACCGGCTCGCCTCCTTCCAGGACCGGCTGAGCTCTTCGCTCGGTCTCGCCCTCGACTGGCCGGACCGGCTCCGCACCGGACCCGTGACCAGTGCCGGGGCGCTCTACGCCACCCGCTGACCCGACCCACTGCCCTTCCTTCGGGGAGGGCACTTTCCCCAGCTGCTGGAAAACGCTTACCAATCCCGGCGGCTCACGCCCTCAGCCTGGACGGCCCTCTGTGACTGCGACTCCTTATCGTGTACTGCTCGTCGGCGCGGGCAGCATCGCCCGCGCCGTCCATATGCCGGCGTTCCTCGGACTTCCCTCGGACTTCACGGTGGTGGGGGCCGTGGACGCCGATCCCGCGGCCGCCCGCTCCTTCGCCGCCGACTTCGCGCTCTCCCACCACTCCACCGATCTCGCCGCTTCGCTGGGCGAGCTCCGCCCCGATCTCGTCGTCGTCGCCTCGCCTCCTGTCGCCCACCGGGAGCAGGTTGTCGCCGCGCTGACCGCCGGGGCCTGGGTGTGGTGCGAGAAGCCGCCGGCGCTGAGCCTGGCGGAGTACGACTCCATGACCGCCGCCGAGGGCGAGCAGGGCCCGTACGCCCCGATCGTCTTCCAGCACCGGTTCGGCTCGGGAGCCGAACACGCCAAGGCGCTCATCGCCTCCGGGGAGCTGGGGGCGCCACTGGTCGCCCACTGCCAGACCGCCTGGTACCGCGACGACGCCTACTACGCGGTCCCGTGGCGCGGGAAGTGGGCGACCGAGGGCGCGGGCCCCGCCATGGGGCTCGGCATCCACCAGATCGACCTGCTGCTCGAACTGCTCGGCGACTGGGCGGAGATCCGGGCCATGGCGGGCCGGCTGGCCCGTGACGTGGAGACCGACGACGTCACCACCGCCACCGTGCGCTTCGCCTCGGGCGCGCTGGCCACCGTGGTCAACAGCGCACTCTCGCCACGCCAGTCGAGCCATCTGCGGATCGATCTGCGGGACGCCACGATCGAGCTGAACCATCTCTACGGGTACGGGAACGGGAACTGGACCTACACCCCGGCGCCCGGCGTCGACCCCGGCCGGGCGGGCCGCTGGAACTCCCCGGCCGAGTCCGTCCCGAGCTCGCACTCCGCCCAGCTCCGTTCCCTCCTGGCCGACATGCGGGCGGGGCGCCGCCCCAGGGCGAGCGCCGGGGACGGCCGCCGCTCCCTGGAGCTGATCACCGCGATGTACAAGGCGGCGCTCACCGGTCTCCCGGTCCGGGCCGGCGAGATCGTCCCGGGCGACCCCTTCTACACGGCGCTGCACGGCTCCGTTCCCGGCTGGGCGCCGCAGGAGCCGGGGCGATGACCGCCCGTCCGGACGGCAACTTCGACCGTGCGCTGCTGCTCACCTTCGACGACCGGCACGTGCGCGAGTGGGCCGCGGTCGCGCCGCTGTTCACCTCGTACGGAGCGCGGGTCACCTTCTTCGTCTGCGAGCCCGACCGGCTGGACCGGGACGAGGTGCGGCTGCTGCGCCGGCTCGCGGACGACGGCCACACCGTCGGCTGCCACGGCCTGCGGCACGAGCGCGCACCGGAGTTCGTCGCCGCGCACGGCGCCGGCGCCTACCTCGACCGCGAGGTGGTGCCCGCCCTCGACGCGCTGCGCCGCCTCGGCTTCCCGGCCCGCAGCTTCGCCTACCCGTGCAGCGCCCGCGACGAGGACACCGACCGGCTGCTCCTCACGCTCTTCGGGCGGCTGCGCGGCGGGGTGCCGGTCGCCCGTCGCGCCGACCCGTCCCTCGCGGCCGAACTCCACGTCCCGGCCGGTGACGTCGCCACCCGGCGGATCCTGCCGGGCTGCTCGGTGGACTCCGGGCGCGGGAGTCTCGCGTACGGGGACGATCTGAGCGGCGTCGAGGCGGCGCTGCGCCGGAGCGCCGAGCACGGCGGTGTGACCACGCTCTACGCCCACTGCGTCGCCGACGCCCATCAGGCCAACCATGTGACCCCGGCCCGGCTGGAGAAGCTCCTGGCCACGGCCGACGGGATGTCACTGCCCTGCGTGGGCTTCGACGAGCTCCCGTGAACCACCGACGCGTTGCACACATTTCCTCCAGAGGGGCCCTTCACCCATGCATGACGACCGCACACTGACCGAGGAACGGCTCGGCCGCGCCCTGCGCGAGCGCATCCGCCCCGCCGTCCACCCCCGTACCGCGGAGCTGGAGTTCGAGGTCTGGCACGCCCCCGGCGAACCGGTGCCCTTCACCGAGGCGGTGGCCGCCCCGTACGAGCCGGGCGCCATCGGCGACGACTGGGGGCCGGCCTGGGGCACCAGCTGGTTCCGGGTGACCGGCCGGGTCCCGCGGGACTGGGCCGGTGAGACCGTCGAGGCGGTGATCGACCTCGGTTTCGCCAAGGACCGGCCCGGGTTCTCCGCGGAGGCGCTGGCCCACCGGCCGGACGGCAGCGTGGTCAAGGCGCTCAATCCGCGCAACACCTGGCTGCGGATCGGCGAACCGGTCGAGGGCGGCGAGGAGTTCACGTACTTCCTGGAAGCCGCCGCCAATCCGGAGATCCTGGACGGGGTCAGTCCGCTGGGCGACCGGGAGACGGCGGGCAGCGAGCCGCTGTACCGCGTCGAGCGGATGGACCTCGCGATCTTCGACCAGCAGGTGTGGGAGCTGGTCCAGGACCTGGAGGTGCTCGACCAGCTGATGCGGCGGCTGCCGCTCGGGTCGGCGCGCCGCTGGGAGATCCTGCGCGCGGTGGAACGCTGCCTGGACGCCCTGGACCTGGAAGCCGTGGGGGCGAGCGCGCCCGCCGCCCGGGAGCGGCTGCGGGCGGTGCTCTCCTCCCCCGCGCACGCCTCGGCACACCGGCTGTCGGCGGTGGGGCACGCGCACATCGACTCGGCGTGGCTGTGGCCGCTGCGGGAGACGGTGCGCAAGGTCGCCCGCACCACCTCCAACGTGGTGGCTCTGATGGACGACCGCCCGGAGTTCGTCTTCGCGATGTCGCAGGCGCAGCAGCTGGACTGGCTGCGGGAGCACCAGCCGGCGCTGTACGCCCGGGTGAAGGAGAAGGTGGCCGCCGGTCAGTTCGTGCCGGTGGGCGGGATGTGGGTCGAGTCGGACACCAACATGCCCGGGTCGGAGGCGCTGGCCCGGCAGTTCGTGTTCGGCAAGCGGTTCTTCCTGGAGGAGTTCGGGGTCGAGACCGAGGAGGTGTGGCTGCCGGACTCGTTCGGCTACTCGGCGGCGCTGCCGCAGCTGGTGAAGCTCTCCGGTTCGCGCTGGTTCCTCACCCAGAAGATCTCGTGGAACACGACGAACCCGTTCCCGCACCACTCCTTCCTGTGGGAGGGGCTCGACGGCACCCGGGTGTTCACGCACTTCCCGCCGGTGGACACCTATGTGGCCGAGCTGTCCGGCGAGGAGCTCGCGCACGCCGAGGAGAACTTCCGGGACAAGGGCCACGCCACCCGCTCGCTGGTGCCGTTCGGCTGGGGCGACGGCGGTGGCGGCCCCACCCGCGAGATGCTGGCGCGTGCCGAGCGGCTCGCGGACCTGGAGGGCTCCCCCCGGGTGACGATCGAGACGCCTTCGGACTTCTTCGCGGCCGCCGAGGCGGAGTACGACCGGCCGCCGGTGTGGCTGGGCGAGCTGTATCTGGAGCTGCACCGCGGTACGTACACCTCGCAGGCGCGGACCAAGCAGGGCAACCGGCGCAGCGAGCATCTGCTGCGGGAGGCGGAGCTGTGGGCGGCGACCGCCGCGGTGCGGGCCGGATTCCCTTATCCGCACGAGGAGTTGGACCGGATCTGGAAGAGCGTGCTGCTGCACCAGTTCCACGACATCCTGCCGGGTTCGTCGATCGCCTGGGTGCACCGTGAGGCCGAGGCGACGTACGCCCGGATCGCCGATGAGCTGGAGGCGGTGATCGGGGCGGCGCAGCGGGCACTGGCCGGTACCCCGGAGGGCGGTGGCACGGTGGTGTTCAACTCCGCGCCGCACGGCAGGGCCGGCATCGCGGCGGGGGGTGCGGCGCCCGCCGGGCAGGACCACGAGCGGCCTGCCGTGGAGGCCACGGAGCACGGCTCCGGCTTCCGGCTGGACAACGGGGTGCTCCGGGTGACCGTGGACGGGCGGGGGCTCGTGGTCTCCGTCGTCGACCTGGTGACCGGGCGCGAGACGGTCGCGCCGGGCTGCGCGGCGAATCTGCTCCAGGTCCATCCGGATCTGCCCAACCGGTGGGACGCGTGGGACGTCG
Organism: Streptomyces sp. NPDC001933; assembly: GCF_042890955.1. NCBI lineage: Bacteria > Bacillati > Actinomycetota > Actinomycetes > Kitasatosporales > Streptomycetaceae > Streptomyces > Streptomyces sp. NPDC001933. The sequence continues at coordinate 114,718 of NZ_JBIASS010000013.1, read as the reverse complement.
ATGCCTTCTACCGCAACACGGTGACCGATCTGACCGAGGCGGACGTGGTGCGGCGCAGCGGTGAGGGCGTCGAGGTGGTGCGCAGCTTCGGCTCGTCCCGGGTCACCCAGCTGCTGACGCTGCGGCCCGGTGCCCGGCGCCTCGACATCGACACCGAGGTCGACTGGCACGAGCAGGAGAAGTTCCTCAAGGCGGCGTTCCCGATCGATGTGCGCGCCGATCACTCCACTGCGGAGACCCAGTTCGGGCACGTGCAGCGGCCGACGCACACCAACACCAGCTGGGAGGCGGCCAAGTTCGAGATCTGCGCCCACCGTTTCCTGCATGTCGGCGAGCCGGGCTGGGGTGCGGCGCTGATCAACGACTCGACGTACGGGCACGATGTGACCCGTACGGTCCGCGAGGACGGTTCGACCACTACGACGGTGCGGCTCTCGCTGCTGCGGGCGCCCCGCTATCCCGACCCCGCGACCGACCAGGGGGTGCACCGGCTGCGGTACGCGCTGCTGCCGGGGGCGACGATCGGTGACGCGGTCCGTGAGGGCTGGTCGTTCGGTCTGCCCGAGCGCCGGGTGCCGGGGAGCGCCGAGGTGGCCCCGCTGGTCTCGGTCGACGACGACGCGGTGGTCGTGACGGCGGTGAAGCTCGCCGACGACGGCAGTGGGGACGTGGTGGTCCGGCTGCACGAGGCGCACGGCGGGCGGGTCTCGGCCCGTCTCACGGCGGGCTTCGCGCTGGCCGGGGTGACTGTCACGGATCTGCTGGAGCGTCCGCTCGCGGGTGAGCGGGCCGAGGTGGACGGCGATGCGGTCCTGCTGGGGCTGCGGCCCTTCCAGATCGTGACGCTCAGGCTCACACCCGACGACGAGGCGTGAGAGGCGTACGGGGTGGGTGCGTACCGTGTCGGACCTGCCCCGTACTCTTTTTTCCATGACCGCTGGGGGGCCTGTGCGCCGTGTGATCGACGACCGTTTCGAGCTGGTGAGCCGGCTCGGCAGTGGCGGTATGGGCATGGTGTGGCGAGCCCATGACCTGGCCCTGCACCGCGATGTGGCGCTCAAGGAGGTCCGGCCCCCGGACCCGGCGCTCGCCGAGAACGACCCGGAGTCGGCCCGGCTGCTGCGTGAGCGGGTGCTGCGCGAGGCCCGTGCGCTGGCCCGGCTCGACCACCCGGGCGTCGTCACGGTCCACCACATCGTGGACGGCGGCGTGGGGACGTATCCGTGGATCGTGATGGAGCTGGTGCCAGGCGCCTCGCTGGCGGAGCGGCTGGCGGAGGGGACGCTCTCCCCGGTCGAGGCCGCCGAGCTGGGCCGCGGCGTGCTGTCCGCGCTGCGGGCCGCCCATGCCGCCGGGATCCTGCACCGTGACGTCAAGCCCGCCAACGTACTGCTGCGGGCCGACGGGAGCCCGGTGCTCACCGACTTCGGCATCGCGGCGATCCGTGAGTCCACGAGTCTGACGGCGACCGGTTCCATCATCGGCTCCCCCGACTACATGGCGCCCGAGCGCATTCGCGGCGAGGAGGGCGATCCCTCGTCGGACCTGTGGTCGCTCGGCATGATGCTGTACGTCGCCGTGGAGGGCCGGCACCCGCTGCGCAAGGCCACGACCCTGGCGACGCTGGCGGCCGTGCTGGACGAGGAGATCCCGCCGCCCGCGCAGGCCGGTCCGCTGGCTCCGGTACTGACCGCGTTGCTGACCCGGGACACAGCCGCCAGGCCCGGTCCCGAGGTGCTGGACCGGATGCTCGCGGCGGTGAGCGAGCCGGCGCCGGCGGCCGGACCGGGCCGTGCGGCGCCGCAGGATGCCGTGCCGCCCCGTCCGGCGGCGCCCACCCGGCAGGACGCGGTGCCGCCCGGTTTCGGTCCCCCCGGCCCGACCACCGTCCTGCCCACCGCCCCCGTGCGACGTCCGCCCGTCACCGCTCCCCCGCGCCCGCAGCCCGCGACGCTGGGCACCCAGGAGATCCGCCGCCGGGTCAGGCGGGGCCGTGCCGTCGCGATCTCCACCGCGGTCGCGGGCACCGCCCTGACCGGGGTGCTGGTGTGGTCGCTGCTGCCCGCCGAGGACACGAAGGCTTCCGGCAGCACCCCGTCCGCCTCCGGCCGGGGCTCGGCACCGGCCCCCCCGGCCTCCTCGGGCGGGCCCTCCCCCGCCGAGGAGAAGGAGACCTCGCAGAAGCCCACCGCGCCCGAGAACCTGCTGACGCCCTCCGGCGCACGGTCCGTCATCGCGGCCCTCAAGCCGGTGATGGGCACCACCGAGGTCACGTCGTTCACGCTGTACGACGTGCACGCGAGTGTTGAGGCCCCGATCGCGAAGAACAAGGCCCTGTACGACGTCTTCGCCTACCGGGACGGCAAGGCCACCCGGGAACGGGCGGGCGGCACCCTCATATCGGGCTCCAAGTCCGTGGACCTGGACAAGTTCAACTGGGACGCCCTGCCGGGGCTGATCCGCCGGGCGGACAAGGAGCTCGGTGTCGCCGAGCCCACCACCCACTACGTGGACATCGACCCGGCCTCGCCGTTCGACGACTACCAGCCGACGCTGAGCGTCTACGTCTCGGACGAGTACGGCGGCGCCTATCTGCGGGCCGACATCAACGGCAAGGTGCTCAAGAAGTACCCGCGCAACGGCTGAGCCCGCGGCGGCTCAGCCCAGCACCCGTACCAGTACCAGCAGCACGGCCGCGATCACCACGCCCGACACCAGCGCGCGGAACCCGGCCGGAACGCCGCCGGCCCGGCGCTTCACCTCGCCCACCGGCGGAACGAGACACTCCGCCCGGGCCAGCCACTCGCGCGGCGGGTTGTTGGGGATGACGACCCGCCAGGGCTGCTCGGGGTCGTACTCGACGACCGCCCTGGACCTGTGCAGCAGCCCCTGCAGGTCGAGGGGGTGACGGACCTCGATCCGGTACGGGGGCAGGTCGTCGGTCATCACGGTCAGGTCGAAGGCGAACACGGAGTCCACGGCCTGCCCGTCGATGGCGGTCCGGCCGTTCTTCTTGTTCACCGCCCTCACCCCGTTGACCACGGCGGGCGCGAAGGCGCGCGGACCGCCGGAGCGCAGCCCGGGGGCGGCGACGCCCGACTTCATGTCCTCGGCCGCCCTGCCGTACGCCGCCAGGGCCAGGGCCGTCACCGGCAGCCCGACGATCAGCAGCCAGCGGGGGCCGTCCAGGGCGCCCTGGACCACTGCGGCCAGCGCGAGGCCGGTGCCGGTCGCGAACACCACGGTGAGCAGCCGCAGGGCGTTTCGCAGGGAGGGCGCGGGAGAGGTCGACGTGGTCATGAGATGCGCAGCAACTTCCGGCGGGGGATGGCGACCCTGGTGAGGGCCGGGTCGCCGGGGCGGTCGGCGTCGTACACGGCGAGGGTGTCGCGTCTGAGGGCGACGCGTTCCACAACGGCCGGGACCTCGTGGCGCACCCCGTCCTCGTCGTCGAACACCGCGGTGACCTCACCGTACTTGCGGCCCACCGGCCGCCAGCCCTCCAGCACCGCGTCGGCCGTGCGGTAGCGGCGGGACAGCCTGCGCAGCCCCGCGGTGCGCCGCAGGCTCACCGCCGCGCCCCACCAGGCGGCGAGACAGCCCACGCCCGCGGCGGACCACAGGAAGGTGAGCCACTGGGAGACGGTGAAGTCACCGAGCGGAAGGAAGATGTGGAAGCTGGTGACGGTGTCCCGCTCGACCTGGCCCTCCGCCAGCGCGTCGTACCAGCCGACCGCGGCCGCGACGGCGGAGAGTGCGATCATCGCGCCCGGTGCCGCCCGGTGCAGGTACCGGGCGCAGAGCAGGCCGAGGACGACGGCGAAGCCGATGCCGAGCAACGGGGACATCGACGCGAGCTGGTCACTGGCGCACCCCCCGGCCAGGTCGCAGGACCATTTCACCCCCGCCGCCTCGTGGCTGGCGATGTACCACATCATCCAGACCTGCCACGCCATCAGCGCGCACGCGATGACGCGCATCGACTGCGCATAGGCTCTCTGCCGCACTGTTCGCCCTTGTCCTCGCACGTCACGGGGCATTGACGTGCCCCGGTGGACCATATACACGGTGTCCACGGCCTGTCCGTGATCCACACCACGCCGGCCGGGGTACGGCGGGGTTCAGACCATGCTGTTCAGTGCCTTCGGCACCCAGCGGAGCTGGGCGGCCTCCTGGAACATGGCACCGCCCTCGTGTCCGTTGAACGGGTAGACCTCGATCTCCTTCTCCCCGCGGTAGGCGTTGTGGGCGGCGAAGACCGTGGACGGCGGGCAGACCTGGTCCATCAACGCGACGGAGAAGAGCGCGGGGGCGGTGCCCCGGGCGGCGAAGGACACCCCGTCGAAGTACGACAGGGTGCGCAGGGCGGTCTCCTCCTTGCCGCGGTGCATCTTGAGGTAGCGGGCTATCTCCGCGTACGGGTTGGCGTCGGTGAGGGTGACGGCCCGGCCGAAGTGGCAGAGGAACGGGACGTCGGCGGCGATGGCTGCCAGGTCGGGGAGGAGTCCGCCGACCGCGAGAGTGATGCCGCCGCCCTGGCTGCCGCCGAGCGCGACGGTGCGGGCGGGGTCGGCGAGCGGATGCGACCGGGCCGCTTCCACTGCGCGTACGGCGTCGGCGTAGACGCGGCGGTAGTAGTAGCTCTCCGGGTCCTCGATGCCCCGGGTCATGAAGCCCGCGTGGGAGGGGCCGGAGCCGACCGGGTCGGGGGTGTCGCCCACGTTGCCGCCGCTGCCCTGGCCGCGCACGTCCATGATGAAGTGGGCGAATCCGGCCATGGGCCACAGGCCCCAGCAGTGCGGAAGGCTGCGGCCGCCGTTGTAGCCGTGGAACTGGACGACGAGCGGGTGCGGGCCCTCAGCGTGCGCGGGGGCGGTGAACCAGCCCTTGACCGGGTGGCCGCCGAAGCCGGCGAACGTGACGTCCCAGGTGCGTGTGCCGGTCAGCCCGGTCTCGACGGGTTCGAAGGAGACCGCGGGGTCGTGGGCGCGGGTCTCGGCGAGGGTCTTCGACCAGAAGGCGTCGAAGTCGTCCGGTTCGTCGATCTGCGGCCGGTAGGCGCGGAGTTCGGGCAGCGGCAGGTCGAACAGGGCCATGAGCTGGTCTCCTCACGTCGGGGATCGGGACAGTGTGCCGCGCGGCGGCAGGGCACCGGGCGGCGGGGCCGGGCGCTGTCAGGTGCGCCCGGCCCCGCCCGTTTCGGGGGTGGATCAGTCGGTCAGCTGGACGGCCCGCAGGCCGGTGGCGCTCTTGGAGTTGTTGGCGATGGATCCGCCCCACTCCGACCAGCCGCGTGCCCGGCCGTCGTTGTCGCTGTCGTTGACGACGAAGCCGAGTCCGATGGACGCGGTGGGCTTGCCGGCGAGGCCGAGCGAGGCCCACGGCACCGTCACCGTGTAGCGGGTGGTGGTGGCGTCACGGGTGATCTGCGCGGTGGCGCCGGGCGTCGGTCCCGCGGACTGGCCGGAGGGCGCCCGCCAGGTGTGGACCTGCGGCTCGCCGCCCACGAGCGAGGCGCCGAACTCGACGTACTGCTTGCTTCGGCCAGGCGCCTGGGGGGTGACGGCGAACTGGATGCTGTCGCCCTGCCACATGTTCTCGGCGGTGGTGGCGGGCTGCGCCAGGGCGTTGTCCGTGATCGCGCCCTTGAGTACGAGTCCGGCGTCGGTGTACTGGGGCCGGACGGTGCCCGACAGGTCGGCCGCGCCGTTGTATCCGCCCTTGTAGTTCACCGATCCGTCGGCGACGACGTCGATGGGGGTGGTGGTATCGGTGCCGCCCGGCTGGACGGAACCCCAGCCGTTCCAGGCGCCCACCGCGGTTCTGGCGCCGTCGGGGGTGTTGATGTAGGCGGCCGTCCAGTAGCGCTTCCACTGCTTGATGTTGCGCGCGTCCACGGTGTACGAGGCGCTGGCCCCGGGGCCGACCTCGATCGGCCCGTCGACGGTGCCCCGGTCCAGGTAGCTGGTGCCCTCGTTCACCTGCCAGTCCAGCTTGGTGAGTTCGAGCGGGCCGCGGACGCGGTTGTTGGTGACGGTCACCTTGAGCCCGGCGGCGAACGGGGCGGCCTTCTTCACCACCGGGTCGAAGGTGACCTGGGTGGGCGGCACCACCTCGGTGTCGGAGGTGAGGCGGGCGAGGTTCACCGGCCCGAGTCCGACCGTGCCGCTGACCGTGCGCGGGCCGGTGAGGACCGAGGTGGGCAGCTCGATGCTCCGGCGGACGACCTTGCCGGGCTCGGCCGTGACCCGGTACTTCTCCCCGGCGATCCGGAAGTCGTAGCGCAGCGGAAGCGTCCGGCCCTCGGTGCCGTCCACCTGGAGCACCGCGTCGACGGTCTCCTCGGTGTTGGAGTGCTGCGGCAGCCGGAGCGAGAACACCGGGCCGCTCACGCTCTTGACCGCGCTCACCGCGCCCTTGACGTACAGCACCTTGCCGTCGATGCCCAGCTGCAGCTTGCCGCCGACCGGGAGGTAGGTCTTGTCGTGGCCCATCTGGTCCGTGACGGTGACCGGGCCGGTGGCCGACAGTTCCGCCGTTCCCGGTGTCGCGGCCGTGGTGTACAGGGCCCGGACCGTGTTGGTTCCGGTGCCGAAGCGGTACGAGCGGACGTCGGCGGAACCGGCGTCGTCACGGCCCGCGTAGGCGCGGCCCGCGAGCTGGCGGATCAGCACGCCCTCGGTGACCACGGACGGCTTGGGCTGCCAGGCCTTGACGTCCGCGGTGGGGCGCTTGAAGGCGCCGAAGTTGTGTTCCTTGTTGGTGGCGTCGGTGCCGTCGTTGGTGAGGTCGTACCAGTAGTAGCGATTGACACCGGAGGCGAACGAGAAAATCTGGGCGCGCGGCACATATGCGGCCTGCTGGGCCGGGGTGACGCCGTCGCTGTGGGTCGGGTAGCCGTTCTCGGTGATCCACAGCGGGAAGTCCTTGCCGCCCGCCGCGTCCAGGTCGGCGCGTACCTGCGGCAGTTTCTCCAGCGCGGTCTCGGGCGGGTTCGGGTAGCCGTAGTGGTGAACGCTGAGCGCGTTCATGTACTTGAGGCCGCCGATCGCGTACAGCCGCTTCAGCCAGTCGGTCTGGAGACCGGCCAGTCCGCCGCCGACCACGGTGGCGTCCGGGACCTTGGCGTGCACCTTGCCGTAGCTGGCCTGGAGCAGCTTGAGGTAGCAGTCGGCGGTGATCCCGCAGGTGCCGTTGTTGAAGCCGGTCGAGTTGTACTCGTTGTAGATCTCGATTTCCTTCGAGGACTGCTGGTACTTCTCCACGGCGGCGGCCGTGAACTTCCCGTACGCCTCAAGCGCCTCGTCGGACGCAGGCGTCCGGTTGCCGTCGTAATTGGCGTTGCGGTAACCGGAGATGGGCAGGGCGGTCAGCCCCTGCGACTTGGCGTACGGGATGTGCTGGTCGGTGGAGTAGGTGCTCCAGGAGTACGTGCCGGGGGTCTTCTCGATGGCGCCCCAGTTGATGTCGGAGCGGATCCCGTGCATGCCCATCAGCTTGACCGAGCGCAGCAGCTTCTGGTCGTCGCCGTCGTTCCATCCGTAGTGGATGCCCGTGCCGAAGCGGGTGTCCTGCTGTTCCTTGCCGGTCAGCGCGGTCAGTACGCCGAAGTCGGCGGTACGGGTGGTGGTGCCGGCGGTCGCCGTGAGTGTGTAGTAGCCGCTGCCGAGCTTCGTGACGTCGACGGTGGCCGTGCCACCGGAGACCGGGGCGGTGCCCGACGCGACGGTCAGGCCCTGGTCGTCGACGGCCTTCCAGGCCACGGAGGCCTGGTCGGAGGTCAGGGTGATCTTCGCCTGTCCCTTGACGAAGATCAGGTCGGGCGAGGTGACGGTGAGGGTGCCGGCCGCGTGGGCGGCCGGGGCCGTGCCGGGCAGCGGAGCCGCCACCAGCAGACAGCCGAGCAGGGCGGCGGCTCCGCCCCATGCGGCAGGCCGCCGGGAGCGACCCCTTATTCTGGCCGGAGCCAGAGGACCTGGCCGGATCGTGCCGTTCTGTTCCATCGAGGCAACCTCTCGATCGGATCGGCGCGGTGCGTTCGGTGGTTCCCGGGTGGGGGTGTGCTCCGTCGGCTGTACCCCGGCGGAGCACACCGGCCCGTATGCCGTCGGCGGGCACCGCTGCCGCCGTCGGCCGGCGCGGACGGGGGTCCGGCACCGGTGCCCGGGTGGTCTCATCCCTTGAGGCCGGTGAAGCCTCCCCCGCCGCGGACGATCTGCCGCTGGAAGATCAGGAACAGCACGACCGGGGGCAGGATGGCGAGCAGCATCCCGGCGATGAGCAGCGACTGTTCCGCCGTTTCCGCGAGGCGCGGCAGTGCGGCGGAGATGGGCTGCTTCTCGGTGTCCGGGATGACGATCAGCGGCCAGAGGAAGTCCTTCCAGGAGTTCATGACCGTCAGCAGGGTCACCACCGCGAGGATCGGCTTCGACATGGGCAGCACGATCCGGCGGAAGATGGTGAACGGCCCCGCCCCGTCGACCTTGGCGGCCTCGAAGAGTTCGCGGGGGATGCCGTCGAAGAACTTCATCACGATCAGCACGGTGAAGGCGCTGGCCGCGTGCGGCAGCCAGACGCCCCAGGGGCTGTTGGCGAGGGAGATGCCGAGGCCCGGCAGGTCGAGCACGGTGAGGTAGAGCGCCACCAGGGAGATGGAGCCGGGAATGAACAGGGTGGCGAGCACCATCCACCGCACGGGCGCCGCCCACTTGGGGCGCAGCACGGACAGGACGTAGCCGCCGGTGGTGGCGACCACGAGGTGGGCGACGACCGATCCGGTGACCAGGACCACGGTGTTCCAGAGGTACTGGCCGACCTGGAGCTCGCTCCAGGCGCGGGAGAGGTTCTCCCACTGCGCGTGTTCGGGCCAGAGCGCCAGCGGGTCGCGCAGCAGCTCCTGGGTCGGTGAGACGGCGCCCTTGAACGTCCAGTAGAGGGGCGCGGCTCCGAAGGCGAGCAGCAGCAGGAGCGAGAGGGTCTGCACGGAGCGGAGCGAGAACCGTACGGAGGTGCGCCGCCGGTCGGCGCTGGAGATGAGTCCGCGTGCGCTCTCCTCGGAACGGCTGCCCCGGCGGGTGCGGATGGGGGTCTGTAGGGCCATCAGTTGCTCCAGCTCCTCGTCGCCCGCAGATAGATCGCCGAGAGCACGCCGAGCACGAGGGCCAGCATCACACTGAGTGCGGTCGCGGCTCCGAAGTCGCCGTTCTGGAAGGCGTAGTTGTAGATCAGCATCAGGATGGTGAGGGTGGAGTCCTCCGGGCCGCCGTCCGTCATCACGAAGGGTTCGGTGAAGATCTGGAGGGTGCCGATGATCTGGAGCAGCAGCATGATCAGGACGACCCCGCGCAGCGACGGCAGGGTGATGTGCCAGACCCGGCGCCAGATACCCGCGGCGTCGATCTCGGCGGCCTCGTAGAGTTCGGTCGGCACGGAGCCGAGCGCCGCCAGATAGATGATGACCGTGGAGCCGAAGCCGGCCCAGGTGGCCTCCAGCACGATCGACAGCATCGCGGTGTCGGTGGACTGGAGCCACGGGTACGGGCCCAGGCCCACATGGGCCAGCAGTTGGTTGAACAGCCCGGCATCCGGGTCGTAGAACACCTTCCACAGCAGCACCGACACGACCGGCGGGATCGCCACCGGAAGGTAGGCGAGGATCCGGAACAGGGTTCCGCCGCGCCGGAGTTCGGAGATCAGCACGGCGAGGAAGAGCGGTACCGGGAAGCCGATCACCAGGGCGAGGACGGCGAACAGCGCGGTGTTCTTCACGGCCTTCCACAGCAGCGGGTCCTCCAGCACATGCCGGAAGTTGTCCAGGCCCACCCAGGTGGCGGGGTCGACCAGATTGGTCTGCTGGAAACTGAGCTGCACGCTCTGGACGATCGGCCACCACGAGAAGTAGGCGAAACACAGCACCATCGGCAGGCCGAACAGGATGGTGGTGACACCTCCTTGCCTGACCCAGCGGACGAAGCGTTCCGCCGGGCCGCCGCGGTGCGGGGAGGCGGTGCGCGGCGGCCCCTCGGGGGTCCGTGGCCGGGCCGCGGAGGGGTCGGCGGAACGTTGTTTCCTCGTCCGGTCCTTCCGGGTGCGGTTCCCGGCGGGCGCCGCAGGCGCTTGCGACCTGCTCATTGACGTCTCCTCGCCTCTCCTCGTGCTGTGCTCACTGCCTGATGGACCGGACGCTGGGCCGCGGGGCGTGCTGCTAGTTCTGCGCCCGCTCCACCTGGGACTCGACCTGCGCCGCGGCCTTCTTCAGCTGCTCCGCCGGGTCGGCGTCCTCGCGGGTCAGTACGGCCTGTACGGCGCTGTCGAGGGCCTTGTAGACGTTCTGTGCCTCGACGGGCGGCTCGATGGCCAGTTCGTAGTCGCCGAGCGTGCTGCTGTACGGGGCGAAGTTCCCGATCGGCACGTTGGCCTGCTTGTCGACCGCGGCCTGGACCGGACCGGCGATGGCCGGCTCGTAGAACGGCACGGTCGGCACACCGATGGCGGCACCGTCCTTCTTCTTGGCCACCGCGTCCTTCTCGGCGAGCCCTGCGTCGTACTTGGTGGACAGGTAGTAGAAGTCGATGAACTTCGCGGCGGCCTCGCGCTGTTGCGCGGTGGCCCTGGGGCTGATCACCGCGATGGTGCCGCCGGCCAGGGTCCGCTTGCCGGTGCCGTCGACGGGCATGGCGCCGAGGCCGATGGTCTTCGGGTCGCCCTTGTACTGCTGGATGTAGTGGCCGACCATGCTCGGTCCGGCGATCGTCATGCCGATCTTCCCGGCGGAGAAGTCCTTCTCCATGTCGGTGATGTTGCGCAGTTGGTTCCTGCCCATCGAGTCGTCCGTCCAGCGCATCTCCTTCAGCGCCTTCAGCGACTTCTCGGCCCCGCTGCCGGGGCGGTCGAAGCTGTTGGCCCACTTGCCGCCGGACTCCTCCTGCATGCTGTCGCCGAAGGAGTACGCCATCGCGGTGAGCATCCAGCCGCCGGTGTTCTCCTTGGTCATCTGCGCGTATCCGGTGGCGTCGGTCTTCTCGGAGATCGCCTTGGCCGCCGTACGGACCTCCGACCAGCTGGTCGGAGGCTTGTCCGGGTCGAGTCCGGCCTTCTCGAACAGATCCCGGTTGTAGACAAGACCGAGGGCGTACTCCTCGGTGGGGATGCCGTACAGCTTGCCGTCCACGCCCTTCGCGGGCCCGAGGGCGACGTCGTCGAAGTCCTCGCTGTGCTTCAGCGTCTTGAACTCCGAGGAGAGATCGGCGATCTGCCTGCGCTTGATCAGGCCCGACATCTCGGTCAGCGGCACCCGTACGACCGTCTCCAGACTGCCGCCGCCCACCTTGGTCTGGAAGCTCTGCTGGTCGTACTGGTACTCGTTCGCCCTGATCTTGATCTTGGGGTTCGCCTTCTGGAACTCCGCGACCCGCGCGTCGAACGTCTTGAGCGCGGCCGCGTTGGTGGCGGGCGGGCGCCCGGAGACGGTGATCGTCACCGTGCCGTCGGCGGCCGTGTCGCTGCCGGAACCGGAACACGAGGCAAGCACGCAGACGAGCGCACCCGCGGTGACGCCCGTCAGGGCGATGCGCAGGGAGGGTCTCATCGGGGACTCCATTCAGGGGCAGACCGGAAACCGGCTGGAAAGCGTTTTCCAGCCGGGGTCACCTTGCACCGCCCGATATCGCCGCGTCAATGGGTTCGGTGCGGGCATCGCCCCGGAGCCCTATGAATACCCCTTGCCGCAGCGTAGACGTCGGCTTAGCCTCTGGAAAACGTTTCCCAAGCCCTTTCCCAAGATCGTCGGTCCGACGATCGCGAGCTGGAGGACATCCCGTGCACCCTGCCTGGTCGGCCGCCGAGTACGACCGCGCCCTGCTGCGAGCAGCCCTTGCCGAGGGCGACCGCTGCTGGGACTCCGAGGCGAACCTGCTGCAGGTCGAGGCCCCGTACAACCCCATCCACACCCATATCAAGGGCGGTCTCGCACACCCCACGCGCAACTCCCTGCACTACGCCCTCCTTCTGCTGGAACGGGGCGGCGAGGGGGACGCCGAGCGCGCCCACGCCGTGATCCGGCGGATCGCCGGGCTCCAGGACCGGTCGCCGGAGAACGCCACCTACGGGATCTGGGGCTACTACGCCGAGGAACCGGCGGCCGAGATGGACCCGGCCGACTGGAACTGGGCGGACTTCCTCGGCATCGCCCTGCTGCTGGTGGACGCCCGCCACGGCGACGGTCTGCCGGCCGACGTGCGGCACGAGCTGCGGGAGTCGCTGCGGCACGCGGCCGCGTCGATCGTCCGCAGGAACGTGCATCTGACGTACACCAACGTCGCGGTCATGGGCACCTTCGTGACACTCGCCGCCGGGAAGCTCCTGGGCGACGAGAAGCTGTTCGCGTACGGCAAGGACCGCATGGTGCGGCTCTCGCGGGCCATCGACGGCACCGGAAGCTTCACCGAGTTCAACAGCCCGTCCTACTGGGGCGTCGTGCTCCAGACCCTGACCCTGATCAGGGAGCATGTCGACGACGCGGAGGTGCTGGAGCTCAACGACCGGCTGCACGACCGGCTCTGGCTGCACTTCCTGGCCCGCTGGCACCCACCGACCCGCCAGCTCTCCGGCCCGATGGCCCGCTGTTACAGCAACGACCTGGGGGTGCCGCCGTTCCTGGCGAAGGCGGTGCGCGGGGAGCTCGGCTCGCCGGTGCCCAGCCCGGTCCGGGGCGAGATGGCGACCGGGGTGGAGTCCTGCGTGGACTACCGGATGCCCGACTGGGTCCTGCCCCGGCTGCGGGGGCTGGCGGGCGAGCACGAGCACCGGGAGCTGTTCACCGGGGCCCCGTCCCCGGAGACGGGCACCACCTGGCTGGACGCGGTCGCCACGCTGGGCAGCGTGAACCACCAGGACACCTGGCTGCAGCGGCGTCCGCTGTTCGGCCACTGGGTCCGCCCGGACGGGACCTCCGGGCATCTGCACGTCCATCTGATGAAGGACGACGGCGCCGAGGACTTCGATTTCGCCTCGGGCGTGCTCTCCACCGTGCAGAGCGGTCCGCACGTCGCCTGGCTGGCGGGGTTCGCCTGCCCGGCGGGCGACCGGCACCACCACCTCGACATGATCGAGCCGGGCGACCGGTTCCGGACGCGCTCGCTGCGGCTGGTCGTGGACGCGATCGGCGCGCCGCCCGTGGCGGAGCCGTCCACGATCGACGGCGGGCTCGAACTCGACCTGGGCACGGCCCGGCTGGACTTCAGGCTGGCCGGCGGTGCGTTCGGCGGCTGTACGCCGACGGCCCGGCTGGTGCCGCGCGCCGACGGGGTACGGATCGAAGTGGTGCTCTTCGAGAGCGCCACCCCGGCCGAGCTGGACTGGGCGGCGCTCGGCGACACCTTCGCGGCGGGGACCTTGTCCCTGGTGCCGTCCGGCTCGCGGCGGGGTGCGCAGCCCGGTCCCGAGGTGGCGGTGGCCGGTGACCACGCCGAGGTGCGGTGGACGACCCCGCAGGGGCGCCGGCTCACGGTGTGCGGCGGCCGGTCGGTCGTCTCCCGCGAGGAGCACGCCGCGCTGCACTCCGCGACGCTGGACGGCGCAATGCCACCGTCGCCCCGCCTCTCGGATTCGCTGCTCGTTCCGTAGGACACCGGACACGGCCGGCCGGGCGGCGCCGCCGAGTACGCCGGTGACCACCGGCCGGGCCGGTGGTCACCGGCGTACAAGGAGCGGGAACGGGCCGAGTGAGGTATCCCGGAAGCATGGCTTCCCCGCGCTTCCTGGATTCGGTCCGTGAGTCCCGAAGGCGCAGGAACGCGCTCCTGGTGATGCCGTTCGTGCTGATCGCCGTCGTCACGGTGGTCGACTTCCTCGCACCGACGGATGTCCATCTCGGTCCGTTCCTGGTGGCGGCGCCCGCGATGGCCGCCTCGTTCACCGGTCCGCGCATGACCGCCTTCGTCGGCCTGGTCGCCGTGCTGGCACAAGTCCTGGTGGCCGCGCGCACCAGTCTCTACGACCTCAACCACACCTACCAGATCGTCGCGCTCGTGCTCATCTCCGTCATGGCCACCTTCTTCGCCCATCTGAGGGTCCGCAGCGAGCGGGCCGTGACCCAGCTGCGTTCGGTGGCCGAGGCGGCACAGCACGTGGTGCTGCGTCCGCTGCCCGGACGGAGCGGCCCGCTGCGCATCTCCTCGGTCTATCTGGCGGCGGAGGAGGAGGCGCAGATCGGCGGCGACCTCTACGCCGCCGCCCGCACCATGGAAGGCACCCGCCTGATCATCGGCGACGTACGCGGCAAGGGGCTCGCCGCGATCGGCGAGGCGGCGAGCGTCCTGGGCGCCTTCCACGCTCTCTCGCGCCAGCGGTGGACACTGCCCGAACTGGTGGCCCAGCTGGAGATGAGCATCGCGCCGTGCCCCGACGACACGGCCGAGGCGCGGGCACACGGGCAGGACGACCCGGACCTCGCGGAGTCGTTCGTCACCGCGGCCGTGCTCGACGTCCCCGACGACGCCGCCGAGATCCGCCTGGTCAGCTGCGGTCATCCACCGCCGCTCCTGCTGCGGGCAGGCGAGGTGATCCCGCTCGATGTCCGTACGCCGGCCCCGCCGCTCGGTCTGACCCGTCTGGTGATCACCGACCACACGGCGGAGACGTTCCGCTTCGAGGCCGGTGACACCCTGCTCCTGTACACCGACGGCGTCATCGAGTCCCGGGACCGGTCGGGGCGCTTCTATCCGCTGCGGGAACGGGCCGCTTCGCGGTCCGGCACGGGCCCCGAAGCCCTGCTGGAGGCCCTGTGCGCCGACCTGTTGCGGCACGCGGGCGGCAGCCTGGGGGACGACGCGGCGCTGGTCGCCATCGAACGCCTGCCGGCCTCCGGATGACGCCCTCCGGCGCCCGCCGCACAGGTCACGGCGCGAGGGTACCGAGCAGTTCCCCGACCGTGACGGTGGACCGCATCTCGTCGGCCAGGCGCTCGGCGCGGGCACGGTAGGACGGTTCCGCGAGAACCAGTTCGGTGGCCGCGCGGATGGCCCGTACGTCGTCGGCGCCCAGCATCGCCGCCTCGTCCGCAGGGCCGCCGGTCGGGGTGACGGCCGTCCCCGCCCCCGCGTCGGCCACCAGCCGGGCGTTCACGGGCTGGTCCGCGAAGAGCGGGACGCAGACCAGCGGGACACCGGCCGCCAGGGCGCCGAACACCGTCCCGGAGCCGCCGTGGCAGACCACGAGGGACGCACTGCGCAGGACGTCCGCCTGCGGCACCCACTGCTCCACATGGACCTGGGACGGCAGCGGTCCGAGGTCCGCCGCCTCGATGAGGTGTCCCGTGGTGAGCAGTACCCGCACCGGCAGTTCGCTCACCGCCTCGACGAGCCCCCGGTACAGGCCGACCGCGGTCGGCAGGGCGCCCGCCTCGGTGCCCAGGGTGAGATGGACCAGCGGTTCCGCCGCTCCGCCCCACCGGTCCGGCAGTCCGCCCGGTCGGGAGGTTTCGTGGTAGCGGTGGGTAACGGCGTACGACGAGGGGTCCAGGGAAGCCGGCAGGCGGGTCAGATACGGGGTGGCGAGGAGACGTTCCGTGATGCCCGTTCCGTACGGGGCGAACACGGGGGCGAGCAGGGTGTCGGTGGACCGGGTGAACCGCGCGGCCGAGACCGCGACCCGGAGCCGCGGGATGCCGTGCCGCTCGGCGGCCACCACCGACGCGAACTCGTACGCCTCGTGCACGACGAGGTCGGGCCGCCAGTCGCGGCACGCCTCCTCCAGCGCGGGAAGCATCGCGGCGATCCCGAGCCGGCCGAACACCTCCGTGACCATCATCGCGACGCCGTCGTCCGGTGGCAGCGCCAGCACGGACGTCATGGCCCGCGCGATCTCCTCCTGGGGTGGTTCCCCGCCGATGCGGTAGGGCTGTTTCCGGGTCGCCAGTAACGATTCGAGTGCCGGTGGAGCGACGACCAGGACGTCGTCACCCCGCGCCGTGCACGCGTCGATGAGGGGGACGAGCGGGTGGAAGTGGCCCGGTCCGCGGGTCGAGGCGAAAAGTACACGCATGGGACAGAGCCTAGGGATATACACCTGCCGCCCACAGGATCACTTTTCGCCGGATTGTGCGTGTTTCCGGCGCGTTTCCGATGTTCGTGCGCCGCGGCCTCCCGGCACCTCGCGTCCGGTTCCTGCCGTTCGGTTCGCGCCGGGCTCGCCCGCCCCGGCCCCGACACGCCCGGCTCACGCGCCGCGGGCCCGGCCCGCGAGCACGACTGCCAGGATTCCGGGCACGAGCAGCAGTCCGAAGGCGGCGGCGTAGCCGACGTGGTCGCTGGATCCGCCGCCCAGGAAGGCGTTGAAGACGGCGGAAGCGACGCCCAGAACCAGGATCTGGCCCAGGTTCTGGTTGGTCTGCATCGCGCTGCTGGCGTAGCCCTGACGGCCGGCCGGGGCGTGGGCGAGGGACAGCACCGTGAGGGACGGGGCGAGCAGGCCCATGCCGACGGCCGCGACGACCATGGAGGACGCGGCGATGATCGCCGGCATCCCGGGCAGCGACCCGACGGAGGCGATCACGATCGCCACCACCTGCACCAACGCCCCGACCACGACCAGGCGGTGACGGGGCGTCCGCTCCGGCAGCCGGCCCTGCACCCAGGAGGAGGCGGCCCACGCCACGGCGGCGCCGGTAAAGGCCAGACCCGTCACCACGGGGGCCACGTCCCGGCCGGTGACCAGCATCAGCGGCACGAACGCCTCCAGCGTGAAGAACACCCCCGAGCTCAGCCCGCGCAGCAGCACCGTGGCCGGCAGTCCTCGCGCGGCACGCCAGGTGCCCGCCGGCAGCAGCCGGAAGGCGAACAGCACCATCAGTGCGAGTCCCGCCACCGCGAACAGCAGATGGCGCGTGTCCCAGCCCGAAACTCCGTACTGGCCCAGCGCCGCACCCACGCTCACCGCCACCGCGATCGTCAGGGCGGGGCGCGGGGTCCGCTCCTTCGACAGCGCGGGCGCCGCCTTCCAGGAACGGCCGTTCAGCAGGGCCACGACCGCCAGCGCCGGAAGCGCCGTGAGCGCCGCCAGGCCGTAGAAGACCGCACGCCAGGACCACCACTCGGCCACCAGCCCGGCCAGCGGAGGTCCCACCAGTGACGGAATGATCCAGCAGGCGCTCATCAGCGCCAGGGCGCGCGGCTGGAGCCGCTCGGGATACGCCTGGCCGATCGCGGTGTTGATGGCCACCGCGACCATCCCGCCCGCCACTCCGTCCACGAAGCGCCCGGCGGCCAGTTGCCAGATCGAGGTGCTGCTCGCCGAGACCAGCAGGGTGATCACGGCCAGCACCATGCCCGCCGCCAGCGGACGGTTCGCCCCCGCGCGGTCGGCCCAGTGGCCGCCCAGCACGCCGCCCAGCAGGCTCGCGGCCACGAAACAGCCCGCCACCAATGGGAAGAGCGACACCCCGTCCAGGTCCCGGGCGGCCGTCGGGAGCGTGGGCACCACGGCCAGTGCGGCGAGGCCGGTCAGGAACATCACCGCGGCGAAGCTCGAGGTGGCCGCCGCGTACGTCCGGGAGAAAATGCCCTCGGCGGCCTCGGAGCCCAGGGGCGGCAGGCCGGCTGTCGTCGTCCGTCGGCCGCCTTCCTCGGTGGACGGTTCCGCGGACGTCGCACGCGGTTCGCGCGATGGGCTCTTCGGGGCATCGGTCACAGGCGCACAAGCTATGTCGGCCGCATGAGCGCGTGCCACTCGTTTTCCGCGCACACCGCCGTCCCGGAAACCGCCCGGGGCACGGCTTTCGCGGAAACCGCCCGGGCATGGCCTTCCCGCCACCGCACGGTCCCTTGCCCGGCGGCCGGGAAGCGGACCGGAGCGCCGGGGAAGGGGGCCGGCCCTCGGGGGCCGGGGCGCAACCGGGCCACTGCCCGTACTTTGATACTCGCCCCGGACCGCGTGATGCGCATCCCGGTGCGGGCCCGGTCCTGAGCCGACGCGGACGAACCGGCCGGTGGGCCGTGCCCCGGCGTACGAGGCACGGCCCACCGTGAAGCGTCGGCCGCTGTGCCGCTGTCGGCGCGGATTCACCGACAGCGGGCGTTCACAGGGTGCGTTCGAGGCGGTCGGCCATCAGCCTGACGAAGCGCGACGGGTCGCTCAGTTCGCCGCCCTCGGCCAGCAGCGCCAGGTCGTGGAGCAGTTCGGCCGTCTCCTGGAGTCCGGCGCCGTCGTCCTCGCCGCGTTCGGCGTGTGCCCGGTTGAGGCCGCTGACCAGCGCGTGCTCCGGGTTGAGTTCGAGGATGCGCTTGACCTCGGGAACGGGCTGGCCCATGGCGCGGTACATGTTCTCCAGGGCCGGCGTCAGGTCGTGCGTGTCCGAGACGATGCAGGCGGGCGAGACGGTGAGGCGCGAGGAGAGCCGTACTTCCTTGACGGTGCCGCTCAGATGGTCCGTCATCCAGCCGAGCAGATCCGCGTACTCCTGCTGCCGGCCCTCGCGCTCGGTCGCGGCCTCCTTCTTCTCCTCCTCGGTCCCGAGGTCGACCTCCCCCTTGGCGACGGACCGCAGCTTCTTGCCGTCGAACTCCGGCTCCGCCTCGACCCACACCTCGTCGACGGGGTCGGTCAGCAGCAGCACCTCGACGCCCTTGGCGCGGAACGCCTCCATGTGCGGGGAGTTCTCGATGGCCTGACGGGACTCGCCCGTCACGTAGAAGATGTGCTCCTGGCCGTCCTTCATCCGTTCCACGTACTGCCGCAGCGTGGTCGGCTCGTCCTTGTCGTGGGTGGTGGCGAAGGACGCGATGCCGAGGATGGTCTCGCGGTTCTCGAAGTCGCTCAGCAGCCCTTCCTTGACGACCCGGCCGAACTCCCGCCAGAACGTGGCGTACCGCTCCGGCTCGGCGGTCATCATGTCCTTGACCGTCGACAGCACCTTCTTCGCCAGCCGCCGGTGCATCAGCTGGATCTGGCGGTCCTGCTGGAGGATCTCCCGCGACACGTTGAGCGACAGGTCCTGCGCGTCGACGACACCCTTGACGAAGCGCAGGTACGGCGGCATCAGCGCTTCGCAGTCGTCCATGATGAAGACACGCTTCACATAGAGCTGGATGCCGCGCTGGTACCCCTGCATGAAGAGATCCTGGGGCGCGTGCGACGGGATGAAGAGCAGTGCCTGGTACTCGAAAGTGCCTTCCGCCTGGAGACGGATGGTCTCCAGCGGGGCACTCCAGTCGTGGCTGATGTGCTTGTACAGCTCGTGGTACTCGTCGTCGGTGACCTCGTCGCGCGAGCGCGCCCAAAGCGCCTTCATCGAGTTGAGCGTCTCGGGCTCGCGCGGGGCGTCGTCGGCCCCTTCCTCGCCGTCCGCGCCCTCCGTGGCCTCGGGAACCATCCGGACCGGCCAGGTGATGAAGTCCGAGTACCGCTTGACGATCTCCCTGATCTTCCACGGGGAGACGTAGTCGTGCAGCTGGTCGTCGGTGTCCTCCGGCTTGAGCCGGAGCGTGACGGAGGTTCCCTGGGGAGCGCTGTCGACGGTCTCGATCGTGTACGTGCCCTCGCCGGAGGACGTCCACCGGGTGCCCTGGCTCTCGCCCGCGCGCCGGGTCAGCAGCGTGACCTCGTCGGCCACCATGAAGCTGGAGTAGAACCCGACGCCGAACTGACCGATCAGGCCGTCGGCCGCGGCGTTCTCCTCGGCCTCCTTGAGCTCCCGCAGGAACTTCGCGGTGCCCGAGTTCGCGATGGTCCCGATGAGCTGGACCACTTCGTCGTGCGACATCCCGATGCCGTTGTCCCGCACGGTCAGCGTGCGGGCCTGCCGGTCGGTCTCGATGGCGATGTGGAGGTCGGACACATCCGCGTCGAGCGAGTCGTCGCGCAGTGCTTCGAGCCGCAGCTTGTCGAGCGCGTCGGAGGCGTTGGAGACGAGCTCACGCAGGAACACGTCCTTGTTCGAGTAGATCGAGTGGATCATCATCTGCAGAAGCTGACGCGCTTCCACCTGAAACTCGAACGTCTCAGTGGGCATAATCCGTGATTCCTTCTCAGGTCCGCGGTACGGAAATCGGCCTGAGTACTTTAGATCAGACGGCCGCATCGGCGCCGCCCCGCCTCCGGTCAGGCCGGTGCCACCGCGTAGCCGTCGGCCGTCCAGCCGCCGTCGCTGACCATCACCTGGCCCGTGATGTTCGCGGACACCCCGGAGGACAGGAACAGGGCGAGGTGCGCGATGTCCTCGGGGCTGCCGAGGCGGCCGCGCGGGGTGCGGCGGCGCAGCGCCCCGGTGTCCAGCCGGCCGGCGTCGGAGAGCCGGGCCAGCAGGTCGGTCTCGACGTACCCCGGTGCGAGCGCGTTGACCCGGATGCCGAACGGGGCCCACTCGACGGCCAGGACCTTGGTGAGGGAGGCGACGGCCGCCTTGGTCGCGCAGTACGCCGCGCGCTCGGGCCCGGCCGTCACTCCGTACATCGACGAGGTGGTCAGGATGACGCCCCCGTCGCCCTCGCGCATGATGCGGGCGGCGGCGCGGGCGCAGACGAAGACCCCGGTGAGGTTGACGTCCAACGCGGTTTTCCAGCGGTCGAGTTCGAGATCGAGGGACGACGCGTTGGCGGACACTCCGGCATTGGCGACCATGACGGACAGCTCTCCCGTCCGGGCGGTGAAGGCGGTCAGCGCCGCCGTCACGGCGTCCTGGTCGCTGACCGGGGCGGTGGCCGTCGCGATCACCTGGCCGGGGTGGCGCGCCTCCATCGCGGGGCGCACCCGGTCCAGTTCGTCGCCGTCGATGTCGAGCAGCAGCACATGGCATCCGGCGTGCGCGAAGGCGTCGGCCATCGCGAGTCCCAGGCCGCGGGCGGCGCCGGTGACGCATACGGAGCTGCCGCTCAGGTCCGGGTAGATCGCCGCTTCGGTCGTCATGTCCTGTTCCGTTCCCACTCGCACTGCCGCTCTCTTCATCGGTGTTCTTCTTCCTGCTCAGATCATGTGCATGCCGCCGTTCACATGGATGACCTCGCCCTGTACGAAGCTCGCCGCGGGCGAGCAGAGGAAGGTGACGACGGAGGCCACTTCCTCCGGCCTGCCCAGGCGGCCCAGGGGGGTGGTGGCGAGAGCGGTGTCGCCGCGGTCGGCGACGTAGTCGCGGGTCATGGGGGTCTCGATGATGCCGGGCGAGACCATGTTGATCCGTGCCCTGGAGCCGAGTTCCCAGGCGAGGCTGCGGGAGAAGGCGAGCAGCGCGCCCTTCGTCGCCGCGTAGTGCGCGTGCCGGACGCTGCCGCGGTGACCGGCCATGGAGGTCAGATTGACGATGCTGCCGCCCTCGTTGAGGTGGGGCAGTACGGCGCGGGTGAGGTAGAAGACGCCGTTGAGGTTGACCGAGATGACGGTGTTCCACTGCTCGTCGGTCATGTCGGCGACGGCCTGCTCCGGATAGATCCCGGCGGCGGGTACGAGGAAGTCGACCGAGCCGAACGTCTCGACGGCGGCGGCGACGAAGGCGTTGTTGCTCTCCGGCGAGGCCGCGTCCAGGGTGCGGGTGATCACGGTGGCGCCCGTGGGGTCGAGCGTCGCGGCGAACTCCTCCAGTGCCCCGGCGTTCAGGTCGCCGAGCACCAGGTTGGCACCTGCCGCGTGGAACTGGCGGGCCACCTCGCGGGCGATGCCGCCGCCCGCACCGGACAGGAGGAGGGTCCGGCCCTCGAAGGGGCGGGCTTCAGTCCGCGGGGCCTGCTGCGTCTGCTGCGTGGTCGCTGTCATGGTCTTCCTCTGTGAACAGTTCGGGATGCTGGGCCAGTTCGAGCCGTGTGCGGCGGATGTGGCCGGTGAGAAAGCGTTCGGCGTCGACGGTGTCGCCACGCTTGATCGCATCGATGATCAGGCGGTGTTCGGCGTGGATCAGTTCCCAGCCGGTGTCGCCGGCCAGCCGGGCGAAGGCGCGGCGGTAGTGCTGTGTGGTGTTCCAGAACCGGTCGACCATGGAGGTGATCTGGGCGACGCGACATCCGGCGTAGGTGAGCAGGTGGAGACGGCCGTCGAGGGCCAGGAAGCGGTCCACGTCGGTGGTGAGCTCGATCTGCCGCGCGATCGTCTCCAGTTCGGCGATCTGTGCGGCGGACAGATGCGGGATGCTCTCGCCGAGGGCGAGCGGTTCCAGGCGTTCGCGGATCTTGTAGACGCCCTCGCACTCCGCCATGTCCATCCTGGAGACCCAGGCGCCGCTGTTGGACTTCACGACGGTCAGGCCCTCGGCCGCCAGTATCCGCAGGGCCTCGCGTACGGGCAGCCGGCTGGCGCCGAGCTGCGCTGCGACCTGCTCCTGCATGATCCGTGCGCCGGGGCGCAGTTCACCGCTGAGGATGGCGGCACGCAGATGGTCCGCGACGCGCTGGCTGGCGACGGCGGCGCTGGGGCCGGGCGTGTCCGGTCCGGTGGTCGGCTTGCGAGACATGGTTCTCCCTGGTGCGGTGTCGCGGCGGCGGGTGGGGCCGGTGTGGCGTGTTCAGACGGAAGGCTGCCACAGCAGTACCGGTGAGTCGGCCTCGTACCGCTTGCCGCCCGGATAGGAGACCAGCTCCAGCTGCATTCCCCAGGGAGTGAGGAAGTAGACCCAGTGCTGCCCCTCGCTCGGGCCGGAGCTGGCCGTGGGTTCGCCCATGATCCGTACCCCGTGCCGTCGAAGGTGTTCCACGGCGGCGTCGAGGTCGGTGACGTAGAAGGCGAGATGGTGGCCACCGACGTCGCTGTTGCCCGGTGGGCGCGTCTGCTGTCCGGGGGCCTCGTACTCGAAGATCTCGAAGTTCGGACCGCCCGCGCAGCGGAAGAAGCGCAGCTCGCGCATCACGGCGCGCGGGTGGACGCCGAGGTGGTCGCTCATCCAGGTGCCGTCGGAGCGGAACGGGCCTAGCGAGTAGACGTGCTCGCAGCCGATCACCTCGACGAAGAACCGGGTCGCCTCTTCGAGGTCGGGAACAGTGAAGCCGATGTGCTCGACGCCGGCCAGTCCGGGAAGTCCCTGCCCCCGGCCATCTGTGGAATGGATCCATTTATCCGCCATGCGTCTCACATTGCGCCGCCACAGGTGCCGTAGTCAATGGACTCTCCCGAAATCTGAACGTAACGTTCCGGTAACGAGGTATTGGTTATGGATCCATTCGCTGCGACAGTGCTCACCGAATCACACAGGAGAGTGCTCATGCCCACACACCGGAAACTGGCCCCCGCCGCACCTTGGACCGAGGTGACGGCGACCAAGAAGGACTGGCACGGCGCGGACCCCCGGCTGCTGACCTCGATGTTCACCCAGACCCTGCTGATCAGGACCTTCGAGGAGCACGTACTCGACCTGGCGGGCCAGGGACTGGTCCACGGCCCGGCGCACTCCAGCATCGGGCAGGAGGGCGGCGCCGTCGGCTCGGTGCTGCCGCTGACCGGCGCCGACTTCGTCGGCGGTTCGCACCGGGGGCACCACCAGTTCCTCGCCAAGGCACTGGGTTACGTCGCGCCCGACGGCATCGACTTGCGCCGCCCCGTCGACGCCGACGTGCGCACCGTCCTGCAGCGCAGCCTGGCCGAGATCTGCGGCCTGGCCAGGGGCTTCTGCCGGGGGCGGGGCGGATCCATGCATCTGCAGTGGCGCGAGGCCGGGGCCATGGGCACCAACGCGATCGTCGGCGGCGGCGTGCCGCAGGCCGCCGGGTTCGCCTGGTCGGCGCGGCAGGCCGGCACCGATGCCGTATCGGTGACCTACTTCGGGGACGGCGCGGTCAACATCGGCTCCGTGCTGGAGACGATGAACCTCGCCGCCGCCTGGAAGCTGCCGGTCTGCTTCTTCATCGAGAACAACAAGTACGCCGTCTCGACCCACGTGGACGAGGCGACGGCCGAGCCCCGGCTGTCGGCGCGCGGACTGGGCTTCAACATCCCCAGCTGGCGCGTGGACGGCATGGACCCGCTCGCCACGTACCTCGCCATGAGCGAGGCCGTGGACCACATGCGCGCCGGCGGCGGGCCGACCATCGTCGAGGCCGAGGTCTACCGCTTCTTCCACCAGAACGGCCCGTTCCCCGGCAGCGCGTTCGGCTACCGGACCAAGGACGAGGAGAAGGAGTGGCGGGCCCGCGACCCGCTCGCCCTCGTCTCGCGTCAGCTCGTCGAGAACGGCGTCCTGAGCGCGGACGAGATCGAGGAGTGCACCGCGCGCGCCAAGGCGGTCATGGCCGCCATCGGCGACGAGCTGCTGGAGCCCGACCCCGACGGCAAGCCGGGCACCCGTCGCATCAGGCCCGCCGAATGGCCCGACCCGTCCTTCCGTGACGTCGGCGTGCGCGGCGACCTCAGCGAGTTCGACGGCATACGCGTCGCCGACACCGGGACCGGCCCGGACGCCTTCCAGGGGCGCCTGGAGCAGCGGAAGTTCATCGACGTCGTGGCCGAGGTGATGAGCCGGCGCATGGCCGAGGACTCGTCGGTCGTCGTCATGGGCGAGGACGTGCACCGGCTCAAGGGCGGCACCAACGGCGCCACCAAGGGCCTGGCCGAGGCCCATCCGGACCGTGTCCTGGGCACCCCGATCAGCGAGAACGCCTTCGCCGGGCTGGCCGGCGGCATCGCGCTCGACGGCCGGTACAAGCCGGTGGTGGAGTTCATGTACGCCGACTTCATGTGGGTCGCGGCCGACCAGATCTTCAACCAGATCGGCAAGGCCCGGCACATGTTCGGCGGCGACGGACAGGGCTCCGGCGTCCCGCTCGTCCTGCGCAGCAAGGTCGCCATGGGCACCGGCTACGGCTCCCAGCACTCCATGGACCCGGCGGGAATCCTCGCCACGGCCCCCGGCTGGCGGATCGTCGCCCCGTCCACGCCCTTCGACTACGTGGGCCTGATGAACTCCGCGCTGACCTGCAAGGACCCGGTCGTCGTGCTGGAGCACACCGACCTGTACAACTCGGTCGGTCCGGGCCCGGTGGACGACCTCGACTACTGCCTGCCGGTGGGCAAGGCGGCCGTGCGCCGCACCGGATCACGGATCACCATCGTCACGTACCTCGCGATGACCAACTACGTCCTGGAGGCCGTCGAGCAGCTGGGCCTGGACGCCGAGGTCATCGACCTGCGCTGGCTGGACCGCGCCAGCCTCGACTGGGACACCCTCGGCGAGAGCATCCGCAAGACCAACAACGTGCTCATCGCCGAGCAGGGCCCCATCGGCACCTCCTACGGCGGCTGGCTGTCCGACGAGATCCAGCGCCGCTACTTCGACTGGCTCGACCAGCCGGTCGAGCGCGTCCAGGCCGGCGAGTCCTCGCCCAGCATCAGCAAGGTGCTGGAGCGGGCGGCGATCGCACGGACCGAAGAGGTCGTGGCCGCGCTCCAGCGGGTCACCGGGAACTGACCCTCCCCCTACGAGAGAACACCCAGGAGGGTTGATCATGGCAGAACTGTTCCGAATGCCCGCCGTGGCCGCCGATGCGGCAACGGCCGTACTGTCCGCCTGGCAGGTGGCGGAGGGGGCGTCGTTCACCAAGGACGACGCGCTGGTCTCCATCGAGACCGACAAGGCCGAGGTGGACGTGTCCGCCGAGCGGGACGGCGTGCTGCTCAAGGCGCTGTACGAGGCCGGCGTCGAGATCGAGGTCGGCGACCCGATCGCCGTGCTCGGCACCCTCGGCGAGCAGACCGGTGACATCGACGCACTGCTGGCGGAGCTCGGTGTCGGCGTCGCCGCGCCCGGCGAGGCCCGGCAGGCGGTGCGCCGGGACGTACCGGAGGAGCCCGTGGCACAGCCCGCGGCCGCCCCGGCTTCCGGTGGGCCGGATCGCGGCGGGCGGATCTTCAGCAGTCCGCTGGCCCGCAGGCTGGCCCGGGAGGCGGGCGTCGGCATCGAGACCCTCACCGGCACCGGGCCCGGTGGCCGCGTCGTCCGGCGTGACGTCGAGGCAGCCGTCGCGGCGCGGCGGTCGCAGGCGACCCAGCCGCCCGCGACTCCGGCACCCCCGGCGGCAGCCCCCGTGCCGCAGGCCGCCGCGCCCGCCTCACCGGCCGGCACCGGCGACCACGAGGACATCCCGCACACCCGGATGCGCCGAGCCATCGCCAGGCGCCTGACGGAGAGCAAGCAGCACACCCCGCACTTCTATCTCCGGGCGACCTGCGCCGTGGACGAGCTGCTCGCCCTGCGGCAGCGGATCAACGCCGTCAGCCCGGTCAAGGTCTCGGTCAACGACCTGCTGATCAAGGCCGTCGCCACGGCACACACCCAGGTGCCCGAGATGAACGCGGTATGGCAGCCGGAAGCCGTCCGCCGGTTCCGTTCCGTCGACGTCTCGGTCGCCATCGCCACCGAAACGGGCCTGGTGACGCCGGTACTGCGCGGGATCGAGAACCTGTCGGTGTCGGCGATCGCCACGCGGACCCGCGCGTTCGCGGAGCAGGCACGCTCCGGGGCGCTGCGCCCCGCCGACCTCGAAGGCGGCTCGATCACCGTGTCGAACCTCGGCATGTACGGGGTCGAGGAGTTCGCCGCCATCATCAACCCGCCGCAGGCCGCGATCCTGGCCATCGGCGCCGCACGCGACGAGGCGGTGGTCCGCGACGGTGCGGTCACCGCGGAGAAGGTGCTCGGCGTGGTCCTGTCCGTGGACCACCGTCCGGTGGACGGCGCCGTGGCGGCGCGCTGGCTGGCGGCCTTCACCGAGGCCGTTCAGGACCCGGTCCGGCTCGTCGTCTGAACCCACCCCGGCGTCCGGGCTGCCCGCGGCGCCACCGTCGCGGGCAGCCCGGCCCCGCTTCCAAGCCCTGTCGTCAAGTCCTGTCGTCCGCATCCGACGGCTGCCAGAGCACACCAAGAGGACACCGATGTCTTTGATCCGCGGTTCCCGCACGCCCAGTGCGGCCACACCACACGAAACCCCGCGCGATGCGCTCGGCGAGCTGGACCAGCGCAATCTGCGGCGGCTCATGCCGCTGCTGCTGGCCGCCTACATCATGTCGTTCCTGGACCGGACCAACATCGGTCTGGCCAAGGAACGCCTGGAGGTCGACCTGGGCATCTCCGCCGCGGCCTACGGGCTGGGCGCGGGGCTCTTCTTCCTCACCTACGCGATCTCCGAGGTGCCCAGCAACCTGATCATGTACCGGGTGGGCGCCCGCTGGTGGATCACCCGGATCATGCTGACCTGGGGCGTCATATCCGCCTGCATGGCCTTCGTTCAGGGCGAGAAGTCCTTCTACGCCATGCGGCTGCTGCTCGGTGCCGCCGAGGCCGGGCTGCTGCCGGGCATCCTGCTCTACTTCACCTACTGGTTCCGCTCCGAGATCCGCGGCAGGGCCATCGGGCTGCTCCTGCTCGGCGCCTCCATCGCCAGCGTCGTCGGAAACCCGCTCGGCGGGCTGCTGATGGAGATGGACGGGGTCGGCGGCTGGCACGGCTGGCAGTGGATGTTCGTCATCGAGGGGGTCCCCTGCCTCTTCCTGGCGTTCGCCATCTTCCGCTTCCTGCCCGACGGCCCGGCCAAGGCACCCTGGCTGACGGCTGACGAGGCCCGGCTGGTCCAGGACGCGGTCACCCGGGAGCAGACCGAGGGCGCCCGGGCGGCCGGCAACGGCTCCGGTTCCGGCTCGCTGCTGACGGTGCTGCGTGACAAGCAGATGCTGCTGGCCATCTTCGCCAACTGGACCCACCAGGTCGCCCTGTACTCCGTCGTGTACTTCCTGCCCGGCATCATCGGCGGCTGGGGCGATCTCTCGCCGTTCACCATCGGCCTGCTGACCGGACTGCCCTGGCTCACCGCGGCCGTCGGCGCCGTACTGGTGCCGCCCCGCGCGACCACGCCCCGGCGCTCCCGCAACTTCGTGGTGGTCGGCCTGCTGATGATGTTCACCGGCCTCGTCGTCGCCGCCGTCGCCGGTCCCGTGATCGCCCTGCTCGGCTTCTGCTTCACCGGCCTGGCGTTCTTCGTGGTCCAGCCCCTGCTGTTCAACTTCCCCGCCACCCGCCTCTCGGGCAAGACCCTCGCGGGCGGCCTGGCGCTGCTCAACACCATCGGCATCACCGGCGGCTTCGTCGGCCCGTACATCATGGGTTACGCCGAGGACGCCACCGGCAACCACCTGTCCGGTCTGTGGGTCTCCATCGTCCTGCTGGTCCTCGGCGCACTGGCGGCCACGCGGCTGCGCTTCTCCCCCAAGTCCGCGTCCTGACGCACCCTGTGGCGTGGGCCCCACGGGGTCCACGCCATGGCGGCCCACTTCCGGCGCTGCTGCCCTCCGGCCCCTAAGGGCTGTCCCGCAATCCCTGGTGGGCGTGCGACGACAGCCACGGCACCTCGCCGCGTTGTCGGAACGCCCGAATACATCCAGTATTCGGGCGTCCCTCCGCCTTGCGATGCACCGCGTCTGACGCCGCACGCTGATCCACCAGGGATTACAGGACAGCCCTTAGCCGTGAACGGTGGGCAGGCCGTAAAAATTCTGCCCCTGGTTGACCACGCTCTGGGTGCCCCCGCTGATGTTGTTGTTGACCGTCACGGTCGACACACCTGCTGTTCGAGGAGCCAGTTCGTCCAGCAGCAGTCGCAGTTCCTGCGCGGCGGCCGGGTCCGCGCGCAGCGCTCGGCGCATCCTGAGCCGCCACTCGTCCTCGATGTCCGCCGCGACGTCCGGGTCCTCACCGTCACGGGCCGCGATGAGTTCCGCCCGGGACGCCTCGAGCTCTTCGTCCACGCCACCGGTCTCCTCGCCGCGGGCAAGGAATCGTGCCAATCGCTCCCGCGTATGGGCCCAGGCGTCCGAGACCATGTGCCCGACCAAGGTCGTCGCACCCGATGCCGCCAGCGCCGCCAACTCCGCTTCCACGATGCCCCCGTCGTCTCGCCGTCGTACTGCGCGCGTGTGAAGTCACCTCTACCGTAGAGAGCGGACGAGCACTTCGGAAGCGCGGCCGAGGGCGCGGCGCGGCGGAGAATCAGCCATTGCACGACGCCGCGGGGCCGGAGTGCGTGGAGTCGCCTCCGGCCGCCGTTGCCGGGCCGGGCCCGCGGCAGCGGCCCCGGCCCGGCAGCGGCGGCGAGCATTCAGGGGGTGGGTTGGCGGAGTACGGCTACCTCCCGGGGCGGCAGCACGAGGCCGCCCTCCGACGCGGGACCGACGAGCAGCTCACCTGTCACACCGGGCAGCGGCACCGGCGCGTCGCTACGGTTGACCAGGAAGAGGTAGCGGCTGCCCGCGTCGCGGCGCACCGCCAGTTCGACCACTCCTTGTGCTCCGTCCGGAAGTTCACTGGTCACGCCGGCCGGTGCGAGCAGCTCCGGCAGCAGCGCGGCGAGGCCCTCGACGCCGAGACAGGTGGAGACGTACGCGGCCGAACCGTCGTCCGCCGTACGGCGTGTGACGGCCGGGCGGGAGGCGTACGTCCCGCTGCGGTAGTGGGCGAGCACCTCCGTCTCCGGCCCGGTGAGGGTGATCCGGTCGGTCCACACGCTGCCGGTCGTCGCGTTGTCGAGGTCGACGGTGTCGCCGTCGAGCAGCGGCCCGAACTCCTCGATGCGGATGCCGAGCAGCTCGCTCAGGGCACCGGGGTAGCCGCCGAGCCAGATGTGGTCGTTCTCGTCGACGACGCCGGAGAAGTACGTGGTGACGAGGTGTCCGCCGCCCTCCACGTACCGGGTCAGCTCCGTGCCGAAGGGCCGGGACACCATGTGCAGCACGGGTGCGATCACCACGTCGTACGAGGAGAGATCGGTACGGTGCGCGGGCACCACATCGGCGCGGATGCCGAGCCGCAGCAGCGCGGAGTACCAGTCGAGGGCCTCGCGGTGGTAGTCGAGCCTCGATGTGGGATGGGAGTCCTGCTCGCTGGCCCACCACGAGTCCCAGTCGAACAGGAGGGCCACGCGGGCGGGTTCACGCTCGGTTCCGGCGATCGGTGCGATCGCTTCGAGGGTGCGGCCCAACTCCGAGACGGAGCGGAAGACCTCGCTGTCGGGGCCGGCGTGCGGCACCATCGCCGAGTGGTACTTCTCGGCTCCGGCCGCCGACTGGCGCCACTGGAAGAAGCAGACGGCGTCGGCGCCGTGCGCCACGTGCAGCAGCGAGTCCCGCGCCAACTCCCCCGGTCTCTTCGCGAGGTTGACGGGTTGCCAGTTCACGGCACCGGTGGAGTGCTCCATCAGGAACCACGGGCGGTGGCCGGCGATGCCGCTGGTCAGATTGGCGGCGAAGGAGAGCTCGTCGCGGTCCTGCGGACCGGGGACGACGTAGTGGTCGTTGGCGACGAAGTCGATCGCGCCCGAGGCCGCCCAGTCCGCGTAGTCCATGCCCTTGGTGCCGCCCATCACCATGAAGTTGGTGGTCACCGGCACGTCGGGGGTCAGCTCCCGCAGCACCTCGCGCTCGGCGAGGAGATGGTCCTTGAGCGCGTCCGACGAGAACCGCTTGAAGTCGAGCTGCTGCGTCGGATTGGGGTGCGAGGCGGCGAGGCGGGGCGGCAGGATCTGGCCCCAGTCGCTGTAGCGCTGGGACCAGAAGGCCGTTCCCCAGGCATGGTTGAGGGCGTCGAGGTCGGTGTAGCGGCGGCGCAGCCAGGCGCGGAAGGCATGGGCGGCGTCGTCGGAGTAGTCGTAGACGTTGTGGCAGCCCAGCTCGTTGCTGACGTGCCAGGCGACCAGGGCCGGGTGTCCGGCGTAGCGCGTCGCCAGCTCCCGTACCAGGCGCAGCGCGTGGGTGCGGAAGACCTGTGAGGTGGGCCGCCAGTGCTGGCGTGCGCCCGGCCAGAGCGTCTCGCCGGTCGCGGTCACCGGCAGGATCTCCGGGTGGGCGGTGGTGAGCCACGGCGGCGGGGACGCGGTCGCGGTGGCCAGGTCGACGCCGATGCCGCCCGCGTGCAGCAGGTCCATCACCTCGTCGAGCCAGTCGAAGTCCCAGGTGTCGGCGGTGGGCTGGAGCCGGGCCCAGGAGAAGATCGCCAGGGAGACGATGTTCACGCCGGCCTCGCGCATCAGCCGGATGTCCTCCTCCCACACCTCCCGCGGCCACTGCTCGGGGTTGTAGTCGGCGCCGTAGCCGAGGCGTCGGCTGCCGTCGCCGCCCGCCGGGTAGGGGAAGCGGGTGGTGCGGGGGGAGGTCATGCAGGTCCTTTCGGGGGCCAAGGTCAGGTGGAGATGACCATGGCTGTGGCTGTGGTGCGGTCAGGAGCCCGGAGGGCTCCGGGGGCTACTTCTCGACGGTGAATCCCTGCTCCGTGCCGTACTTGACGGACGCGTCCTGCCAGGCCTTCAGGCCCTGGTCCAGCCTGGTGTCGGAGATGTAGGCCTTGCCGACGGTGTCGTTGAAGATCGAGTTGGCGTACACCTGGTACGGCAGGTACTTCCAGTCGGTGGGCACGTTCTTCGCGGACTCGGCGAAGACCTTGTTGGCCTTCTGGCCACCGAAGTACGGGAATTCGGTGTTCTGGAACGCCTCGGAGTTCAGGTCCTTCGTGGTCGCGGGGAACGCGCCGTTCTCGACGCGGGTCCGCACGCCCGCACCGGAGTTGGCGTACTCGACGAAGGCGTACGCGAGTTCCTTGTTGCCGCCGAGCTCGGGCAGCGCGAGCGAGCTGCCGCCGTTCTCCGCGCTGGCCGTCGCGCCCTTGGTCCACTGCGGCAGCGGGGCGGCGCGCCAGTCGCCGGAGGCGCCCTTCACGCCGGAGGCGAAGTTGGCGGGCATCCACGCGCCGGTGGGAAGTGTGGCGATGGTGCCGTCACCGAGGCCCTTGTACCAGTCGTCGCTCCATCCGGCGATCGGCGAGAGGAGCTTCTCGTCGATGAGCTTCTGCCAGGTCCCGGTGTACTTCTTCGAGCCCTCGTCGGTGAAGTCGATGCCGACCTCGGTGCCGTCGACCTTGTACGGGTGCGCCCCGGCCTGCCACAGCAGGCTGGTTGTCAGGCCCGCGTCACCGAGGTCGCTGGCGATGTATGCCTTCGGATCCGCCTTGTGCAGCTTGCGGGCCGCCTCGACGTACTCGTCCCATGTCGTCGGCACGGCGATGTCGTACTTGTCGAAGACCTTCTTGTTGTAGAAGAGCGCCATCGGCCCGGAGTCCATCGGCAGGCCGTAGACGCCGTCACCGGCACGCACCGCGTTCCACGGGCCCGGGGAGTACGTGTCGGCCAGCTTCTCGGCACCGTACGGCTTGAGGTCGGTGACCGACTTCGTCAGCGCGTACTGGCTGAGCGCGTAGTACTCGATCTGCGCGACGTCGGGGACGCCCTTCTTGGCCGAGATCGCGTTCTGCAGGGCCTTGTACTGGTCGTTGTTGGTGCCCGCGTTGACCAGCTTGACGTCGACCTTCGGGTACTTCTTCTCGAAGTCGGCGACGACCTGCTTCAGGGTGGGCTCCCACGCCCACACGGTTACCGTTCCGCCCTTCTTCAGGGCGGCCTGGATGTCGGCCGCGCCGACCTTCTTCTGTGCGGAGTCCTCGTCGTCGGAGCCGCCGCAGGCGGTCACCCCGAGGGCGAGGGCGCAGACGAGACCGATGCCGCGCAGCAGGCGGCGGGGGTTCTTGGGCATGGCGATGCTTCCACTTCGTCGTGGTTCTACAGAGGGTTGTCGTGCTTGTACAGAAGGTTTTCGGGAACGGTGAAGGCTGGGTTTCCTGGCCGCGTCTACTCCTTGACGCTTCCGGCGGCGAGACCGGACTGCCAGTACTTCTGGAGCATCAGGAACGCTGCGATCAGCGGCACGATGGTGATCAGCGAGCCGGTGATGACCAGGTTGAACACGACCTCGCCGCCGGCCGCGTAGGCCTGCTTGTTCCATGCGTCGAGTCCGACGGTCAGCGGGTACCAGTCGGGGTCCTTCAGCATGATCAGCGGCAGGAAGTAGTTGTTCCACGTTGCGACCGTGGTGAAGAGCAGGACGGTGACCGTCCCGGGCGCCAGCAGCGGCAGCGCGACCCGGAAGAAGGTGCGCACCTCGCTCGCGCCGTCGATGCGGGCGGCCTCCATCAGCTCGGTGGGGATCGCCTCGGTGGCGAACACCCACATCAGATACAGGCCGAACGGCGAGATCAGGGACGGGACGATGACCGCCCACGGGGTGTCGGTCAGGCCGATCTTGCTGAACATGAGGAACGTCGGGACGGCGAGCGCCGTGGTCGGCACCGCGACCGCGCCGATGACGACCGCGAACACGGCCCGCTTGCCCGGGAAGGCGAACTTGGCGAGCGCGTACCCACCGAGCACCGCGAGGAAGGTGGCACCGCCCGCGCCCACCACCACGTACAGCAGGGTGTTGAGGAGCCAGCGGCCGAAGACGCCGTCCTGGTAGGTGAAGGTCTGGGCGATGTTGTCCCACAGGGCGAAGTCCCCGTCGAACCAGAGGCCGAACGAGCGCGCCAGTCCCCCTTGTGTCTTGGTGGCGCTGATCAGCAGCCACAGCAGCGGGACGAGGCTGTAGAGCACGACGACTGCGGTGAGCAGGGTCAGCAGGACACTGCGCCTGGGGCGCCCGGGGGTGTGGCGGCGCGGAGCGCGAAGGCGCGGGGCGGCGGACTTCGCCGGAGCGGCGGGGCGGGGGGCGGTGGCGGTGGTCGGGCCGGTCATCGGGTCACGCTCCCTTGCGCATGCCGCGCAGCTGGACGACGTAGGCGACGACCATGGTGATCACGCCCATGACGATGGCGACCGTCGCGGAGTAGTTGTGCTGCTGGCCGGAGAAGGACAGCGAGTACGTGTAGTAGTTCGGGGTGTAGTCGGTGGTGATCGCGTTCGGTGCCAGCTTCTGGAGGATGGCGGGCTCGTTGAAGAGCTGGAAGCTGCCGATGATCGAGAAGATGGTGGCGATGACGAGCGCGCCGCGGATGGCCGGCAGTTTGATCGCCGAGATGACGCGCCACTGTCCCGCGCCGTCGATCTCCGCCGCCTCGTACAGCGAGTGCGGGACCACCCGCAGCGCGGCGAAGAAGATCAGCATGTTGTAGCCGACGAACTCCCAGGTCACGATGTTGCCGATGGACGCCAGGATCAGGTCGGAGGAGAGCGGGTCGGGCAGTTTCACGCCGAACGCGTCGTTGATGTCGCCGACCAGGCCGAAGCGGGTGCCGTAGATGAAGCCCCACATGAGGGAGGCGACGACGGCGGGCACCGCGTACGGCAGGAAGACGGCGATCCGGAAGAAGTCCTTGCCGTAGAGGCGGCCGCTGTCGAGGGCGAGCGCGATCAGCAGTGCGAGCCCCAGCATGATCGGCACCTGGATGAGGAGGAACAGGCCGACGCGCCCGACCCCTTCCCAGAACTGGCCGTCCTGCAGGGCCTGTTGGTAGTTGTCGAAGCCCACGAAGGTGGTGCCGCCGATGAGCTGGGTCCGGAAGAGGCTCAAGTAGACCGAGTACCCGAGCGGCGCCAGGAAGACCAGCGCGAAGACGAGGACGAAGGGGCCGATGAACCCCCATCCCGTCCACGAGCGGCGTACCCGTCGCACCGGTGGTCCGGCCGGGCGGGGCCCCGTGGCCGCCGACGGTTGAAACGTCGTCATCTTGCGTCCCTCACTCGTACATCCCTCGCGGGTGGTGACCTCGATGTTTGCGTAACCATTTCGGCGCGCAAGGAGCCGACGACTGATATGTTTACGTAAACATCGGGTGGCGGCATGTTTACACCGCTCCGTTGATCACGGTCAAGAGTCTGTCTCCCGGTATACGAACGGGGCAGCTGGTGAGGGGGAACGGTGGGAGCAACCGACAGCGCCCCGGCACGAGGCGGGGCCGGCGGCCGGCGCCGTGCGCAGAGCGCGTCGATGGCGGACGTCGCCCGGGTCGCGGGGGTCTCCGCGCAGACGGTGTCGCGCGTCTCCAACGGCTTCCCCGGCGTCAACGAGGAGACGCGGCAACGGGTGCTCACGGCGATGAAGGAGCTCGGCTACCGGCCCAACAGCGCGGCCCGCGCGCTCAAGCGGGGCGAGTTCCGCACGATCGGCGTGATCACGTTCACCCTGTCCACGACGGGCAACATGCGCACACTGGAGGCCATCGCGACATCGGCCGCGCAGGAGGGGTACTCGGTCACGCTGATGCCGGTCGCGGTCCCCACCCAGGACGAAGTGCGCGGCGCCTTCTCCCGGCTGGGCGAGCTGGCGGTGGACGCCGTCATCGTCATCATGGAGGTCCATCTGCTCGATTCGGCGCCCCTGTCGCTGCCGCCGCACGTGAAGATCGTGGTCGCGGACTCGGACGCCGGGGACCGGTACGCGGTCGTCGACACGGACCAGGCGGGCGGCACCCGGGATGCCGTGCAGCATCTGCTCGGACTCGGACACCGCACCGTGTGGCATCTCGCCGGACCGGAGGCGTCGTACGCCGCGCAACGCCGAACGGACGCCTGGCGCAAGGCACTTGAGGAGGCCGGTCGAGTGCCGCCGCCCCTGGTGCGCGGTGACTGGTCGGCGGAGTCGGGCTACCGCGCCGGCCTCCACCTGGCCGACCAGTCCGACTGCACCGCGGTGTTCGCCGCCAACGACCAGATGGCGCTGGGCCTGCTGCGCGCCCTGCACGAGCGCGGCCGCAAGGTCCCCCAGGACGTCTCGGTCATCGGCTTCGACGACATCCCGGAGTCGGGCTCGTTCCTTCCCCCGCTGACCACGGTCCACCAGGACTTCGCCGAGGTCGGCCGCCGCTGCGTGGAGAGCGCCCTGCGCCAGGTACGGCAGGGCGGGGAGGAGCGGGGAACGACGCTGGTGCCCACCCGGCTGGTGGTGCGGGACAGCACGGCGCCCGGACGCGGCTGAGGACGCACCGGCGGCCGGGGCACTCGGGCGGCGATGCCGGTGCCGGTGGCGCCATCCGCACCACCGCACCGCGGTCGCCTCCCCTCCCCCCGGCCCCGGGCGCCACCCCGCGCGCCCGCCCGGCTCAGGTGGCGGGCCGGCTCGCCAGGTACTCGGTCAGGCCCTCGCCGGTGAGCGGGTAGTAGTCGGAGAGCCGTCCGCCCTCGTCGAGGCGGCGGCGCGCGAACTCCTCCCGGTCCTGGTGCAGCAGGGAATCCTCGGAGAGCGGGATCGCGTTCCGCTGCGGCACGACGACGGCGCCGTCCTCGTCGGCCACGATCAGGTCGCCGGGGGTCACCAGGGAGCCGCCGACACCGACGGGCACGTTGAACGCGGACGGGAACAGCTCGGTCTGCGAGGCGTAGTGCGGGGTGACGCCCGTGCACCAGATGGGCACGCCGAGCGCCCGGACCCGGGCCGCGTCCCGCACCCGTCCGTCCACCACGATCCCGGCCCCGCCGCGCAGCTTGAAATAGCGCACGAGCATGTCGCCGAGGCAGCCGGTGAAGTGGCTGCCGTAGGCCGAGACGACGAGCACGTCGCCGGGCCGGATGGATTCCAGGACGCCCCACAACGCGGTCTTGCGCTCGATGTCCTCCTGCTCCGCACCGTTGAAGACGTCCTCGCGCTGCGGCAGGAACTGCAGCGTCACGGCACCGCCGGTGACCTTCACGTCCGGTTCGCGGTGCAGCGGCACGGGACCGTCGATGAACGTCCGGGTGATGCCCATCTGGTGCAGCTTCGCGCAGGCCGTCGCCGCGCTCACGTCCTTGAGGGCCTCCACCATCTGTGAGGTGGGCCGTACGTAGTCCGCGGTGTGGACCGGCGCTCGCATCGATTCGTAACGACGGCCCTCCTCCGTCCCACTGACGCGGGTCTCCCCCGTCGACGGCGTTTCCTGATCCCCTGTCGGGTTCATGCACTTGCCTCTCCGCGCGCTCGTCGCGCACAACGCCAGTGACATCATCGCCTATCGATGGTAGATAACAGCCAATCGATTAGTGATGTCAATGCGTCAGGAGCCTTCCGTGACCGGTGCTTCCACCGACTCCCCTGATCCCACCGGGTGGTTCGAGGCCGCTCGCTTCGGACTGTTCGTCCACTTCGGCCTGTACAGCCTGGCGGCCCGGCACGAATGGGTGCGCAGCCGGGAAGCCATGTCGCAGCAGGCGTACGACCGTTACCAGCACCGCTTCGATCCCGATCTCTTCGACGCCGCGCAACTGGCGTGGACAGCACGCGAGTCGGGCATGCGGTACGCGGTGCTGACCGCCAAGCACCACGACGGTTTCTGCCTGTTCGACTCGGCGCTGTCCGACTACACCTCGGCGCGCGCGACGGGCCGGGACCTGGTGCGCGAGTTCGTCGACGCGATGCGCGCCGAAGGCCTGCGCGTCGGCCTGTACTACTCGCTGCTCGACTGGCACCACCCCGACTTCACGGTCGACGAGCACCACCCGCTGCGCGGCACCGCGGCCGAGCAGGAACCGCGTGACATAGCACGCTACCGCGCGTACATGGAGGGGCAGATCCGCGAGCTCCTCACCGCCTACGGCCCGATCGACCTGCTCTTCTTCGACTTCACATATCCGCAGAAGGGGCCGCAGGAGTGGGGTGCCGGGCAACTCCTCTCCCTGGTGAAGGAGTTGCAGCCCGGCATCCTGGTCAACGACCGGCTCGGCATCCCCGGCGACTACGTGACGCCCGAGCAGTACCAGCCCGACCGGCCGCTGGAGCGCGGCGGTGAGCGGGTGATGTGGGAGGCCTGCCACACCCTCAACGGCTCGTGGGGATACGACCGCGACAACCACGACTACAAGGACCCCGCGCTGCTGGTCCGCATGCTGGTGCAGTCCGCCGCCTGCGGCGGCAATCTCATCCTGAACGTCGGACCCACCGGCCGCGGCGCCCTGGACCCACGAGCCCGCGCCACGCTCGGGGCCATCGGCGAGTGGACCCGGCTGCACGCGCGTTCCGTGCACGGTGCGGGGCCGAGCGCGTTCGAGGCGCCGGCGAACGCCCTGTACACACAGGTCGGCCGCCGCCTGTATCTGCACCTGCTGGCCTGGCCGCTCAGACACCTCCATCTGCCCGGACTGGCCGGGCGGGTGCGTTACGCCCAGCTCCTGCACGACGGTTCGGAGATCCGGTTCCAGGAGATGGACGGCGCACGGCACGAGCACAACAACCTCGCGCCGCCGAACCAGCCTGCGGGCACCCTGACCCTGACCCTGCCGATCGCCCGGCCCGACGTGCTGCTCCCGGTGATCGAGCTGGAGCTGGACGGGCAGGAGTGATCCCCCCTGGTGCCCAAGGTCTTGTCGCCGTGCGGTGGTTGCTCGCCGACGGAGCCGACCGGAGCCGGGGAAAGGAACTCAGAGCATTGCCGCAGCACTCTTGAAGAAGCGAGATGCAGCCCTTTAGCATCAGCAATCGATAGACGATAGACACAGAGGTGAGGGCCCCGCCCCGCCTCCGCCGCATCGCACCACCCCTCCGGGCGACCGTACCGATCGGCCGCCCGCCCCCCTCCCATCGCAGCTCCACCGGGAACTCTGCGGCTGAACACCAGCTATCGATTATTCACGACTACGCAACGGAGCGTGTCCCGATGAAGAAAATGTGGCGCCGTACCTGCGGACTCGCCGTGGCTCCCCTCGTGATGGCAACGGCCGTCGCCTGCGGCAACGGCTCCGACCAGGCCTCGGAGGGCACGACCCTCCGCGTCATCGTGAACATCACGCCGAACCTGACGGAGAAGTACTGGAACGATCTCTTCGACACGTACGAGAAGTCCCACCCCGGCGTGACGGTCAAGCTCGAACTGACCGGCACGATCGCGGCGGACGCGAAGCTGAGGCAGGACCTGGCGGCGGGCGACCCGCCGGACGTCGCCCAGCAGATCACGCCGACCGCCGAGACCGCGTCGCTCTTCGCCGACCTGTCCGACCAGCCCTGGACCGCCAAGACACCGCTGGCCGACCAGTACGCCATCGACGGCAAGCACTACGTGGTCGGTGTGGGTGAGCAGATCCAGTCGCTCGTCTTCTACAACAAGGCCGCCTTCGAGAAGGCCGGGATCGACGCCACGGACATCCGGACCATGGATCAGTTCACGGCGGCCATGGGCAGCTTGAAGGGGGCCGGCTTCAAGCCGCTTCAGACCGCCGGTCAGTGGGTCACCGGCTCCCAGTTCTCCATGATGGCCGACGCGGGTGTGCTCACCGCCGACCCCGAGTGGACGGCCAAGCGCAAGGACGGAAAGGCCTCCTTCGCCAAGAGCGACTACCTGCCCTACCTGGAGCACTACAAGAGCTGGATCGACAAGGGCTACCTGGACAAGAGCGCGCTCGGCCTCACCTACACGGACGGCCAGACGGCGTTCCTGAACGGCAAGTCCGCGATGTACATCATGGGTTCGTTCTTCGTGCCCGCCGCCGATGCCGCGAAGAAGAGCGACGACATCGGCGTGTTCACCATGCCGACCGACGGGGCCTACCCGTCCGGCCAGTTCGGCAACATCTCGAACCCGTACGTGGTGGTGAACAAGTCGCGCCACAAGGCCGAGGCGATCGAGTTCGTGAAGTGGGCGACCACCGACCCGAAGGCCATCAAGAGCCAGCTCGCCTCCGACGCCAATCTGCGTGAGGGCTTCACTTACCCGATGTCCAGCCTCGGTTCGTCCGTGCAGAAGATCCTGGACAAGGCGCCGTCGGTGATCGTGAAGTCCGGGAAGAACCAGCCGATCGCCGGGTTCAGCGACGAGCTCAACAAGCAGATCCAGTCCCTGTACACGGGCTCGTCCCCCGCGGGCGCGGCCGAAGGATTGGACAAGTGGTGGAACTCGCAGAGCTGAACGCGGGACTGAAGCAGCGCGGGCGACGACGGGCCAGGCTGCGGGACTCGGCCGTCACCCTCGCGATGATGGGCCCGGCCGTACTGCTCTACACGGTGATGACCGTCGTGCCGGTGGGCGTCGCGGTGTATCTCAGTCTGACCGACTGGGACGGCTTCTCCACCGCCACGTTCACCGGGCTCGACAACTACAAGCACCTGTTCGACGATCCGAGTTCGTCGGACGCCTGGTACGTGACGGGGCTGGTCGCCGTGGCCGGCACGGTCCTCATGGTGGGACTGGGGCTCGTGTACGCGCTGGCTCTCAAGGGCCGTTCGCGCACCAACTCGTTCTTCCGGGCCGTCGCCTACTTCCCGCACGTCATCAGCGCGCTGATCCTCGGCTACCTCTGGGCGGCGATCCTCGGCACCAACGGCGCCATCAACAACACACTCGCCAAGTTCGGGATCGAGCCGCTGGGTTTCCTCTTCGACGAGCAGTTCGCGCTGATCTCGCTGATCGCCGTGATCGTGTGGGCCGGATTCGGCTTCAACGTCGTCCTGTTCGTGGCCGCCCTGCAGACGGTGCCCGCCGAGCTGCTGGAGGCCGCGGCGATGGACGGCGCCTCCAGGCGGCAGATCAACACGCGGATCGTGATCCCCATGATCGCGCCCGTGGTGACCGTGGCGACGGTGCTGAACCTGGTGGGGCTCGTGCGGGCGTACGACATCGTGGTCAGCCTCACCGGCGGCGGTCCGGCCGGGTCGACGCAGACGTTCACGTACCTCATTCTCGCCCGTTCCTTCGAGGGCACCAAGGTCGGGTACGCGACCGCGCAGGCGGTGTTCCTGATGGTGGTGTCCGCGGTGCTCGCCCTCGTTGTGACGGCGCTGCGCAACCGTCAAGACCAAGCCGCGACAGGTTAGTTAGGAGCCGTTGGTGGTGGTACTAGAGGCAGAGGTCCGCGAGAAGGCGAAGGCCTTGCCGACCAGGAGCGACGACGTGCGGCGCACGGAGCGCGAGGAGGCCCGTTCACCCGTGCGGTGGGCCCTGCTCGGCGTGCTCTTCGTCGTCATGATCGTGCCGGTCTATCTGCTCGTGGTGAACGCCTTCAAGTCGCAGCAGGACATCCTCGACAACCCGTTCTCGATCCCCCTGAGCGGGCTGACCTTCGAGCACATGTCGGCCGCGATCAGCAGTCCGCAGTTCAACGTCATCGGCGGCTACGGCTTCACGCTGTTCCTCGTCGTGGTCGTGGACGTGCTGTGCATCCTGCTCGCGGGCCCCGCCGCGTACGCGATCGCGCGCAGTCTCAAGCGGCGTACGCAGCTGGTGCTGCTGTACTTCCTGGCCGGCACGTTCATCCCGGGTGCCGCCGTGATCATCCCGGTGATCTATGTTCTGCGCGAGGTCGGGCTGGCCAACACCGTGACCGGTCTGGTCGCGCACGATGTGGCGACCACGCTGCCGGTGAGCATCTTCCTGTTCGTCGGCTTCATCCGCACCATCCCGGTGGACATCGACCACGCGGCGACGATCGACGGCGCGGGCCGGTACCGGACGTTCTGGTCCATCATCTTCCCGCTGATGCGTCCGGCGGTCGTCACGGTGCTGATCCTCAACTCGATCGGGATCTGGAACGACTTCGTCTCGCCGCAGATCCTGCTCAGCCCGTCCTCCGGGCACTACACGGTCACGACGGCGATCTACGCGGGCATCAGCCAGTACTCGACCGACCTGACGAAGGTGTTCCCCAACCTTCTGCTCGCCATCGCGCCCGTCGTCATCTTCTTCATCTACATGCAGCGCCACATCATCAGCGGTCTCACCGTCGGCGCCGTGAAGGGATGAGCCGTGAGGGGACGAGCCGTGGAGAGAGGACCGGGCTCGTTGTCACCTGTCCGAGCAAGAGCCGAGAGAAGAGAAAGGACCACGCAGTGCTGAGGAGTTCGATGCCACGGTCCCGCAGGGGATCGTGGCCCGCAGCCGCCCTGCTCGCAGCCCTGGCCATGGTGGCGGCCGGTCAGCCCGCCGCCGCCCATCCGGCCGGGTTCCGGTCGGGAAAGACCTACTACGTCGCGCCGACCGGCAAGGACACCGCCGGCGGCCGGAGCGCCAGGGCCCCGTTCCGGCACATCCAGAAGTGCGCAGACGTGATGGTGCCGGGCGACACGTGCCTGGTCCTGTCCGGCACGTACGAGGAGACGGTCGTGCCGGCCCGCTCCGGCACCGCCGAACTGCCGATCACCTACCGCGCCGCCCCGGGCGCGAAGGTGACGGTCAGCGGTTCCTCCAGGATCGGCGGCTTCGAGCCGGTCACCGCCGCCGATGTCACCGAGATCGCCAGGACCGACCCGTTCGCCCAGGACTCGCAGTTCAGCGACGCGGTGGCGGCCGGGCACGTCTACAGCACGGATGTCGACCTCGGCCCGGACGTGAGCACCGTGCAGGTGTTCACCGACAAGAAGATGGGCGTCGAGGCCCAATGGCCGTACCCCGGGCTCGATCTGCTCGGCCCCACGCTTCAGTACGCCGGTGCGGGCAGCGCTGACGCCACGATCGCCGACGCGGACCTGATCCGCCCGGCCGGTTACTGGGACGGCGCGCGCGCTCTCACCGGCTACTGGTACATCTCGGCCACGGGCAAGGTGAAGAGTTCGGCCGTCGGATCGGTGACGCTCGACGTGGCGCCGCCGTGCGTCCACAAGGTCGTACCGAAGGAGACGCGGTACGCGCTCTCCGGCAAGATCGGGGAGCTCGCGCACCCCGGCGAGTGGTTCTACGACCCGGCCACGAAGCGCCTGTACGTGTACAGCACCGACGACCCCGGTGCCCACACCTTCGAGGCCAAGCGCCGCACCCTCGGCTTCGACCTGACGAACACCAGCCACACCACGGTCGCCGGCATCGGCCTGTTCGCCACGACGATCCAGACGGGCGCCACCAGCACCGGTGTCACCCTCGACGGCATCGAGGGCCGGTACCTGTCGCACTACACGGACATCACCCGGGGCGCGACGGACTGCGGCAGCACGGTGACCCGGGGCGTCGGCGACACCGGCATCATCCTCGACGGCACCCACAACAAGATCGTGAACAGCGATCTGTCGCTGAGCGCCGGGAACGGCATCGCGCTGCGCGGGCAGAACAACACCGCCACGGACAACGTGATCCACGACGTGGACTACATGGGCACCTACGCGGCGGGCGTCGCCGTGCAGGGCAACAGCCAGACGGTCACGCACAACACCATCTCCCGCGTCGGCCGCAGCGGCATCAACCTCCAGTGGAACGAGGTGGCCGGCCTCACCCCGGGCAAGGACCTGATCGCGTACAACGACATCTCCGGGTACGCCCGGCTGAGCCTGGACGTCGCCGCGATCTACACCTGCTGCAGCGCGTACATGATGGGCTCGTCCATCGACCACAACGTGCTGCACGACCCGGCACCCACGACGACCTCGACCACGTTCGGCATCTCCGGCGTCTACGCGGACAACGGCCAGAGCGATCTCGTCATCGCGAACAACGTGGGCTGGGGCAACCGCGAGGGCACGGTGATGCTCAACGGGCTGGGCACCGGGTCGCACGACAACAGCGTCTACAACAACACCGGC
Source organism: Streptomyces sp. NPDC001933 (assembly GCF_042890955.1). Lineage (NCBI taxonomy): Bacteria > Bacillati > Actinomycetota > Actinomycetes > Kitasatosporales > Streptomycetaceae > Streptomyces > Streptomyces sp. NPDC001933. The sequence goes on along the minus strand of NZ_JBIASS010000013.1, from coordinate 71,485 downwards.
GGGATGACGCTGTTCTACGTGAAGGAGCCGAACGCGTCGACCGGCACGAAGATCTACAACAACATCGGGACGATCCGGGGCCTGACCGACGCCACGAACGGCGGTCTCGTCCTGTCCAACAACCTTCCCGCCGAGACCGATCCGCTCTTCGTCGACGCGGCGAACCACGACTACCGGCTGGCCGCCGGATCCCCCGCACGCAATGCGGCGATCCCGCTGCCGGGGATCAATGACGGTTCCACGGACGCGACACCGAGTCTGGGCGCGTATCAGTACGGGGCGCCGAAGTGGACGGCGGGCGCCCGCCGATAATTCCCCCGATTGACGGCCTCTCTGCAACTCACATGCAAAATAAAGGGGGCCCGATGCGAATTTCGCATCGGGCCCCCTCGCTGGTGGATCAATTCGACTTCGCCGCCGTCTTCCTGGCCGCCGTGCGCTTCGTCGCGGCGGCCTTCTTGCGGGGTCTCTTCGCCTCCCGGGCGTCCGGCACGGGCCCGCGGCCGGCGGCATGGTCGGCGAAGGCCTCCGCCGCCTTGTCGGGCTCCCCGGACCGCAGCAGGTCGACGAGACGACCGTGTTCGTCGGCCATGGCGCACCAGTCGCCGTCGAAGAGCGGGTCGGAGATGGCCCGCAGGGTGCGCAGGCTCGGCTCGATGACCTCCCACATCCGGGCCAGGAACGGATTGCCGGCGAACTGGCTGACCAGGGTGTGGAACTCTATGTCGGCGTCGCGGAAGCCGCTCACGTCGCTCGCGGCGACCGCCTCGCGCATCCGCGCCACCAGCTCGTCGAGCTCGGTGAGCTGCTCCTCGGTGATGTGCTGGGCGGCGAGCCTGGCGGCGAGGCCCTCCAGCGGTTCGCGCACCTGACGGGCGTACTCCGCGTCCTGCGAGGAGATCTCGACCACGAAGTGGCCGCGGCGCGGGACGTGCGTGAACAGGCCCTCACGCGCGAGCCGCTTGACCGCCTCGCGCACCGGGGCCTGGCTCACACCGAGCCGCCGCGCGATCTCCGATTCGACCACCCGGTCGTTCGGCGCGAGATCGCCCTCGACCACGGCCTGGCGGAGCAGTTCGTAGACCTGGTCCGAGATCAGGGTCTTGCGGAACCGGTCCTTGTTGGTGGCCAGCGTGGAGACGAATCCACCCGACGCATTGGATGCCATGAATTCCCAATCCTGCACTGGGGCACGTAAGTTGCGACATAATACGCGCCCATCTTCTCTCGATGGAATCACACCGAGGTTTCCAGCTGCTTGGACAGCCATTCCAATTTGACGACCTCATGGGCGGGCCCGCCGCCTTCGTGATCATTGAACGGATAGGTCCGTATCTGCTTGTCGGCCTGGTCCATATTCCGCTGGGCGCCGTAATGGTTGAACGCCGCATACACCGTGGAGGGCGGGCAGACGCGGTCCATCAGACCGGCCGAGAAGAGCGTCGGCGCATTCGCCCTGCGGGCCAGGGCGGCGCCGTCGAAGTAGGACATGGTGCGGGCGACCGTGGCCGCGTGCTCGCGGTGCAGCTTCACGAACCTGGCGACCTCGACGTACGGCGGCAGATCGGTGATCGTGGTGGCGCGCGGGAAATGGCACAGGAACGGCACGTCCGGCATGACGGCCACGAGGTCGGGGACGAGACCCGCCGCGGCGAGCGCGATCCCGCCGCCCTGGCTGGTGCCGGTGACCACGGTGCGGGACGGATCGACGTCCGGGTGCGTGCGCGCGGCGGCGACGGCGCGCACCGCGTCGGTGTACAGGCGCCGGTAGTAGTAGCGGCGCGGATCGAGTACGCCGCGGGTGAGGAAGCCGGGCGCGGCGATGTCACCGGCGGCCGGGTCGGGGTCGGGGGTCTCGGCGCCCTGGCCCCGGGTGTCCATGACGAGGTGCGCGTAGCCCGCGTCCGCCCACAGCCGCTTCTCGTGCGGGGCGCCCCGCCCGCTGCCGTATCCCAGGTACTCCACGACGACCGGCAGCGGGCCGGTGCGGGTCACCGGCAGGTGGAACCAGCCGCGCACGGGGTGGCCGCCGTAGCCGGCGAAGGTCACGTCGAAGGTGTCGATCGTGGCGAGCCCGTTGTACACCGGCTCGAACGTCGCGGCGAGGCCGAACTCCTCCTGCCGGCCGAGTGTCTCCTGCCAGAACGTGTCGAAGTCGCCCGGCTCGGTGAGGGCCGGGCGGTATCTCTCCAGCTCGTCCAGGGACAGGTCGAAATGTGCCATGGGGCATCTCCGCGGAGGTCGGGACCGACTCTCGGCGAGGCGGAGCCGGTCGCTTTTCATCGCCTATCGATCATCGAGAGAATCGAATCAGGGGCGTTCGAGCACTGTCAACCACGCGTACGGTCATCCGCCGAGTCCGTACACCCGGACCGCGGTCGTGTGCAGTACCCGTTGCCGTTGATCCGCCGTCAGATGGGCCAGGCCGAGCGCGGACGCCGTGAGCGAGTCGGCCCGTGAGCCGCGGGGCAGGCAGATCGGCCAGTCGGAGCCGACGAGACAACGGTCGGGGCCGAGCACGTCCACGACGTGTCGCACCATGTGCGCGACGCGCCGCCGCTCCACCCCGTGCTGCTGGGTGAGCAGCCCGGAGATCTTCACCACCACGCCCGGGCTCGCGGCGGCGCGCTCCACGTCGCGGTACCAGTCCCCCGCCGCAGGTGTGCGCGGGTCCGGTGCGTTGCCCAGGTGGTCGACGACGACGGTCAGCCCGGGGTGCCGGTCGGCGACATCGGCCGCCGCCGTCAACGCACCCCGGTGGAGGTTGAGTTCCAGCGCCGTCCCGGCTTCGGCCAGCACCGGGACGAGCGCGCGGGCCGGCTCGGGGGTGTCCGTCCACGTGGCGCCGCCGAGCCGCATCCCGCCCGGTCGGAGGTCGCCGAGCTCGTGCAGGAGGGCGCGGAACCGGCCGGGGCCGCCGGTGCCGTGGACGTGCAGGTTGGCCACGTAGCCGGCGACCAGGTCCGGGCGGCGCAGGCGCAGTTCACGCAGGGCGAGCGTTTCTCCCGCGTCGCCGCGCGACGCCTCGACCAGGATCGCCCCGGCCAGGTCGAGGCCTTCGGCCGACCGCTCCAAGTCGGCCTCGTCGAAGGCGCGATGGAGCTCGCTGCCCGGCCGGATCCATGGGAACCCCTCGGCCGGATCCCACAGGTGGACATGGCAGTCGATCACGGTGCGCCTCCCTCTCGGGGCTCGTCGGGGCCGCTCCGGAGTATTGACACGTCGGCTCCCTGCCCGTGAGTCTAACCATCGGCTATCGATGGGCGATTATTCAATCCGTACGTGACGAGGGTGCAGGTGTTCTCGATGCTCAGGCCTGAACGAACCGGTGGCACGCGCACAGTGGGCGAGCCGCACGGACCTCTGCTGACCGCGTCCCGGCGCGTCACCGAGGTCCCCCGGTGGGCTTACCTGGAGAGGGAGTTGTTCGCCGTACAGGACAAGGCGTGGCGGCTCTTCGCCGACCGCTACACCGAGGGCGACGGCCGTCTCGTCTTCCGCGACACGCTCGGCCGGGGAATGGACGGCCGGGACGGTGTGGACGACTTCTACGAGCCGTTCTTCAACTGGCCGACGCTGTATCTGCTGGGTGGCAGCGCGGAGTTGCTGACCGCGGCGCGGCGGCACTGGCGCGGGGTCACCGCGCAGCTCACCGAGATGGGCATGCTCGTCGACGGCCTGGAGCGCGGCTACGACTGGTTCCACCAGGGCGAGGGCCTGCTCCTCTTCTACGGCCTGTGCCTCGCCGACCCGGAAGACGCGGAGCTGCGTGAACTCGCCCTGCGTTTCGCCGACTTCTACCTTCCCGGCGGCCCCAACTACGATCCCGCGCACCGGCTCCTGCGCGCTCCGCACAACGGCTCGGCGGGACCGCGCTTCGGCTTCAGCGACGAAGAGGCGTACTTCCCGTGGAGCCTGGCCCTGCGCCCGTACGGCCTGCCGCTGGACGGGGTCGACGACGTCACGTCCTTCGACGACCTGGCCGCTTCGCCCGAGCGTGCCCGCGCGTACGGCCGTGCCATGTGGGACCGGATGGGCCGCGGTGACACGATCGTGAACCTGGCCGCCACCGGTCTGGCGACCAACGCCTTCCTGCTCAGCGGCGAACAGCGCTACGCGGACTGGGTGGCCGAATACGTCGCCGTGTGGCAGGAGCGGCTGGCGGGGCGTGACGTCGTACCCGACAACGTGGGCCTGAACGGTGTGGTGGGCGAGTACCTGGACGGCCGCTGGTACGGCGGGCACTACGGATGGTCGTGGCCGCACGGCCTGTCCCCCGTCGGCAGCGCCACCGTCATCGGCGCGGCGAACGCGACGCTCCTCACCGGGGACCGGGGCTTCCTGGACCTCGCCCGCAACCCCCTCGACGTGGTGCTGCGCCACGCCGAGCAGCGCGGCGCCGACCGGATGGGCACGCTCGGCGAGCGCTGGGAGCCCCACCTGAGCGCGATGACGGCCGAGCGCACCCTCATGGTGCCCCAGCGGCACAACGACTCCGGCTGGTTCGACTTCACCGTCATGCCCGGCCAGCTCCCGCTCGCGCTCTGGCACTTCAGCCGCGAGCAGGCCGACCGGGACCGGATCGAGCATCTGCGCGCGGAGTCCCACTGGGACTGGACCACCGTGCACACCCAGCGCATCAAGGACGAGGCCGGGCACGAGGAGCCCTGGTACGAGTTCCTGCACGGACGCAACCCGCACTTCCCCGAGCGGATGCTGCGCAGCGCCCTCGCGAGCTGCGCCGAGCGGGTCGAGGCCATCGAGAACGACACGGTCGACCCGGCCGTCGGCCCCGACGCCCTGGACATCCACCACTGGCAGCACCTCAACCCGGTCGTGACGGAGGCGCTGCTGCAGCTGACCACCGGCTCCCCGCAGGTCCTCTACAACGGCGGCCTCGCCCAACTGCACCTGCGCTACCACGACGCGGACGCCCACCGCCCCGGCCTTCCGGCGGACGTCGCCGCGCTCGTGTCGGACATCCGCCCGGACCACACGGTGGTGGAGCTGATCAATCTCGGCGACACTGCGCGCTCCCTGCTGGTGCAGGCGGGTTCGTTCGCCGAGCACCACGTCGCCACCGTCCGCGTGGACGACGGTCCCGAGCAGCCGGTCGACGGACCGTACTGCCGCGTCGGCCTGCCCGGGAACTCGCGGATCCGGCTGACCCTGACCATGACGCTGCGCGCCGGCCGCGCGGCCTGTGCCTCCCCGTGGGAGACGGCATGACCGACACCACCGCAGCGAACCGGCTGCCCTTCACCCTGCCCCGCATCGGCATCGGCACCGCTCCCCTGGGCGGGCTCTTCGAGGAGGTCACCGAGCAGGACGCCGCCGCGACGCTGAAGGCCGCGGCCGAGGCCGGGATCAGGTACTTCGACACCGCGCCCCGCTACGGACACGGCTTGGCCGAACAGCGCCTGGGCCGCCTGCTCGCCCCGTCCGGGGTCACCGACCCGGTGATCTCCACGAAGACGGGATGGCTGCTGCGCCCCCGGCCGGACGGCTCCCCCGGTGAGGTGATCACCGACTGGACGGAGCGCGGCATCCGCGAATCCCTGGAGGCGAGCCTGACCCGCCTGGGCCGCTCCAGCGTCGACATCCTGTATCTGCACGACCCGGACGACTACCCGGACGAGATACGCCGCACGGCCTATCCGGCGGTGCGCAGGCTGCGCGACGAGGGGCTGATCCGGGCGATCGGGTTCGGGATGAACCACAGCGGTCCGCTCGCCTCGTACGTGGCGGAGTTCGAGGTCGACGTCGTGCTCATCGCGGGCCGCTTCTCGCTCCTGGACCACGAGGCGCTCACCACCCTGCTGCCGCTGTGCGCCAGGACGGGCACCGCGGTGGTCGTCGGCGGCGTCTTCAACACCGGCCTCCTGGCCGACCCGTCCCCCGGCGCCATGTTCAACTACCGGCCGGTTCCCGCGGAGACGCTGGAGCGGGCGCGCCGGTGCCGGACGCTGTGCGAGACGTACGAGGTGCCACTGCCCGCGGCCGCGGTCCAGTTCCCGCTGCTGCACGCCGGCGTCGACTCGGTCGTCCTCGGCTGCCGTTCGGCGGCCGAGGTGACGGCGAACGCGGCGGCCGCCCGCTTCCCGGTCCCGGACGAGCTCTGGCAGCGGCTCGCCGAGGCCGGGTTCGTGCCCGAGCAGTTGCTGGAGGGACGCGCCGGGTAGCCACGGGCGAGCAACCGCGGCCGTGGACCCCAGGGCCTGCCCGCCGCCGGCCGCGTCGCGGCCGGCGGCGGACGGCGCCCCGCCCCGGCACGCCCGTCATGGTGGCCTCGCGCACACCCGGACCGAGAACTATGGTGTCCCGCCACATACGCCCCTGAACTGCCCCTTCCTACGGTATGGCGACGCACACACGTCCCCGCCAACCGTCCGGAAGTGGTACCCATGGCCGCCCCAGCAACCTCCCCGCCGGCACCGTCGAACCTCAAGCGCATCGTCGCCGCAAGCCTCGTCGGGACCACCATCGAGTGGTACGACTTCTTCCTCTACGGGTCAGCCGCCGCGCTGGTCTTCAACAAGCTGTTCTTCCCCGAGTCCGACCCGCTCGTCGGAACGCTCCTGTCCTTCCTCACCTATGCGGTCGGCTTCGCCGCCCGGCCGCTGGGTGCTCTGGTGTTCGGCCACTACGGCGACCGGCTCGGCCGCAAGAAGCTGCTGGTTCTCAGCCTGCTGATGATGGGCGGGGCGACGTTCGCGATCGGGCTGCTGCCGACGCACGCCACGGTCGGGGCCGCCGCCCCCGTGCTCCTCACGATCCTGCGGCTGGTGCAGGGCTTCGCGCTCGGGGGCGAATGGGGCGGGGCCGTGCTGCTGGTGTCGGAGCACGGGGACGCCGAACGGCGCGGCTTCTGGGCCTCCTGGCCGCAGACGGGCGCACCGGCCGGGCAGCTGCTCGCCACCGGGGTGCTGTCCGCGCTCACCGCGCTGATGTCGGAATCCGCGTTCGGGTCGTGGGGCTGGCGAATCCCCTTCCTGCTCTCCGGTGTCCTGGTGCTCATCGGCCTGTGGATCCGGCTCTCCGTCGATGAATCGCCGGTCTTCAAGGCCGCGCTGGCGCAGGCCGAGGAGCGCAGGTCGAGTGCCGGGACGGCCGAGAAGATGCCGCTCGTCGCCGTGTTGCGGCACCACTGGCGCGATGTGCTGATCGCCATGGGCGCCAGGATGGCGGAGAACATCAGCTACTACGTGATCACGGCGTTCGTGCTCGTCTACGCGACCACGGCGGCGGATCTGAGCAAGCAGACCGCGCTCAACGCGGTGCTCATCGCCTCGGCCGTCCACTTCGCGGTCATTCCGATGTGGGGCGCGCTCTCGGACCGGGTCGGGCGCAAGCCGGTGTATCTGGTCGGCGCGGTCGGTGTCGGGCTGTGGACGTTCCCGTTCTTCGCGCTGATCGACACCCGGAACTTCGGAAGTCTGCTGCTCGCCGTCACCGTCGGACTGTTCTTCCACGGTGCGATGTACGCACCGCAGGCCGCCTTCTTCTCGGAGATGTTCGCGACCCGGATGCGGTACTCGGGCGCTTCGATCGGGGCGCAGTTCTCGTCGGTCGCGGCCGGTGCCCCGGCGCCGCTCATCGCCACCGCGCTGCTCGCGGACTTCAACAGCTCGGTGCCCATCTCGCTGTACGTCATCGCCGCCGCGCTCATCACCCTGCTCGCGGTCGGGTGCGCCAAGGAGACCCGGCACCGGGACCTCACGGACATCGACGGGGCCGCGGCCGCCCCGGACGCCGCCGGGGCGCCTAAGGCCGACGCCCGTACCGTCTGAGTCCATGGTCGCAAACGTCGTCCGCAGGGTGGCCGGGGAGACCGGGCCGACCTGCGGACGACGGTGTTTCACTGCCCGGCGGTGGGTTCGAACCAGGTGGGTCCGTCGGTCATGGACTGCTTGATCCGGAAGAGCCCGAACTCGTTCAGCGGCGGCAGCGCGTCCACCGGGAACCAGCCCACCTCCAGCGACTCGTCGTCGTTGACGCGTGCCTCACCGCCGGTCGCCCGGCAACGGAAGGTCACGTCGAGGTACTGGCAGCGATCGCCGTTCGCGTACTGCACGGGCTCCAGGGCCTGGGTGAGCACCACCCGCTCCGCGACGCAGCGCACGTTGGTCTCTTCGTACACCTCGCGCTCCGCCGTCGCCGCCGGCTGCTCGCCCGGCTCGCAGATGCCGCCGATGACCGCCCATTTGCCGGTGTCGGAACGGCGTCCGAGCAGCACTCTTCCCTCGTCGTCGAAGACTACGGCGGTGACGCCCGGCAGCAGGAGCAGTTGCCGGCCCGCGGTGGCGCGGATCTCGCGGATGAAATCAGGAGTTGCCATGGTCCGACCCTAAGGGCTGTCCCGTGATCCACAAGGATCACGGGACAGCCCTCAGGTGACGCACCGGTGGATCACCGGCTGCGCCGGCCCCGTACCGCGCGGAAGGTGACCAGGCCGAGCCCGGCCACGGCGATCAGCACCAGCACCGCTTCGGGGAGCGTGCCCATCCGGGTCGCGGGCGTCAGCGAGGACCTCAGCGGCACCTCGTCCACGAGCGCGTCCGGGGTGAACAGCTTCGTCTTCTGGACGACCGTCCCGTCCGGACGGATGACGGCGCTGACGCCGCTGGTGACGGGGACGACGACGGACCTGCTGTGCTCGACCGCCCGCACCCTGGACATGGCCAGCTGCTGATAGGTCATCTCGCTGCGGCCGAAGGTGGCGTTGTTGCTGGGTACGGCGATCAGCTGGCCACCGTGCGTGACGGTGTCCCGTACGGCGTCGTCGAACGCGGCCTCGTAACAGGTCACGAGCCCCACGTTCGTGCCAGCCAGGTCGAAGACCCCGACCTTCTTCCCGGGGCCGAAGTCACGCGTCACCCGGTCCACGTCGGAGCTGAAGATCCGGGCGATGGAGCGCATCGGCATGTACTCGCCGAACGGCTGGATGTGGCGCTTGTCGTAGGTGTCGACGGGGCCCTTCTCCGGATCCCACTGGATGAGGGTGTTGCGCAGGTTCCCGCTGTCGGGCTCGACCACCGCGCCGACCACGGTGGGCACGCCGATCGCCTTCACCGCGTCGTCGATCACGATCCGGGCGTCGGCGTTCCGGTACGGGTCGAGGTCGGAGGAGTTCTCCGGCCACAGGACGAAGTCGGGCTGCGGGACCTTGCCCTCCTTCACCTCCCGGGCGAGCTGTTCGGTGCGGCGCACATGGTTGTCCAGGACGGCGCGGCGCTGGGAGTTGAAGTCGAGTCCGAGCCGGGGCACGTTTCCCTGGATCGCGGCGACGGTCGCGGTGCCGTCCTCGGCCGAGTCGTCGACGAGGGGCAGCGCGGCGAACGCGCCGGCGACGGGTACCAGGACGGTCGCGGCCGCGGCGGCGACGGCCGCCCTCGGCAGCGTGCCCGTACGGCGGTGGGCGCGGACCTGGCGTACCGCTTCGCAGAGACCGAAGCCGCACAGCACCACCGCGAAGGAGAGCAGCGGTGTGCCTCCCAGGGCCGCGAGCGGCAGGAACACGCCGTCCGCCTGGCCGAAGGCGATCTTCCCCCACGGGAAGCCGCCGAACGGCACCCGGGCCCGGACCGCCTCGTCGAGCACCCAGACCGCGGCGGCCCACACCGGCCACCAGGCGAGCCGGCTGACGGCGGCGATCCCTATGCAGCCGACCGCGATGAACAGCGCCTCGGCGGCGGCGAGCGCCAGCCACGGCACCGGACCGACCTCCTCGCCGGTCCAGTGCAGCAGCGGCAGCATGAAGCCCAGTCCGGCGAGCAGACCGAGTCCGAAGCCGGCCCGGAGCCGTCGTCGGTGCAGAACCCAGCCGAGCAGGGCGAAACCGGGCAGGACCAGCCACCACAGGGGGCGCGGCGGGAAGCTCAGATACAGCAGTACGCCCGCGATCACGGCGGCCGGGGGCCGCAGGAAGCTTCGCTTCCGGGACACGGGGGATGAGACCGGCTGCGCGGCCTCGACTTCGGTGGTGGTGGCGCTCACCCGGCGGAGTCTACGGTGACCGGCTGTGGGTCCGGCAGCCCCGCCCGTGTGGTGGAACCCTTCGTACCGGATCGTTCCGGCGCTTTCCCGCACAGATCCGCTCCGCTGCCGTCCGAGCGGGGCGGCCCTCGGGGGTCAGGTACCGGCCGTCGCTCCGGTCGCCGGCAGCTGCAGGCGCTCACGGATGAACCGGACGCCCGCCTCCGCGTCATCGACCGTGATGGTGAACGTCCTGCCGTCGCCGAGCCGGAGCACCAGGCCCTCGCCCCTGCGGACCACCACGGCCGTGCCCTGCTCGGGTCGCCAGCGGTAGCCCCAGCCGCCCCATTGGCGCGGGGTGACCTCGGGGGCGAATTCCGCGCCCACCACATGGGTGAGCAGAATCCGGCGGCGCGGCAGGCCCATGTGGCCGCAGCGCACCTCCAGTGCGTCCCCGTCGACCCTCACGGCCACGTTCACGAACGCAAGGGTGCCGAACAGCATGAGCAGCCCGGCGGCGACGCAGCCGATCACGGACATCAGCAGCGGGGCGATCCCGGAGGTCCAGTTGGAGGTGACGGCCAGCTGGACGCCGAGCGCCAGGCAGGCGGCGCCCGCGGCCGCGAGTACCCACTGGGCCCGGTTGGTGGCCCGGCCGGTCCAGACGGCGGAGCAGGCATCGGCCCCGTCGTGCCGGGGTTTTCGGGAGTGGTCCCTCATGTCAAGCAGCGTACTCAGGATTCCGCACGCCGGGGATGGGACGAACGGGCCCCGCCGGGTCAGCGGGCCGGGCTGACGGCTCCCAGCAGCCGCCCCTCGGCGTAGGCCAGAGCGGCTTTCGGCAGGTCGGCTGGGCGGCCGCTGAGAAGGACCGCAAGAGAAGTGGACGGTTCGGCCGACGGAGCGGGTTCGGCACCGATCCGGCGCAGCGCCTGGGCGGCGACGGCGTCCGCGGAACCGTACAGCGCGACCGGCGGCAGACCGGGCTGCCGCACCGCGTCGCGAATGCGTTCGGCGACCAGTTCGTAGTGGGTGCAGCCCAGGACCACGGCCCGGACATCGCGCGGGGTGCGGGCGGCGGCCGTGGCGATCGCCAGGTCGATCGCGGTCTCGTCCGCGTACTGCACCGCGTCGGCGAGACCCGGGCAGGGCACCTCGGTGACATCGACGGAGCGCGCGAATTCGGCGATGAGTCCGCGCTGGTACGGGCTGCCGGTGGTAATGGGCGTGGCCCAGATCGCGACGGGGCCGCCGCCGACCACGGACGGCTTGATGGCGGGGACGGTGCCGATGACCGGCAGCGTGGGTTCGAGCTCGGCGCGGAGCGCCGGGAGGGCGTGCACGGAGGCCGTGTTGCAGGCGACGATCAGGGCGTCCGGCCGGTGGGCGGCGGCCGCGCGGGCCACGTCGAGCGCCTGGGCGCTCACGTACTCGGGCGTACGCGGTCCCCAGGGCATGCCGTCGGGGTCGGAGGAGAGCACCAGATCGGCGTCCGGCCTCAGCCGGCGTACCGCGGCGGCTGCCGCGAGCAGGCCGATTCCTGAGTCCATGAGCGCGATCTTCACCCGGTCACCATAGTCGACCGCCCTTGCGGTTCCGTCCCGGTGGGGCAGACTGCGGCGGATGAGCGCCGTTGCCTGGATCGCCGTGGGTTCGCTGGCCGCATGGGTGTGGCTGCTGCTGGGACAAGGGTTCTTCTGGCGGACCGACCAGCGGCTGCCCCGCCGGGAGCCCCCCGCCGGATGGCCGTCCGTCGCGATCGTGGTGCCCGCGCGTGACGAGGCCGACATGCTGCCGGTGAGCCTGCCGTCACTGCTGGCGCAGGACTATCCGGGGCGGGCGGAGATCTTTCTCGTCGACGACTGCAGCAAGGACGGGACCGGGGACGTCGCCCGCGCGCTGTCCGTACGGTACGGAGGGCTGCCGGTGACGGTCGTCTCGCCGGGTGAGCCCGAGCCGGGCTGGACGGGCAAGCTCTGGGCGGTGCGGCACGGGATCTCGCTGGCCCGGACCAGGGAGCCGGAGTATCTGCTGCTCACCGACGCCGACATCGCGCACGAGCCGGACAGTCTGCGGGAGCTGGTCGCCGCCGCCGGGTCGGGCGGCTTCGACCTGGTCTCGCAGATGGCCCGGCTGCGGGTGTCGAGTCTCTGGGAGCGGCTGGTGGTGCCGGCCTTCGTTTACTTCTTCTCGCAGCTCTACCCGTTCCGGTGGGTGAATCGGGCGGGTGCCCGGACGGCTGCGGCGGCCGGTGGCTGTGTGCTGCTGCGGACCGGGGCGGCACAGCGGGCCCGGGTGCCGGAGTCGATCCGGCAGGCGGTGATCGACGACGTGTCGCTGGCGCGGGCGGTGCAGCGCAGCGGCGGGCGGATCTGGCTGGGGCTGGCGGAGCGGGTGGACAGCGTGCGGCCGTATCCGCGGCTGGCGGATCTGTGGCGGATGGTGTCGCGGAGCGCGTACGCCCAGTTGCGGCACAGTCCTCCGCTGCTGCTGGGGACGGTGCTGGGGCTCGCGCTGGTCTATCTCGTCCCGCCGGTCGCGCTCGTCTCCGGGCTGCTGACCGGTGACCCGGTGGCGGCGTGGACGGGCGGACTGGCGTGGGCGGTGATGACCGCGACGTATCTGCCGATGCTGGGCTACTACCGGCAGTCGCTGTGGTCGGCTCCGTTGCTGCCGTTCACCGCCGTGCTCTATCTGCTGATGACGGTCGATTCGGCGGTGCAGCACTACCGGGGCCGCGGCGCGGCCTGGAAGGGGCGTACGTACGCCCGTCCCGAGACCGCGCCGGACCGGTGAGCCGAGCCGGCGGTGGGCCGATGGCCGCAGGGCCGGCCGGACCGCCGGGGGGTTATTTACGGCCGGGTGTCCAGTTCATGCCCCACCCGTAGGCGTAGTCGATGGTGCGCTGCGGGCTGACTCCGCGCTCGGGGACGAGGTAGCGGGCCTCGCGCTGCACCGTGAGGTCTCCCCCGTTGTTGGTCAGGAGCGCCAGGGCACAGACCGTGGACGGGACGGTGCATTCGTCGAGCGAGAAGTCGATCGGGGCGCCGTTCTGGGGCTGGAGCGTGACGGTCGCGTGGAGGTCGGCGAAGCTCCGGGCGCCTTCGTAGATGGTGACGAAGATCAGGACGCGCCGGAGCTTGTTCTTGTGGTCGAGGTTGACGGTGAGGTTCTCGCCGGTGGAGACGGCGCCGGTGCGGTCGTCTCCGTCGAGCTGGATATAGGGAGGGTGCTGGAGGGCGCCGAACGCGTTTCCCAGCGCCTGCACGACTCCCTTGCGGCCGTCGGTCAGTTCGTAGAGGGCGCAGAGATCGAGGTCGAGGTCCGAGTGGTTGGCGACCGCTCTGCCGAACTTGCTTCCCCAGCCCTTGAACTGTTTGCGCACTTCCCAGTTGAGATTGACCCGAAGCGCTCCCGAAGTGCCGCCCTGCTTGGCGAGGGAGACCACCGGCGCGTCCTTGGTGAGCGTCACCTTGGACAGGCGGACGGGCGCGGGGGCAGGGGGTGCGGCAGGCGCCGGCGGTGCCATCGGCGGCGCGGGCGGAGCCGACGGCCCGTGGTCGACCCGCGTTGCGCTCTGCGGCTGTTGGGGTGTCCGGGGCCGGAGATCGGGCTGAGCCGGCTGGGGCCGCTGCGGTTCGTCGACGGAGATCCCGAAGTCGGTCGCGAGCCCTTCGAGGCCGGTGTCGTACCCCTGGCCGACGGCGCGGAACTTCCAGGCGCCCTGGCGCCGGTAGAGCTCCCCGAGGATGAACGCGGTCTCGATCGTCGCGTCCGCGCTGTCGAAGCGCGCGATCTCCCGGCCGCTCGCCGCGTCCGTGATCCGTACGTACAGCCCGGCCACCCGGCCGAACGTGCCGCCGTCCGCGGAGGCCGCCAGGACCACCCGGTCGATGGCCGGCTCGACGCGTGCCAGATCGACCGCGAGGCTGTCCGTCGTCCCGTCACCGGCGGTCCGCTTGCCCTCGTGGCGCACCGCGCCGGACGCGTGGGAGGGCTGGTTGTAGAAGACGAAGTCGGCGTCGCCGCGCACCTTTCCCGACGGCATGAGAAGGAGCGCCGAGCCGTCCACGTCCGGTGTCCCCGGGGAGGTGCGCCACCCCAGTTCGACCCGCACCACCTGAGCCGCCACCGGAACATTGGCGCCTTTTTGCATGGTCATGCTCGCCCCCATCGCGAGTCCGGCTGCCCGAAAACCTTTCTCCGACAACCTAATCCCCCGGACCGTCACCGGAGTCACGGACGTCCGGTCCGGTCACCGCGATCCACCGGACCCGTACAGATTTCGATGGTCAGGCATGAATGGCTTCATCATCTTCCGTTCACCGGGGCGCGGCTGCCAGCATCGGCGCACCGCCACCCCTTGAGGGAGAATCCGATGAATCGTCCCCGTTCTCTGCGCTGTCTGGCAGCCCTGGCCGTGGTGGCTCTCGCGGCCACCGCCTGCGGGCGTTCCGGTCAGGGCGAAGCCCCGTCCGAAGCCGCGTCGAAGGCCGCCTCCGGCCGGACCGCGGCCGAGTTGCTGCCCGCCCAGCACCGGGAAAAGGGTGTGCTCCGGGTGGCCACCGCGGTCGGGTACCCGCCGATGGAGATGTACGAGCCCGGCACCACCCGGCTCACCGGCGTCGACCCCGATCTGGCCAAGGCCCTTGCCGAGCGGCTCAAGCTGAAGCTCGAACTCACCAATGCCGCCTTCGACGGACTGATCCCCGGCCTGGAGTCGGGACGGTTCGACCTGGTGATGTCGTCCATGACCGACAGTGCGCAGCGGCGCCGGGCGGTCGACTTCGTCGACTACTTCCGCACCGGCGGCGTCATCATGACGAAGCAGGGCAACCCGCAGGGCATCAAGTCCCTCGCGGACCTCTGCGGAAAGACCGTCGTCCTCGCCAAGGGCAGCTCCAATCTCCACATCGGCGAGGAACAGAACGCCAAGTGCCAGGAGAAGATGCGGATCTCCCAGAGCGAGGACGCACCGACCGGGCTGCTGCAACTGGACAGCGGACGCGCGGTCGCGACCATCGTCGACTATCCCGTCGCCAAGATGTTCACGAAGAAGAGCAGTTCGTACGAGGTCCTGCCGGAGCAGTACGGCACCGCTCCCTGGGGCATCGCGTCCGCGAAGAGCCAGGGCGGACTGCGCGACGCCGTCCACAGGGCCCTGCAGGAGCTCATCGACAACGGCGACTACAAGAAGATCCTCGACACCTGGGGAGTCGGCGACAGCGCGGTGCCCGAGGCCACCGTCAACGACGGGCAGTGAGAACGGACATGAACCCCCAGAAAACACCCGGGCCCGCCCGCGGCGGGGTGCCGGATGCCGGCCCCGCCGACCGGATGCTCCACGAGGACGACCTCTCCCTCCAGGTGACCGGACGCCCGCGTCCCGGCCGCTGGCTCGCGGTCCTCGCCGCCGCCCTGTTCGCGGTGTGGCTCGCCTACACCGTCATCGTCAATCCCAATCTGCACTGGGACATCGTCGCCGAGTACCAGTTCGACGGCGTGATCCTCAAGGGCCTCGGGGTGACCATTCAGCTCACCCTCGTCTCGATGGTGCTCGGCATCGCCATCGGGGTCGTCGTCGCGGTGATGCAGCTGTCCGACAGTCCGGTCCTGCGGCTCACCGCCGGTGCGTACACCTGGTTCTTCCGGGGCACCCCACTGCTGGTCCAGCTCATCTTCTGGTTCAACCTGGCCCTGCTGTTCCCCGTGATAAGCGTCGGGATCCCCTTCGACGGCCCCAAACTCATCAGCTGGCAGTCCAACCAGGTGATCACCGGCTTCGTGGCCGCGCTCCTCGGACTCTCCATCAACGAGGGCGCCTACATGGCCGAGATCGTGCGGGCCGGCATTCAGAGCGTGGATCCCGGCCAGCGCGAGGCGGGCGCCTCCATCGGGATGTCGAACCGCCGGATCCTGTCCCGGATCATCCTTCCGCAGGCGATGCGGGTCATCATCCCGCCGTTCGGCAACCAGTTCATCTCCATGCTCAAGACGACCTCGCTGGTCTCGGTCATCGCCGGTGCCGATCTGATGACCGTCTCCCAGCACCTCTACCTCGCCAATTTCGAAGTGGTCGCCCTGCTCCTGGTGGCCTCGATCTGGTACCTCGTGCTCACCACGATCGCCAGCATCGGTCAGCACGCCGTCGAGCGGCGCTACAGCCCCGGTACCGCTCCCGTGCTGCGGAGCAGGATCCTGGCCAATCTCCTGCCCGGACGCGCCAAGAAGGGGGCAACGGCATGAACGACGTGATCCTCAAGGCCCGCGGGGTCCGCAAGAGGTTCGGTGACACCGAGGTGCTGAGGGGCATCGACCTCGATGTCCGCAGCGGTGAGGTGCTCTGTGTCATCGGCCCCTCCGGGTCAGGGAAGTCCACGCTGCTGCGCTGCTTCAACCACCTCGAGCGGATCGACGCGGGGCGGGTGTGGATGGACGGTGAGCTGGTCGGCTACGAACAGCACGGCCCGTCCGGCCGGGTGCTGCGCGAGCGGCGCGCCCGGGATGTGCGGCGCCAGCGCGAACGGATCGGCATGGTGTTCCAGCGGTTCCACCTGTTCCCGCACCGCACCGCGGTGCAGAACGTGATGGAGGGTCCGGTCGTCGTCAAGGGACGGACCCGTGCGCAGGCCGAGGAGCAGGCCCGCGGGCTGCTGGCCGACGTCGGTCTCGCGGACCGGGCGGACCACTACCCGGGGCAGCTGTCCGGCGGGCAGCAGCAGCGCGTGGCGATCGCCCGCGCGCTGGCCATGGAACCCGCCCTCATGCTCTTCGACGAACCCACCTCCGCCCTCGATCCCGAACTCGTCGGCGAAGTGCTCGGGGTCATGCGCGACCTGGCCCGCAGCGGCATGACGATGGTCGTGGTCACCCACGAGATGGGCTTCGCCCGTGAGGTCGCCGACCGGGTCCTGTTCATGGACCGGGGCGCCGTCGTCGAGGCCGGGAGCCCCGACCTGTTGTTCACCGACCCGCAGCACGAGCGCACGCGGGCCTTCCTGTCGACGGTGCTGTGATGGGCCGCCCCCTCGATCTGCTGCTGCGCGGCGGCACGATCGTGGACGGAACCGGAGCACCCGCGCGGGAGGCGGACATCGCGGTGGTGGACGGGCGGATCGCCGTGCTCCCCGCCGGCGCCCCCGCCACGGCAGCCGAGACCCTGGACGTGGCCGGGCGGGTCGTCGCACCCGGCTTCATCGATGTGCACACGCACTCCGACGCCCTCGCGGCGCCCCACGGGGACGGCGGTACCGCGGAGGCGGCCGACGACCTCCGTCTCGCTCCCCTGCTCCAGGGCGTCACCACGGAGATCTGCGGCAACTGCGGGACCAGCCTGTTCCCCTCGCTCCCCGCGCGGCTGCCGGAACTCGCCGAGCACCTCAGGGTGACGTTCGGGCTCGGACCGGTGCGGCCCGCCGTGGACTTCGACGCGTTCGCCGCCGGTCAGGACCCCGCTCTGCGCCACACCCACATCGCCTCGCTGGTCGGCCACGGCACGCTGCGCGCCGGAGTGATGGGCTTCGAGGCCCGGCCGCCCCGGCCCGGTGAACTGGACGCCATGTGCGCACTGCTGGACCGGGCGCTGGCCCAGGGGGCGGCCGGTCTGTCCACCGGGCTGATCTACCCGCCCGGCACCTACGCCGACACCGAGGAGATCGTCGCGCTGGCCGGGGTCGCCGCCCGGCACGGCAAGCCCTACGTCACCCATCTGCGCGACGAGATGTCACAGGTGGAGTCCGCCCTGGAAGAGGCCCTGGAGATCGCGGTGCGCTCCGGCGCCCCGCTGCAGATCTCCCACCACAAGACCGCGGGCCGGCACGCCTGGGGCGCCACACTGCGCACCCTGCCCCGGCTGGAACGGGCCCGCGCCGAAGGCGTGGACGTGCTGTGCGATGTCTATCCCTACACGGCGGGAAGCACCGTCCTGCACGCCATGCTGCCCCCGTGGGCGAGTGAGGGCGGCGTCGGCGCCCTGCTGGAGCGGTTGCGCCGCCCCGAGACTCGCGACCGGATCAGGAGGGATATCGCCCGGGGCGTCGAGGGGTGGGAGAACACCGTGGGGAACGGCGGCTGGGACCTCATCTCGGTGGCCGCCGCGCAGACACATCCCGAGGCCGAGGGGCGCACCATCGCCGAACTCGCGGCCGAGCGGGGCGTCCATCCGGTCGACCAGGCGTGCGATCTCCTGCTGGCCGAGCAGGGCGAAGTGACCATCATCAGCCATTCCATGCGCGAGGACGACGTCCGCCGGGTCCTCGCCAGCCCGCTGTCGATGATCGGCTCGGACGGCGTGCCCAAACCCGGCCGTCCGCATCCGCGCTGGGCGGGAAGTTTCGCCCGGGTGCTCGGCCACTACGCCCGCGACGAGCAACTGCTCCCGCTGGAGAGCGTGGTGCACAAGATGACCGGACTGCCCGCCGGGCGGTTCGGCCTCACCGGCCGCGGCGTGGTCCGCGACGGCGCCGTCGCCGATCTCGTCGTACTCGACCCGGCGTCGGTGCGCGACACCGCCGACTTCGACCGGCCCCTGCTGACGCCCGAAGGCATCGATACTGTCGTGGTGTCGGGGCGGATCGCGGCGAGAGACGGCCGCCCGACCTCGGCGCGGGCGGGAGAAGTGGTGAGGATCCGATGAGTCTGGCCCAGGTGGCCGCGGCGGCGCGGCGCTCGGCCGCGCTGCCGCTCACCCTCGCCGTCGCCGCCGTCGACATCGACGGCGGCGGCACGGTGGGGGTGGACGAGCGCACCGTGCTGCCGGTGGCGTCCGCCTCGAAGCTGCTGCTGCTCGCCGAGGTCGCACACCGGCTGGACAGCGGGGAACTGCCCGCCGACCGTGTCGTGGAGGTCCTCGACGAGGACGTGGCGGAGGGCACCGGTCTGCTGCGCAGGCTGAGCGGGCGCGGCTGGACCGTCGAGGATCTGGCCTGGCTGACGGCCTCGGTGAGCGACAACACCGCCACCAACGCCCTGTTGCGCCTCGTGGGGCGGGAGTCCACGGCCCGGCTGGCACGGGAGCTCGGGCTCGATCACCTCACGCTGCACGACAGGGTCCGCGACGTCCGGGGCCCGGGCGTGCCACCCGTCTTCGCCACCGGCACCGCACGGGACCTGGCGCGGCTGGTGACGCACGCGGTGCGCGGCACCATGAGCAGCCCGGCGGCCTCCGCCCGGCTGCTGAGCTGGATGCGTGCCAACACCGACCACGGCCTGGTCCCCGCGCTGATCGACCACGACCCGTACGCCCCGGGCTTTCCCGAACGGCTGCGCGACGGGCTCCTGGTGGCCAACAAGACCGGCACCGACACCGGGGTCCGTGCCGACGCCGGTGTCATCGTGGGCAGGCGCCGGCTGGCGTACGCGGTGGTGGCGCACTGGGACACGGCGCTGGGCCCGAGCACCGAGCGGGCCGCGGTGCATGCCATCCGGGACGTGGGGCGGACCCTCGCGGCCTGTGCCGGGCGCCCGACCGCCGGCTGAGAAACCCCCGGGGACGCGGTGGGCGTGACCGGCGTACCGGTCACGCCCACTGCACTTCCAGCAGCGACCGGATCTCCTCGGCGGCCGACCGCAGGTCCGCGAGGAAGATCTTCAGCAGCGGGTTGCGGTTGGTGGGCCGGGTGGCGACGCCGATGCGCCGGTGCAGCCGGGGGTGGTCCAGTCGGCAGACGTGCACGCCTGCGGTGTCGCCGAGCCCGAGGGCCGGGACGAGTGCGATGCCCATGCCCGCGCGGGCCAGGTTGATCGTGACCTGGTAGTGATCGCTGCGGCAGCGCACCCGGGGCCGGAAACCCTCTGCCGCGCACGCCCGCTCCAGAACCGGTTCGCCGGTGTGGCCGCCGTGCGTACCGATCCAGCTCTCCCCCTCAAGGGCGGCGAGCCGGACCGCGGCGTGCCGCCCGAGGCGGTGCCGCAGGGGAAGGACCACCAGCTGCGGCTCGTCGAAGAACATCTCCACGTCCACGGTTGCCTGCCGGCACCAGGGGTCGAGCGGATGCTCGAAGACGACCGCGGCGTCGAGCCGGCCCGCCTCCAGGTCGGGCACCAGCTCGTGCGGCTGTCCCAGAATCAGCTCCAGCTCGACCTGGGGCCGGTTCGCCGAGAACGCCGACAGGGCCCGGGGCAGCAGCTCCAGGCCCGAGGAGGCGAAGAAGCCCAGCCGCAGGACCCCCGCCTCGCCCTCGGAGTGCGCCCGCAGGTCGTCCCGGGCCACGGCCATCAGGTCGGCAACCGCCTGCGCGTGTTCGGCCAGTCGCACCCCGGCCGCGGTCAGCCGCAGGCTCTGCGGCTGCCGTTCCACCAACGCCACTCCGAGCTCCTGCTCCAGCCGGGCCAGCTGGTGCGAGATCGCGGAGGGGCTCAGATGCAGCGCCTGGGCCGCGGCCACGATGGTGCCGGTACGGGCGATCTCCAGCAGGACGAGCAGTCGGGCACTGTTCAGCATCGGGTCAGGTTAAGGGCTGTCCCGTGATCCCTGGCGGGCTCGTCCACGTCCAGGCGCAGCAGGTCCTCCTCGGTCTCCCGGCGCACCACGGTGCGGGCGTGGCCGTCGCGTACGAAGACGACGGCGGGACGCGGCAGTTTGTTGTAGTTGGAGGCCATGGCGTATCCGTAGGCGCCGGTGACCGGCGTGGCCAGGAGGTCGTCCACCGCGACGTCGGCGGGCAGGGCGGCGTCGTCGACGATCACGTCACCGCTCTCGCAGTGCTTGCCGACCAGCCGTGCCCGCATGGGCCTGGGGGCGCGCGGGCTGCGCGGCAGGAACACCTCGTAGCGGCTGCCGTACAGGGCGGGGCGCAGGTTGTCGCTCATCCCGCCGTCCACGCCGACGTACGTCCGCACGCCCTCGATGCGCTTGATCGTGCCCACCCGGTAGAGGGTCAGCCCGGCGCGGGCGGCGATGGAACGGCCGGGCTCCACGGTCACCGGGGAACCCCAGCCCGCGTCACGCACCGCGATCCGTACCCGGGCCGCCCATTCGGCGAACGACGGTGCGGTCTGTCCCGCCTCGTACGCGACGCCGAGGCCGCCGCCGACCGTGAGCCGGTGCATCCCGGTGTCGGCGGCGAACCGCGCGACGGCGGCGGCGCCGGCCGCGAGTTCCGCGGTGTCCAGCACCTGCGAGCCCACATGCGCGTGGACGCCTTCCAGGGTCATCGCCGGGGAACCGGCGGCTCGGCGCACGGCGGCCGCCGCGGTTCCGCCGGCGAGGCCGAAGCCGAACTTCGAGTCGTTGCCACCGGTGCGGATCGCCTCGTGCGCACCGGCGGCCACTCCGGGCGCCACCCGCAGCTGGATCCGGGCGGGCGGCAGGTGTTCCTCGGCATGCAGCCGCTCGATGCGGTCCATCTCGTCGAAGCTGTCGACCACCAGGTGCCGCACCCGGGCGGACATGGCGGTGCGCAGCTCCGTCGCGTCCTTGTTGTTGCCGTGCAGGACGATCCGGTCGGCGGGCACCCCGGCGTGCAGCGCGACCCGCAGCTCGCCGCCGGAGGCGACATCGAGCAGCAGCCCCTCTTCGTGGGCCAGCCTGGCCATGGCCGTACACAGGAACGCCTTGGAGGCGTAGGCGACGTTGTCCCGGCCGAAGGCGGCGACCGCCTCCCGGCAGCGCCGGCGCAGATGCTCCTCGTCGTACACGAAGAGGGGCGTTCCGAAACGCCGTGCCAGTTCGGTGAGCAGGACGCCACCGACGGCCAGCCCTTCCGGACGTGTTTCGGAAGTGCCGGGCAGCAGGCCCGATTCGATGGCTGACGTCATGCGTTCCTCCCCGGAAGCCGGCTCGCAGCCATCCTGCGGCCTGCACAGGAGGTCATAAAAGCGCATTCTTCTATGGCTGAGCCTCATGGATTTCGATGCTCGCACCATGCTGCCGGTGCCGGTGCGCCGCCCCGGCACGACGCGGCCGGTGCGCGGCTGCGCCGGCTCCGCCGGTTTCCGTGGGTGGCCCGGTGGCGCACCGTGTCCCGGGCGAGCCCCGTATCCCTTCGGCGGACGAGGTCACCCTTGATCGGCCTCAGATCCTGGATCGTCGCCGGTTCGTCCGCTCGCGCCGTACCGGTCACCGCGCCGAGCTCCGTCACGGCCAAGAGCCCGTCGGCCGGTGACGCGGCGGCCGCCTCCCGCGGCGGGCCCGCCTTCGACTCGGGTCCGGCCGGGGCGGCGCTGCGGCGCCTGCTCCCGCACCACGCCGGGCAGTGTGCTCCGGGGCATCGTCCATCTCCCGGAGGGCACCGGCGGCAAGCCGGCCGCGTACGGGCTTCTTCGCCGAACTGTCCTGGCGAACGGGGCCGTTGGACCACTCCGCCTGGTTCGCCGCCTACGCCGCGCGACGCTACGGCGGCGCCGGCCCCCGCATGCAGCCAGGGCTTGGGAAATCCTGCGCACCGGCCCGTACAGCACTCCGTCCGGCACCCGGAGCGAGTCCCGGGACAGCAGCGCTCGGTGCCGCCCCGGCTACTGGCTCCCGTCCCGGTCGTGGTCCGACGCCAGCAGGACTTCCCTCGGGACGAGGGCGGTGGATCCCGGCGCGGTGCAGGCGTAAGCCCCCGCCACGGCTCCCAGCCGGGCGCACTCCAGCGGATCCCGGCCTGCGAGCCTCCCGTACAGGAAGCCGCAGACGTACGCGTCGCCCGCGCCGTTGGAGTCCACCACCGGTGCGGGCGGGACGGTCGCGGGGACGTGGTGCGGGGTGGGGCCGCCGTCCCGGGTGAGTACGTGGGAGCCGCCCGCGCCCGCCGTGGCGACCACGGTGTCGGCGCGGCCCTCGCGGAGGATCTCCCGCATCAGGGCGAAGGTGCCCTCGCCCGCGCCCGCCGCGCTGAGGAAGACGAGGTCGGAGCGGAGCGCGAACTCCCGGTGGTGGTAGGCCAGTCCGTCCCAGTCGTGCAGGTCCGTGGAGACGGGTACGCCGAGTTCCTCGATGTCGTCGTAGAGGAAGCGCGTGAAGTTCATGATGGACAGGTGGACGTGGCGGGTACGCCGCAGCCTCGGCAGGTAGAAATCCCGGGGCATTCTCAGGTCGGCGGGGTCGCGGGCGTCGTAGAACGACATCCGGCGTCCGGTCGCGTCCACCAGGTTCACGGCGCGGCGGGTGCCCGCAGCGGAGATCAACGGGGCGAACTCCACGTCCCCTTCGGCCAGGCGCTCGCGCACCTGGGCACCGGTCCAGTCGTCGCCGATGCAGTCGAGGAGCGCGACCTCCAGTCCGAGTGCCCGGGTGCCGAGCGCCACGTTCCCCCCGGTATGGCCCGGCCATTCCTCGATCGGCCCGACATGGACCGAGTCGGCGAGCGGGACGGGCAGGGTGTCGACCCGCACGATGGTGTCCACGCCACTGCCTCCGACGACCAGGACGTCGTACTCCGTGTGCTCTCGGGTCACCGCTGAGCCCTCCCGTTGCCGTGGCGGCCCAGTATGCCGTGGGCCGCATGTTCTTCCACACGGTCCGTCAGGGGCGGAAAAGCCCCCGCTCCTAACGGATCCTTTATCCCTGTTTTGCCAGGTCAGGCGGCCAGAACCGGCGTAAAACGGATGACCCCAAGATTAGGTCTCCCCAACCAGCACATCGTGGGCTTAACTTAGGTGTCATGACCTCCCCCCGCTCCACCTACGGCGGCGGCTACTACGCCGCACCGTCGTTCCCCGACACTCCGATCTACGACTCCCTGGTCGCGGAGCGGGGCACCCCTCAGATCGCTCCGATCCGAGTGCCTGCCGCCTACGACACCGGCAACAGCTATCTGCCGGCGCTCCCGGCGGCGCTGCCGGCTCTTCCTGCGGCACCTTCCCAGCCCGGTCCGTCGTACGGCTACCAGCAGCCGGCGGCTCAGCAGGGTTACGCGCCGATGCAGCCCGCGCAACTGCAGCACGCGCCGGCGCCGTACATCCCGCAGCAGCCGTCCGCGGCCCGCGGCGGATACCAGGCGCCCTACCCGCAGCAACAGCAGCGGCCCGCGCCGGGCACCGGTTACGAGGCGATGCGTCCGGCGTCGCCCCGCCCGGCGCCCACCCGGCCGGCCCCGGCTCCCTCGCCCTACGAGGACCCGTACAACCGCCCGTACCAGGGCCGGGGGTACTGAGCCGACATCACACGCAGTCGCACGGAGTCGTCGTCGAGCCATGGGGACTCGACGGCGACTTCGGCGTTCTCGCTCCGGACGTGCCGTCAGTCCGGGGCGGGCCGACGGGAACTCATGGGGGTGGGTCGCGCGTTGGCCGGGGTGAGGTTGCTCTCTCTTCGCTCCTTCACCACGCGAAGCGTGCCGTATCAGGCTAAGACGGATACGGAAGGGGGTGCAGGACTGTGCGAGCGGTTACGGGTGTTTGGCGCTGGCGGCACAATCCCCTGCGCCGCGCCACTGACCGGCGCGAGGCATGGGTGGCTCTTGTCGCGTTGCTCCTGATGGTGCTGGCGGCGCCGGCCCTGGGCTGGGTGTGCGGGTCGTACGCAGACGACGCCCTGCAGGAATCGGTGCGGCTCCAGCAGGCCGAACGTCGTGCCACCACCGCGGTCGTGCTGCGCCGGGCACCGCGGCCGCCGCGTTTCGCCACCGACCCCGAGGTGTCCTCGGAGCGCGGTTCGCAGACCCCGGTGGTGGCGCGCTGGAAGGCCCCGGACGGCACCGCCCGCCGCGGCACGGTGATGACCTCGTCCCGGAGGACCGCCCCGGGCACCAGGGTGGAGATCTGGACGGATCTCGACGGCCGCCCCGCCATACGCCCCATGGACGCCCCGACGGCCCGTACCCACGCGGTGCTGGCCGGGCTCGGCGCGACGATGCTCGCCGTCGGACTGATCGAGGGTGTACGGCAACTGATCGTCCGGCACATGGTGCGCGGACGGTACAACCGGATCGACCAGGACTGGGCCAAGACCGGTCCGGACTGGGGCAGGACCGGAACCGGCAGCTGATCAGCTGGTGATCGGGGCAACTCCCGCCCGCCGCGCGCGCTACGGTGGACCGGCCCGCCCGCTTTCCCGGTGGGCGGTCCCGGGATTCGCCGCTGCCGTAAGGCCGGTGACACGGGTATCACGCACGCACGAGGTGGGGGCACAACAGCGCCATGGCACAGGGCACGGTCCAGGTGACGCACACCGGCACATCGCGGTGGCGGCGCCGCACAGGCGAATACGCCTCCCTCACCGCAGCCCTGGAGGCCGCGGCCGACGGTGATGTCCTCACCATCGCGCCGGGCACCTACCGGGAGAATCTGGTCCTGCACCGCGCGGTGACCCTGCGCGGACCCGAGGGTTCCGTCGGCTCCGTCCGGATCGCCCCGCCCGACGGGGTCCCGCTGACCGTCCGCGCCTCCGCCGTCGTCACGGACCTGCATGTGGAGGGCCAGGACTCGACGGCCCCCGCACTGCTCGTCGAGGACGGCGCACCGGACATCGCGGACCTGCGGATCGTCACCCGCTCCGCCGCCGGGATCGAGGTGCGCGGTACGGCCCGGCCGACCGTGCGCCGCTGCACGGTCGACAACCCCGCCGGGGTCGGCATCGCCGTACTCGACGGCGCGGGCGGGGTGTTCGAGGAGTGCGAGGTCGTCTCCGCCGGGCAGTCCGGGGTCTCGGTCCGCGACGGCGCGCATCCGCGGCTGGAGCGCTGCCGGGTCCACCACGCGTCGGGCGCGGGCCTCAGCGTCACCGGCGAGGGCAGCGCCCTGGAGGGCGTCGGCTGCGAGGTGTACGAGATCAAGGGCAGCGGGATACAGGTGACCGCGCGTGCGGCCGCCCATCTCACCGACTGCACGGTGCACCGCACTTCGGCGGACGGTGTCACGCTCGACACCGACGCGGTACTGACGCTCGCCGACTGCGACATCCACGACATCCCGGAGAACGCGGTGGACCTGCGTTCCCGTTCGGTCCTCACTCTGACCCGCTCCACGGTGCGCCGCTTCGGCCGCAACGGCCTCTCGGTCTGGGATCCCGGCACCCGGGTCGACGCCAACCAGTGCGAGATCCACGACAGTACGGGCGACTACCCGGCGGTCTGGGTGAGCGACGGGGCGACGGTGATACTGGACTCCTGCCGGGTCCATGACGTGCCGGACGCCATCTTCGTGCTCGACCGGGGCTCGCGCGCCGACGTCGTCGACAGCGATCTGTCCCAGGTCCGCAACACCGCGGTGTCGGTGAGCGACGGGGCGACCGCGCAGCTGGACGACTGCCGCATCCGTGAGGCGTCCACCGGCGCCTGGTTCCGCGACCACGGCAGCGGGGGCACGCTGAACAACTGCACCATCGACGCGGCGCAGACCGGAGTGATCGTCACCAAGGGCGCCGACCCGACGATCGAGCGCTGCACGGTCACCTCGCCCGCCGAGGCCGGTTTCTACGTGTCCGCCGAGGGCCGCGGCACGTTCAACAGCTGCCGGGTCACCGGCAGCGACGGCTACGGCTTCCATGTGATGGACGGCTGCCGTACGACGCTGACCCGTTGCCGGACCGAGCGGTGCGCCCGCGGTGGCTACGAGTTCGCCGAGCCCGCTGTCACGCACGGCGACGGCCAGGGAACCGGCCCCGTGGTGGAGGACTGCACGAGCGACGAGAGCGCGCTGCGTCCCCCCGCTCCCCCGGCACCCACCGTGCTGACGGCGACGCAGTCGGCCCCAGGACTGCTCGGCGGCGTTCCCGGACAGCGCGCCGTCGAGCCCGCCCCGGCCGAGGTGCCCGCCACCGCGCCGGCGCGCGGGTCCGACGCGGTGCTCGGGGAACTGGACGCGCTGGTGGGCCTGGACAGCGTCAAGCGGGAGGTGCGCGCCCTCACCGACATGATCGAGGTGGGCCGGCGGCGCCAGGAGGCCGGACTCAAGGCGGCGTCCGTCCGCCGCCATCTCGTCTTCACCGGCTCCCCCGGCACCGGGAAGACCACCGTGGCCCGGCTGTACGGCGAGATCCTCGCCTCGCTCGGGGTGCTGGAGCGGGGCCATCTGGTCGAGGTGTCCCGTGTCGATCTGGTCGGTGAGCACATCGGCTCGACCGCCATCCGGACCCAGGATGCCTTCGACCGGGCGCGCGGCGGGGTGCTGTTCGTCGACGAGGCGTACGCCCTGTCGCCCGAGGACTCCGGCCGGGACTTCGGCCGGGAGGCGATCGACACGCTGGTGAAGCTGATGGAGGACCACCGGGACGCGGTGGTCGTCATCGTCGCCGGCTACACCCACGAGATGGAGCGGTTCCTCACCGTCAACCCCGGGGTGGCGTCCCGTTTCTCAAGGACCATCACTTTCAGCGACTACGAGCCCGCCGAGCTGCTGCGCATCGTGGAGCAGCAGGCCGACGAGCACGAGTACAGCCTGGCCTCCGGGACCGGGGAGGCGCTGCTGAAGTACTTCGCCGAGCTGCCGAAGGGGCCGGCGTTCGGCAACGGCCGTACCGCGCGCCAGACCTTCGAGTCGATGGTGGAGCGGCATGCGGGCCGGGTCGCCCAGCTCGCCGAGCCGAGCACGGACGACCTGACCCTGCTCTACCCGGAAGACCTCCCTGAACTGCCCTGAGTCCGCGGGGTCTTGGTGGTGTCCTCCCCGTCGGACTGGCGGGGCAGGACCGGGTCCAGTCGTTCCAGGAGCGCGGCCCGCTCCTGGGCGAAGACCGGGTCGGCCTGGTAGTCCGAGTGCCCCAGTACGGCTTCGGGCAGCGGATGTTCGCGGGTCCGCCCGTAGGCCAGGGGGTCCTTCAGCGGCCCTCGGTCGACCTCGGGCCCGGGGCCCTCGTCGAGCCGGACCCGGCCGCCGATCGGGTCGGTGGCCCGCCACAGGTTGCGCCAGCAGTGCACGGAGCGGTGCAGGGCGTGCAGCGGCCCGGGGCCGAAGTAGGCCGGGAACCAGCGCGCGTACAGTCGCTCGATCGGCGAGCCGTAGGTGAGCAGGGCGACCCGGCTGCGGGTCTCGGCGGGCAGCTGCCAGACCGCGGACGCGGCGAGGACGCTGCCCTGGGAGTGCCCGGAGATGACGAGCCTGCCCCGGGTGAGCGCGGTCCAGGCGGACATCCGTGACGCCAGGTCGGGGACGGCCCGCTCGGCGTAGCAGGGCGGTGCGAAGGGGTGGGCGGCGCGCGGCCAGAACGTACCGACGTCCCAGAGGATGCCGATGGTGCGCCGGGCCGAGGCGTCGCGGTAGGCGCGCCGTCCCCAGGTGACGAAGAGGATGAAGCCGAGTCCGACCATCCAGGAGCCGGTGGACTGCGCGGCCTGGGCCACGGACTCGACGAACGGGCCGCTGCCCTTCATCGCGAGTCCTGGCACCTGGTCGCTCACCCAGGCCCCGAAGACCGCCGCCGCGCCGAGCAGCAAGGTGGCGGCGCAGACCGGCCCGAGGATCCAGGGGGCGGAGTCGGTGAGGGCGGCCGTGGCCTGGATGCGGGCGATCTGCCGGGTGCGGGCCGGGTCCGGCCGTTCGTCCGCGTACGCCCGGTCGATCTCCGGCTCCAGGGCGCGGGCGGCGAGCCAGGTCCGTACGAGCAGCACCAGGGCGGGGACCGCCAGCAGCACCAGGAGCACGGGGATGACCGACGCCTGCCAGCTGAGCAGTACCGGCGGGCCCTCGATGACGGAGCTCCGGCCCATGCCGGGGGTGCCGGGGCCGTCGAGCCAGTCGGCGACGCGCTGGGAGACCCCGCCGCTCATGACGCCGCCGAGGGCGCAGGCGAGCATCGCGACCACGGGCCCGCCGAGTCCGTACATGACGGTGCGGGGTTCCGGGGTCCGGCGGTACAGGCTCAGTGACACCACGGCGAGTGCGACGACGAGTGTCCCCTGGGCGAGGGTGATGACGCTGAAGGCGAGATCGCCGGGCAGGGCGCCGGCCGAGGTCCAGTCGGGGCGGGACCAGGCGGCGTACGCCGCGGCGAGGACCAGCAGGGCCAGGGCCGCGCCGGGCAGGTAGGTGATGAGGGCGCGGTCGAGCCGGTTGTCCAGGCGCCGTTCGCTGCGGCCGCGGCGGCAGACCACCCAGAGCACGACGAGTCCGCCCAGGACCAGTGCCGCCTCGATCAGCCGGCCGATAATGCCGGGTACGGGTCCGGTGACGGCCCGGTCGTGGCGGGCCGCGGCGCCCGCGACCGAGGCGGCGACGGTCAGGAATCCGGCGGCGGTGTGGGCGGCGCGCAGCCGGGCGACCAGCCGGCGGCCGTACCAGAATCCGGGCCGGCCGAGGGCGGGGCGGACGACGGGCACGGTGCCGGTGGCGGCCGGGGCGGGCGTGGGGTCGAGATCGTCCGGCTCGGTTCCGGTGAGCGGGCGCTGTGATTCGTACGCGCTCCAGGTCCGGTTGGACAGGAACCAGAGCAGCGCCACCAGGGCGGTGGGCACCAGGGCGGCCAGGGCGAGCCTGCGGCCCGGCTGGGACCACCAGCCGCCCTGTGCCGTCGACAGGAAGCCGAGCCAGGACCGCTGGTTCGAGCAGTCCGGCACGCCCGCGCACTGCCAGGCCGCCAGGTCGAGCGCGACCTCGCAGGCCGCCGCGGTCAGCAGCACCGTGAGGCTGAGCGCGACGAGCCGGACGAGGACGCCGTACAGGCGCACCGTGCGGGTACGGGAGCGGGCGGTGGGGCGCATCCAGTGGGCGAGGTTGACCACCATGAACGGGAGCAGCAGCAGCCACAGGGCGCGGGAGCCGTTGCCGGAGGTCAGGTTGGACCAGCAGTAGGCCTCGGGGATGGGGCGGTCGCGGTAGCGCTCCGGGTGCTGTTCGGCGTCCGTGTCCTCGGCCCGGCGGTAGATGGCGGCGGTCGCGTCGCCGGTGATCCGGACGGTACGCGGGTCGTCGAGCATCTCCTGGGGGGTGGCGCCGCCCACGCCGTGGACCAGCAGTTCCAGCGCGGGCCCGGGGCTCTGCGGGGCCTGGGGGGCAGGTGGCACGGGAGTGGCTCGCTCTCTCGGTCGTGGGGGGGTTCGGTGCGCGGTCACCAGAATCGCGGAAAGGGGCCGGTGGCCGCACCGCTCTCACCGAATCTCCCCAGTG
The DNA here is from genome assembly GCF_042890955.1 of Streptomyces sp. NPDC001933. NCBI lineage: Bacteria > Bacillati > Actinomycetota > Actinomycetes > Kitasatosporales > Streptomycetaceae > Streptomyces > Streptomyces sp. NPDC001933. The sequence continues at coordinate 41,545 of NZ_JBIASS010000013.1, read as the reverse complement.
CGGCGGCCGGCGACACCGCGTGGCAGGATGACCCCGTTCGAAGAGACTGCTGCACGGCCATCGGGAAGGACCGGACCCGGCGTTGAGCGACAATCAGAACCTGCTCGCGGAGCAGCGGCGTGCCCTGATCCTCGACGAGGTGCGCAGGCGCGGCGGGGTCCGGGTCAATGAGCTGACCCGCAAGCTGAATGTCTCCGACATGACGGTGCGCCGGGATCTGGACGCGCTGGCCCGCCAGGGGGTCATCGAGAAGGTGCACGGCGGGGCCGTGCCGGTGGTCGAGGCCAGTACGCACGAGCCCGGCTTCGAGGCCAAGTCGGCGCTGGAGCTGACCGCCAAGGAGGACATCGCGCGGGCGGCGGCGGCCATGGCGGTGCCCGGCAGCGCGATCGCGCTCTCCGGCGGCACGACGACGTACGCGCTCGCCCAGCAGTTGCTGGACGTACCGGATCTGACGGTGGTGACCAACTCGGTGCGGGTCGCCGATGTCTTCCACACCGCGCAACGGTCGGGGGGCGCGGCGGGGACCCGGCCCGGGGCCGCCACGGTGGTGCTGACCGGCGGGGTGCGGACCCCTTCGGACTCGCTGGTCGGTCCGGTCGCCGATCAGGCGATCGCCTCCCTCCACTTCGATGTGCTGTTCCTCGGCGTGCACGGGATCTCGGTGGAGGCCGGTCTCTCGACGCCGAATCTGGCGGAGGCCGAGACCAATCGCCGTTTCGTCCAGTCGGCGCGGCGGGTGGTGGTGGTCGCCGACCACACCAAGTGGGGCACGGTCGGCCTTAGTTCGTTCGCTTCGCTGGACCAGGTGGACACCTTCGTGACGGACGCGGGGCTGTCGGCCGCCGCCCGTGCGGAGATCGAGGAGCATCTGCCGGGGCTGGTGGTGACCGGCCCGGTCGCGGAGGGCGGCTCCTGAGCTGCTGTCTGGCCCTGGGCGGATTCCGCTCGGCTCGCGCCGGGCGGTGTCCGGGCCCTTAGGATCGTGCTGTGGCCGTCTTCCGGATCGAGCGCTTCACCTCCTTGCCCGCCGCCGAGTCCTGGCGCCGGGTGACGGACTGGGAACGGCACGCGGCGCGCGTACCGCTGACCACGATCACCGTCCCCACGGGGCTGCCGACCGGTGTCGGAACCGTTTTCGTGGCGCGTACGGGCGTGGGGCCGCTGGGGTTCGACGACCCGATGGAAGTGGTGCGGTGGACACCGCCCGCAGCCGGGCGCGCGGGGCTGTGCCGACTGGAGAAGCGCGGTTCGCTGGTGCGGGGCCGGGCGTCGATCGATGTGTATCCGACGGATTCCGGTTCGCATGTGGTGTGGGTGGAGGAGCTGGGCGTGCGACTGCTGCCGGGGTGGTGCGATCCGCTGATCGCCGGGGCGGGCCGCCGGGTCTTCGGCCGGGTGCTCGACAGCATGCTGGACCGTCCGGCGCACCGTCCGTAGCGTGCGTCCGGGGCCGGCCCCGGACGCGCCGGGATACGGCGGCCGCACGGACCGCGACATCTGATGATGCGTCAGCTATGGTGTGGCGCGGCCCCGTCCGCCGCCGACCGCACGGGAGGTGCGTCCCATGCCACGCCGACTCCGTTCCGTGGAGCTCGAGTTCGTCGAATCCGCTCCGCTGCGGCTGGTCTTCGCCGCCGAGGTGTCCGCGGCCCCCGAGGAGGTCTACCGGGCGCTCGCCGACGATGTGCCGGGCTGGCCGGGCTGGTTCGCGGCGGTGACGTCCGCCCGGCCCACCGAGGACGGCGCGGGCCGCGAGGTCCGGCTCAAGGGCGGCTTCCTGATCCAGGAGACGATCATGGCGGCGGAGCCCGGCAAGCGGTACGCCTACCGGGCCGACCGGACCAACGCCCCCGGCATGCGGGCCCTGCTGGAGGAGTGGCGGCTCACCCCGGCCGGGACCGGGACGCTGGTGCAGTGGACGTTCGCCGCCGACGGTTCCGCACCGTTCCGGTTCACCCTGCGGCTGGCCCGGTCGGGGGTGGGCCGCTCCTTCCGGGACGCGGTCCGCGAGCTCGACCGGCGGCTGACCGGATCCGCGGCCTGAGACCCCGCGCAGCGCGCCCGCGCCCCGTTCCGGTGGTCGGGGCCGGTGGTCAGGGCCAGTTGCCGTCGGCCAGGAAGGAGTCGATGGTCGCCGTGTACGGGGCGATGTCCAGGCCCTGCGCGGCGAGCCAGCTGTCGGAGTAGTACTTGTCGAGGTAGCGGTCGCCCGGGTCACAGATAAGGGTGACGACGCTGCCCGTGCTGCCCTGCTCGACCATCTCGGCGACCAGTTTGAACGCGCTCCACAGCCCGGTGCCGGTGGAGCCGCCGGCCTTGCGGCCGATGGCCTGCTCCAGGGCGCGCACGGCCGCGACGCTGGCCGCGTCCGGCACCTTCATCATCCGGTCGATGGCCCCGGGCACGAAGCTCGGCTCCATCCGGGGCCTGCCGATGCCCTCGATCCGGGAGCCGCAGTCGCTGGTGGCCAGGGGATCGTGCCGGGTCCAGCCGTCGAAGAAGCAGGAGTTCTCCGGGTCGGGCACACAGATCAGGGTGTCGAACTGCATGTAGTGCACATAGCGGGCGATGGTCGCCGAGGTGCCGCCGGTGCCCGCCGTGGCGACGATCCACGTCGGCTCCGGATAGCGCTCCAGCCTCAGCTGCTGGTAGATCGACTCGGCGATGTTGTTGTTGCCGCGCCAGTCGGTGGCCCGCTCGGCGTAGGTGAACTGGTCCATGTAGTGGCCGCCGGTCTCCGCGGCGAGCCTGGCGGACTCCTCGTACATCTTCCGCGAGTCGTCGACGAAATGACATCGGCCGCCGTGGAATTCGATCAGCCGGCACTTCTCGGGGCTGGTGGTGCGGGGCATCACGGCGATGAACGGCACACCGATCAGCTTGGCGAAGTACGCCTCCGAGACGGCCGTCGAACCGCTGGACGCCTCGATCACCGGCTTGCCCGGCCGGATCCAGCCGTTGCAGAGCCCGTAGAGGAAGAGCGAGCGGGCCAGCCGGTGCTTGAGGCTGCCGGTGGGATGCGTCGACTCGTCCTTGAGGTAGAGGTCGATGCCCCACGCCTCGGGCAGCGGGAAGAGCAGCAGATGGGTGTCGGCGGAGCGGTTGGCGTCGGCCTGGACCTTGCGTACCGCCTCCTTCAGCCAGGCCCGGTACCCGGGGTCGGAGCGGTCGATGTCGATCGTCGCAGCGGCCCGCCCCTCGCCGCCGTGCTTCTCGGTGCCCATCATCGCGTTCCTCCTCGTGTCACCATCACTCCACCGACAACCGTATTCCCCCTACCTGCACAAATGTTCACTTTGATGGTCCATAGCCCTGCCTTGGCGTCGAGCGGCCCGGAGCCTTGGCACCGGACCGGCACGCGGCCTGGCGTGCCGGTCCAGGTTTGTGCAGACTTCCCATCAGAAGTGTCACGAAGGGGGCGAAGCAACCATGTCGGAAACGGAGTTCAGTGCGACGGGGGTACGGATCGAGCGGTGGGCCCGCTCGCTCACGAGGGCCGGGCAGGTGATCGTCAAGGACGGCAGACTGGCCCTGCTCACCAGCAACGGACGGGAGATCGACAGCGCCCCGGTGGTGACGGTGAGCGCGGGCAGGCCGTGGTTCGCCGGAACCGGCGCGGCCGTGGCCCGCCTCAACGGGACGCGGTACCGGCTGACGATGGGGCAGCGCAACCGCGGTCCGGACCGGGGCGGGCCAGCCCACCGCTTCCTCGAAACGCTGCGCAGCGCGGGCGGGCGGATGACCTGATACCGGCGGCCGCGCCCGGACATCGCGAGTTGCGGAGCCGTGACCCCTGGGCGACATTGGACACGTCACTCATGGTTCACCGGCGGTGACACTGCGATCCACACCGCCGGGCCCGGATCAGCGGCCGGCCGGTCGCGGGATCCGTTCCTCCGTCTTCTTCCGGACCTATTTCGGGGAGTCGCAGCCGTGATCAGCGAGCCAAGCAGGCACTGCACGGTGGAGCTCCAGGCCCTGCCGTCGCGGATCGGTCAGGTCCGCAGAATCATCTCGGCGCAGTTGCGCTACTGGCATCTCGATCCTCTGATCGACCAGGCCGCGCTCGGCGTCACCGAACTGCTGACCAATGTCCACCGGCATGCCCAGCCGGACAAATCATGCACCGTCGAGATCGAGCTGCTGCTCGAACGGCTGACGGTGTCCGTCCACGACCACGACCCACGGCTGCCGACCGTGCGTGAGCCCAGCGCGTCCAGTACCTCGGGGCGCGGGCTCGCACTGATCGCCGCGGTCAGCGAGAGCTGGGGGGTCCGTCCGAGGGGCGGGTCCGGAAAGATCGTCTGGTTCACCCTTCCGGCGCCTCCCCGGAGCGCCGTGCTCGCCCCGCATCCGGTGTACGGGGCCACCACCGACGGGCCGTTCCAGCTGGACTCCGTCATATACCTGGAGAGCGGCACGCCTTCCGCCGCACGGTCGGCGGTGTTCGGCTGACGTGCCGGGTCCGGACGGGGAAGACCGTGACGTGACGAGGAGGGGCGAGGCGCCGGACCGCGCCTCGCCCCTCATCGCTGCGCGCTACTGGGCGGCGATCGCGCGGAGCACGTTCAGCCGTGCGGCCCGGTGGGCCGGGCGCAGGCCCGCCGGCGCTCCGGCGGCGACCCCCACGAGGGCGACCACCAGGAGCCGCAGCGGCGGCAGGTCGAACGCGACGGCGGTGTCGCCCGCCGACGCCTCGACCAGCACCCAGCCGAGGAAGCCGCCGAGCAGCAGTCCGCCCGCCGTGCCGAAAGCGGCCACCAGTACGGACTCCCAGCGGACCATCGAGCGCAGCTGGCTCCGGGTCTGGCCCACGGCTCGCAACAGGCCCAGCTCCCTGGTGCGTTCGTGCAGGGCCAGGGTGAGCGTGTTGGCGATGCCCAGCAGGGCGATCAGTACGGCGAGTGCCAGCAGGGCGTAGACCAGGGTGAGCATCATGTCGATGGCGCCGGCCGAGGACCGCGCGTACTCGTCGCGGGTCTGTACCTCCGGGTTGCCGTACGCCGCCGCGGTCTTCGCGACCGCCGCCTTGCCGTCGGCGGTGGACACGCCGGGTGCGAAGGAGACGGCGATCAACGAGTCGGAGTCCTGTGCGCGGTGCGGGGCCCAGGCCTGACGGGTGATGACGTAGTCGCCCGCCAGTTCCGAGTGGTCGTAGACGGCGCGGACGGCGAAGTCGTGCTGCGTGCCGTCGGTGAAGCCGAGCCGGACCGAGGATCCGGGGCGCAGGTCGCGCTTGGCGGCCTCGGTGCCGGAGACGGCGATCCCGTCCGTGCCCAGCCCCGTCAGCGAGCCGTCGACCCGACCGAGGTCGAAGACCCTGCCGAGGGCTGCCGGGTCGGTGACGGTCAGGGCGCGTCCGGCGCCGTCGACCTCCGCGACCCCCTTGCCGAGGCCGACGGCGGTCGCGACCTGCGGCAGCCGGTCGACAGCCTGGGCGAGCCCGGGGCTGAGGCCGCTGCCGCCCGCGCCGAAGGCGGGCGCGCTGATGGCGACATCGCCCGCGAAGGAGCGGTCGACGGTCTGGTTCATCGTCGCCTTCAGCGATGCGCCGAAGACGGTGAAGAGGGAGACCACGGCGACGCCGATCATCAGCGCGGTCGCGGTGGAGGCGGTCCGCCGGGGGCTGCGCAGGGCGTTGCGCCGGGCGAGCCCGCCGGTGACGCCGCGCAGCCGGCCGAGCGGGGCGCCGAGGACCCGTACCGCGTACGTGGCGGCGACCGGTCCGAGAACCACGAACGCGGCGAACGCCGCCACCGCACCGGCCGCCGACAGCTGGACCGACGAGGTGGCCAGGGTGCCGGTCAGGATGGCGCCGACGGCGGCCACCAGCAGCACGAGTCCGGTCAGGGCCCTGGTCCGGGACGCCCCGGAGTCGTCGACGGCGCTCTCCCGCAGGGCGGCGAGCGGCGCGGTGCGGCCGGCCCGGACGGCGGGCAGCAGGGCCGAGCCGACGCAGACCAGGATGCCCACGGCGAGCGGCAGCAGCAGGGAGACGGCGCCGATCACCAGCGCGCCGTCGGGGAACGGGAAGCCGACGGCGGGGAAGAGGGCCCGCAGTCCGGCGGCGATGCCGATGCCACCGGCCAGGCCCGCGGCGGAGGCGATCACGGCGACCGCGGTCGCCTCGACGAGGGTCGCGGTGACGACCTGGCGGCGTGCGGCGCCCAGCGCGCGCAGCAGCGCGTTCTCCCTGGTCCGCTGGGCGACGACGATGGCGAAGGTGTTGTGGATGGAGAAGGTGGCGACGAGCAGCACGATCCCGGAGAACACCAGGAGCAGCGTGGTGAACAGGCCGAGGAAGGCGCCGGAGATCATGTCCCGGTTCTCGGCCGCGGCTGCCTGTCCGGTGACGGCCTCGACGTTGCCGGGCAGCACGGGCCGCAGTGCGTCGACCAGTTCCTGCTGGCTGGTGCCGGGTCCGGCGCGGACCAGGATCGCCGATGCCTCGCCCGGCTTCGGCGTCAGGTACTTCTCGGCGTCGGCCCGGGTCATGGCCGTGTAGGTGACCTGCCCCATGCCGTCCTGGCCGCCGAAGGTGGCCAGTCCGACGATCCTCACGTGTACGGGGTCGGGGGTGCGCAGCACGGTCGTGTCGCCGATCCTGAGCCCGCCCCGGTCGGCGGTGCCGCGGTTGACGACGACCTCGCCGGGGGAGGCTGGGGCGCGTCCGGCGGCGAGCCGGTACGGGTTGAGTTCCGGGTCGTCGATCCAGTTGCCCGCGAGGGTGGGCGGTCCCTGGCCGCCGATCGGCTTGCCGTCGGCGCCGACGAGCTGGCCGGCGCCCTGGATGTCGGGGGCCGCCGCGGCGACGCCGGGGGTCCGTTCGATCCGCTTCATCAGTGCGGTGCTCACCGGCTGCCGGGTGCCCCGGGCCTCACCGGCGACGGTGACCACGTCGGCGCCGCGCACGACGGCGTCGGTGCCGGCGTTGGCGACGGCGAACACGGTGTCGAAGTTGGCGCGCAGGGTGTCGCCCATGACGAGCGTCCCGGTGAGGAACGCGACGCCGAGCAGGACGGCGACGAACGTACCGGCGAAACGGCGCTTGTGGGCGCGGAGCGAGGAGATGCTCAGGCGTACCGAGGCCCGGGTGCTGTTCATGCCGTCACCGCCTGCGTGAGGGGTGGGGGGCGAAGGACTTGAAGCGGTCGAGCACGCGCTCCGCCGTGGGGTCGGGCATCCGGTCGACGAGCCGGCCGTCGGCGAGGAAGACGACTTCGTCGGCGTGGGCGGCGGCGACCGGGTCGTGGGTGACCATCACGACCGTACGGGCGGTCCGCCGGACGGTGCTGCCGAGCAGCCGGAGCACTTCCTGACCGGAGCGGGAGTCGAGGTTGCCGGTCGGTTCGTCGGCGAAGACGACGTCGGGACTGCCCGCGAAGGCCCGCGCCACCGCCACCCGCTGCTGCTGTCCGCCGGACAGCTCGCCGGGCCGGTGGTGCAGCCGGTCCCGGAGCCCGACGGTGTCGATGAGAGTGTCGAGCCACTCGGGGTCGGGCCGCTCCCCCGCGAGGTCCAGGGGGAGGGTGATGTTCTCGGCGACGGTGAGCGTCGGCAGCAGGTTGAAGGACTGGAAGACGAAGCCGATCCGGCTACGGCGGAGCAGGGTCATCCTGCGGTCGTCGAGCGCGCTGATGTCGGTCTCCCCGATGAAGGCGGAGCCCGAGGTGAGCGTGTCGAGTCCGGCGGCGCAGTGCATCAGGGTGGATTTGCCGGATCCGGAGGGCCCCATGATCGCGGTGAAGCGCCCGGCCGGGAAGTCGACGCTCACCCCGTCCAGTGCCCTGACCCGGGTGTCGCCCGCGCCGTAGAGCTTCACCGCGTCGACGACCCGGGCGGCGGGAGCGGGCGCGGCGGCGGGGGTGGGGGTGGGTTCGGAGGTGGGGACGGTGGTGGTCATGCCACGCCTCCCCTGCTGCCGCGGCCGAACTGTTCGTCCAGGACGGAGAGCCGGCGCCAGTACTCGTCCTCGTCGATCTCGCCGGCCGCGAAGCGCCCGCCGAGCAAGGTGATCGGCGACGGTTCGGCAGGTGCTTCCCGGGTGGTACGGGCCTGCCCGGGTCCTCGCCGGCCGCGCCACGCGGTACGGCGCAGCAGGGTGACGCCGCCGATGACGACGGCCGCCCAGAAGAGCGGGAAGAGGAGGATCCAGGGCCCGGGTCCACCGCTGTACGCCAGGGTGTTCATCTCGGTCGGCTCCCTCGGTTCAGGGGTTCGTGGTCAGGTTTTCCTGACGCTTCCGAGCCTCGCCGGAAGAGGCGTCCGAGTCGTCGTACGGCCAGCGGCCGTGCGCGTACCCCCTCGGGAGTACGTGGCGCCACCACGGCTGCTCCCGACAGTGACCGGGACCGCTGGACGAGCTGCGCGCACCGCTGGACGAGACGGTCCTCCGGCCGCGGTGGTAGGCACCGTGCGCGCGGTCCTGGGCGACGTCCCGGCCGCCGAACCGGGCGCCCGCGACGCACCCGGCCACCTCATCCCGCGCGGCCCGTCGCTTCCGCAACAGGAGCTGGACCAACCCGAACGGGCCCCGGGAGAAAGGGCGTTGGATGCGATCACGGCGACCGGCCCGGCTCGGGTGCTCGCGTGGCGGGTGCCTTCGGACGCGGCCGGCGGCCGAGGCCCGTACCGCCAGGCCCCGTCAGGCCAGCGCGGCCAGCGGGTCGTCCAGCACCGGCTGCCAGGCCAGTTCGGCCGCGCCCACCAGGCTGTTGTGGTTGAGCGTGCACGGCAGGATGGGGACGCTGCCGCTCCGTCCCCACAGGCTGCGGTCGGCGACCACCGCACGCAGCCGCTCCGGGTCCGCGTCGAGCAGGGCGCGGTGGAGTCCGCCGAGGATGATGCGGTCCGGGTTGAGGATGTTGACCAGGCCGGCCAGCCCGAGGCCGAGCCGGTCGATCAGCTCCTCGGCCGCGCCCCGTACCGCGGCGTCCTCGTACTCCGTGCGCAGCAGGTCGCCGGCCTGCTTGAGCAGCGACTCCTCCGGGCCGGGTTCGCGGCGGGCGGCGACGAGGAAGGCCAGCGGGTCGGTCTCGACGTCCAGGCAGCCGCGCCCGCCGCAGTGGCAGGGGCGCCCCTCGGGATTGACCGTGAGATGGCCCACCTCCAGCGCGAGTCCCGAACTCCCGGTGTGCAGGCGGCCGTCGAGGACGAGCGCGCCGCCCACTCCCCGGTGGCCGGTGGCCACGCAGAGCAGGTGCTGAGCGCCGCGGCCGGCGCCGTGCCGGTGTTCGGCGAGCGCGGCGAGGTTGACGTCGTTCCCGGTGAACGCCGGTCCGGGGATGCCCGCTCCGCGTACGCATTCGGCGAAGATCTCGCTCACCGGGGCGCCGGCCCGCCAGGCGATGTGCAGCGGGTTGAGCGCGGTGCCCTCCGGTTCGGCGACCGCCGACGGCACCGCGAGCCCAGCACCGACGCAGCGCAGTCCGCTGTCCCGCAGCAACCGGGCACAGTCGTCGACCACTTCGCCGATGACCTGGGCCGGGTCCGCGGTGACGTTGACGCGGCCGGGAGCGGTGGCCACCAGCCGCCCGCCGAGGCCGACGAGCGCGGCGCGGAATCCGTCGGCGTGCACCTGGGCGGCGATGGCGACGGGACCGGACTCCCGGACGGACAGCCGGTGCGAGGGGCGGCCCTGCGATCCGGCGGCGGAACCGGGCCGGGAGTCGACCCGGATCAGGCCGAGCGCCTCCAGTTCCGCGGCGACCGCACCGGCTGTCGCCCGGGTGACCCCGAGCTCGGAGGTGAGGACGGAGCGGGTGGGCGCACGTCCGGTGTGGACCAGTTCCAGCGCGGGTCCGAGCGCGCTGCGGCCCCTCTCCAACTTTGTCCGGGTGGTGGACACCTTGCCGTTCATGGGGGCGAGTCTCCCACGGTCCTGGGGTACGCCCGACGCCCCGGTGGCCCGGCTGCGCCCCTGCCGACCGTCTTGCGTCCATTGTCGCGGCGCCCCTATGCTTAGTTTGTGCCGCAATTAAACAAACTGCGGACGGCCCTACCGGGGGGACCGGGCGGAAACACCGCCGTACCTCCGTCGGCCCGCCTCCGTACCGCCCTGACCGTGTTCTTCGCCCTCGACGGCTTCCTCTTCGCCGGCTGGGTGGTCCGCATCCCGGCCATCAAGCACCAGACCGGCGCCTCCGCCGCCACCCTGGGCCTCGCGCTGCTCGGGGTCTCCGCCGGGGCCGTGGTGACCATGGTGTTCACCGGCCGGCTGTGCCGGCGCTTCGGCAGCCATCCGGTGACCGTGGCCTGCGGCGTCCTGCTCTCCCTCGCCATCGCCCTTCCCGCGCAGACGCGTTCGGCCCCGGCGCTCGGCATGGTCCTGCTGGTCTTCGGTGCCGCATACGGCGGGATGAACGTGGCGATGAACAGCGCCGCGGTCGATCTGGTCGCCGCGCTGAGGCGCCCCGTGATGCCCGGCTTCCACGCCGCCTTCAGCCTCGGCGGCATGGTCGGCGCCGGGCTCGGCGGGCTGGTCGCGGGCGGCCTCTCCCCCGCCACCCATCTCCTCGCCCTCACCGGGGCCGGGCTCCTGGTCACCGCGGTGGCCGGGCCTGTGCTGCTGCGTCGCCCGGCGCCCCGGCCCGCGGTCCGGGCACCGGGCGCCGAGGCGCCCCGGCGGCTGAGCGGGCGGGCCCGCCGACTGGTGCTCCTGTTCGGCCTGATCGCGCTCTGCACCGCCTACGGCGAAGGCGCCCTGGCCGACTGGGGCGCACTCCACCTGGAGCAGGACCTGCGGGCCCACCCCGGCGTCGCGGCCGCCGGTTACTCCTTGTTCGCGCTGGCCATGACGGCGGGCCGGCTCAGCGGCACGGCCCTGCTCGAACGGCTCGGCCAGACCCGCACCCTCGTCCTGGGCGGTGCGACGGCCACCGTCGGGATGCTGCTCGGTTCGCTCGCCCCCAGCACGTGGGCGGCCCTTCTGGGCTTCGCGGTCACCGGGCTCGGCCTGGCCAACATCTTCCCGGTCGCGGTCGGCCGGGCCGGTGAGCTGGCCGGGGCCGGCGGGGTGGCCGCCGCGTCGACGCTCGGCTACGGCGGGATGCTGCTCGGGCCGCCGGCGATCGGCTTCCTGACCGACTGGTTCTCGCTCCCGGTGGCCCTCACCACGGTGGCGCTGCTGGCCACCGCGGCCGCGGCGCTGGGGTACGGGGCACGCAACGCGACCCATGCGCCCGTGGCCTGATCCGGCGGGGACAGGAGCCCGGACCGCTGGCACAATCGAGGCCATGGAGATCGCGGACCACATCAAGTCCCTGGCCGTCGCAGGACAGTTGCTGGCGACCGCCGCGCAGGAGGCGGGGACCGGTACCCCGGTGCCGACCTGTCCTCAGTGGCGGGTGCGCGATCTGCTGCGGCACACCGGGATGGTGCACCGCTGGGCGACCGCGTTCGTCACCGAGGGCCACACCTCGTACCACCCCGACGGCGGGGAACCCGATCTGGACGGGCCGGAACTGATCGACTGGTTCCGCGAGGGCCACGGCCTCCTGGTGGACGCCCTGGACGCCGCGCCGGCCGGGCTGGAGTGCTGGAGCTTCCTGCCCGCGCCGTCGCCCCTGGCCTTCTGGGCCCGGCGCCAGGCGCACGAGACCACGATCCACCGAATGGACGCGGAGTCGGCCCTGGGCGGGCGGCCGTCGCCGGTCCCGGCCGCTCTCGCGGCGGACGGGATCGACGAGTTGCTGCTCGGGTTCCACGCCCGCCCGAAGAGCCTGGTACGCACCTCGGCGCCGCGCACCCTCCGGATGCGCGCCACGGACGCCGACGCCTACTGGACCGTACACCTCTCGCCGGAGCCGCCACGGGCCGTACGGACGGACGCAGCGCCCGAAGAGGGATCCGAAGCGGGGCTCGTGGACTGCGAGTTGACCGCTTCGGCCGAGGAGCTCTACCTGACGCTCTGGAACCGGCTGCCGCTCGCCGCGGTCACCGTGACGGGCGACCCGGAGCCCGCCCGGATCTGGCGCGAGAATTCCGCGATCAGCTGGTCCGGACCGCCGAGGACACCGGCGACCGGGGCGTAGCGGCGGCCGAGAACCCGCCCGGCGCAGCGGCCCGTTCCTTCGCCGCACCCACTCCCCCGGCACGTTCTTTCGCCATACCCGCTGCTCCCCGGGAAGGATCCGGCGCCGCGCTCACTCCCCCGGCCCGTCGAGCATCCGGGCGAGCACCGACCTCTGCAGGGGCTTCACCTCGGCGTGGCGCTCCCGGCCCTTCGCCGTCAGCTCCACCTGGACACCCCGGCGGTCCTCGCTGCACATCCCCCGGCGCACCAGGTCGTCCTTCTCCAGCCGTGCCACCAGGCGGGACAGCGCGCTCTGGCTGAGGTGGACCCGGGAGGCCAGCTCCTGCATGCGATAGGCGCAGCCGCCCTCTTCGGACGCCCCCTCCGCCAGTACGTCGAGCACCTCGAAATCGCTGGCGCCGAGGCCGTGCCGGTGCAGCTCGCGGTCGAGCTCGCAGAGAGTCCTGGCGTGCAGCGCGAGGATGTCCCGCCACTCGTCCACGAGCACCCGCTCGGACTTGTTCGCTGCCATGACCGCACGTTAGCAGAGACGACACCCTTTGTTGCATCGTCATTAAATGCACTTGCATTCAATGCATGTGCATGTACTGTGCTGCGCATGACCACTCCGCTCAACGTCCCCGATTCCCATGCGCGTTGGAGCCCGCGCCTGTGGGGCACGCTCCTCGTGCTCTGCGCCGCGATGTTCCTGGACGCCCTCGACGTCTCCATGGTCGGCGTCGCGCTGCCGTCCATCGCCGATGATCTCGGACTGACCACTTCGACCCTCCAGTGGATCGTCAGCGGCTACATCCTCGGCTACGGCGGCCTGCTGCTCCTCGGTGGCCGGGCGGCCGATCTGCTGGGCAGGCGCCAGGTCTTCCTCGTCGCGCTCGGCGTCTTCGCCCTCGCCTCGCTGCTCGGCGGTTTCGTCGACTCCGGACCGCTGCTGATCGCCAGCCGTTTCATCAAGGGACTGAGCGCCGCCTTCACCGCACCGGCCGGGCTCTCGATCATCACCACCACGTTCAAGGAGGGCCCGCAGCGCAATCGCGCCCTGTCCATCTACACCACCTGCGCGGCCACCGGTTTCTCCATGGGCCTGGTCCTCTCGGGCCTGCTCACCCAGCTGTCCTGGCGGTGGACGATGCTGCTGCCCGCCCCGATCGCCCTGATCGCCCTGGTCGCGGGTCTCAAGCTGATCCCGCACAGCGAGCGCGAGGACACCCACCGCGGCTACGACCTGCCGGGCGCCGTCACCGGCACGGGCGCGATGCTGCTGCTGGTGTTCACGGTCGTGCAGGCGCCCGAGGCCGGCTGGACCTCCACCCGCACCCTGCTGTCGTTCCTCGCCGTCGCCGTACTGCTCACCGTCTTCGTCACCATCGAGCGGCGCACCGCGAACCCGCTGATCCGCCTCGGGGTGCTGCGCTCCGGGACCCAGGTCAGGGCGCAACTGGGCGCCGCGGCTTTCTTCGGGAGTTACGTGGGCTTCCAGTTCCTGGTCACCCAGTACATGCAGTCGCTGCTCGGCTGGTCCGCGCTGGAGACCGCGCTGGCCTTCCTGCCCGCTGGGGTGCTGGTCGCCCTCTCCTCCACGAAGATCGGTGATGTGGTGGACCGGTTCGGGACACCGCGCGTCATCGCCACCGGATTCACCTTTCTCGTCATCGGCTACGCGCTCTTCCTGCGGATCACCCTCACCCCGTCGTACGCCGTGGTGATCCTGCCGTCCATGCTGCTGCTCGGCGCGGCCTGCGCGCTGACCTTCCCCTCGCTCAACATCCAGGCCACCAACAGGGTGGACGACGACGAGCAGGGCATGGTGTCGGGCCTGCTGAACACCTCGATCCAGGTCGGCGGGGCGATCTTCCTGGCAGTCGTGACCGCGGTGATCACGGCGCACGGCAGCGGTGACGGTTCGCGCCAGGCGGTCCTGGACAGCTACCGGCCCGGCCTGGCCGTGGTGACCGCGGTCGCGTTCGCCGGTCTGCTGATCACGCTCACCGGCCTGCGACGCCGAAGGCCCGTACAGCACACCGTGCTGGTCGCGTCGTCGGAGACGGACCGCGCGGCCGGGGCCGGGACGACGGCCCCCGCGCAGAAGGTGTCCGTGCGGGACTGACCACCTGGCGAGGGGGACGGTGCGGTGTCCGGCCGGGGCGGTTGCCCGTCGGCCGGGCACCGCGCCGGTGTGCTGCCGCGAGCGCCGTTCGCGCCCGGCTCAGCCGAGCCAGCCCGGCCGCACCAGCCCCGACTCGTAGGCGAGCACGACGAGCTGGGCCCGGTCGCGGGCGCCCAGCTTCACCATGGTGCGGCTGACGTGGGTCTTGGCGGTGAGGGGGCTGACGACGAGGCGCCGGGCGATTTCCTCGTTGGAGAGCCCAATGCCGACGAGCGCCATCACCTCCCGCTCCCGTTCGGTGAGTTCGCCCAGTCCGGCCGATGCCGCGGGTTCCTTGGAACGGGCCGCGAACTCGGCGATCAGGCGCCGGGTGACCCCCGGCGAGAGCAGCGCGTCGCCGCCCACCACCGCCCGTACGGCGCGAAGCAGTTCGTCCGGTTCGGTGTCCTTGACGAGGAAGCCGGAGGCCCCGGACCGGATCGCCTCGAAGACGTACTCGTCGAGCTCGAAGGTGGTGAGCATGACCACCCGGACCTCGTCCAGCCGGGCGTCCCCGGTGATGGCGCGGGTCGCGGCGAGGCCGTCCAGATGCGGCATCCGGATGTCCATCAGCACGATGTCGGGCCGCAGTTCACCCACCAGGCGCACGGCTTCCGCGCCGTCGGCGGCCTCCCCGGCCACCTCGATGTCGGGCTGGGCGTCGAGCAGGGCCCGGAAGCCCGCCCGGACCAGCGACTGGTCGTCGGCGAGCAGTACGCGGATCACGGTGTCTCCTCCTCGTGTGCCGCCGTGCCGGACGCACCGGACGGCAGCGGAAGCTCGGCGCGCACCCGGAAGCCGCCGTCGGCCCGGGGGCCCGCCTCGATCGTGCCACCGAGCGCGGCGGCCCGCTCCCGCATTCCCGCCAGCCCGTTGCCGCTGCCTCCGGCGTCGCCGCCGGTGGCGGGTCCTTCGTCGTCGATACGGAGCAGGATGCGGCCGGGCCCGTAGCCGATCCGGACCCGCGCGGTACGCGATCCGGAGTGCCGGACCACGTTGGTCAGCGCCTCCTGCACGATACGGAAGGCGGCGAGGTCCGCGCCGGGCGGCACGGCCGGCCGTTCGCCCTCGGTCTCGACGGTGACGGTCAGTCCGGTGCTCGCCGCCTGTTCGACGAGTTCGGGGAGCCGGTCGAGTCCGGGGGCCGGGGCCCTGGGGGCGTCTCCGGGGGTGCGCAGGGTGTCGAGTACCTGACGCACCTCGCCCAGCGCCTCCTTGCTGGCGGCCTTGATGGTGGTCAGCGCCGTACGCGCCTGCTCGGGATCGGAGTCCAGCAGCGCGAGTCCCACGCTCGACTGGACGTTGATGACGGAGATGCTGTGGGCCAGGACGTCATGGAGTTCGCGCGCCATCCGCAGCCGTTCCTCATCGGCCCGGCGCTGCTCCGCCGCCTCCCGTTCCGCCTGCCGGTCCGCCCACTGCTCACGGCGTACGCGTACGAACTCGGCGGCGGCGATGATGGCCACCACCCAGGCGGCGATGCCCAGTTCCTGTCCCCAGGCGGCGGGACGGTCGTCCGAGGGCGGCAGCCACCGGTAGAGCCAGTGCGCCACCAGGACGTGTCCCAGCCACACCATGCCGACGGCCGACCAGGCGGCCCGCCGGTGCCCCGAGACGACGGCGCTGAAGCAGCCCACGGCGACGGCCAGGAAGACCGGCCCGTACGGATATCCGGCCACCAGATAGATCATCGCCGCGGCCGAGCTGCCGAAGACGGCCACCACGGGGTGGCGGTGGCGCACCAGGAGCACGGCCACGGCCAGGAAGAGCAGCAGCCGCGCGAAGAGGTCCAGCGGGGCCCGCTCGTCCATCTGCCCCCGGGCCGCGATGGTCGAGCCGATCATGACGACGGCACCGATCAGGATCGTCGAGGGCCAGGCCAGCCGGGTGGTGGACCACCCCGGCGCCCCGGTCAGCCACCGCGGCGGCTCGCCGTGCGCCCAGGGGGGACCACCGCCGCTTCCGTGTGAGCGCTGCTCTTCCATGCCGGCCACGCTAGACCGCGGGCCGCGCCCGGGGCGTCAGCCGGGCGTGGTGCTCACCCGTACTCCCCGGGGAGTACGTCGTACGGGAGAGCCCTCAGCCGTTCCCGCCGGCGGGCAGGCCGACCGAGCGGGCCATCTCGGTGACCGCTTCCCGGAAGAAGACGTCCCGGGCCTCCACCACCCGGTTGAACTGGCCGAAGATCTCGAAGGAGATCAGCCCGAACAGCTGCGCCCAGGCGGCGATCAGCGGGGTGGCGGCCTCCGGGGGAAGGTCCGGAGCGAACTCGCTGACCATCCGCGCGGCCTCGTCACGCAGATCGTCGGCGAGCGGCGGCAGGGCCAGGCCGTCCGCGCGGTGGGCGTCCGCGACCACGGCGATCAGGACGAGGCCGACGCGGGAGGCGGGGCCGATCGTCGCCTGCGGTGCGGTGTAGCCGGGCACGGGCGAGCCGTAGATCAGGGCGTATTCGTGGGGGTGGGCGAGGGCCCAGTCGCGCACGGCCCGGGTGACCGCGATCCAGCGGGCGAGGTGGGTGGCGGCCTCGGCGCCGGCGGCCCGGTGGGCGGCCTCGGCGGCCGCGCCGACGGAGTCGTACGCGTCGACGATCAGGGCCGTGAGCAGCTCGTCCCGGCTGGGGAAGTAGCGGTAGAGGGCGGAGGACGCCATGCCGAGCTCCCGTGCGACGGCGCGCAGCGACAGCTTCGCGGCACCCTCGGCCGCGAGCTGTTTCCTCGCCTCGTCCTTGATGGCGGCGGTGACCTCGATACGGGCCCGTTCCCTGGCTCCTCGGACAGTGCTCATGGACAGCAGTCTGCCACGGAAGCAGAGCACCGACCAATAACGAGAGCAGTGCTCTTGCTTTTGAGCACCCATCCCGTGCACACTGATCTCAAGCGAGAGCACCGCTCTCAAAACCTTGGGGAGTCACCATGTCTCAGCCGTACTACCTCCGCGGCAGCACCCTCAACGTCCGGATGAACGGCATAGTCGGCTGGCTCGCCCGGCACGGCGTCAGCATGCTCGGGTCGGCCGAGATGTCGGTGCGCGGCCGCAAGAGCGGGCAGCTGCAGCGCATACCCGTGAACCCCCACACCCATGAGGGCGCGCAGTACCTCGTCTCCGCCCGGGGCCACTCCCAGTGGGTGCGCAACATGCGGGCCGCGGGCGGCGGCGAGCTGCGGGTGGGCCGGAAGGTCCGGGCCTTCACCGCCGTGGAGATCCCGGACGACGAGCAGAAGTCGCTGGTCATCCGCACCTACCTGGAGCGGTGGGGCTGGGAGGTCAACGACTACTTCCAGGGCATCACCGCGAAGTCCTCGGACGCCGAACTGCTGGCGGCCTGCCCGGACCACCCCGTCTTCCGGATCGCCGTGGAGCGCTGACCGTGCGTCCGGCGCCGCCCGGCGTACGACGGGACTTCACGGATCAGGCCGGGGGCCGGTCGGCCCCCGGCCTGATCCGGACGAAAGACCCTAGCGGTCCATCGCGTTCAGCGCCCGCTGCGCCAGCGGATGCGTACGGACCAGCTCGCCGAGCGAGGTCGTGCCGCGCGTGATGCCCGCGAACGCGTTCCAGGCCGGGCGGAATCCCGTCAGCACCGCGTGCAGCACCCCGGGACGGCGCTCGAACAGCTTCAGCATGCGCCGCCCGACACCCATCTCGACGCCGAGCCCCGCCTTGATGGCGAACGCGTAGTTCAGCGCCTGGCGCCGGGCGTCCACCGCGTCGTGCGACTCCGCGATCCGGACCGCCCACTCACCGGCCAGCCGCCCCGACCTCAGCGCGAAGGAGATCCCCTCGCGGGTCCACGGCTCCAGCAGCCCCGCCGCGTCGCCGCACACCAGCACCCGTCCGCGTGACAGCGGCGAGTCGTCGCTGCGGCAGCGCGTCAGATGACCGGAGGAGATCTTCGGCTCGAAGCCGGCCAGGCCGAGCCGGGCGATGAAGTCCTCCAGGTACCGCTTGGTTCCCGCCCCGTCGCCCCGCGCCGAGATCACACCGACCGTCAGGACGTCACCCTTGGGGAAGACCCAGCCGTAACTGCCGGGCATGGGGCCCCAGTCGATGAGCACCCGCCCCGCCCAGTCCTCCGCGACCGTGGCCGGAACCGGGATCTCCGCCTCCAGGCCGAGGTCCACCTGGTCGAGCTTCACCCCGACATGAGCCCCTATCCGCCCCGCGCTGCCGTCGGCACCGACGACCGCGCGGGCCAGGACCGTCTCGCCGCCGGACAGCACCACGGCGACCGTGCGCCGGTCGGGCACCGAGGCGCCGTGCTGCTCGACCCGCATCACCGTGGCGCCGGTGCGGAGCTCGGCGCCCGCCTTCTGCGCCTCCTCGACCAGACCCGCGTCGAACTCCGGGCGGTTGATGAGCCCGAAGAGCATCCGCTTGGAGCGGCGGGTCCGCGCCAGCCTGCCGTTGAGCGAGAACGTGACCGCGTGGATCCGGTCCCGCAGCGGCAGTTCGAACCCGGGCGGCAGCGAATCACGCGAAAACCCGATGATGCCGCCGCCACATGTCTTGTACCGGGGAAGCTCCGCCTTCTCCAGAAGCAGCACCCGCCGGCCGGCGACCGCCGCCGCGTATGCCGCGGATGCTCCGGCCGGTCCACCACCGACTACGACGACATCCCAGACGGACGAGTCTTCGTGCTCCTGTACGGCGTCTGCGTTCTCGCTGCTCACGATGTGCTTCTGCTCCCGATCCCACCAGTGGCCCATGCTGCTCACGGCATCCTACGGCGCCTTGCCCCCGGCCCCCGCTGTGGGAGGATCGACCGTACGTTCGTCCCGCATGCGACGCCGCACACTCGGTGCGCATGTGGCCGGATTCGTACATATAACGTCGCACCCACGAGGAGCGTGCCCATGACCGCCCGTCCGATTTCCGAGACCATTGCCTCGCTGATGCCCCGCGCCAAGGCGGAGCTGGCCGAGTTGGTGGCCTTCCAGTCGGTGGCGGATCCCGCGCAGTTCCCGAAGAGCGAGTGCGAGGCGGCCGCCAACTGGGTCGCCGACGCGCTGCGCGCCGAGGACTTCCAGGACGTCGCCCTTCTCGACACCCCCGACGGCACCCAGTCGGTCTACGGCTTCCTGCCCGGCCCGGCCGGCGCCCCGACCGTACTGCTCTACGCGCACTACGACGTGCAGCCGCCGCTCGACGAGTCCGCCTGGCTCTCGCCCCCGTTCGAGCTGACGGAGCGCGACGGCCGCTGGTACGGGCGCGGCTCGGCCGACTGCAAGGGCGGCTTCATCATGCACCTCCTCGCCCTGCGCGCCCTCAAGGCCGACGGCGGCGTCCCGGTCTCCGTGAAGGTGATCGCCGAGGGTTCCGAGGAGCAGGGCACCGGCGGTCTGGAGCGGTACGCGGAGGCGCACCCCGAACTGCTGGCCGCCGACACCATCGTCATCGGCGACACCGGCAACTTCCGGGTCGGTCTGCCGACGGTCACCGCGACGCTGCGCGGCATGACGATGCTGCGGGTCACCGTCGACACCCTCGAAGGCAACCTGCACTCCGGGCAGTTCGGCGGCGCCGCCCCGGACGCGCTGGCCGCGCTGATCCAGCTGCTGGCGTCGCTGCGCGCCGAGGACGGCACCACGACCGTCGACGGGCTCGCCACGGACACCGAGTGGGACGGACTGCAGTACCCGGAGGCCGAGTTCCGCAAGGACGCGAAGGTGCTCGACGGGGTCGGGCTGATCGGCACGGGCACGGTCGCCGACCGCATCTGGGCCCGGCCCGCCGTCACCGTCATCGGCATCGACTGCCCGCCTGTGGTCGGCGCGACGCCGTCGCTCCAGGCGAGCGCGCGGGCGCAGATCAGCCTGCGGGTCCCGCCGGGCCAGGACGCCGCCGCGGCGACCGAGCTGCTGACCGCCCATCTCGAGGCGCACGCCCCGTGGGGGGCCAGGGTCGCGGTGGAACAGGTCGGCCAGGGCCAGCCGTTCCGCGCGGACACCACCAGCCCGGCGTACACGTCGATGGCGCAGGCGATGGAGGCCGCGTACCCGGGCGAGAAGATGCAGACGTCCGGCATGGGCGGCTCGATCCCGCTCTGCAACACCCTCGCCGCCCTCTACCCGGAGGCCGAGATCCTGCTGATCGGCCTGAGCGAGCCGGAGGCGCAGATCCACGCGGTGAACGAGAGCGTCTCGCCCGAGGAACTGGAGCGGCTGTCGCTCGCCGAGGCCCTGTTCCTGCGGAACTACGCGGAGTCCAAGCGGGTCTGACCGCACGCCGTACGATCCGGAGCCCCGCGGACTCCCGGCGAACAGCCGGACCGCGGGGTTCCGCGCTTACCGCGCGGACGCACTGACACACGGCTGCACGGCCGCTACGCGCTGAGCGAAGCTCGCCCAGAGCGTAGATCCGTCCGGCGGGCGGGCACGTCCACGTACGTTCGCCGTATGGATGTCGTCGAAGTACTCCCCCAACTGCACATGTTCCGCTTCCCCATCGGCCAGGCGTACCTGTGGCAGGACGGTGCGGACCTCACCCTGATCGACGCGGGCGACATCGACGCCGCGCCCGCGATCGAGGGCGCGGTGCGCGGTCTCGGCCTGGACCCGGGCCGGATCGGCCGGATCGTGATCACCCACGGGCACTGCGACCACTACGGCGCCGCGCAGGAGCTCGCCGACCGGCACGGCGCCGAGATCCTCGCCCATGGCCTGGACGCGGCGGTGATCCGGGGCGAGGAGGTCATCGCCGATCCCGTACTGCTCGACTGGGAACTCCCGCTGTGGGAGCACGCGCGGACCGTTCCCGCCGCCCCGCCGACCCGGGTCGACCGTGAACTGGCCGACGGCGACGACCTCGGGTTCGGCGCGGGGGCGCGGGTGGTCCACGCCCCCGGCCACACCCCGGGCTCCATCGGCATCCATCTCCCGCGCCACGGCGTGCTGTTCACCGGGGACTGCGTGGCCGGGGTCGACCGGGTGATGCTGGGCGTCTTCAACATCGACCGGGCGCGGGCCGTGGCCTCCTTCCGGCGGCTGGCCGCGCTGGAGCCGGCCACGGTCTGCTTCGGGCACGGCGAACCGCTGACCGCGGACGCCCCGGCGCTGCTGCGCGCCGCAGAGCCAGTCGGGTGAACTCTGATCGGGCGGCCACGCCCTGGCGCGCGCTCAGCCGACGGGGACTCCGGCCTCCAGGTTGAGCACGACCGACCGCTCGCGGGCGCGCAGCGCCCAGCGCAACCGTTCGTACCGGGTCGGGGGCAGCATGGTGGCCGCTTCCGCCTCGGTGGCGAACCGCCAGCCGCGCAGTTCGGAGCCGGGCAGCAGCAGCCGCTGCGCGTCCGCGCCGGCCAGCAGGCCGCCGTCGAAGAGGAGCCGCAGGCCGCCGTAGCCGGGCGGCCGGGGCGCCTCCCAGTCGACGACGAGGAGTTTCGGCACCCGGTCGAGACGGATGCCTATCTCCTCGGCCACTTCACGGATCCCGGCCTGGGCGGGTGCCTCGCCGGACTCGACGACTCCGCCCGGGAATTCCCAGCCGGGTTTGTAGGTCGGGTCGACGAGCAGCACCCGGTCGTGCTCGTCGAAGAGCAGGACGCCGGCCGCCACGGTCTCCGCGGTCGGTTCGGGTGTCTGCACGATCTCGCACGGGGTGGCGGCGCCGCTGCCGACCGCCTCGGCTATGCGCTCGGCCGTCTCGTACGGGGTGAGCGCGCCGGTGTCGATGGCGTAGGCGTCCTGGGTGAGCCAGCCGAGCGCCGCCCGGTACGGCTCGATGTGCTGGCGGGCCCACTGCCGTACCCGGTCGCTGTGCGCCGGATCGTCGGGATACTCCACGCGGTCGGCGATCCGTTTGCGCAGGATCGTTTCCTCAGGTGAGAGCAGGACATGGCGCACCGCGATGCGCCGGGAGGCCAGCCCTCCGAAGATCTCGTCGCGGTACTCCTGCCTCAGCAGGGTCATCGGCACCACCAGCACACCGGGCACCTCGGCGAGCAGGGCCGCCGCGGTGTCCACCACCAGTCGCCGCCAGATCGGCAGGTCCTGGAAGTCCGTCACCTCGGCGAGTCTCTTCTGGGGCAGCAGCTGCCGCAGCCCCGCGCCGACCAGTGCGGGGTCGTAGAAGGTGCTGTTCGGGATCAGATCGATCAGTTCACGCGCGGCGCTCGTCTTGCCCACGCCGAACGCACCGTTGATCCAGACGATCACGGTTCCCCCTCTTCCGTAGCCCCCTGTGGCTTGCCCGCAACACCCTGCCGCGAAAACCCGGTTGTGGCGATGCTTGTTTCCCCAGCGGAACCGACGGCTGTCCGGCGCCGGCACCCCCGGCAGCTGCGACAACCCCCGGACGGCCTACCGGCGGCCACAGCCCTTCCACCCCGCCATCACAATTTCATCACCACCGGAATATTCGAATCCTGGACGCCTGCCGGGACGGTTACGGTCATCTCTCCATGAGCAGCACCAGGGGGGACATATGTCTCAAAGCCAGCAACCGCCGTGGGGGCCGCTGCCCCAGCCGCCCGGCAACAACCCGTACGGACCGCCCGTTCCACCGGACCGCTGTCCGAAGTGGGCACGGAAGCGCATAGTGATCCCGGCCGCCGTCGTCCTGTTCCTCGTGGGCGTGGGCATCGGGGCCGCGGACGATCCCGCCGCGACGGAGAAGGCCGCCGACGCGAAGGCGGCGCCGTCCGCGACGGTGACCGCGACGGCCACGGTGACGGCCACCCCGGCGCCGTCGGTCACCGAGACCGTGACCGCGAGCCCGGAGCCTGCGCCCACCGTCACGAAGACCCGCACCGTCAGGGTGACCGTCCCGCCCGCGGCCGAGGACGACGGCTCCTCCGGCGGATCCGGTTCGGGCGGGGGCGGCGCCGCCACGTACTACGCCAACTGCTCCGCCGCGCGGGCGGCCGGCGCCGCGCCCGTCCACGCGGGCGAGCCCGGCTACGGTCGCCATCTCGACCGGGACGGGGACGGGGTCGGCTGCGAATAGCCGCCGTCCGGAGCGGGGGTGCTCCCTCGGGTCCGATGACTGCTAGCCCTTGCTGGACCCGAGGGTGAGGCCCGCGATGAAGTGGCGCTGGAGCAGCAGGAAGACCACCAGCGTGGGCAGGGCGACGATCACCGAGCCCGCGGCGAGCAGGTTGTAGTCCGTGAAGAACTGGCCCCTGAGGTTGTTCAGCCAGCCGATTCTGTTCGCCCACACCGTCGTGACCCTCTGACCTGCGTTCCGACCCGTTCCGACCTGTTCCGATGGCGAGTGGATCGAAGGTAGATCCTAGGAGAATCGCCACTCCCCGGACGCTCCCCGACTCCAGATTCTCCCCACACACTCCCCGGAAAATGGCCTTCCGCCAGGGCGTCTACAACAGAGGGCCGCTCCCCGAACCATCGGGAAACGGCCCTCTTGTCGCTGTCTGCAGGCCTACAGTGCCCGGCTCATGGTCCAGGCCGCGGCGGACAGCGTAATACCGGCGCTCGTTCTCCAGCTCAAGGATGCAAGACCCGCACACGGCGAGTTGATAGTTGTCTCCCGCAGGCTCGGCGGGAAGCCGAGCGGCAGCAGGGTGAGAAGCAGCGGCCACACACCCCGGACTGGGTGATGGAGCTCAGCATCGATGTCGGTGCCCGTTCCGTGTCCCTTTCCCGCGCTGCTCAACGGTCTGAACCGTCTGGCCCACCCTCGGACCGCCGACCGCCTTGTGACTCCACTTCTCTGCCCATACTCCATGCACGTGGTGTGGGCTCTGGGGCGTCACCGTCAAAGAGGGACGGCGTCAGGGGGGACGTCATGGCTCGGGCCTGACCGCCGACCGCTGACCTGCGGAATTGAGCAGACTTCTACCCAAGATGCTGGAGAGGGCATGTGCTATTAACGTGATGCCTGTGAGAGTCGCAACCGGGGCACGCCTCGGGCGGCAAGATTCCGGAAGAACCGGAACCAATGAGCGGCAAAACGTGCTCCCGCTTGGAGCTGTGACCTCTGCGAACCGCACCGTATGTCTTGCATGCGCTGTGGCCACCCGCCTTCGATCTTCGGTGGCGGAAGGAAAGGTAGAGACTCATGCGAGCACCTCATATCAAGCGTTCCCTCGCTGTAGCCGCCGCCGGTGTGATGCTGGCTGGTGGCGCCGCCGTTGGTGCCGGAGGGGTAGCTGCGGCCGCCCCTGCCCACGCGACCTCCGCGGCTAGCCACTCCTACGACCGGTGCGGCTGGTGGGATGACTGCGACGGGTACGGCTACGGATACGGCAACTGGTACGGCTACGGATACGGCAACGGGTACGGGTACGACAACGGCTACGGCCGCGTAGCCATTGTCGTGGTGGGCGTACCCGGTGGCTACGGCGGATACTGAGCCAACTCGGGGAGAGGTGAACTAAGCGTAAGCGCTGTCCCGTTAATGATCTACGACATGGTCGTTGACCTGCCTGTTTCTTCGTTATCCGGCGAGGGTGAGGTTGTGCAGGCGGGCGATGCCGAGCATGGCGTGGTGTACGCCGTCGCCCTTGAGGCAGCAGTCGCGCAGAATCTTCCTGGTCTTCACCCGGGCGAAGGCGTGCTCTACGCGGGCGCGGACCTTGCGGTGGGCGGCGTTGTGTTCCTCTTTCCAGGCCGGGAGTTCGGTTTGGCCTTTCTCGTGGCGGTGCGGGATGACCAGGCCGGCGCCCCGGTATCCGCCGTCCGCAATCACCGTGGTGCGGCCGACGGCGGCTTTCGCGCCGGACAGCTCCCACGCCTTGCAGTCGTTGCGGTTGCCGGGCGGCGCCCGGCCGACCGTGACGACGAGCTGGGTGTCGGCACCGATGACGACCTGGTGGTCGAGTACCGGTAATTCTTCGACTCCTCGGCGACCTGGTGGTCACGCGTGGGGACCAGGGTGCCGTCTACGATCAGCACGGTGTCCTTGCGGAACCGCTGCCGGGGCTGGAGCGCCAGCGACGGGCCGAGGTGGTCGATGATGCAGTCAGCGGCCGACTTCGAGATGCCGAACAGCGGCGCCAACTGCCGCAGCGTGAGATTGGTTCGCCAGTATGCGGCGACCAGCAGGACGCGGTCCTCGAGCGGCAGACTCCAGGGCCGGCCCTTGCGGACCGGGTCCGCCCCCTCGCGCCGCAACGCGGTGATCAGCTTGCCGAACTGACGCGGGCTCAACCCGGCGAACGGGGCTGCCCAAGACGGCTCCGGCGCCGTGATCACACGAGTCACGACAAGATCATCTCACCCGTGACCAGCAGTTACGGGACAGCTTTTAGAGGGACGAGCGCCCCGATAGTCGTCCACGGCTTGTCCCTCACCGGTGGGCGGAGAGTCACGA
The DNA here is from genome assembly GCF_042890955.1 of Streptomyces sp. NPDC001933. NCBI lineage: Bacteria > Bacillati > Actinomycetota > Actinomycetes > Kitasatosporales > Streptomycetaceae > Streptomyces > Streptomyces sp. NPDC001933. The sequence continues at coordinate 16,094 of NZ_JBIASS010000013.1, read as the reverse complement.
TCAACGGGGAGATTGCCGGGCGCGCCCACGACGACCGCGACCCCGTCGAGTTCCTCAGACGGGCCGGCCTCGACGACGCCTGGGACATTCTCGACGACCCGCACTGGATCGAATGGCGCGGCGGGCGGGCGCATCGGTACGAACCAGCGTGACCTGCGATGCTGCTGCGGCGTTGCCCGAGCATGACCACCCCCTTTGAAGCCCTCACCGGGCAAGACGGCGGCGTCTACACCCTTCACATCACCCGCGAAGAAGGCCTCGCCATCCTGCGGGCTCTTGGCGACTGGGCCGGGCACACGCCCGAGAGTGTTCGCGTCATGAGCCGGCTGGCCGCCCGACTCAGTCACGACGTCCAGACCAAGCCGTAGAGGTGCCCCCTCCCCCACAAGGAGGTCGACCGAGGCGCCCCGTAGCCGACTGAGCTACAGGGCACCTCGGTTGCGACCTAAGGGCTGTCCCGTAATCCCTGGCGGGCGTGCGACGACAGCCACGGCACCTCGCCGCGTTGTCGGAACGCCCGAATACATCCAGTATTCGGGCGTCCCTCCGCCTTGCGATGCACCGCGTCTGACGCCGCACGCTGATCCACCAGGGATTACGGGACAGCCCTTAGGACGCTTCTTTCGGAGCATCTCGCTGACCAGATGAATATGGCGGAGAGGTGGAGTCCGGCGAGGTAGATGGTGGCGGTCTTGTCGTAGCGGGTGGGTGCGCCACTGCTTGAGTTTGTTGATGCGGCGCTCGACCGTGTTGCGTTGTTTGCAAGCGTCGCGGTCGAAGACCGGTGGCCTGCCGCCGCAGCTGCCGAGGCGTGAGCGGTTGGCGGCCCGATCGGCGGGCGCGAGCGGCATCACGGCCAGGAGATGGCGCAGCCGCCCTTCCATGGCGTCGAGGTCGGCCGTGCGGTAGCGCAGGACGGATCCCTCCACGAGCGCGAAGCAGCGGTGACCGCCCTCGTAGAAGAACCGGGGGGCGACCCGGGCGGCGACCGCTTCGGCGACGTCGTCAGGCCCCTTGAAACCCAGGCAGGCCACATGTCAAGCAGCGACTTGCCGACACTTCCCACTGCCAGAGGGTGACTAGACGTCAGAAGATCACCCGCAAGGACTAATTGCCTTTCAATCACCCATGCTCAAAGCATTTTTGACGGTTAATCAATTTCTTGTCGAGGCGGCGTAAGGGGGCTCTGCAGACCCGATCGGCCCACTAGAACAGGGATCCCGATTTGCTCGATATGACAGCAATGGAGGGTGTTAGTACGTTCAATCACGCACCGGCTGTCACAGCAAGACTGTCTCTGAGTCCAAGAAGGAGAACAAGCGACATGATCATGACCCGTTCCCACGCGATCGCGGCGGCCGTCTCGGCCGCCGCGGCACTGACCGCGACCGGCATCACCTACGCCTCCGCGGTCCCCGCCCCCCAGGCCCAGGTGGCCCCGGTCGTCCTCCCCGCCCAGGCCCCCATGGGTGGCGAAGGCGGCAAGGGCAACGAAGGCAAGGGCAATGAAGGCTACGGGGGTGGCGGCAACGAGCGCGGGGGCAAGCGCCACTACGAGGAGGGCCGGATCCACATCAACGAGCGCGAATACTCCGGCCGCCCCGACGGCTGCATCACCGTAGTCAGCGGCCTGGGTGCCAAGAGCATCAACATCCGCAACGACAGCCGCAACGAAGTTGAGGTCTTCCGCGGAGCCGTGTGCGACAACGGCGCCCCCATCGCCACCGTCGGCCGCTTCAGCTCCGCCAACAACATCCGCCCCGGCAGGGACGAGGACGAGGACTGCGAGAAGGGCGAGCACCATGGGAGGAAGCACCACGAGAAGTTGAATGGCGGAGTGAAGGTCAAGCACGGCGTCGTCGCCAGCTTCCGCGTCATCAAGCGCCACTACGACGAGAAGGGCGAAGGCGGCGGATTCGGCGACTACTAGAACCGGCAACCGCCTGATGCACATACCAGAGAATCCCGGCCCGCCGTAATCGGGCCGGGATTCTCGTCCGGCCCCCGGCCGCAAGAATATCCCCTCTCTGAACATCCAGCTCAAGACCGCGGAAGCGCGCGGAGGCACCGAAGAGGGCGGTATACAGCCGTACCGACATGGAACGGATCCACGCGCAGCACGCGCCCCCCACCCTGTGACCACGACGTGTCAACCAGCAGTACCGCTCTCCACGCCGCTGGCCGGACCGCCCACTGCACGTCAGCCAACGGCACACACCAACAACGACCGACAAGGTCGGCCAGAACCATCGCCGCTCGTCACACAGCTGCCCCTGTACGGAGCCGCCGCATGTCCCGCACGAGCGTGTGCAGGGCACTGAGGAAAATCACGGATCCAGCCACCAGCCAGAGGACCGACGCCCCGGAACGGTACTCACGAACGGCAAGGACGAGCAGAAACGTGCCGGCAAGGACTCCGAAGGCCGAGATCAGAGCGCTGATGCGGTTAGTCACACGGACATCATCAACGACTGCCTCGGCCAGCGGCAGCGATCCAAACGAAACGGCCTAACGGCCGATGTCCTCACGTCGCACGACGAGGCGTCGTTGCGACCCCCGCTGGCCCCGAACCTGTTAGGAAGTGCTCGCAGGGGTCGACGATCCAGTGAATGCACAGGGTCGGCCCGTCATGGTCCGCCTGCTCCTCCCACCCAGTGAACTGCTGGCGGACGAACGTCAGAAGGTTCGACCAGTCGTCACGAGCTGGCTCCCCCGCCTCGCATGCATAGGCCATGGCGTAGCCGGTGAGCTTGAGCTGCCGGGCCAGAGTGCGGACGCCAGCCACCATGGTGCGGTCGCCGGCAGCCACGGTTGCGAGATCGAGGTCTTGCAGGGCTTGGTCGACAACCTGGACGATGCCAGAGAAGGGTCCGCCGTCAAGGTAGATCGCTGGATCTGCTGGAAGCGTCCGGCGGCCTTGAGTGCCTGCTCGAAGTCGTCACGGATGAACTGGTTGCCGAAGAGGTCGGCTGCGCGGTCAGGGACATTGAGCGTGAGCGTTTCCGTTCTTTTGGCCCCACGCCGCCCAACAGACTACGCGGGTCGGACGGTTAGCGGCCCACCCTGCCCCCAAGCGATGACACCTTCCCCTCACTGTTTGATCACAAATACGTCACATCAGGAGTACGTGTCTCACGCGGCAGAGAGGCCCGGTACGGTCATTCCTTCACGAACCACCCTTGGGGGGACAACTTGAACACCCGCACAGTTACTGCCGTGCTCGCTTGCCTGACCATCGCGACCCTGGTGGGCTGCGACCCGGCCACTACTGCCCAGCAGCCCGCCACTCCGCCACCTTCCGCCGCCGCCTCGGGCACGGCACAGCCAGAGAAGGACGACAGCAAGCCTGTTGAGCGCGCAACGGTCGCGAACTTCGTCGGCATGGGTTTGCAGTCCGCACAGGACAAGGCGCAGGCCGACGGCTTCCATCTCCTGACATCCCACGACAGTGCTGGCCGCGACCGCATGCAGGCCTTCGACCGGAGCTGGAAGGTCTGCTCCCAGAACCAGACGCCAGGGAAGAGCATTCCGGTCGACACCAAACTCGACTTCGGAGCGGTGAAACTTGAGGAATCCTGCCCGTCCAAGGACGAGAAGGAGCCTGCTCCTGCCGGGAACACCATGCCCAACTTTGCTGGGAAGTCCGTCAAGGCGGCACGAGGAGCGCTCGATTCGGGTGCATCGATCACGGTCGCTGACGCCGGTGAAGACCGCATGGTCCTGATGGAGAGCAACTGGAAGATCTGCACCCAGGACCCGAAGGCTGGCGCCCCACTCAACGGGCAACCAGTTGAATTCACTGCGGTCAAGTTCGACGAGTCCTGCCCGTAGGCGACAGGAACGCCCCTCCCGCCGAAGCGAGAGGGGTGTTGTCACTCGGGCTCGTCGACGGCCGGCGGGATGTCGGGCTCAAGGAACAGCCCGGCGTACTGCGGCACCGGCTGCTCCTCAACGAGTCCGAGGTCGACGAGCGTCTCCATATCTGCGGCGCTGTCGTCCACGTGCCGCTGTACCTGCTGCGGCGGAAAGTCAGCCATCAAGTCTCCTGTACATCGAGGTTGCCGCTAGAGTGCCGAGCCCCAGCAGATTGCGGGACTGGTCCGGGGACGGTGCGTCAGCGCCAGTACGGCGGCACACCAGGGCATCCGGATCATCCGGCGGCACCTGAAGACTGTAGCCGTCCGGGCAGGTCTGCCCGGACTTGCCGTCGCGCCCGTCGGTCCGTTCTTTCCGTCGGCGCCCAATGGACCAACGGGACCGGTATCGCCCTTCGGGCCAGCCGGGCCCACGACGGACTGACCGTCCGCGCCCGGGGCGCCGGTTGGACCAGGCGAGCCGGCAACGGATGCGCCGTCTTCACCGTCGGCGCCGGGGCTACCGCTCGGGCCCACAGGGCCAGTCGGACCGATCGGCCCTGGCTCGCCCTGGCCGCCCTGCGGTCCGGGTGGGCCGACGACGGATGCACCGGGCCGGCCGCGGCTCCCGGGCGGGCCGGCCACCGGGGACTCCCCCAGCCTCTCGATCTGCTGAGCCAGCGCGTCGCGCGCAACGTTGGCTGTCCGCAGGTCATGGGACAGCCCCTGCATCGTCACGACCAGGAACGCGAACCCGGCCAGCACCACCGCGGCGGCCAACGCGAACGCCGGATCTGTACGGCGCCGTTCAGCACCCGCGCTCTTGTGCCGTCTCATGCCCGGCCCCCTGCTCATTCAGGTACGCGGTCAGGATCAGCAGCAGGACCGGCGCAATCAGAGCGGTGAAGATGAGGCGCCGGTCCGCGGCCCGTCGGTCCGCCGCGCGCTGATCCTCATCCCGGCGATTCCGGGCGGCCTGCTCGCGCGCCACCTGCTCCAGCTGATAGCGCTCCAGGGACACCTTGCTGTCGAGCCTGAGCCCCAGCTCCCGGAAATCGTCCTTGAGGTCGGTGCGGGCATCTTCGAGTCGGCGCATCACCTCGCCGAGAGTCGGCCCATCAGGCATGTGCTACTCCGGTGCTCAGGCGCTGGTCGGACGGCGCGGGCTGTGCTTGGCAGCCCAACCGGAGACGAACGTGACCGCGGTCGGGATGAGAGCGAGGACGAACGGCGCGGCGCCGTCCGGGACCGGCCCCAATGGTGCTAACGCCTGGAAAGCCAAGGCTGAACACGAACCCACTAGGGGCGATTTCATCGATCCGCGCGATGGCAACATCTCCTTGCGCGACTACGTCGAGACTCACTGGTGGCCGGCACTCAAGGCCGATCCGGCGACCTTGGAGACCATCAAGGGCCGCGTCTGGACGCATATCCTGCCGCATCCAGGCGAAGCCAAGCTGCGCGACATCAAGGTCGGCACGCTGCGCATCTGGCTCAAGGAGATGGAGAAGTCGGTTGCGCCAGGTACAGCGAACGCCGTCTGGGGGTACCTCTCCAACATCCTCGCTTACGCGATCGACGACGAGCTGGGGTGATCGCCACCCCGGAGGCTCTTCCCAAGGGCTCCACGGCCAATCTCGCCTATGGAGACACGCGGGAGTTCGGCTTCCATGCGATGCGGCACACCTACGCGTCGGTCCAGCTGGACGCGCGCGAGTCGGTCGTGTCAGTGTCGAAGTGGCTTGGCCATGCCGGCCCCGCAATCACGCTGCGGGTCTACGGGCACTTCATGCCGGAGGCCGACGGGCGCGGCAGGGCAGGGCAGCGATGGACGCCTGGTTCGAGGATGCCACCGAAGCCGATTCCCAAAAGATCTCCCCAGATTCTCCCCAGGCTCCCAGTAGAGGCGGGGTAAGCACCCTGCCGAACGGGCCGGCCGCCTCTGATCAGACCAAGTCTGCCTCCCCGTCAGAGAACGAAAAGGGTCTCGTCGGAGTTGGCTCGTGAAGCTGTTTTCGCAGGTCAGTGGCTAACCCTTGCTGGACCCGAGGGTGAGGCCCGCGATGAAGTGGCGCTGGAGCAGCAGGAAGACCACCAGCGTGGGCAGGGCGACGATCACCGAGCCCGCGGCGAGCAGGTTGTAGTCCGTGAAGAACTGGCCCCTGAGGTTGTTCAGCGCCGAGGTGATGGGGAGCTTGTCGCCGTCGGAGATGAAGACCAGCGCCCACAGGAAGTCGTTGTACATCCAGGTGAACTGGAGCGTGCCGAGCGCGGCCAGGGCCGGGCGGCACAGCGGCAGGGTGATCCGCCAGTACCGGGTCCAGACGCCCGCGCCGTCCACGACGGCGGCCTCCAGGATCTCCTGCGGCAGGGTCCGCATGAAGTTGGCCAGGACGAAGACGCAGAAGCCGAGCTGGAATCCGACCTGGACGACGACGACGGCCCAGTACGAGTCGAACATCGTCATCGAGTCGGACATCCAGTAGGGCAGCGGGATGCGGTTGAACACCACGTACAGGGGCGTCACGATCACCTGCTGCGGCAGCAGGTTCCCGGCGGTGAAGAGCATCAGCAGGACGAGCCCGCCGCGCATCTTCAGGCGCGCCAGCGCGAAGGCCACGAACGAGGCGAGGAAGAGGGTGACCAGCACCCCCGGGACCGCGATGATCATGGTGTTGACGAAGTACTTCGTCATGCCGGAGTCGGAGAACGCCTGTCGGTAGTAGTCCAGGGAGAGATGGCGGGGCAGCGAGAAGTAGCCGTGCTCGGCGGTCTCGTCGTACGGCCGCAGCGACGCGTACACCGCGAGCAGCAGCGGGGCGAGGAAGGCGAGGGAGACCGCCATCAGGAAGGCGTGGACCCCGATCCGGCCGGGGCGGGTCCGGCGCCGGGCGGCGCGGACCGGCGGCTCGGGCGGCGTGGCGGGCCGGGTCTGGGTGGCTTGGGCGGTCAACGGTTCTTCTCCCCTCGGAGCTCCTGGACCAGGTACGTCACGACGAACCCCAGGGAGACGACCAGCAGGACGACGGCGATGGCGGAACCGAAGCCGATCCGGCTGGCCTCACCGATGATGTTGTCGGTGACGAGGACCGAGAGCAGTTCGAGTCCGTTGCGGCCGTGGTTGACCGCGTACACGATGTCGAACGCGCGCAGGGACTCGATGACGGTGATGACGCCGACGATGACGTTGACCGGCCGCAGGGCGGGCAGGACGATGCGGAAGAAGGTCTGGGTCTCCCCCGCCCCGTCGATCGCCGCGGCCTCCTTCAGCGAGGGGTCGACGGCCTTGAGTCCTGCGAGGTAGAGGATCATCACGTAGCCGGTGTGCCGCCAGGCGGCGGCGAGCATGACCATCCAGATGTTGAGGTCCGGGTCGCCGAGCCAGTCCGTCGGTGAACCCGTGTCGCCGATGACCGCGTTGAGGGCGCCCTGGTCGCGGGAGAAGACCAGCTGGGCGATGAATCCGACCACGGCGAGGGACAGCACGACGGGCATGTACAGCGTCGACTGGTAGAAGCGGCTGAAGCGCACCCCCCGGTCGATGAGCACGGCCAGCAGCAGCCCGAAGGGGGTGGCGACCAGGCCGAGGAAGGCGAGCCAGAGCAGATTGTGCCGGGCCGCGGGCCAGAACTGCGGGTAGTTGGTGAAGAGGTTCTCGTAGTTCTGCGTACCGACCCACTTGATGTCACCGATGCCGTCCCAGCCGGTGAAGGAGAGCGCCACGGAGGCGAGGGTCGGTCCCCAGACGACGGCGATGTCGAGCAGGACGGGTATGCCGAGCAGCACACCGAGTACGGTGAGGTCGCGGCCGGTGAACCGCCGCGAGACCCGCCGTCCGGTGCGCCGGGCCGGGATGAACGACACGGTCGGTACTCCAGGTTCGGTCGGATGTCATCGGGGTCGTCCGGGGTCAGTCGGCGGCGAAGACGGTCTTCTTCTGCCGTTCGATGTCGTTGACCAGGCCGTCCACGTCGTCCGGGTCGCTGATGAACTTCTGGATCGCGGGGATCATGACCGTGGAGGAGAAGTCCGGCCTGGTGTCCCGGTCCAGGAACTGGGAGATCTGCTTCGCCCCGGAGACCAGCTCCACGGCCTTCTTCTGGAGCGGTGAGTACGCGGAGATGTCGGCCTGGTCGCTGACCGCGATGTTGTTCGGGTCACTCTTCAGGTAGATGTCCTCGGCCTTCCCGGTGGCCAGCCACTTGAGCAGGTCCTTGGCGCTCTCCAGGCTCTTGCCGTTCTTGAGGTTCTTCGACTTCTTGGCCAGCAGGAAGCCGTCGATGGGTGCCTCGACGGCGTCCTGCCCGTGCTCCGGGTTGATCTCGGGGAAGGGGAAGAAGTCGATGTCGCCCTGTTCGCCCTTGGGGAACTGGGCCCCGGGGTGCGGCAGTCCGAGGACGGCCATGCCGGCTTCCTTCTTCTGGAGGCTGTTGGCGGCCTCCTGCCAGGTACGGCCGTTGGCGCCCGGCTGGCAGTACGGGAGGAGCCGGCGCCAGGTGTCGAAGACCTCCCGGACCCGCTTGTCGGTCCAGGCGACCTCGCCCGCCATCAGGCTCTTGTGGAATTCGTAGCCGTTGGTCCGCATGTCGATGTAGTCGAAGGTGCCCATGGCGGGCCAGCCGTCCTTGTCGCAGAACGCGATGGGGTCGAGCTTGTCCTTCTTCATCTGCTCGGCGAGCGCCACGTATTCGTCGAGCGTCCTCGGCGCCTGATAGCCGCGGTCCGCGAACAGGCTCTTGCGGTGGAAGACGGCCCACGGATAGTAGTAGTAGGGCGTGAGGTACTGCTTGCCGTCCGCTCCGGTGGACTGGGCCTTCAGCGCGGCCGAGAATCCCTTGTAGTCCTGCCAGTTGTCGCTGATGTCGTGCAGCAGTCCTTTTTCGGCGAAGAATTGCATCCGGTATCCGGCGAACCACATGAAGACGTCGTCCGGCTTGCCCTGGAGATACCGGTTGATGTTCTCCTGAAAGGTGTTGTGGTCGACTGTGTTGACCTTCACCTTCCGCCCGTCCGACTGTGCCTCGTACGCGGCGAAGGCGTCGGCGAACGCCTTCTTCGGAACCGGGTCGGAGGAATTCGACCCCAAGGTGATCGTCTTCCCGTCGCCCCCGGGTCCGCTCCCGCAGGCGGTGAGCAGCGCGGGCAGCACGACCGCTCCGGCACCAACGGCGGCGCCACGCAGCAGACTCCGCCGGGACATCCGATGTCCCGCGACACTGCCCGGCACACCCGACCTGTCGTAATCAGACTGCGTCATGCCCCACTCCTTCGGAGATGCAACCCAACACAACCGAACGTGCGATTGGATCTCACCCCCAACTGATGGTGCCGTCAAGGGTTTTGACGAGATGCCGGGGCAATCGCCACCACCCCTCTTCCAACACACTTCAACACGCCCTAACGTAATCGCACGCCTTGGCGTGCACATGCTGTCATCCGATCATGGACGAGTATGGAGGAACGTAACGATGCGTCATCTTCCAACCCGTACAACCCGAACCAGCCGTCATGGAGTCATCGGAGTGCTGATGGCCGGGCTGCTGTGCGCCGCGGGGACGACCGTTCCCGCCGCCGCGAACTCGCCTCTCACCGATTCCGCGCCCATTCACACCGTGACTCCGCAGTCCGGAAACAGCCTTGCGCTCACCCCGCCGATGGGCTTCAACAATTGGAACTCGACGCACTGCCGGGCCGAGTTCGACGAGTCGATGATCAAGGGAATCGCCGACATCTTCGTCGAGAAGGGCCTCAAGGCGGCGGGCTATCAGTACGTCAATCTCGACGACTGCTGGGCGAAGCCGCAGCGCAATGCGGAAGGAAAGCTGGAGGCCGATCCGAAGCGCTTCCCGAACGGCATCAAGGCCGTCGCGGACTATGTGCACTCCAAGGGCCTCAAAATCGGCATCTACACCAGCGCCGGCACCAAGACCTGCGACAGTGTGGGTCTCCCGGGGGCACTCGGTCACGAGTTCAGCGACGCACAGCAGTTCGCGGACTGGGGCATCGACTATCTGAAGTACGACAACTGCAACAACCAGGGTGTCGACGCGAAGAAGCGCTATACGACGATGCGGGACGCACTGGCGGCGACGGGCCGTCCGATCGTCTACAGCATCTGCGAATGGGGCGAGAACAAGCCCTGGGAGTGGGCCGGCGAACTCGGCAACCTCTGGCGCACGACCGGCGACATCAACGACAGCTGGGGCAGCATGCTGTCGATCATGAAGAAGAACCTGCCCCTCGCGGCCGCCGCCGGCCCGGGGCACTGGAACGACCCCGACATGCTGGAGGTCGGCAACGGCGGCATGACGGACACGGAGTACCGCACCCACTTCTCCATGTGGTCGGTGATGGCGGCGCCACTGCTCATCGGCTCCGATCTGCGCAAGGCGAGCGAGGAGACCTTCGAGATCCTCTCCAACCAGGAGGTCATCGCCGTCGATCAGGACCCGCTCGGCAAGCAGGGCACCGTGCTCTCCTCCGCCGGCGGGCGCTGGGTGGTCGCCAAGGAGATGACGGACGGCAGCCGCGCCGTCGCCCTCTTCAACGAGACCGGCAGCGCCCAGCGCATCGCGACGACAGCCGCCGAGGTGGGGCTGCCGAAGGCCGACGGATACACGATGCGCGACCTGTGGGAGCACAGGTCCTACAACACCGCGGGCACCCTGGCGGCGACCGTCCCGGCGCACGGGACGGTGCTGCTGCGCGTCGCCGCCGACGACAAGTGGGCCGCACAGCCGCCCGCGGTGGAACTCGGCCTGGACTCCCGCCCGTTGATCGAAGCCGGGCACACCGCCACGCTGACCACCACGGTCACCGATCTGGGCCGCACCCCCGCGAGGAACGTCTCGGCGCAGCTCACCGGCCCCTCGGGCTGGCAGGTGAAGGCGGTGTCGCCGACCGGTTCACCGGCCCTGCCCACCGGCCGCTCCCTGACCACCCGCTGGCAGGTGACGGCCCCCGCGCAGGCAACTGGTGCATACGACCTGACCTTCGCCGTCCGGTACCGCTCGCCGGCCGGCACCCGGGTGGAATCCATGGTCCCGCTCCGGGCCCATGTCGTGGTCGCGCCGCCGTCGGGCGGCGGCTACCTGAGCGATCTGCCGCAGCTCTCGGCATCCAACGGCTGGGGCCCGGTCGAGAAGGACACCAGCAACGGTGAGAGCGGTGCGGGCGACGGCGATCCGCTGACGATAGGCGGCGAGGTCTTCGCCAAGGGGCTCGGCGTGCACGCCGACAGCGCCGTCGAGTTCTACACCGGCGGGGCGTGCGGCACCGTGACGGCGCGGGTCGGGGTCGACGACGAGAAGGGCGCCAGAGGGACGGTCGCCTTCGAGGTCTGGGCCGACGGTGCGAAGGTGGCATCGACCGGCGTGCTGACCAACGCGATGCCCGCCCAGCCGCTCACCGCCGATGTGAGCGGCGCGCAGGTGGTACGTCTGGTGGTCGGCGACGGCGGGGACGGCGTCGATTCCGACCACGCGGACTGGGCGGACCTCCGGATCACCTGCTGACGAGGGGCGGCGGTCGCGGCGGCGCCACGCGTTCGGCGGGCGGGTGGTTTCCGGGGAACCGGCCCCGGAGACCACCCGCCGCCGGTCAGCCCCGGGCGGCCGCCACGCCGCCCGGACCCACCCGCGCCGCCGCGGCGGCCGCGCCGACCAGTCCCGCGTCGGTGCCCATCACCGCCGGAGCCACCTCGATCCGCCGGACGAAGGAGAGCGTGGCGTACTGGCGCAGGGCCCGGCGCAGCGGCGCGAAGAGGATGTCGCCCGCGCCGGCCACGCCCCCGCCGATCACCGCGATGTCGATCTCGACGAGCGTGGCGGTGGCGGCGATCCCGGCGGCCAGCGCCTGCGCGGCGCGCTCGAAGGAAGCGACCGCGACCGGGTCCCCCGCACGCGCCGCGGCGGCCACCGCGGCGGCCGAGGCATCGCCGTCCGGTGCGGGCCGCCAGCCTGCCTCCAGCGCCCGGCGGGCGATGTTGGGACCGCTGGCGATGCGCTCGACGCAGCCGCGCGAACCGCACGGGCAGGGGTCGCCGTCCAGATCCACGCAGACATGGCCGATGTGCCCCGCGTTGCCCGTGGGGCCGGGGTGGAGCTTGCCGCCGAGGACGAGCCCGCCGCCGACACCGGTCGACACGACCATGCAGAGCGCGTTGTCGTAGCCCCGGGCGGCGCCCAGCCAGTGCTCGGCGGCCGTCATCGCGACCCCGTCGCCGACCAGTTCGACGGGCAGCCCGCCGACCGCCTTGCCGACCCGTTCCACCAGCGGGAAGTCCCGCCAGCTCGGGACGTTGACCGGGCTGACCGTACCGGCCGAGGCGTCGACCGGACCCGCGCTGCCGATGCCGACCGCCGTCGCCCGCTCCCACAGCGGGGATCCGGACAGCTCGGCGAGCACCTCCGTCACGGCCCCCATCACCGACTCGGCGCTCTCGCGGGCGGGCGTCGGCCGCTGCGCCCGTGCGAGAAGCGCGCCGCCGCCGTCCACCAGCGCGGCGGCGATCTTGGTACCGCCGATGTCCAGCGCGGCGACGAGGTCGGTATGCATCGGTGTGGCTCCGTGAGTAGAGGGCGGGGACCTGCGGCTTCTGGAAACAGTCTGCCCAGTCTCCATTCAGCTGACAACGTTGTCCAGGGCCTATGCTCGTCGGCACAGCCTCCGGCCGCCTCCGTGGCACCTGCCACGGATCCGCCGGACCGCCCGCACCCGAGGACAGGACAGCGCACCGTGGCCGAGACCGCCCGTCACTCCGAGACCCGCTACGGCAACCGGCCGACCATGAAGGACGTGGCGGCCCGCGCCGGAGTGGGCCTCAAGACGGTCTCGCGCGTGGTCAACAGCGAGCCGGGGGTCACGCCCGACACCGAGCGCCGGGTCCAGGAGGCGATCGAGGCGCTCGGCTTCCGGCGCAACGACAGCGCGCGCGTCCTGCGCAAGGGCCGCACCGCCTCGATCGGCCTGGTCCTGGAGGACCTCGCGGACCCGTTCTACGGGCCGCTGAGCCGCGCCGTGGAGGAGGTCGCCCGCGCGCACGGCGCCCTGCTCATCAACGGGTCGAGCGCCGAGGACCCGGAGCGCGAGCAGGAGCTGGTGCTCGCGCTGTGCGCGCGCCGGGTGGACGGGCTGATCGTGATCCCCGCCGGTGACGACCACCGCTATCTGGAGCCGGAGATAAAGGCGGGCGTCGCCACCGTCTTCGTGGACCGCCCGGCGGGCCGGATCGACGCCGACATGGTCCTCTCCGACAGCTTCGGCGGCGCGCGCGAGGGGGTCGCCCATCTGATAGCGCACGGCCACCGCCGGATCGGCTTCATCGGTGACCAGCCGCGCATCCACACCGCGACCGAGCGGCTGCGCGGATATCACTCGGCGATGTCGGACGCCGGGATCACCGTCGAGGACTGCTGGGTCTCGCTGGGCTCCACCGAGCCCGCGCGGGTCAGAGCGGCCGCCGAGGCGATGCTCACGGGCCCGGAGCCGGTGACGGCACTCTTCGCTGGCAACAACCGTGTGACGGTCACCGCGGTCCGCGTACTGGCCGAGCAGGACCGCCGGGTCGCCCTGGTCGGCTTCGACGACATCGAGCTCGCCGATCTCCTCGGCATCACCGTCATCTCGCAGGACGCCGCGGCCGTGGGCCGGACGGCGGCCGAACACCTCTTCCGCCGCCTGGACGGCGCGGACCACGCCCCGGCACGGGTGGAGCTGCCGACGTCCCTCATCCCCCGCGGCTCCGGCGAACTGCCGCCCGCCTGAGCGGGACGGACGGGCCCGGGGCCGCGTAAACCGATTGCCGGTTCCGTCGGCCGGTCATCAGGATGGCGCCTTGCCCACCTTCACCGCTCCCGACGGAACCGAACTCGCCTACCACCTCAGTCAGGGGCGAGGGAGAGCCGCTGCTCGTGCTGCCCGGCGGCCCGATGCGCGCCTCCGCCTGCCTCGGCGATCTCGGCGGGCTGTCGAGCCGGCGCCGGTTGATCATGCTCGATGCGAGGGGTACGGGGGACTCCGCCGTCCCACCGATCCGGCGACCTGTCGCGTCGACCGGCAGGTCGCCGACGTGGAGGCGTTCCGCGAGCACCTCGGGCTCGACCGGGTGGACGTGCTCACGCACTCGGCGGGTGGCGATCTCGCACTCCTCCACGCGGCCCGGCATCCGCGGCGCGTCCGCAGCCTCGCGCTGATCACCGCCCGTGCACGCGCCCTGGGTGTCGAATTCACCGAGGAGCACCGCCGCGAAGCCGTGGCCCTGCGCGCGGGAGAACCGTGGTTCGCGGCCGCGTACAGGGCCTACGAAGCCGTCTGGGCGGGCGAAGTCACCGACGACGACTGGGACGGCCATCGCCCCGTTCTTCTACGGCCGCTGGGACGGCGCCGCCCGGGCACACGCCGCCACCGACGCCGAGCAGAGCAACTACGGGGCCGCCGACCGCTATGCGGCTCCCGGCGCCTTCGATCCCGCCGAAGCCCTCGACGCACTTGCCGGGTGGGATGCCCGGGTCCTGGTCCTCGCGGGCGAGCTGGACGGCGGGCCGCTGCCCCGGGTAGCGGCCACGATCGTGGGGTTGTTGCCCCATGCGGAGCCGGTCGTCCGGCCGGGCGCCGGTCACTTCCCGTGGCTCGACGACCCCCGGTGCTTCACGGGGATCGTCGAGAGCTTTCTTCAGGGGCGAGGTACGGGCGGGGCCCTACGGTGCCGTCACCGTCAGTCCCCCGCGCCGCGGCGAGGCGAAGGCGTCCAGATCGTCCCGCGTCAGCCCGGTCAGCCGGGCGACCTCGGCGGTGTCCAGGGCGCCGCAGTCGATGCCGCGCAGCAGGTAGCCGCTGAGGGCCTTGGCGGTGGCGGGCTCGTCCATGACGTCGCCACCGGCCTTGGCCACGTACGCGGCGAGGCGGGCCGCGGCCTGCTCCAGGCCCTCGCGGTAGAAGGTGTAGACGGCCGCGTAACGGGTCGGCAGGTGGCCCGGGTGCATGTCCCATCCCTGGTAGTAGGCGCGGGCGAGGGCGCGGCGGGTGAGGCCGTAGTGCAGCCGCCAGGCCTCGTGGACCTGGGGCGTGGGGCCGACCGGGAGGACGTTGGTGGAGCCGTCCGAGACCCGTACGCCGGTGCCGGCGGCGGCGACCTGCATGACGGCCTTGGCGTGGTCGGCGGCCGGGTGGTCGCTGGCCTGGTAGGCGGCGCTGACGCCGACGCAGGCACTGTAGTCGAAGGTGCCGTAGTGCAGGCCGGTGGCCCGGCCCCGCGCCGCGTCGATCATGCGGGCGACGGCGGCGGTGCCGTCGGCGGCGAGGATGGACTGGCTCGTCTCGATCTGGATCTCGAAGCCGAGCCGCCCGGCGGGCAGCCCGTGCGCCTCCTCGAACGCTTCGAGGAGCCGGACGAAGGCCGTGACCTGCTCGGGGTACGTCACCTTGGGCAGCGTGAGGACCAGTCCGTCGGGAAGGCCGCCGGCCTGCATCAGACCGGTGAGGAAGACGTCCGTGGTGCGGATGCCCCGGTCGCGTACGGCAGCCTCCATGCACTTCATCCGGATGCCCATGTACGGGGCCGCCGTGCCGTTCGCGTACGCCTCCGAGACCAGCCGGGCGGCGCGGGCGGCGGACTCGTCCTCCTCCGCGTCGGGGCGGGGGCCGTAGCCGTCCTCGAAGTCGATGCGGAGGTCCTCGATCGGCTCGCGCTCCAGCTTGGCGCGCACCCGGTCGTGGACGGGCCCGGCGAGTTCGTCCGGGATGCCGAGGACCGCGGCGAACGAGGCGGCGTCGGGGGCGTGCTCGTCGAGCGCCTCCAGTGCCTGGTCGCCCCAGGAGCGGATGGTGCCCGCCGCGAACGTGTCGCCGGGGACGTAGACCGTGTGGACCGGCTGGCGCGTACCCGGGTCCCCGGGGTAGCGGCGTGCCAGCTCGGCGTCGACCGCGGTGAGGGAAGCGCTGATCTCCTCGCTGACCGCACCTGCGAGGCTCGTTGCCACCTTCTCCTGCTGACCCATTTCCACACCTTCCACAGTCACGCTGTTTCCGCTTCCCGGAATCAACAATCCGTATAGTGAAGTTATAAGGCCGTCGGACCTGCGTCAATGGTGACCGGAAACGGTCCGGGGCCGTGTGGTGCGTGTGCACCACACGGCCCCGGACCGTCGGATGGGGGGTGTTCCGGCCTGGCCGGGGTCAGCCCTTGCGGGACTTGACCTCGTCGGTGAGCTGGGGAACGACCTGGAAGAGGTCGCCGACGAC
>NZ_JBIASS010000012.1:322795-323971 GCF_042890955.1 Streptomyces sp. NPDC001933 | reverse complement strand
GGAAACGCCCGGTTACATTCCGAACCCGGAAGCTAAGCCTTTCAGCGCCGATGGTACTGCAGGGGGGACCCTGTGGGAGAGTAGGACGCCGCCGAGCAATCTTTCATGGACCCTTGGTCCCAGCGTTCACGCTGGGACCAAGGGTCCTTTTGTTTTTGCCGAAGAGCGTCGGATGTCCGGCTGCGCCAGAATGTCTTGTAGTACCCAATGAACAGGAGTCACGCCAATGTCCACCAACTCTCCCGACGATCGTTCGGAGCGCGAGCCGCGTCGCCGGGACGGTGGTGACCGAGGCGGCTTCAGCGGCCGTCGGGACGACCGTGACCGGGACCGTGGGCCGCGTCGTGACAATGACCGTGGTGGCTACCGGCGTGACGACAGCCGGCCCACCGGCGGAAGCGGTGGCGGTGGCTTCCGCCGCGACGACCGTGACCGCGACCGTGGACCCCGCCGCGACGACAACCGTGGTGGTGGCTCCGGCGGCGGGTTCCGCCGTGATGACAGCCGTGGCGGTGGGTTCCGCCGGGACGACAACCGTGGCGGTGGGTCCGGTGGCGGGTTCCGTCGGGACGACCGTGACCGCGATCGGGATCGTGGGCCGCGTCGGGATGATGAGCGTGGTGGGCGTCCGTCGGGTGGTTTCGAGCGGCGTGACGACCGGCCGCGCGGCCCCCGCCGCGACGACGACAGCCGCGGTGGCGGGTTCCGCCGGGATGACAGCCGCGGTGGTGGGTCCGGTGGCGGGTTCCGCCGCGACGACAACCGCGGTGGTGGGTCCGGTGGCGGTGGCTTCCGGCGGGATGACCGCGATCGGGATCGTGGGCCGCGTCGTGACGATGAGCGTGGTGGGTTCCGCGGGCCGCGTCGTGACGATGAGCGTGGTGGGTTCCGTGGGCCGCGTCGGGATGATGAGCGTGGTGGGCGTCCGTCGGGTGGTTTCGAGCGGCGTGATGACCGGCCGCGCGGCCCCCGCCGCGACGACGACAGCCGCGGTGGCGGGTTCCGCCGCGATGACAGCCGCGGTGGTGGGTCCGGTGGCGGGTTCCGGCGGGACGACCGTGACCGCGATCGGGATCGTGGGCCGCGTCGTGACGATGAGCGTGGTGGGTTCCGTGGGCCGCGTCGGGATGATGAGCGTGGTGGGCGTCCGTCGGGTGGTTTCGAGCGGCGTGAGGA
>NZ_JBIASS010000012.1:0-322699 GCF_042890955.1 Streptomyces sp. NPDC001933 | reverse complement strand
ATGACCGGCCGCGCGGCCCCCGCCGCGACGACGACAGCCGCGGTGGCGGCTTCCGCCGCGACGACAACCGCGGTGGCGGCTTCCGGCGCGACGACAACCGTGGTGGGGGATACCGCGGGCAGCGGGACGACCGTGGGGGCCGGGGTGGCTACCGCGGGCGCGACGACCGTGGCGGGTACGAGCGGCGGGACGACCGGGACCGTGAGCCGATCAAGCGGCTTCCGATTCCCGAGGACGTCACCGGTGACGAGATCGACAAGGACGTGCGGCAGGAGTTGATGAGCCTGCCGAAGACCCTGGCCGAGGATGTCTCGCGCAACCTGGTCATGGTGGCCCGGCTGATCGACGAGGACCCGGAGCAGGCGTACGCGTATTCGCGGATCGCGCTTCGGCTGGCCTCGCGGGTGGCCGCGGTGCGTGAGGCGGCCGGGTTCGCCGCGTACGCCACACAGAAGTACTCGGAGGCGCTGGCGGAGTTCCGGGCTGCCAAGCGGATGACCGGGTCCGTGGAGCTGTGGCCCGTCATGGCCGACTGCGAGCGTGGACTCGGGCGGCCCGAGCGGGCGATGGCCATGGCCGGCGAGCCCGAGGTGCAGAAGCTCGACAAGGCCGGACAGGTCGAGATGCGGCTGGTCGCCGCCGGGGCGCGCCGGGACATGGGGCAGCTCGACGCGGCCATCGTCACGCTGCAGAGCTCCGAGCTCGCGTCGAACGCCGTGCACCCGTGGACGGCTCGGCTGCGCTACGCGTACGCCGACGCGCTGCTGGCGGCCGGGCGCGAGGACGAGGCGCGCGAGTGGTTCGGGAAGGCGCTGGAGGCCGACAAGGACGGCTCCACCGATGCGTCCGACCGGCTCGCCGAGATGGACGGCGTCGAGTTCGTCGATGCGCTCGACGAGGATGAGGACGAGGGCGAGGACGAGGCCGACGCGGCTTCCGAGTCGGAGGCTGCCACTGCGAAGGGCAGCGAGGACGAGGACCGTACGTCCGAGGCGTAAGGCATGAGAGAGGGCGGCACCCCGGGAGGGGTGCCGCCCTTTTTGTTGCTGTCGGGTCAGCCCAGGTCGAGGCTGCGCAGGACCAGGCCGGTGGCCGGCTTGGGGCCGAAGGAGGTCGACTTGCGGGGCATGGTGACGCCCTGTCGGGCGAGGTCCCGGACTACTTCCTCGCGTACCGGATGCATCAGGACCGCCGTCCCGTCGTGACGCTCGGCCTGCTCGACGGCGGCCGCGGTGTCGTGGATGTACGCGATGTGTTCCGGGGCGTCGGGGATCTGCCAGACGTGGTCGAGCAGGGCCGAGTGCAGGACCGTCGCGTCGAGGGTCTGCCAGGCGGCCGGGCGGCCGGTGGGAATCGTGCGGGACAGCAGGCCGGGGTCGGGGCGGTCGATGAGGTGGAAGCCGCCGTCGCCGGCGAGCAGGAAAGCGTTGCCTTCGGCGGCCGCCTCGGCGAGTGCGTCCAGGGCCCGGGGGAGCGGTTCGTCCAGGTCGCGGACGCGGAAGAGGTCGTCCAGCGCGGCGAGTGCGTCGGCGACCGGGAGGCGGTGCAGCAGCCGGTGTATGGCGCGGACCCGGAGCGGGTAGCGGGCCGTGTCGACGAGCAGGACCAGGCCGAAGTCCCAGGGGCCCGGTGCGGTGTGCTCCTGCTGGAGGCGGAGATAGGTGGCCCAGCGGTGGTGGCCGTCGGCGATCAGGGCCTGGTGGCGGGCCAGGTCGGTCTCGATCTCGGCGCGGTCGACCGGGTCGGTGACCGCCCAGAGCCGGTGGCGATAGCCGTCCTCGGTGGTGGTGGCGAGGAGCGGCGGGCGGTCAGTGGTCCGCTCGATGACGGCGGTCGCTCCGGGGCCGTCGTTGTCGCTGCGGTAGGTGAGCAGCAGCGGTTCGAGGTGGGCGGCTGTGGTGCGCATCAGGTCGGCCCGGTCCTCGACGACATGGGCCATCACGTCCTCGTGCGGCAGGACGATGCCGTCGGCGGGGGCGGACAGCGCCAGCGCCCCGACGACGCCGCGTTGCAGGATCTCGGCGTTGCGCTGCTCGTAGACGTACAGCGCGGGCTCGCTGTCCGGCGCGAGGACGCCCTCGGCCAGCCAGCGTTTGAGGGTCTGCGCCGCCTGCTGGTGACGGGCCGCGGCCGTGTCCGCCTGCGGCAGTATCAGCCGGACGATGTTGTGCGGATCCGCAGACTCCAGGTGATGCAGACCGTCGGGGCGCACGACGACGTCGTACGGCGGTGAGGTCACCGCGGCGAGACTGCCGACCCGCTCGGGGACGTACCGCAGTCCACGGAACGGAATCAGACGCAGTCCCTGGACGGCCGGACCTGATGTGTTCATTTCTGCATCGTATGTGGGCGGACGGCATGCGCGATGATCTGAACAGAAAGCATGGGACGAGGAGCGCAAAGAATGAGTCAGGCGAGCAGGACCGGGCCCAGCGGCAGCAGCACCGCGTTGAACGAGGCGTACGACACGGCGCTGCTGGATCTCGACGGGGTGGTGTACGCGGGCGGTCACGCGATCGTCCACGCCGTCGACTCGCTGGGGGCGGCACGGGACGGCGGGATGCACCTGGCGTACGTGACCAACAACGCCCTGCGGACGCCGGCCGCGGTGGCCGCGCACCTGACCGAACTCGGTGTACCCGCGGAGCCCGCCGATGTGATCACCTCGGCGCAGGCGGTGGCCCGGCTGATGGCCGATCAGCTGCCCGCCGGGGCGCGGGTGCTCGTGGTGGGCGGTGAGGGGCTTCGGGTCGCGCTCCGGGAGCGCGGTCTGGTGCCGGTGGAGTCGGCGGACGACGAGCCGGTCGCGGTGGCACAGGGGTACGGCGGCCCCGACATGGCCTGGGGGCGGTTCGCCGAGGCCGCGTACGCGATCGCGCGCGGGGTGCCGTGGTTCGCGTCCAACACGGATCTGACGATCCCGAGTGCCCGGGGGATCGCACCGGGTAACGGCGCGGCGGTGGAGGTCGTACGGATCGCCACCGGGGCCGAGCCGCAGGTCGCCGGGAAACCGCTGCCGCCGATGCACCGGGAGACGGTGCTGCGGACCGGGGCCGAGCGACCGCTGGTCGTAGGCGACCGGCTGGACACGGACATTGAGGGGGCGTTCAACGGCGGGGTGGACTCCCTGCTGGTGCTCACCGGGGTGACGGACGCGGCGCAGCTGGTCGCCGCCCCGCCGGAGCACCGGCCGACATATGTGGACGCGGATCTGCGGGGGCTGCTGACCGGGCAGCCCGAGGTGGCGGAGAGCGGCGAGGGCTTCGTGTGCGGGCAGTGGACGGCGTCGGTGCGCGGGGACGAACTGGTGCTGGCGGGGGAGGGGGACGTGCTCGACGGGCTGCGGGCGCTCTGCGGGGCGGCCTGGTCGTACGCCGGGGGCGGTCCGTGCGGACTGGACGCGGGCAAGGCGGTCGCCAGGCTGGGGCTGTAGCGGGGAAGTGCCCGGCCACATCGACGCAGGGGAGGGTAGGCTAACCTAACTTCTCTCTGCTCGGTGTGTCGTCGTCCGCACCCGATCACCTGCGACTCCGGGAGTACGACCATGCAGCGCCTCACCGCGGACTCGGTGACCCTCGGCTACGACCGGCGGGTCATCACGGAGAACCTCTCGGTCGAGATTCCCGACAACTCGTTCACGGTGATCGTCGGCCCCAACGCCTGTGGCAAGTCGACCCTGTTGCGCGCGCTCTCGCGGATGCTGAAGCCGGACAGCGGCCGGGTGCTCCTGGACGGGCAGGCGATCCACGGGATGCCGGCGAAGAAGGTCGCCAGGACGCTGGGGCTGCTGCCGCAGTCCTCCATCGCGCCGGACGGCATCACCGTCGCCGACCTCGTCGGGCGTGGCCGGTATCCGCACCAGGGACTGCTGCGCCAGTGGTCGCCGGACGACGAACGCATTGTCGAGGAATCGATGGCGGCGACCGGGGTCGATGCGCTCGCCGATCGCTATGTCGACGAATTGTCCGGCGGGCAGCGGCAGCGTGTCTGGATCGCGATGGCGCTCGCGCAGCAGACGCCGCTGCTGCTGCTCGACGAGCCGACGACTTACCTCGACATCCAGCACCAGATCGATGTCCTCGACCTCTGTGCGGAGCTGCACGAGGCGCAGGGGCGCACCCTGGTGGCCGTCCTGCACGACCTGAATCACGCCGCGCGGTACGCCACCCACCTCATCGCGATGCGGGACGGCGAGGTGATCGCGGCGGGGGCACCGGGCGAGGTCGTCACCGCTGAACTGGTGGAGCGGGTCTTCGGGCTGCGCTGCCAGGTCATCGACGACCCGGAGACCGGGACCCCGCTGGTGGTACCGGCCGCGCGCAAGCCGCGCGGCGACGCGGCCGGTGTGCGGCGCGAGACGACGGCCGGGGAGCCCGCCGGGGCGTCGGCCGCGGGCTGACGGGCAGGGCCGGAACGGCCCGTCCGGTCCGGCCGGTCGAAGGGAAGCCCCGCCCGGCTACAGGAGCGATCTCAGTCTCAGCAGGTCGCGGAAGCCGGCCTCCAGGCGGACCCGGCCCGACCCCCACGCCTTGGCGAAGTTCAGCTCGCCGTCCACCATGGCCACCAGGTCGTCGCCGGTCATGGCGAGCCGGATCTCGGCCTTCTCGCGGGGCCCGCCGTCGAGTGTGTCCAGGACATGGATCCGGCCATCGGCCAGCCGGCCGGTGAAGGTGATGTCGAGGTCCTTGATGTGGCAGCTCAGCGAGCGGTCGAGGGCGGCCGCGCCGCGCACGTCGCCGTCGGCCCCCGCGAGGTTGTCGGAAAGTCTGTCGAGTGCGCTGCGGCACTCCGCCATGGTCGCCATCGTGACCGACGGTACCGCAGCCCTTCGCGGTAGCGTTTCCCGCATGAGCGACTCGATGCCGGAACCGGGGACGGAAGCCGGAACACCGCCCGGGAACGAGGCGGAGGATCCGGCCGCCGGGGCCCCGCTCGACCCCGCCGCGCCCGCGCCCCTCGGCGTCGTGCGCACCCCCACCGGCGACGCCGCGGTCGACGCGGAGCTGGCGCGTCTCGCCGATGCGGACCACCTCCCGGCGGACGGACACATCGAGGTGTACGAGGATGTACACGGTGGGCTGCGCGAAACGCTGACCGCGCTGGACGCAGGGCCCGCACCCGCACCGGTACCCGCACCGATGCCCTCGTACGACAACAGGAGCTGAACCGAACGTGGCAGGAGTGGCACGTCGCCGCCTCGACGCCGAGCTGGTACGCCGTAAGCTCGCCCGCTCGCGCGAGCATGCGAGTCAGCTGATCGCCGCAGGGCGGGTGACCGTCGGCGGGAACACCGCGACCAAACCCGCCACCCAGGTCGAGACCAGCGCCGCCGTCGTCGTGATCAAGGACGACAGCGACCCCGAGTACGTCTCGCGCGGCGGGCACAAGCTCGCGGGCGCCCTCGCAGCCTTCGTCCCCCTCGGACTGAAGGTCGAGGGGCGGCGGGCGCTGGACGCCGGGGCGTCCACCGGTGGCTTCACCGACGTGCTGCTGAGGGCCGGCGCCGGCCATGTCGTCGCCGTCGACGTCGGCTACGGGCAGCTCGCCTGGTTGCTCCAGTCCGACGAACGCGTCACCGTCAAGGACCGCACCAACGTACGGGAACTGACGCTGGAGGCGATCGACGGCCTGCCGGTGGACCTGGTGGTCGGCGATCTGTCGTTCATCCCGCTGGGCCTCGTCCTGCCCGCCCTGGCGCGCTGCGCCGCCCCCGACGCGGACCTGGTCCTCATGGTCAAGCCGCAGTTCGAGGTCGGCAAGGAACGGCTGGGCAGCGGCGGCGTGGTGCGCAGCCCCGAGCTGCGGGCCGAAGCGGTACGGGAAGTGGCACGCCGGGCCTGGGCGCTGGGGCTCGGGGTGCGGGGGGTGACGGCGAGCCCGCTGCCGGGGCCCTCGGGAAACGTCGAGTACTTTCTCTGGCTGCGGGCAGGAGCACCTGAACTGGATCCCGCAGATGTCGACCGTGCAGTGGCGGAGGGGCCTCGTTGACGACGAATGCGGCACGAACTGTCTTTCTTCTGGCACACACCGGCCGCCCGGCCGCGATCCGCAGTGCCGAACTGGTCGTACAGGGGCTGCTGCGCAGCGGCCTGGGCGTACGGGTACTGGCCACCGAAGCGGCCGATCTGCCGCTGCCGCCCTCCGTCGAGACGGTCACGGACACCACGCCCAAGGCCGTGGACGGCTGTGAACTGCTGATCGTGCTGGGCGGGGACGGGACGCTGCTGCGCGGCGCGGAGTTCTCCCGTGCGTCCGGGGTGCCGATGCTCGGCGTCAACCTCGGCCGGGTCGGCTTCCTCGCCGAGGCCGAGCGGGACGACCTGGACAAGGTCGTCGACCGGGTCGTCACCCGCGCCTACCAGGTCGAGGAACGCATGACCCTCGACGTCCTGGTGCACAGCAACGGCGACATCGTCCACACCGACTGGGCGCTGAACGAAGCGGCCGTGCAGAAGGTGTCGCCCGAGCGGATGCTGGAGGTCGTCCTGGAGATCGACGGCCGCCCCGTGACCGGGTTCGGCTGCGACGGCATCGTCTGCGCGACCCCGACCGGATCGACCGCCTACGCCTTCTCGGCGGGCGGTCCCGTCGTCTGGCCCGAGGTCGAGGCACTGCTGATGGTGCCGATCAGCGCCCACGCGCTGTTCGCCAAGCCGCTGGTGACCTCCCCGACCTCCGTGCTCGCCGTCGAGGTCCAGCAGCACACCCCGCACGGAGTGCTGTGGTGCGACGGCCGCAGGACCGTCGAACTGCCCGCGGGCGCACGGGTCGAGGTGCGGCGCGGCGCGGTGCCCGTACGGCTGGCGCGGCTGCACCACGCCTCGTTCACCGACCGGCTGGTCGCGAAGTTCGCCCTGCCGGTCTCGGGGTGGCGGGGCGCACCGCACTGACCGTCGGACATTCCCCCGGAGGTGTGGCGAATGGACCGTGAGCACACGGGAGAGTGAGGTCCGGGAGGCGGGGTCCGTCGCACATCGGCGCCCGGACCTCGTAAGGTCGTGTCCGTGTTGGAGGAGATGCGGATACGGTCGCTCGGAGTCATCGACGACGCGGTGGTGGAGCTGTCACCCGGTTTCACCGCGGTGACGGGTGAGACCGGCGCGGGCAAGACCATGGTCGTCACCAGCCTCGGGCTGCTGCTCGGCGGGCGCGCCGACCCCGCCCTGGTACGGATCGGGGCCAAGGCCGCCGTCGTCGAGGGGCGGATCACGGTGTCCGACGGCGACACCGTCGCCCTGAGGGCCGAGGAGGCCGGGGCCGAGATCGAGGACGGCGCGCTGCTGATCAGCCGTACCGTCTCCGCCGAGGGGCGTTCCCGGGCGCATCTGGGCGGCCGGTCGGTGCCGGTCGGGGTGCTCGCCGAACTCGCCGACGAACTCGTCGCCGTGCACGGCCAGACCGACCAGCAGGGGCTGCTCAAGCCCGCCCGGCAGCGGCAGGCGCTCGACCGGTACGCGGGCGACGGGGTCGCCGGGCCGCACGCGAAGTACGCGGCGGCGTACCGGCGGCTGCGGGCCGTCGTCACGGAGCTCGACGAGCTGACCACGCGGGCCCGGGAACGCGCCCAGGAAGCCGATCTGCTGCGCTTCGGGCTGGGCGAGATCGCCGCGGTCGAACCGCTGGCCGGCGAGGACGTGGACCTCGCCTCCGAGGCCGAACGGCTCGGCCATGCCGAAGCGCTCTCCTCCGCCGCGGCTCTCGCGCACACCGCGCTCGCGGGCAATCCGGAGGACCCGGAGGGCGTCGACGCCACGACCGTGGTCGCCGCCGCCGGACGGTCCCTGGACGCCGTGCGCGCCCACGATCCGGCGCTGGCGGCGCTTGCCGACCGGATCGGCGAGATCTCGATCCTGCTCTCCGACGTGGCGGGCGAACTGGCCGGGTACGCCGATCAGTTGGACGCCGATCCGCTGCGGCTCGCCGCCGTGGAGGAGCGCCGCGCCGCGCTCACCGCGCTCACCCGGAAGTACGGCGAGGACATCGGCGCCGTGCTCGCCTGGGCCCAGGAGGGCGCCGCCCGGCTCACCGAGTTGGAGGGCGACGACGACCGGATCGGCGAGCTGACCGCCGAACGCGACGCGCTGCGGGACGAACTCTCCGGCCTCGGCCAGGCGTTGACCGACGCGCGCAACCGGGCCGCCGCGCTCTTCGCCGAGGCGGTGACCGCGGAGCTGGCCTCGCTGGCCATGCCGCACGCCCGGGTCTCCTTCGACATCCGGCAGACCGAGGCGGCCGACGAGTCGTCCGGCATCGAGATCGACGGGCGGAGCGTGGTCTACGGGCCGTCCGGCGCCGACGAGGTCGAGCTGCTGCTGGCCCCGCACCCCGGTGCCCAGCCCCGGCCGATCGCCAAGGGGGCCTCGGGCGGTGAGCTGTCCCGGGTGATGCTCGCCGTGGAGGTGGTCTTCGCGGGCGCCGACCCCGTACCCACGTACCTCTTCGACGAGGTCGACGCGGGCGTCGGCGGCAAGGCCGCGGTCGAGGTGGGGCGGCGGCTCGCCAAGCTCGCCAGGTCCGCCCAGGTCGTCGTCGTCACGCACCTGCCGCAGGTGGCGGCCTTCGCGGACCGGCAGCTGCTGGTCGAGAAGACCGTCGACGGGTCGGTGACCAGCAGTGGGGTCACGGTCCTGGAGGGCGAGGACCGGGTACGGGAGCTGTCCCGGATGCTCGCGGGCCAGGAGGACTCCCAGACGGCACGGGCCCACGCGGAGGAGCTGCTGGCCGCGGCGCGGGCCGACGGGTAGGGGTGGGCCCGGAGCTGTCCCCGGGCGCCGCTGCGTAGGGTGGCGCGCATGGGAGCAGCGTTCAGCAGGGCCGCGAAGTCCGGTGCAGTCGCCGTCGTCGTCGCGGGGGGTGTGTACCGGGCGCTGCGGGCCCGGCCGCGCCCGCTCCTGCAGCGCACCAACTACGCGGGCCGCACCGCGGATCTGTACGCGGGTCCGGCCGCCGCCCTCGGCACCGCGGCCGGAGCGGCAGTCCTCCCGCTGCCGGCCCGTACCCGGTGCGCCGCCGTGCTCGCCGTGCTGGCGGCCGGTGGCTGCGGTGCGTACGACGACCTCGTCGGGGCGGACGATCCGCGCCGCGGGTTCCGCGCCCACCTGGGTGCGTTGCGGAAAGGCGAGGTGACCTCCGGCGCGGTGAAGCTCTTCGGGATCGGTGCCGCCGGGCTCGCGGCCGGTGCGCTGCTCAAGGAGCGGCCCGTCGACCGGGTGCTCGCCGGGGTCGTGATCGCCGGAACCGCCCATCTCGTCAACCTGGTCGACGTGCGGCCCGCGGCGGCCGCCGCCACCGTGCTCGCCCTCGGGGCCCCCGGCCTGCCGCAGGGCGGGCTCGCCGCCGCGCCGATGGGCGCCGTGGCCGCGCTCGTCGCCGACGACCTGGGGGAGCGGACCATGCTGGGGGACACCGGGGTCCATGCCCTGGGGGCCGCCCTCGGGGTCGCGATCGTCGCGGGCCGCGGCCGGGCCGGACTCGCCGCGCATGCCGCGGGGCTGGTCGTGGCAGCGGCGTACGGGGACCGGATCAGCCGACTCGTCCGGGTGGCGGCGGATCGCTGACGGAGGAAGCCGCGGGAGTGGGTGAGTCAACCGTGCGCCAGTTTCTCACCCGTGCGAGTGGTAGGCCGAGTCCGGTTGTTGCGATGCGGGCCGCAACGACGGCCCGAACGTGCAGGAACGCGCGTACGGACTGGCATCCTTGGCGGTGCCAGCACAGCCCTTCGGGAGCCCCGGGAGCCAATTCAACGTGTCACAGCTGCGTACGGTCCAAGTCCTGGGCGGCGGCAGCGCGGGCAGCAGTGCCCACGTCAGCTCGCTGGCCGCGGGACTCGTGGCGAGGGGTGTGCACGTCACCGTCTGCGCCCCGGCCGAACTGGACCACGCCTACGACTACTCCGGCACGGGCGCCGGTTTCGCCCCCGTGCCCCGGCGCAGTGACCCCGCCTCCGTGGCCGCCCTGCGCGCCGCCTGCCTGACGGCGGACGTCGTCCACGCGCACGGGCCGCACGCCGCCGTGCGCGCCGCTCTCGCGCTCGGTGGCCGGCGCGTCCCGCTGGTCGTCACCTGGCATGCCCGCGCCCACGTCGAAGGGGCCCGCAGCCGGCTGGTCCGGCTGATGGAGCGAAGGGCCGCCCGAGCGGCGGCAGTTGTGCTCGGCACGACTTCCGACCTGGTCGACCGGGCCCGCCGCCGGGGCGCGCGCGACGCGCGGCTCGCCCCCGTCTCCGCCCCCGTCCCCCGGCTGCCCGGCACCGCCCACGCGGGCAAGGCGCGGGCCGAACTCGGGGCGGTGGAACGGCCCTTGATCATCGCCTGCGGAAGTCTCGTACCGCATCACGGGTACGGTGCGCTGCTCGACGCCGCACGGCTGTGGCGCGAGCTCGACCCCGCGCCGCTCCTGGTCATCGTGGGCGAGGGGCGCGAACGGTCCGCCCTCCAGCGCCGGATCAGGAACGAGGAGCTGCCCGTCCGGCTCATCGGCAGCCGGGACGACCGGATCGAACTGCTCGCCGCGGCGGATCTGGCGGTGCTGTGCAGCAGTTGGGAGGCGCGTTCGGTGTCGGCGCAGGAGGCGCTGCGGCTCGGCGTCCCGCTGGTCGCCACCGCGGTCGGCGGCGTACCCGAACTCGTGGGGGACGCGGCGGAACTCGTGCCGTACGGGAACACGGAGGCGCTCGCGCGGGTGGTGGCCCGGCTGCTCGGGGATCCCCGGCGGCGCGCCGAGATGGTGGCCGACGGGCTTGCCCAGGCGGCGAGTTGGCCGACCGAGGACGACACGATCGCCCAGGTGCTCAGCGTGTACGACGAGTTGACCCAGCCACTGGCGGCACGGGCGCGGTGAGCCGGCCGTCCGGCCCGGCTACGCGGTGTGGCGGCGGGCCCGGAGAGCCAGGCTCAGCGCCAGTACCGCCTGCGGGTCGTCCAGGTCGGTGCCGAGCAGCTCGCCGATGCGGGCCAGCCGGTTGTACAGCGTCTGACGGTTCAGATGCAGCTCGCGTGCGGTCTCCGCCTTGCGGCCGGCGTGGGCCAGATACGTCTCCAGCGTCGGCAGCAGCGCCGGGCGCGAGGTGCGGTCGTGATCGCGCAGCGGGCCGATCGCCCGGTCCACGAAGGCCGCCAGATCCGGGTGGTCCCGCAACCGCCACAGCAGCAGGTCGATGTCGAGGCGCCGGGCGTCGTACCAGGGCCGGTCGCTGAGGCCGTGCGCGGCCGTCGCCGTCTCGGCGGCGTGCCGCAGCCCCGCGCCGGCCGTCGCCCAGCCGCCCGCCACACCGACCACCACGACCGGCGGGTGCGAACCGGCCCGCTCCAGCCCGGCCCGCTCCACACCGGCCCGCAGCGCCGCCGCGACCCGGTCCGCGACCGCCGTGCGCTCCGTCTCGGACCGCAGCCCCAGCAGCACCGGAACCCGGCCCTCCACGGGCCGTACGCCCAGCAGCACCGGTACCCCCACCGACGACAGCTCCTCCAGCACCGCCCGCGCCAGCAACGCCCAGTTCCCGGACACCGACAGCTCGGGGGCCAGCCGCATCACCACCGGCAGCAGCGGCATCTCGGCCGGTTTGAAGCCCAGTACGCGGGCCTGCGCGGGCGCGTCCTCCGGCGTGATCCGGCCCTCGGCGAGGTCGGTCAGGAAGTCGCCCCGGCCGCGGGCCGCGAGCTCCTCCTCCTGGCGGGCCTGCATCAGCACGACGGCGAGGATGCCCGCCGCCCGCTCCGCCGCCATCCGGTGCACGGTCACCAGCGGCCCGGACACGGCGAGCAGCACCAGCCTGGCCCGTACCGAACCGGCGCCCGGACCGCCGCCCGGCACATCCACCAGCACCGAACCGGTGGGCGGAGTCTCGCGCGCCGCCCGGCCGCCGCGCATCCCGTCCCACACCTGGAGCGGGTCGGCGCAGACCGGGCCGGATCCGGGGCCCGCCGCGTACAGCAACTGGCCGTCCGCCGTCTCCAGGAAGACCGGATTGGCCGCGAAGTCCGCCAGGATGCCGAGCACCTGGGGCACCCCGCCGCCGCCCAGGAGCGCCTTCGTGCACCGGCGGTGCACGTCCTCGGCCTGCCGCAGCAACGCGTAGTGACCGTTGACGATCTCGGTGTGGATCTCCTCGGTCACCGTAACGAACGGCACCTCGCGGTGCAGCTGCACCAGCGGCAGACCGGCGGCGCGGGCAGCGTCCACTATCGACGCGGGCAGTCTGCTGAAGCGCGGCCCGAGCTCCACCACCAGGGCGGCGATGCCCCGGTCGGCGAGCCTGCGGACGAAGGCGCGCTGCTCGGCCGGGCGGGTGCCGAGCCCGAGACCGGTGGTGAGCAGCAGCTCACCGCCCTTGAGCAGCGAAGCGATGTTGGGGACCTCGCCCGCGTGCACCCAGCGCACCGTACGGTTCAGCCGGTCCGCGCCGGCCACCACCTCCGGGAGCCCGCCGCGCAGCCCCGGCAGTTCGAGTGCTCGCTGCACGGTGATTCCGCCTTGCGTCTCCACTGGCTCTGGCCTCGCGTTTCCCCTCGGGTCGGACGGCGGTCGCCCTCATCAGGAAGGTACCGGCCCGGAGCGCCCGAGGCGTCGTCGGGGGAGCCGCGGGAGAGCTGTTGACACGGGACGAGCGCCGCTGCGATCTTGTGGACGCCGCGCGGTCCGGGCCGATCGGGCCCGGCATCCCGGGCGGCCCCGACATCCGGACCGGACCTGGAGCAGACGTGGGCGACGAAGCGACGGAGCACCCGAGCGGTCCGGAGCTTCCCGGCCCGCTGGTCGGGGTCGACTGGCTGGCACGGCGGCTCGGCGGGCCGGGACTGGTGGTCCTCGATGCCTCGGTCGGCGCGCACCGGGGCGGCGAGCGGCGGATCCCGGGAGCGCGGGCCTTCGACATCGACGGGGCGCTGTCCGACCACTCCGGCCCGCTGCCCCACACGATGCCCGGCGCCGCCCGGTTCACCGAGGAGCTGCGCGCCCTCGGCGTGAATGGCTCCGACACCGTCGTCGTCCTCGACGGCGCGGGCGTCTACTCCAGCGCGCGGGCCTGGTGGATGCTGCGGGCGATGGGCTTCGACC
The DNA here is from genome assembly GCF_042890955.1 of Streptomyces sp. NPDC001933. Taxonomy (NCBI): domain Bacteria; kingdom Bacillati; phylum Actinomycetota; class Actinomycetes; order Kitasatosporales; family Streptomycetaceae; genus Streptomyces; species Streptomyces sp. NPDC001933. The sequence goes on along the minus strand of NZ_JBIASS010000012.1, from coordinate 309,646 downwards.
GGGTCGCGGTGCTCGACGGCGGCCTGCCCGCCTGGGCCGACGCCGGGCTGCCGCTGGAGAACGGCGGGCCCGAGCCCGCCCCCGTACCCGGCGACTTCACCGCACGGCCGCGCCCGGGAATGTTCGTCGGCGCCGATGAGGTGGCGGCGGCCCTGGCCGACCCCGCGGCGGTGGTCCTCGACGCCCGTACCCGGGAACGGTTCACCGGCACCGTCGCCGAACCCAGGCCCGGACTGCGCGCCGGACACATGCCGGGGGCGGTCAGCCTGCCTTTCGGGGAGCTCCGGCGCGACGGGCGGATGCGTCCGGCGGACGAGCTGCGCGCCGTGTTCGCGGCCCTCGCCGGGGAGCGCGAGCGGCTGGTCCTCAGCTGTGGATCGGGCGTCACCGCGTGCGTGCTGGCCCTGGGGGCCGAACTGGCGGGGTACCGGGGACAGGCCGTGTACGACGGGTCCTGGAGCGAATGGGGGCTGCCGTCGCGGCGGCCCGTGGTGACCGGGGCGGACGGATCTCCGCCCGCCCCGTGACCCGGCCTCAGCCGACGTACGCCCCGCTCGCCGTCAGGCGCAGCGCCGTGTCGATCAGCGGCACATGGCTGAAGGCCTGCGGGAAGTTGCCCACCTGGCGCTGGAGCCGGGAGTCCCACTCCTCCGCGAGCAGGCCCAGATCGTTGCGCAGGGACAGCAGCCGCTCGAAGAGCCGGCGGGCCTCGTCGACCCGGCCGATCATTGCCAGATCGTCCGCCAGCCAGAACGAGCAGGCCAGGAACGCGCCCTCGTCGCCCTCCAGGCCGTCGACGCCCGCGTCCTCGCCCGAGGTGGGGTAGCGCAGCACGAAGCCGTCCTCGGTGGACAGCTCGCGCTGGATCGCCTCGATCGTGCCGATCACGCGCTTGTCGTCCGGCGGCAGGAAGCCCATCTGCGGAATCAGCAGCAGCGAGGCGTCCAGTTCCTTCGAGCCGTAGGACTGGGTGAAGGTGTTGCGTTCCGGGTCGTAGCCCCGCTCGCAGACATCGCGGTGGATGTCGTCGCGCAGCTCGTGCAGGCGCTCCAGCGGCCCTTCCGCGTCCCCGGACTCGATGAGCTTGATGGTGCGGTCGACGGCGACCCAGGCCATCACCTTCGAGTGGACGAAGTGGCGGCGCGGCCCGCGCACCTCCCAGATGCCCTCGTCCGGCTCGTCCCAGTGCTTCTCCAGGTACTCGATCAGCTTGAGCTGGAGCCCGGTCGCGTAGTCGTTGCGGGTCAGGCCCGTCATGTGGGCGAGGTGCAGCGCCTCGGTGACCTCGCCGTACACGTCCAGCTGGAGCTGGCCCGCCGCGCCGTTGCCGACCCGGACCGGGGCCGAGTTCTCGTAACCGGGCAGCCAGTCCAGCTCGGCCTCGCCCAGCTCGCGCTCGCCCGCGATGCCGTACATGATCTGGAGGTTCTCCGGGTCGCCGGCGACCGCCCGCAGCAGCCACTCGCGCCAGGCGCGGGCCTCCTCGCGGTAGCCGGTGCGCAGCAGCGAGGAGAGGGTGATCGCGGCGTCGCGCAGCCAGGTGTAGCGGTAGTCCCAGTTCCGGGAGCCGCCGATGTCCTCCGGCAGGGAGGTGGTGGGCGCGGCGACGATGCCGCCGGTCGGCGCGTACGTCAGGGCCTTGAGGGTGATCAGGGAGCGGACCACGGCCTCGCGGTAGGGCCCGTGGTACGTGCACTGCTCTACCCATTCGCGCCAGAAGTCCGCGGTCGCGTCCAGCGAACCCTCCGGGTCCGGCAGGCCGGGCGGCTCGTGGTGCGAGGGCTGCCAGCTGATCGTGAACGCGATCCGGTCACCCGGCGCGACCGTGAAGTCGGAGTACGTCGTGAGGTTCTCGCCGTACGTGTCGGCGGGGGTGTCCAGCCAGACGGAGTCGGGGCCCGCGACGGCGACCGTGCGGCCGTCGACCTTGTGCACCCAGGGGGTGACCCGGCCGTAGCTGAACCGCATGCGCAGCTCGGAGCGCATCGGCACCCGGCCGCTGATCCCCTCCACGATCCGGATCACCTGCGGCGCACCGTCACGTGGTGGCATGAAATCGGTCACTCTGACCGTTCCGCGCGGTGTGTCCCACTCCGATTCCAGGATGAGGGAGTCCCCGCGGTAGCGGCGGCGGTCCGCGGCCGGCGGCTGCGTCCCGTCCGCCCGCGCCGGGCCCAGGCGCCAGAAGCCGTGCTCCTCGGTGCCCAGCAGTCCCGCGAAGACGGCGTGCGAATCGAAGCGGGGAAGGCACAGCCAGTCCACTGTGCCGTCCCGGCAGACCAGGGCGGCGGTCTGCATGTCTCCGATGAGTGCGTAATCCTCGATGCGCCCGGCCACGTGCGTCTCCAGTCGAACGGCCATGTCGCCCCGTAGGGCATTACTGCGGGTGAAGAGGTCGTCGCAAGGGGGTGTTGTGGGGGAACCTGCGAACGCGTCACCTCGCCCGGGGCGAGTGCCGGGGCGAGTGTCCGAGCAGGATACGACGCACCCAGGTGATCCGCGCGACGGTCTTGACAACCGGTCTCACCCGAACGGGTGTGTGCGCGGACACTCGTGGTGATCATGCGAGGTGGGCGTCGGGATGCGGCCGGAAGCGGGCCCCCCTCGGCGCTGATACCCTGGTAGCCCGTGGACCGGTGGTCGTCCGCAACCGCAGACGAGGCCCCCGAACCGCAGCGACGGCGCCTCCGGAGTCTCCGGACGAAAACGCCGGTACGCACCTCACGATCGCGACCACGGGAGCCCCCTTTGGCTATGCAGCCCACATCCACGACGACCAAGCACATCTTCGTCACCGGGGGTGTCGCCTCTTCCCTCGGCAAGGGTCTGACTGCCTCCAGCCTCGGTGCCCTGCTCAAGGCGCGCGGCCTTCGGGTCACCATGCAGAAGCTCGACCCCTACCTCAACGTCGACCCGGGCACGATGAACCCGTTCCAGCACGGTGAGGTGTTCGTCACCAACGACGGCGCCGAGACCGACCTGGACATCGGCCACTACGAGCGCTTCCTCGACGTCGACCTCGACGGCTCCGCCAACGTCACCACCGGCCAGGTCTACTCGCAGGTGATCGCCAAGGAGCGGCGCGGCGAGTACCTCGGTGACACCGTGCAGGTCATCCCGCACATCACCAACGAGATCAAGCACCGCATCCGCCGCATGGCCACCGAGGACGTCGACGTCGTCATCACGGAGGTCGGCGGCACGGTCGGCGACATCGAGTCGCTGCCGTTCCTGGAGACCGTCCGCCAGGTCCGCCACGAGGTCGGCCGGGACAACGTCTTCGTCGTGCACATCTCGCTGCTGCCCTACATCGGCCCGTCCGGCGAGCTCAAGACCAAGCCGACCCAGCACTCCGTCGCCGCGCTGCGCAACATCGGTATCCAGCCGGACGCCATCGTGCTGCGCGCCGACCGCGACGTACCGACCGCCATCAAGCGCAAGATCTCGCTGATGTGCGACGTCGACGAGGCCGCCGTGGTGGCCTGCGTGGACGCCAAGTCGATCTACGACATCCCGAAGGTGCTGCACACCGAGGGCCTGGACGCCTACGTGGTGCGCAAGCTCGACCTGCCGTTCCGCGACGTCGACTGGACGACGTGGGACGACCTGCTGGACCGCGTCCACAACCCCGACCACGAGATCACCGTGGCGCTCGTCGGCAAGTACATCGACCTGCCCGACGCCTACCTCTCGGTCACCGAGGCCATCCGGGCCGGCGGCTTCGCCAACAAGGCGCGGGTCAAGGTCAAGTGGGTCGCCTCGGACGACTGCAAGACCACGGCGGGTGCCGCGAAGCAGCTCGGCGACGTCGACGCGATCTGCGTCCCCGGCGGCTTCGGCGACCGCGGTGTCAACGGCAAGATCGGCGCCATCCAGTACGCCCGCGAGAACAAGGTGCCGCTGCTCGGCCTCTGCCTCGGCCTCCAGTGCATCGTGATCGAGGCCGCGCGCAACCTCGCCGAGATCCCCGACGCCAACTCCACCGAGTTCGACGCCGCCACCTCGCACCCCGTCATCTCGACGATGGAGGAGCAGCTGGCGTACGTCGAGGGCGCGGGCGACCTGGGCGGCACCATGCGGCTCGGCCTGTACCCGGCGAAGCTCGCCGAGGGCTCGCTGGTCCGCGAGGCGTACGACGGCGAGCCGTACGTGGAGGAGCGCCACCGCCACCGCTACGAGGTCAACAACGCCTACCGGGCCGAGCTGGAGAAGAAGGCCGGTCTGGTCTTCTCCGGCACCTCCCCGGACAACAAGCTCGTCGAGTACGTCGAGTACCCGCGCGAGATCCACCCCTACCTGGTCGCCACCCAGGCGCACCCGGAGCTCCGCTCCCGCCCGACCCGCCCGCACCCGCTCTTCGCGGGTCTGGTGAAGGCGGCCGTCGCGCGCAAGACGGGCGCCGCGGCCGGTGACGGCAAGGGCAAGCCGTCGGGCAAGTAGTCCGGCGCCGCACAGGCGTTAACGTTGACCGGGGTACGTGTCCTTCGAGGACGCGTACCCCGGTTTCTGTTTTTCGTGGGAGGACGTAGATGGGTTTCCAGGACACGCCCGAGGAGTGGCAGGTCACCGCGACCGAGACGCCCTTCACCGGCAACAAGACCAGCGTCCGCACCGACGAAGTGGTGATGCCGGACGGCACGGTCGTGCGCCGCGACTACCAGGTCCACCCGGGCTCGGTCGCCGTGCTCGCGCTCGACGACGACAACCGGGTCGTGGTGCTGCGGCAGTACCGCCACCCGGTGCGCCACAAGCTCTGGGAGATCCCGGCCGGACTGCTCGACGTCCCCGGCGAGAACCCGCTGAACGCGGCGCAGCGCGAGCTCTACGAGGAGGCGTACGTCAAGGCCGAGGACTGGCGGGTGCTGACCGACGTCTACACCACACCGGGCGGCTGCGACGAGGCCGTACGGATCTTCCTGGCCCGGAACCTCTCCGAGGCCGACGGGGAGCGCTTCGAGGTCTCCGAGGAGGAGGCCGACATGGAGCTGGCCCGGGTGCCGCTCCAGGAGCTGGTACGGGGCGTGCTCGCGGGGGAGCTGCACAACAACTGCCTCGTGGTGGGCGTCCTCTCGCTCGCGGCGGTGCTCGCCGGTGACGGGATCGATTCGCTGCGCCCGGCCGACGCGCCGTGGCCGGCCCGCCCCTTCGAGGCCTGACGGGGCGGCATGACCGCCGGACGGCGCACTGAGACCTGACGGGCCGCGGTGCCGCCTGGTGGCGCACACCGAGGTCCTTCGATCGGACAAGATGCTGATCCGATCGAGGGACCTCCGGGTCGTGCTCGGTCCTGCTCCAGGCAGAACGTCCACACGCCTGAACTACGCTCACAATGCCCGGACCGGAGTCCCGGCGGGCGACGCGTGCAGCGAAGTGGAGCGTGGCCCGTGACGGATCAGGCGGTGGACACCAGCGGCCCGGCCGAGGCAGCGGGAACCGAGGAGCCGTCCGGCACCGCCCCACCCCAATTCTTCGGACGCGCCCGCGAGTTGAAGGCCCTGCGGGCCGACATCGAACGGGCCGGCCTGGACACCCTGGCCGGCCGCAAGGCCGCCCGCGCCCGGGTCCTGCTGATCGCCGGACGCCCCGGATCCGGACGCACCGCGCTCGCCGAGGAACTCACCCGCGGGCTGCTCGCCGAGGGCGACCACCCCGACGGACTGCTCCGCGTCCGGCTCACCGAACCCGGCGGCGCACCGGTGCCCACCGAGCGCACCGCCCGCGAGCTGCTCGACCGGATGGGGGTGACCGGGCCGCCCGGCGCGGACGAGGACGAACTTTCCGGGATGGTCCGCGAGGAGCTCGCCGGACGCCGCGCCCTGCTGCTCCTGGACGACGCGGCGGACGCGGAACAGGTCGACCCGCTGCTGCCGGACAACCCGGACTGCCTGGTCGTCGCCACGTCCGAGGGCCCGCTGACCGGAATCCCGGGCGTCCGCCCCTGCACCATCGGCGGCCTGGACGCGGGCTCCGCCGTGCGGCTGCTCGCCCGCACCATCGGAGAGGTCAGGATCACCGTCGACCCGCGGACCGCCGAGACCCTCACCGAGGAGTGCGGCGGGCTGCCGGCCGCCCTGGTCATGGTCGCCGGCTGGCTCGCCGCCCGTCCCATGGCATCGGTCGCCGATGTCACCAAGCAGCTGCGCGAACTGCCGGACGACACGGAGCAGTCCACCGGCTCCCGCCCGCTGGCCCGCGCCTTCCGGCTGGTCCACGACTCGCTGCCGCCGACCGCGGCCCGGATACTGCGACTGCTCGCCCTCGCCCCTGCCGGACTCGCCGACGCCCACACCGCCTCCGCGCTGGCCGGCTGCTCCGTCTCGGCCGCCCAGACGACCCTCGACGACTTCGTGGCCCTGGGGCTGCTGCACACCAACGGGGCGGACCAGCCGCAGTACGAGGTGCCCGGCTGCCTCGCGCCGCTGCTGCGGGCGCTGCTGGAGGCCAGGGACCGGCCGGCGGAGCTCCAGCTGGCCAGGGCCCGGATGCTGGAGCGGACCGTACGGCTGCTCCAGTCCTGCCGGGCGGTCACCGAACCCGAGGGTTCCCCGGCCCGCCGCAAGCTCGCCGGGCTCCCGCGCTCGCTGCGCTTCCCGGGCCCCGAGGCGGCCGCCGAATGGCTGCGGATCCGCCGGCCCGCCCTGTTGGCCTCGGCCCGGATCGCCGTCGAGGACGGTGAACTCGACACCCTGGCAAGGCGGTTGGTGGCCGCTCTGGTGCGGGCGCTGGCCGTGCACCAGGGCACCGAGGCCGCCGCACCCGAGCTGTACGGACTGCACGGTCTGGTGCTGGCCGTGGCCGAGCGGCGCGAGCTGCCGCGCGAGCGGGCCGCGGCGCTGCTCAACCTCGCCGACCTCGACGCCAGGACCGGCCGCACCCGGGAGGCGCTGGCCCGCTACCGGGCCGCGCTGGATGCCGGACGGGCCGCGAAGGACCCGTACGCCACCGGCCGCGCGATGGAATCCGTAGGCGGCGCCTACGCCGAGCTGGGGGACTTCCAGCGGGCCTCCGACTGGTACGGCCGCGCGCTGGCGCAGCGGCTCACCCAGGGGGAGCGGGCCGACGAGGCACGGCTGTACGGGCGGCTCGGCGCCGTCCACACCTATGCCGGGCGGTACGGCGAGGCGCTGCGGAACTGGCGAGCCGCGGCGGCCGGGTACCGCAGGCTCGGCGACGTGCCGGCCCAGGCGCGGGCACTCAGCGAGGCGGCGCGGGTCCAGGAGTACGCGGGCCGGCCGCACGAGTCCCTGCACACCTGCCAGGAGGCCGTCGAGTGGGCCAGGCGGGCAGGTGACGTACGACTCCAGGCGGCGCTGGAGCTCCGGCTGGCCGACACGCTCGAAAGGCTCGGCGACCCGGCTGCGGCCAAGCTGCACCGGGGTCTGGCCGACAGATTGCTGGGCCAGGAGGGTGTGGCCTGCGAAATCCGTAGTGCGGCGACAGAAAAATAATGCTTTGTAAGGCTAGACAGCACGAAACCCTTCATTAGACTGGCTCTGCCGCGTGTGTTCGCGGTGTCTCCATTTACGTAGTGTCTATCCGGGTATGTATAGCTATGCCCGGGTAACCCTCTGAGCCAAGGACCGTGATCGACGTGAAGGTCGGCATCCCCCGCGAAGTCAAGAACAACGAGTTCCGCGTGGCGATCACGCCTGCCGGTGTGCACGAGCTCGTCCGCCACGGCCACCAGGTCGTCGTCGAGGAGAACGCCGGGGCCGGCTCCTCCATCACGGACGAGGAGTACATCGCCGCCGGGGCGCAGATCCTCCCCACCGCCGACGAGGTCTGGGCCACCGCCGACCTGCTGCTGAAGGTCAAGGAGCCGGTCGCCGAGGAGTACCACCGCCTCCGCAAGGACCAGACGCTCTTCACCTACCTGCACCTCGCGGCCTCCCGCGAGTGCACCGACGCGCTGATCGAGTCGGGCACCACGGCCATCGCCTACGAGACGGTCGAGACCGCGAGCCGCGCGCTCCCGCTGCTCGCCCCGATGTCCGAGGTCGCGGGCCGGCTGGCCCCGCAGGTCGGCGCCTACCACCTGATGCGCTCGGTCGGCGGCCGCGGCGTGCTGCCGGGCGGCGTCCCGGGCACGGCGCCCGCCGAGGCCGTCGTCATCGGCGGCGGTGTCTCCGGCTGGAACGCCACGCAGATCGCTGTCGGCCTCGGCTTCCACGTCACGCTGCTCGACAAGGACATCAACAAGCTCCGTGAGGCCGACAAGGTCTTCGGCACCAAGGTGAAGACCGTCGTCTCCAACGCCTTCGAGCTGGAGAAGGCCGTCATCGAGGCCGACCTCGTCGTGGGTGCCGTGCTGATCCCCGGCGCGAAGGCGCCGAAGCTGGTCACCAACGAGCTCGTCGCCAAGATGAAGCCCGGAAGTGTACTTGTCGACATTGCGATCGACCAGGGCGGCTGCTTCGAGGACTCGCACCCGACGACGCACGCCGAGCCGACCTTCAAGGTCCACAACTCGGTGTTCTACTGCGTCGCGAACATGCCGGGCGCGGTGCCGAACACCTCCACGTACGCCCTCACCAACGCCACGCTGCCGTACATCGTGGAGCTCGCCAACCGCGGCTGGGTCGAGGCGCTGCGCCGCGACGCCGCGCTCGCCAAGGGCCTCAACACCCATGACGGGCAGGTTGTTTACCGCGAGGTGGCCGAGGCGCACGGCCTGGAGCACGTCGAGCTGAGCTCGCTCCTCGGCTGACGGGTCAACACCTTCCGTCAACCTCACGCACACGGCCGGACCTTGCCGAGCAAGGTCCGGCCGTACGCATGCCGGGCCCCTTCGGCGACCCCGTTCAACTCGTCTCGAACGTAACCCTTTAACCGATTCGTACGCCCGTTAAATCTGCGCCCCGGTGGCCGCACGCCCTTGACAGGGGCGTGTTCGATTGCCGACACATCGGGCCGGGTCCGGCGGATTGTGTTGCTGCGAAGCGGTGACACGCCATAGAGTCGCCAATCGTCGGCATGGTGCCACGCTGACCTATCGATAAGTTTCCTGGTCACGTCCAAGGAGGTAAGACGACTTGTGAATGAGTCGACATTTACTCCCGGGGGTGTTCATCCAGGGATGCCTGCACGGGGCCAGAGCCCGAACGGGCTGGAGGCTGTCGGCTCCGTCGCTGTCCGCACCTTCGCCACCCAACAGCACATGACGACAGCCCCCCAGATGATGGACGGCCTACACGTGAACGCCATGGCCGGCAACGAGAGTGGCCGGGAAACCGCCCACTTCGCCGACTTCGACGAGGTGCCCCAGGGGCACTTCTACGACCCCGACGCCGAGTACGAACCCGATCCGGAGTACGCGGCCACCCTCGCGCCCGACGCTGCCCGCCAGCGCCGCGAGCGGATCGGCCCCACCGGCCGGCCCCTGCCCTACTTCCCGATCCCGGGCCCGCTGACCGATCACGGCCCCGCGAAGATCATCGCGATGTGCAACCAGAAGGGCGGCGTCGGCAAGACCACGTCGACCATCAACCTGGGCGCCGCACTCGCGGAGTACGGACGACGCGTCCTGCTCGTCGACTTCGACCCGCAGGGTGCCCTGTCGGTCGGGCTCGGCGTCAACCCGATGGAGCTCGACCTCACGGTCTACAACCTGCTCATGGAGCGGGGCATGTCTGCCGACGAGGTCCTGCTGAAGACCGCGGTCCCGAACATGGACCTGCTGCCCAGCAACATCGACCTGTCGGCCGCCGAGGTGCAACTGGTGAGCGAGGTCGCCCGGGAGTCCACGCTGCAGCGCGCCCTGAAGCCGCTGATGGCCGATTACGACTACATCGTGATCGACTGCCAGCCGTCGCTCGGCCTGCTCACGGTGAACGCCCTCACGGCCGCCCACAAGGTCATAGTGCCGCTCGAGTGCGAATTCTTCGCGCTGCGTGGTGTGGCGTTGCTCACCGAGACCATCGAGAAGGTCCAGGAGCGCCTCAACCCCGATCTGGAGCTCGACGGCATCCTCGCCACCATGTACGACTCCCGTACGGTGCACAGCCGTGAGGTCCTCGCGCGCGTCGTAGAGGCATTCGACGACCACGTCTACCACACGGTCATCGGGCGCACCGTGCGCTTCCCGGAGACCACCGTCGCCGGTGAGCCCATCACCACGTACGCCTCCAACTCGGTCGGTGCCGCCGCCTATCGCCAGCTCGCCAGGGAGGTGCTCGCCCGGTGTCACGCCGAGTGAGTCTGCCCGGGGCCGACGAACTGTTCCGTACCACCGGAGGAATGGGGCTCCAGGCCTCGTCCCCCGCGGACCGGCGACGCAAGGCGAACGGTGAGGCCCGGGTGCCCGGTCCGGCCGGGGAGAACGATTCCGGGGCGGACGGATCCGGCACGGAAGCGGCGCAGGACGCCGACGGCTCCTCGCGCGAGGAGCACTCCGCGGCGGACGCCGACGCGGGGGAGTCGCGCAGCCGCGACGTCGACCGGGTCGCGGTGGCCGCACAGGCGGGCCGCAGGCCCCAGCAGTCCGTACCGGCGGCCGCACCCCCGTCCGCCGCGTCCTCGTCCACGCAGGAGGCGGTTCCCGCCCCTGCCGTCCAGCAGCAGCGCAGGCGCGGAGGCGGGCGCGGGGCGAACCGGAGGCCCAGCGGCCGCGAGCGCCACGACGAGAAGATCACCGTCTACGTCTCGGCCGAGGAACTGATGGACCTGGAGCACGCCCGTCTCGTGCTGCGCGGGGAGCACGGGCTCGCCGTCGACCGCGGGCGGATCGTCCGTGAGGCGGTCGCGGTGGTGCTCGCGGATCTGGAGTCGCGGGGCGACGCGAGCATCCTCGTACGGCGGCTGCGCGGCCGCTGACCGGTGCGGCGGCCGGTAGCCTGCCGGTGGGCGGCCGCCGGACGAGCGGCGGGCCCCTTCCGTACGGGCCACGGCCCGCCGTCCGTATCCCGCTGCCTCTGGAATTCCATGCCGACGACCGACGAGCCCGCCCGCACCCCACGCCGCCCCCTGGGGCGCGGTCCGGGCGGCGCGAGCGTGCCGGAGCCGGTGGGCGGCGGGACGGCCGGGGCGCAGGCCCCTGCACCGCCCGCGCCCGAAGCCGCAACGCCGGAGGTACCGCCCGCGACCGAGGCGCATGAAGTGCCCGAGGTGCCTGATGCGGACCCCGGGCCCACCGAGCCTCCCGGGTCCCCCGGGCCCGCCGGCGACGGGCGGTTCACCGTCCGGCTGGCGAACTTCGAAGGGCCGTTCGACCTCCTCCTCCAGCTCATCGCCAAGCACAAGCTCGATGTGACCGAAGTCGCGCTGTCGAAGGTCACCGACGAGTTCATGGCGCACATCCGTGCCATGGGGCCGGACTGGGACCTGGACCAGACCACCGAGTTCCTCGTCGTCGCCGCGACCCTGCTCGATCTGAAGGCGGCCCGGCTGCTGCCCGCCGCCGAGGTGGAGGACGAGGCGGACCTGGCGCTGCTCGAAGCGCGGGACCTGCTCTTCGCCCGGCTGCTCCAATACCGCGCGTACAAACGCATCGCGGAGATCCTCAGCGAGCGGCTGGCGTCCGAGGGGCGGCGCTTCCCCCGGACCGTCGGGCTGGAGCCGCACCACGCCGAGCTGCTGCCCGAGGTCGTGATCAGCATCGGGGCACAAGGCTTTGCCGCGCTGGCCGTGAAGGCGATGCAGCCCAGGCCCGAGCCGCAGGTGTACGTCGACCACATCCACGCGCCGCTGGTCAGCGTGCGGGAACAGGCCGGGATCGTGGTGGCGCGGCTGCGGGAGGCGGGCGAGATCAGCTTCCGTACGCTCACCGAGGACGCCCCGGACACCCTCACCGTCGTCGCCCGGTTCCTCGCGCTGCTGGAGCTGTACCGGGAGAAGGCCGTCGCGCTCGACCAGGACGAGGCGCTCGGGGAGCTGATGGTGCGCTGGGCCGGGGGAGAGGGGGCCGGGCCCGTCGTCACGGACGAGTTCGACCCCGAGACGCAGGACGTCCAGAAGGATGTGAAGGCATGAGTCAGCAGGAGAACACCGGCTCCACCGTCGCGGATCTCGATCTCAGGCCCGCGCTGGAGGCCGTCCTCATGGTCGTCGACGAGCCCGCCACCGAGGAGCACCTCGCCAAGGTGCTGGAGCGGCCGCGCAGGGCCGTCGCCGACGCGCTGCGCGAGCTGGCCGACGAGTACACCGTGCAGCGGCGCGGCTTCGAGCTGAGGCTGGTGGCGGGCGGCTGGCGCTTCTACACCCGCCCCGAGTACGCGGCGGCCGTGGAGGGCTTCGTCCTGGACGGCCAGCAGGCCCGGCTGACCCAGGCGGCGCTGGAGACCCTCGCGGTGGTCGCGTACCGCCAGCCGGTCAGCCGTTCCAGGGTTTCCGCGGTCCGCGGCGTGAACTGTGACGGGGTCATGCGGACCCTGTTGCAGCGGGGGCTGGTGGGGGAAACGGGCGCGGAACCCGAAACAGGTGCGATCCTGTACAGGACGACGAACTACTTTCTGGAGCGGATGGGCCTGCGCGGCCTGGATGAGCTCCCGGAGCTCGCGCCCTTCCTCCCCGAGGCGGACGCGATCGAGGCTGAGACGCTAGAGGGTGTGCCGTCGTTCGATCCGGACGCACCGGACACCCCGGATACTCACGCAGACGACAAGACGGATTTTTGATGCGAAGCAGTGGCAGGAACAGCGGAAGCGGCGGCGGAGCCAGGAGCGGCGGCGGCAGGAGCGGCGGCAGGAACAACACCGGCAGCGGCAGGAACAGCAACCCGAACCCTCGGGTTTCCGGCTCCGAGCGTGACGACAAGCAGGAGCAGCGCCCCCGCCGGCCCCGCCCCGAGGAGCGCCGCTACGACGTGGGCAACGACAAGCCGGGCGGCGACGGCGGCACCCGCAAGGGCCGCGGCGCGGCGGCCCGCGGCGGCGCCAAGGGCGGCCCGAAGGCGGCGACCGGTGGCTCCAGGAGCAGCGGCCGCCGTACCCCGTACGGCGCCCCGTCCCGTCCGCGTGAGCTCGACGCCAAGATCGAGCAGCGCAACCGGGACCGGTACGCGGGCAAGGCCGACATCCGGACGCCCAAGACCCACCCGGGCGCCGAGCAGGAGGGCGAGCGGCTGCAGAAGGTCCTCGCCAGGGCCGGCATGGGTTCGCGCCGGGCGTGCGAGGAGCTGATCGAGCAGGCCCGCGTCGAGGTCAACGGCGAGATCGTCGTCGAGCAGGGCATGCGCGTCGATGTGAACCGGGACGAGATCAAGGTCGACGGTCTGACCGTCGCCGCCCAGTCCTACCTCTTCTTCGCGCTGAACAAGCCCGCCGGTGTCGTCTCCTCGATGGAGGACCCGGACGGCCGCCAGTGCCTCGGCGACTACGTCACCAACCGTGAGACGCGGCTCTTCCACGTCGGCCGGCTGGACACCGAGACCGAGGGCATCATCATGCTCACCAACCACGGTGAGCTGGCCCACCGCCTGACCCACCCCAAGTACGGGGTGAAGAAGACCTATCTGGCCGCCATCCAGGGACCGCTCCCGCGCGACCTGGGCAAGCGGCTCAAGGACGGCATCCAGCTGGAGGACGGGTACGCCCGCGCCGACCACTTCCGGGTCGTCGAGAACACCGGCAAGAACTACCTGGTCGAGGTGACCCTCCACGAGGGCCGCAAGCACATCGTCCGCCGGATGCTGGCCGAGGCCGGCTTCCCGGTCGAGCGGCTCGTACGGACGTCCTTCGGGCCGATCCCGCTGGGCGACCAGAAGTCCGGCTGGCTGCGCCGCCTCACCAACACCGAGGTGGGCATGCTGATGCGCGAGGTCGGTCTGTAACCCTCCTCCGTCCTCTCCATGGCCCGCGGCCGGTTCCTTCCTCGATTTTCGGACTTCGATTTTCGAACAGGAATCGGCCGCGGGCCTTTTCCTGCGCTCCTTCCACCTTTATAGTCAGAGTGACTATTAAGAAGGAGGCGGGCGTGAGTCTCGCGGATTTCCTCGATCCCCTGCAGCAGCCCCTGGTGACGGTGCTCGACACCCCGGTCAGCTGGACCGAGGTGCTCGGCTTCGGCAGCGGGGCGCTGTGCGTATGGCTCGTGGCCCGCCAGCACCTCGCCAACTGGCCGATCGGCATCGCCAACAACCTCTTCTTCATCCTGCTGTTCGCCCAGTCCGGTCTGTACGCCGACGCCGGCCTCCAGATCGTCTTCATCGCCCTTGCCGCGTACGGCTGGTGGACCTGGACCCACGGGGGTGGACCGGGCTCACCGGACCTGCCGGTGCGGCGCACCACGCGCACCGAATGGACCTGGCTGCTCGCGGCGGGGGCGGTGGGGGCCGTCGCCCTCACCGTCCTGCTCGACCACGCCACCGACTCGACCGTGCCCTTCTGGGACGCCCTGACGACCGCGCTGTCCCTGACGGCTACGTACGGGCAGTGCCGCAAGCTCGTCGAGTCCTGGTGGCTCTGGATCGCCGCCGATGTGGTGTACATCCCGCTGTACGCGTACAAGGAGCTCTATCTGACCTCGCTGCTGTACATCGGCTTCCTGACGCTCTGCCTGCTCGGCCTGCGCAACTGGAGGCGTGATCTCGCCGGACAGCGGCGGCAGTTGGCGGAGGTGGCGGCGTGAAGCGCTTCGGGCACGGGCTGGTACTAGGCAAGTTCTACCCGCCGCACGCCGGCCACCACCACCTCGTCCGCACCGCGCAGGACCGCTGCGAGCGGCTGACCGTCCTGGTCTGCGCCGCCTCCGTCGAGTCCGTGCCGCTCGCCGACCGGGTTGCCTGGATGCGGGAGGTGCACCCGGGTGTAAGGGTCGTCGGCGCCGTCGACGACATCCGCATGGACCTCCAAGACCCGGTGATCTGGGACGCGCACATGGCCGTCTTCACCGGGGCCGTGCCGGAGCCGGTGGACGCCGTCTTCACCTCGGAGTCGTACGGGGACGAACTCGCCCGCCGGTTCGGCGCCGAATCCGTCTGCGTCGACCCCGACCGCACGGTCTTCCCGGTCTCCGGCACCGCCGTCCGCAAGGACCCGGTGGGCTGCTGGGACTTCCTGGAGCCGCCCGTACGGGCCGCCCTCGCCCGCCGGGTCGTCGTCCTCGGCGCGGAATCCACCGGCACCACGACCGTGGCCCGCGCCCTCACCGACCACTACCGCGCGCGCGGCGGCGTCTGGGCGCGGACCGGGTACGTCGCCGAGTACGGGCGGGAGTTCAGCGAACAGAAGCTGGCCGCCCTGCGCGAGCGGTGGCCCGGGGCCCAGTGGGAGGACGTCAGCTTCACCACCGACGACTTCCCGCTGATCGCCCGGACCCAGAACGACAGGGAGGAGGCCGCCGCACGCACCGGGTCGCCGGTGCTCTTCTGCGACACCGACTCCTTCGCCACCACCGTCTGGCACGAGCGGTACATCGGCGGACGCAACCCGCTCGTCGAGGAGACCGCGGACCGGGCCGCCCACCACCTGTGGCTGCTCACCGACCACGAGGGCGTCGCCTTCGAGGACGACGGACTGCGCGACGGCGAGGAGCTGCGGCCCTGGATGACCGACCGCTTCCGGGCCGAACTCACCCGTACCGGAAGGGATTTCATCGAGCTCACCGGAGGCCGTCAGGAACGCCTGGCCACCGCGGTCGCCGCCGTGGACGTACTGCTCGCCGACAGCTGGAACTTCGCCGCGCCCCTGCCGGAGCACCGATGAGCCCCGAAGCCCCCGAAGGCTACGACCCGCACGCCTTCGAACCCTTCGCGGTCACCGTCGACCTCGCCGTCTTCACGGTCCGCGACGGCCGGCTGCACGTCCTGCTCGTCGAACGGGGCGAGGACCCGTACAAGGGGCACTGGGCGCTGCCCGGCGGCTTCGTGCTGCCGCGGGAGTCCGCCGAGTCCGCCGCCCGCCGGGAACTCGCCGAGGAGACCGGACTGACCGAGGGCACCGTCAGCGCCCTCCACCTGGAACAGCTGCGTACCTACAGCGATCCGGACCGCGACCCCAGGATGCGGGTCGTCTCGGTCGCCTATGCCGCACTCGTACCCGACCTGCCCGAACCGCGCGGCGGCGGCGACGCGGCCAGCGCCCAGTGGTGGGACGCCGGGGCGCTCGGCCCGCTCGCCTTCGACCACGACCGGATCCTCGCCGACGCGCACGACCGGATCGGCGCCAAGCTCGAATACAGCTGTCTGGCCACCGCCTTCTGCCCGCCCGAATTCACCCTGGGGGAACTCCAGCAGGTGTACGAGACGGTCTGGGGCGTCGAGCTGGACCGGCCCAACTTCCGGCGCAAGGTCCTCACCACGCCCGGCTTCGTCCAGGCCGTGGAGGGATCGCCGCGCCGCACCGGCGGACGGGGGAAACCGGCCGCGCTCTACCGGGCGGGTGCCGCTACCGCCCTGCACCCACCACTGCTGAGACCGGAAGGAAGAAGCACGTGATCGTGACCAGGACCATCACCAAGCAGGCCGCCACCGGCGCGCTGACCGGGCTCGCGCTCGGCGACGCACTGGGCTTCCCGACCGAGTTCAACAACGTCCCGTCGATCCTCGCCAAGTGCGGGCCGTGGCGCACGATGCGGCTGCCGAAGCCGGCGCATGTCACCGACGACACCCAGATGACGCTGGCTCTGGGGCGGGGCATCCGCACCGCCATGGACCGCGGGCTGCTCACCCCGCTGCGGCTGACCCGCCCGGTGCGCGAGGAGTTCGTCGACTGGTACCACTCGCCCGACAACAACCGCGCCCCCGGCCGCACCTGCATGACCGCCTGCCGGCTGCTGGACAGCGACCGGCTCTGGCAGGAGGCCAGCCAGACCGGCTCCAAGGGCTGCGGCGCCAACATGCGGGTCGCGCCGATCGGACTCGTCCCCGGACTCAGCGAGGAACAGCGTTCCGGCGCCGCCCAGTTGCAGGCGGCCCTCACCCACGGGCACCCGACCGCGCTCGCCGCGTCCGACCTGACGGCCCGCGCCGTGTACCTGCTGGCGCAGGGGGCGGAACCCATGGGCCTGATCGGCCAGTTGCGCAGTTACGCGTACGAGAACAGCGGCCGCTACCTCACCCGCTGGCTCGGCGACCTCTGGCGGTACGCGGGCGACTCCTCGCCCGAGCTGTACATCCAGCGCGGCTGGGACGAATGCCTCACCGCCCTGGCCCGCGTCCAGGACGCGCTGCGCAACCCGTCCCCGGAGACCGACCCCTGCGAGCTCACCGGCGACGGCTGGATCGCCGAGGAAGCCCTGGCCACGGCCCTGCACTGCTTCCTCCTCTTCCCCGAGGACCCCGTCACCGCACTCCGCCGAGCCGCCTGCACCCGGGGCGACTCGGACTCCCTCGGCTGCCTCACCGGCGCGTTCGCCGGGGCGCACCTGGGGGCGGCGGCCTGGCCCAAGGAGTGGGCGGAGCGGATCGAGTACCGAAGCGATCTGCTTTCGCTGGGGGCGCTCTGGGATTCTTGATCCATGCGCATGGACACCAAGCACCTCAGGGAAGCCGGGCTGCCGGTCACCGACCTCGGCCCGGTCCTCGCCGGGGAACGCCACCCGCTGCTCTTCGCCACGGTCTCCGGGGCGCATCTGTACGGGTTCCCCTCCAAGGACTCGGATGTGGACCTTCGGGGGGTCCATCTCCTGCCGGCGGAGGATCTCGTGGGACTGCGCGAGGCCCAGGAGACGCGCTCGCGGATGTGGGACCGGGACGGGGTCGAGATGGATCTCGTCACGCACGACCTGCGGAAGTTCGTCCGGCTGATGCTGAAGCCCAACGGCTACGTGCTGGAACAGCTGCTCTCGCCGCTGGTCGTGCACACCAGCGAGCCGCACGCGGAACTGGTGGAGCTGGCGCCGGGCGTGGTCACCCGCAACCACGCCCACCACTACCGGGGGTTCGCGGGCACCCAGTGGCGGCTTTTCGGGAAGACCGGTGAACTGAAGCCGCTGCTGTACACGTTCCGGGCGCTGCTCACCGGGATCCACCTGATGCGCAGCGGTGAGGTGCGGGCCCATCTGCCGACCCTTCTCGGAGAGGTGACGGCGCCCGCGTACCTGCCCGAGCTGATCGAGGCGAAGGCCGAGGCGGAGCACGGGGGAGCGGGGGAGGTGGACGGTGCGGTGGTGTCGCGGGACGTCGAGGCGCTGCACGGGGTGCTGGACGAGGCCCAGGCGGAATCGGGGCTTCCCGCGGCGGCCGGCGGGTTCGACGCGCTGCACGACCTCGTGGTGCGGGTGCGGCTGGCGGGTTCTCCTAGGGCCTGACCGGCCCTGATCCGCCGGACAGGCCCTGGAACCGGTCCACGGACGCCCGGCGGGTGCGGATCAGGAAGTCCTCCACCCGGGCCCGGTCCGGCTCCGGGGGGAGCGGGGAGTTCCGCGCGGTCTCCTCGCTCTCCTCGGTGAGGAGGTTCATGCGGCGTTCGACCTCCTCCCACGGCACCTCGCCCCGCTTCACCGCCAGCAGTTCGTCGCGGGCCGCGCCCACCTCGATCGTGAGCTCGCCGGTGCGCAGCAGGTCCCGGCCGGTGCTCAGGAGCCGCAGCAGATGCATGGCGTGCTTCCACCGCGGCGCCCCGTACTGCCGTACGTCCGCCTCCAGCTTCTTGCGCTGCCCCGACGCGTAGCGGACGAACGTCCGGTGGGCCAGCCGGGACAGGAACGCGCCGCGCAGGGAGAGGAGTTCACGGCCCACGTCGTCGGCGTACTCCACCAGCGGTGAGTGCAGGCACTCCAGCACATTGGGGTTGGCGCGCAGTGCCAGCTCGCAGAAGCGCTCCAGCTCCCAGGAGAACTGCTCCGGCGCCGGGCCGTCGACATGCGTCGGCGGCTTCTCGAACCGCCAGAACAGCGGGGTCGGCGCGAGGAACACACCGCGCCGGTCGGTGTCGCTCTCCTCCGTGGCGAGCCCGAAGGCGCGCGAGCCCATCACACAGGAGTAGACCGTGTGGTCGCGGACGAGAGCCTCGGGGCCGGGGACGATCATGCCGGCGAGGGTACGTGAGCGGGGCCGGGGCGCACCGGGAATTTTGGCGTCGCCGCCCTGGCACGGAGTGCCGCGCTCAAGTGGCACAAGCCCGGGTTCTGATCGACATTGTCGATAAATCATCCCCTCTGGAGAGGAAGAACCATGGCAGGAAACGATCTCGGCAGCCTGCTCGGCGGCTTGCTGGGCGGCAGCGACCGGAGCGGCGGCGCGGGGAACATACTCGGCGCGCTGCTGGGCGCGCTCGGCGACGGCCAGGGCGGCCGGAGCGGTGCGGGCGGCGGCGGCGCGCTCGAAGGGCTGATCGCGATGCTCACCAGGTCCGGCCTGGTCGACCAGGCGCAGTCCTGGGTCGGCACCGGGGAGAACCAGGCGGTCAGCGGCGCCCAGATCGCCCAGGCGCTGCCGGACGAGACCCTGCGGAAGGTCGCCCAGGAGGCCGGGGTCAGCACGGAACAGGCGGCCGACCAGATCGCCCGGTCGCTGCCGACCGCGGTCGACAGACTGACCCCGTCGGGGGAGGTGCCGGAGGGCCGCTCGATCGAGGACCTGGTCCGCGAGCAGCAGCTCTGACGGAGCCGGTGGTTCCGACGGCACCTGCGGCGCGGGGCCTGTCCGGTGGATCGGTGCCGGGCAGGTCCCGGGCCGCAGCCGCGTGCCCGCCCCGTCTCACGGACAGAGCACCCCGGACCGCCCACCCCGCCACCCCTCTAGGCTGATCGTGCAGAGATCGAGCACGAAGAACCGAGGAGCACGACGTGGCGGTACGAGCGGTCCGCGGAGCCGTCCAGCTGGAGCGGGACGAGGCCGGGCACATGGACGAGCAGGTCGGCGCCCTGCTGACCGCCGTTCTCGAACGCAACAGCCTCGTCGCGGACGACCTGATCAGCATCTGGTTCACGGCCACCCCGGACCTGCACAGCGACTTCCCGGCCGCCGCCGCACGCGGGCTCGGTATCGTCGACGTACCGCTGATCTGCGCCCAGGAGCTGGACATCGTGGGCGCCATGCCCCGTGTGGTGCGTGTCCTCGCGCACGTCGAGACCTACCTTCCCAAGTCCGAGATCGCCCACGTGTACCTCGGTGCCACCGCCGCACTCCGCAAGGACATCGCCCAGTGAGAACCGCCGTCGTCATCGGAACGGGCCTCGTCGGCACGTCCGCAGCCCTCGCCCTCGCCGGGCGCGGCATCCGGGTCCACCTCGTCGACCACGACCCCCAGTCGGCCCGTACCGCCGCCGCGCTGGGCGCCGGTACGGACGAGGCGCCCGAGGAGCGGGTGGACCTGGCGATCATCGCGGTGCCGCCCGCCCACGTGGCCACGGTCCTGGCCACCGCCCTGCGGGACGGCATCGCCCGCGGCTACCTGGACGTCGCCAGCGTGAAGGGCGGCCCGCGCCGCGAGCTGGAGGCACTCGGCCTCGACCTCACGCCGTACATCGGTACGCACCCCATGGCCGGCAAGGAGCGGTCGGGCCCCCTCGCCGCCACCGCGGACCTGTTCGAGGGCCGGCCCTGGGTCCTCACCCCGACCCGTGACACCGACACCGAGGTCCTCAACCTCGCCCTGGAGCTGGTCGCGCTCTGCCGGGCCGTCCCGGTCGTCATGGACGCCGACGCGCACGACCGGGCCGTCGCCCTGGTCTCCCACACCCCGCAGCTGATCTCGTCGATGGTCGCCGCCCGCCTGGAGGAGGCCGACGAGACCGCCGTACGACTCTGCGGCCAGGGCATCAGGGACGTCACCCGGATCGCCGCCTCCGACCCCCGGATGTGGGTGGAGATCCTCTCCGCCAACCCCGGCCCGGTCGCCGACGTGCTGGCCGGGGTGGCCGCCGACCTGGACGAGACGGTACGGGCGCTGCGCGGCCTGGAGTCCGGTGACGACGACAAACGCCGCGAGGGCACCGAGGGCATCGAGGACGTCCTGCGCCGCGGCAACGCCGGCCGGGTCAGGGTTCCCGGCAAGCACGGGACCGCCCCCACCGCGTACGAGATGGTGTCCGTGCTGATCAGCGACCGGCCGGGCGAACTGGCCAGGATCTTCGCCGACGCCGGACGGGCCGGGGTCAACGTCGAGGACGTGCGCATCGAGCACGCCACCGGGCAGCAGGCCGGTCTGGTCCAGCTGATGGTCGAGCCGAGCGCGGTCCCCGCACTGAGCGCGGCACTGCGCGAGCGCGGCTGGTCGATACGGCAGTAGGGCAGGGGCGCGGCGGGACCGGGAGGCAGTTGTCCACAGGGGTGCGGAGGCCGGCCCCGACACTCGGTAACCTTGTGCGGGGCGGGTTCGCGCACGCCCCCGTCCCGCCCACCCCGTGTACCAGGAAGGTGTCCACCACCGTGGAAACCCGTACGGCCCCGGCCGCAGTGATCGTCGCCATCGACGGGCCCTCCGGCACCGGCAAGTCGAGCACGTCCAAGGCCGTCGCCGCGCAGCTCGGCCTGAGCTACCTGGACACCGGCGCCCAGTACCGGGCGATCACCTGGTGGATGCTGAACAACGGCATCGACGTCCAGGACGCGATGGAGGTGGCGACCGCGGCCGCCAAGCCGGTCATCGTCTCCGGCACGGACCCGGCCGCCCCGACGATCACCGTCGACGGCGAGGACGCCTCGGGCCCGATCCGCACCCAGGAGGTCACCTCCAGGGTCAGCGCCGTCAGCGCCGTCCCCGAGGTGCGCACCCGGATCACCGAGCTGCAGCGCACCATCGCCGCCGCGGCCGAGCGGGGCATAGTCGTCGAGGGCCGCGACATCGGCACCACGGTGCTGCCCGACGCCGACCTGAAGATCTTCCTCACCGCCTCCCCGGAGGCCCGCGCCGCCCGGCGCAGCGGCGAGGTCAAGGGCTCCGACCTCGCCGCCACCAAGGAAGCGCTGATCAAGCGGGACGCGGCCGACTCCGGCCGCAAGACCTCCCCGCTCGCCAAGGCGGACGACGCCGTCGAGGTGGACACCACCGAGCTGACCCTTCAGCAGGTCATCGAGTGTGTCGTCACCCTCGTCGAGGAGAAGCGGGCCACGAAGTGACCCAGGCCACGGGCCGCCCCTCGCCGCGCGGAGCGACGGTCGGGCGCGGGATCGGCATCGGGCTGATGTACGGGCTGTGGAAGCCCCGCGTCCTCGGCGCGTGGCGGGTCCCCGCCTCCGGACCAGTCATACTCGCGGTGAACCACTCGCACAACATCGACGGTCCGATGCTGATGGGCACCGCGCCCCGGCCCGTCCACTTCCTGATCAAGAAGGAGGCGTTCGTCGGCCCGCTCGACCCGTTCCTGCGTGGAATCGGTCAGCTGAAGGTGGACCGTACGACCGTCGACCGCACCGCCATCACCCACGCCCTCGGCGTGCTGGACGAGGGCGGGGCGCTCGGGATCTTTCCCGAGGGCACCAGGGGCGAGGGCGACTTCGCCTCCCTGCGTGCCGGGCTCGCGTACTTCGCGGTACGCAGCGGGGCGCCGATCGTGCCCGTGGCCGTCCTGGGAAGCACCGAGCGCCGCGGACGGTTGATATCGGCACTGCCGCCGTTGCGCAGCCGGGTGGACGTCGTCTTCGGCGACGCCTTCGAGGCGGGCGACGGAAGCGGTCGGCGTACGCGCAAGGCGCTGGACGAGGCGACGGTACGGATCCAGGCGCGGCTGACCGCCCACCTGGACGAGGCCAGGCGTTTCACCGGGCGCTAGGTAAGACTTGAGTAGTGGGCCTCGCAGTCGTGGCCCATCGATGATGATGCAAAGAGGAACGGACTTCATGAACGACCAGATTCACTCCGACGGCTCGGACCACGAGCACGGAGCGCTTGGCGACGCCGAGTACGCGGAGTTCATGGAGCTCGCCGCGGAGGAGGGCTTCGACCTCGAAGAGGTCGAGGGCGCCATCGACGAGGCCGGTCACGGACCGCTGCCCGTGCTCGCCGTCGTCGGCCGCCCCAACGTCGGCAAGTCGACGCTGGTGAACCGGATCATCGGCCGCCGCGAGGCCGTCGTCGAGGACAAGCCCGGCGTCACCCGCGACCGCGTCACCTACGAGGCCGAGTGGGCGGGCCGCCGCTTCAAGGTCGTCGACACCGGCGGCTGGGAGCAGGACGTGCTGGGCATCGACGCCTCCGTCGCCGCCCAGGCCGAGTACGCCATCGAGGCGTCCGACGCGGTCGTCTTCGTGGTCGACTCGACGGTCGGCGCGACCGACACCGACGAGGCCGTCGTCAAGCTGCTGCGCCGGGCCGGCAAGCCCGTAGTGCTCTGCGCCAACAAGGTCGACGGACAGAGCGGCGAGGCGGACGCCACCGCCCTGTGGTCGCTGGGTCTCGGCGAGCCGCACCCCGTCTCCTCGCTGCACGGCCGCGGCACCGGCGACCTGCTCGACGCCGTACTCGAAGCGCTTCCCGAGGCACCGGCGCAGCGCTTCGGCACCGCGATCGGCGGCCCGCGCCGGATCGCGCTCATCGGCCGTCCGAACGTCGGCAAGTCCTCGCTGCTGAACAAGGTCGCCAACGAGGACCGCGTCGTCGTCAACGAGCTGGCCGGCACCACCCGTGACCCGGTCGACGAGCTGATCGAGCTCGGCGGCATCACCTGGAAGTTCATCGACACGGCCGGTATCCGCCGCCGCGTCCACCTCCAGGAGGGCGCGGACTACTACGCCTCGCTGCGTACCGCCGCCGCCGTGGAGAAGGCCGAGGTCGCCGTCGTCCTGATCGACGCGGGCGAGTCCATCAGCGTCCAGGACCAGCGCATCATCACCATGGCAGTGGAGGCCGGGCGCGCCCTGGTCATCGCGTACAACAAGTGGGACAAGCTCGACGAGGAGCGCCGCTACTACCTGGAGCGGGAGATCGAGACGGAGCTCGCGCAGATCGCGTGGGCCCCTCGGGTCAACGTCTCGGCCGTCACCGGCCGGCACATGGAGAAGCTCGTCCCGGCCATCGAGACCGCCCTCGCCAGCTGGGAGACCCGCGTCCCCACCGGCCGGCTGAACGCCTTCCTCGGTGAGATCGTCGCCTCCCACCCGCACCCCGTCCGCGGCGGCAAGCAGCCCCGGATCCTCTTCGGCACCCAGGCCGGCACCAAGCCGCCGCGCTTCGTGCTGTTCGCCTCGGGCTTCCTGGAGCACGGCTACCGGCGGTTCGTCGAGCGCCGGCTGCGCGAGGAGTTCGGCTTCGAGGGCACCCCGATCCACATCTCGGTGCGGGTCCGCGAGAAGCGCGGCCGCAACAAGTAGCACGCACGGACGCACGAAGGAGCCCCGGGCCGTCTCGGACGAGAGACGGCCCGGGGCTCCTTCGTGCGGTCGGGTGCCCGCGAACGTGACGTCAGGCGCCCCGCGAACCCGGGGGCAGGGCCGCCGGCTGGGTGCGCCCGGAGTGCCGGCCCACCCGGTGCCAGGAACCGAGGCCGCCGGAGCCGGCACCGGTGCCGTGTCCCGTGGCACCGCCCGCCACGGCGAGACCGGTGGAGAAACCGGCGGAGTGGCCGCTCAGCGGCAGGCGGCTGCCGAAGAGACTTGTGCCGAAGGCAATGAAGCCGAGATTCTCCTCGCCGCTCCGGTCACCCGGCAGCGCCCGGAACGAACGGCGGTACTCGGAGTACAGCGCGTCGTAGATCGGGGTGTGGGACTCACCGCCCGATGGCTCCTGCGAGGGCCGCATGGCAGGGATCGGGCTCGGGCGCTGGTGGGAGGAGTCGTATGAGTGCACGTATGTGCCAACGACACCGGTGTCGGTCGGATGCGGGCGCGGCGGAGAAATAGCTGTTCGCCGTCGGTGCGAGAAGCCTGCGGCCACGATCAGGTACCGGCCAGCGGCATCGCGGCGGCGACCAGGAGCCCGTTGGCCGCGGCCTTGTCCAGGGCGTCGCGCAGCAGATCCTCGCGGGGCTGCTGGCCGATCGACCCGGCCGGGGCGGCGAAGACGAGGACGGTCTGCGACTTGTTGGCCGCGGTCCGCCAGCCCTCGGTGACCTGGAGCGGCGCGTGCGCCTGCCACCAGGCGACCGGTGCGCCCCCGCCGGTGCCCGGCTGGAGCACGGCGTGCAGCTGGCCCATGGCGAGCAGGACCGACCAGCCGTGCAGCACGGCGGGCACCTGGTCCATCCGGTGGACCGGGTGGAAGCCCTGCTCCAGCAGCAGCTGGAGGAATTCGTCGCCCCGGCTGCCGTCCGTGCCCGGCCGGGCGATCGCGCCGGCCGGCTCGACGACGAGGGCCGGGTGGAGCTCGTCGTCGATCAGGACGAGGCCGCTGGTGATGCCGAGGACGGCCTGTTCGGTGAGGGCGTCCTGCGGCCGGCCCGCGCCGGCGCTCTCCGGGCCCTCGCCGCCGGTGATGCTGCGTACGGCGCCCTGGAGCTGCTCCTCGGCGACCTGGACGACCTGGGAGGGGATGCACGTCGCGTGGGCGAAGGCGAGGACAGCGGTCTCGTCGCCGACGAAGAGCACCGTGCTGGTGCGCTCCTGCTCGGAGTCTCCGGGGGTGCGGCAGGAAGTGCAGTCGTAACTGCCCGGGGCGTTGTCGCCGACAAGCAGCCGGTCGGCTTCGGCGTCGCCGATCTCGGCGCGTACGTCCTCGCTGACGTCGAGCATGCGCGGCACGGGTGGCTCCTCGAACTCGGTACGTGCGCCGGGCGGTTCCCGGCTCATGGATATGACAACGGGCGAGCCGCGGCCGGGGTCACGCGAGAAAGGGAACGTAATCGAACCAACCGGCCCGGAGAGTGAATCCCGGGGCCCAGGAGTGCACTTGGGGACCGTTCGCGCCGGTCCGACGGTTCGGGGTGTGGTCGACTCGGCGATGCGACGGTGCACCGCATACAGCAACAAAGCGGCAAAACGACAGATCGGACGAGTTCACGGCTGACCGAAACTCGCCCCTGCTCGGAGTGAACCGTCGACAGCGCTGTGCCGTCATGGCAAGTGCAGCCTGCCGCTGATCAGCCGAACCGGGAGATATGGCGTTTCATGCACATTTCTTTCCTGCTCCACAACGCGTATGGAGTCGGGGGCACGATCCGCACGACGTTCAATCTCGCCGGGGAGCTGGCCGGGCACCATGACGTGGAGATCGTGTCGGTCTTCCGGCACCGTGACGTTCCCGCGCTGGGTGCCCCCGAAGGGGTGCGCATGAGCCACCTCGTCGATCTGCGGAAGAAGAGCCCGACGTACGACGGCGACGCCGCCGAATACGCCCGCCCCGCGACCGTGTTCCCGCGCGGCGACAGCAGGTACCGCCAGTACAGCAGGCTGTCCGACGCACGGGTGGCGGACCATCTGCGCTCCCTGGAGGCGGACGTGGTGGTCGGCACCCGGCCGGGGCTCAATGTGCACATCAGCAGGCAGGCCCGCCGGGGACCGGTACGGATCGGGCAGGAGCACCTCACCCTCGACAGCCACGGCTACCGGCTCCGCCGCGAGATCGCGCACCGCTACCCTCTGCTCGACGCGATCACCACCGTCACCGAGGCCGACGCCCACGCCTACCGGACCGGGTTCAAACTGCCCGGCGTACGGATCGAGGCCATCGCCAACAGCGTGCCCGAACCGGCGGTCCCGCCCGCCGATGGCGACCACAAGTGGGTGATCGCCGCGGGCCGGCTGCACAAGGTCAAGCGGTACGACCTGCTCGTCCGGGCGTTCGCCGACGTGGTCGCGGTCCGCCCGGACTGGCGGCTGCGCATCTACGGCGGCGGCGACGCGACCGGGAACGAACGAGCGGCGCTGCTCGCGCTCGTCGCGGAACTCGGCCTGCACAACCACGTGTTCCTGATGGGGCCCGTCAACCCGCTGGAGGCCGAGTGGCCCAAGGGATCGATCGCCGCGGTCACTTCGGACCGCGAGTCCTTCGGCATGACCATCGTCGAGGCGATGCGCTGCGGCCTGCCGGTCGTCGCCACCGACTGCCCGCACGGCCCCCGCGAGATCATCGACGACGGCATCGACGGACGGCTGGTGCCCGTCGGTGACACGGCGGCCGTGGCCGACGCGCTGCTCGGTCTGATCGGCGACGACGAGGCACGGCACCGCGCGGGGCGCGCCGCACTGACCGCGTCGCAGCGGTTCGACCCGTCAAGGATCGCCGAACGCCATGAACGGCTCTTCACCGAACTCGCCTCGCGGGGCCCGCGCGACCGCTCGCACGGCGCGCTGAGCACCACACTGCACCGCGCCCGGGGCACCGTGCTGGACGGGGCGTACGCCCTGCGCTACAAGGCAGCCGCCGTGATCCGCAAGGGGAAGACCGCATGACCGACTCCGCAGCGCGAAGGACACCGCGGGCCGACTGCACCGCGGGACCCGGCGGCGGGATCACCTTCGATCTCGACCTCGGCCGCAGCGAGGACGGGGAGGCACCCGAACTGCTGCTCCGGCTGCGCGGCGCCAAGGGCGCGGGCGGCGACGGCGACACCGTACGGCTGCCGCTGAGCCCGCTGCGCGACGGACGGCTGCGCGCGGTGCTGCCGGGGGCCGTGGAACCCGCCGAGGGGCGCTGGGACGTCTACCTGCGGGAGCCCGGCGCGGACGACGACGTGGCCGTCGAGCCCGGCGTCCGGGACCTGCGGCTGCTCGTCGACCACGCGCCGGACAGCGGGCGGATCGCGGTCCGGATCCCGTACCCGACCCTCGACGGCCGGCTCGCCGTGCGCTGCTGGCTGCGCGCACCGCATGCCGAGGCCGGACCGGTGACGTTCGACGGGCACGGAATGACGGTCGAGGGCACGCTGTACGGGACCGGCCTCGGCGCCGATGCCCGCGTCGAGGCGCGACAGCCCGGCGCCGACGGCCGGGTCCTGCGGGTGCCGGTCACCGGCCAGGAGGGCGCCTTCGCCTTCACGCTCCCCCTGGACCGGCTGGCCGACGGGCCCGTCACCGCACCGCAGCTGTGGACGCTCTGGCTGGTCCCCGGGACGGCGGGGGACGGACCGGCCGGCGTACGGATCTCCCGCATCCTCGACGACGTCTGGGACCGCAAGAAGATCTTCGTCTACCCGGGCCGCGACGCCGGCGAGGGCGGCCGGGCCACGCCCTGCTACTCCACCGACAACGACCTCTGCGTACGGCTCGAACCGCAACCGGCGCCCTGAGGACCCCGCCGGGGGTTGCGGACCCGGACTGTCCGCAACCCCTGGCAGACTCGCCGCCATGTTGGAGACCTCGGCACGACTGCTGCGACTGCTCTCACTGCTCCAGGCGCACCGCGACTGGTCCGGCGCCGATCTCGCCGACCGCCTCGGGGTCACCCCGCGCACCGTCCGGCGCGACGTCGACAAGCTGCGCGAACTGGGCTACCCGGTCAACGCCAGCCCCGGCACCGGCGGCGGGTACCAGCTCGGTGCCGGGGCCCAGCTGCCGCCGCTGCTCCTGGACGACGAGGAGGCCGTCGCCGTCGCCGTCGGGCTGCGCACCGCGGCGGGCAACGGCGTCGAGGGCATCGGCGAGACCTCCGTACGCGCCCTGACCAAGCTCGAACAGGTGCTGCCGGACCGGCTCAGGCGCCGGGTGAACGCGCTGAACACCTTCACCGTGCCGCTGCTCCGCGGGCCCGGCGCTTCGGTCGCCGACGCGGGCGTCCTGACCGAGCTCGCCGGGGCCTGCCGGGACGCCGAGCGGCTGCGCTTCGAGTACCGGGACCACTCCGGTTCCGTCTCGCGGCGGACCGTCGAACCGCACCGGCTGGTGTGCACCGAGCGCCGTTGGTACCTCGTCGCCTGGGACCTGGACCGCGCGGACTGGCGTACGTTCCGGGCGGACCGGATCACCCCCACGCCGCCGCACGGCCCGAGGTTCGTGCCGCGCGAGGCGCCCGCCGAGGACCTGGCCGCCTATGTCTCGAACGGGATCTCCACGGCCGTGTACCCGACACGGGCGGTGATCCGGCTGAAGGTGGGGATGGAGCGGGCGGCCGAGCGGATCTCGCCCTCGGCCGGGGTGCTGGAGGCGGTCGACGCGGACACCTGTCTGCTGCGCGCCGGGGCGGCCACGACGGACGTGATGGTCATCCACGTGATGATGACGGGGTTCGACTTCGAGGTCGTCGAACCACCGGAGCTGAAGGATGCGATCAGGGTGGCCAGGGACCGGCTGACCAGGGCATTGGACTGAGCGCCGGCTGCGGCAACGCCATACGGACGACCGGGTCCGCCCGCTATACCGGTGGCGGTCGGAGGCCGTCCCGCACTGCGGCGTGAATATTGTGACCAGAGGATAAGGCTGCCATAAGGAAGCGTGAATTCCTGGCGACATGCTCATTTACGCACGTTATTCGGGACGGAAATTACACCCCCTCGATACGGGATATTCCGCTCCGATTCCGGGCCTTCCGAATGATCGTTCTCCAGGTTGTGTGATTACTGTGTGTCCGGTCCCGGGCCGCCGGTCCGGGTGGCGTGATTCATGCTGTGCGCGTGTCGTGATCCTGTGACACAAGTGTGACCGGCGGGGAACGTGAGGATGCCCCGCGACGGCGGGCGCCCCGGCTTCCGCCGCCGCCCGCGGCCGCCTACGGTGAGGGGCATGGCACCCATACCGACCCCTTCCACCCAGCCCGACGACGCGCCCGGCGAGTACGTCGGCCTAGCTGCCGAAGCCGCCGAACGGCGGGCCCGCAGCCGTGGCTGGAGCACCGTCAGATCCCTGCCGCCGGGCGCGATCATCACCATGGAGTTCCGGAGCGGACGGATCAACTTCGAGGTCGACGGAGCCCGCGTCACCCGCTGCTGGGTGGGCTGAGGCCCCCTGCGGCCAGGGACCCCGGGCCCGGATACAGGAGAAGGCCCCGACGTCCGTCGGGGCCTTCGGTCATGTCCGGGGAGCGGTTGTGCGTACCGGCTCCCTCGCCGGGTCTCAGCCGCCGGCCACCGGGCGGGCCGGGCTCGTGCCGCCGCGAGGTGTGCGGTCGGTGTGCGGTGGGCGCCGGCTGCCGGCCGGGGTGACCGGGGTCCGCTCCGAGCGCACCGCATGCGCCGGATGTGAGGCGTGCGCGCGTGAGCGGGTGCCCGTGGCCGCCGCGGCGACCGGCTCCAGCGCCGGGCTCCGGGCCGGGACGTCGCCGCCGTCCGGCTGCGGCAGCCGGACGGTCCGGGGGCCTCCGGCCGCGACGGGCACGGAGGGCACGGGACGGCCGAATCCCCGCAGGTTCTCGCGCTGGGCGAAGATCCAGGCCTCGGCCCGGGTGATCAGCGGCTCGGCCCAGGGCAGGCCCAGCATGATCAGCAGCCCCGCGGCCCAGCCCAGCAGGACATCGCTGAGCCAGTGCGTACCGAGATAGACGGTGGTGAGGCCGACGCCCAGCGAGACGATCGCCGACACGGCCGACAGATAGCGCCGGGCTCGGGGGGTGGTGGCCAGATAGGCAAGGATTCCCCAGGTCACAACCGCGTTGGCGGTGTGGCCGGAGGGGAATATATCGCCGCCCGCGAAGAGCTCGGCGGAGCCGATCTGGGTCGCGTAGTGCGGGCCGAGACGGCCCAGGCCGATCTTGACCGCGCCGACCGTGACGTTGAGCAGCAGCAGCGCCACGCCCAGCGTGATCAGGGGGCGCAGCGTGTGCTGCCGCCAGGAGCGCCAGCCGAGCCAGCAGGCGACCATGGTGGCGGTGGGGCCACGCTGGCCGAGCACGATGTAGTAGTCGAGGAAGGCATGGATTTCCGGCCACTGCTGATACGGCCGGAAGAGCATGACCTTCCAGTCCAGGGTCACCAGCCAGGACGAGGCAAGCACGGCAATGACGATGGCGAGATAGAACGCCAACGTCCCGCCGAAGAGCGCGATGCGGTGACGGCTCATCCGCGGTGGCTCTATCTTCGGCGGCTCCGGCTCCCGGTCCAGCCGGGCAAAGATGTCGGTACGCACCCAATCGACGTTACAGCGAGTTAGTGAGCGACCAGGTCGTTCCGGTCTCTTTGTGATGACGATGTGATGTGGACTATGTCTCAGTGCGGTCTTAATTCCTGATCCGGGTAAGCGTCTCGACAGGCCTTCGCGCTATTGATTTCGCACGCATTTCGGAAGGGTGTTTGGGCGTGGACAGAAAAGCGCAGGAGGTGCCGGTATGAATTTATCCGCGCCCGGAAGGTGGTGGAACGGACCGTGCCGGTCCGGTCACCGGCCGCTCTCGGCGCGGGCCCGGCGGGTGCTCCGAGGAGGCCACCGAGTACCGTCCCGTTCCGGGTGAGCCGGGTGTCCTCGCAGGTCCGGACGGCGGGGCGGGGTGGCGTACGCCACACCCCGCGGCTCGACCGGGTATGAGGTCGGCCACGTGGGAGGGCTCCGAACTCGCGTACGCTGACGCCCACTCGCCCGTCGATGCCGGGCCATGAGGAGCGGCGAACCGCCGCATCCCCGGTTGGCCCGCCGAGCGCGAGGGACCTTTGGGAGGTACATGCATGTCAGGGACGACCACAGCCCGGATCCGGCTGCGCCCGGCGGCCGACGGTGCCAATCGATGGGTCGTCCTCGTCGTCCTCTGCCTCAGCCTCCTGCTCGTGGCGCTCGACTCGACCGTGCTCCACGTCGCGGTGCCCGCCGTCACCGAGGACCTGAACCCCAGTGCGGTCGGTCTGCTCTGGATCGTCGACGCCTACCCGCTGGTCTGTGCCTCGCTGCTGATCCTCTTCGGCACCCTCGGCGACCGGGTCGGCCGCCGTCGCGTCCTGCTGCTCGGCTACGTCCTCTTCGGTGTCGCCTCCGCGGTCGCCGCGATGGCCGGCAGCCCCGCGGTGCTCATCGTGGCGCGTGCGCTGCTCGGGGTCGGCGGCGCGATGATCATGCCGGCGACGCTCTCGATCCTCCGGCAGGTCTTCCCCGACCGGCGTGAACGCGCAGTGGCGATCGGCATCTGGACCGCCGTCGCCGCGGTGGGCGCCGCCACCGGGCCGGTCATCGGCGGCTTCCTCGTCGAGCACTTCTGGTGGGGCTCGGTCTTTCTGATCAACGTCCCGCTGATGGCGCTGATCCTGCCGGTCGGCCGGCTGCTGCTGCCCGAGTCGCGCGGCAGTCACGACGGCCCGTGGGACGTGCTGGGCGCACTGATGGCCGCCGCCGGAGTGCTCGGCGTGGTCCTCGGGGTGAAGCGGGCGGGCGCCGGTGAGGTGCTGAGCCCGGCCACGCTCGCCCCGCTGCTGATCGGGGCGGCACTGCTCGTCGTGTTCGTGCGCCGTCAGAAGCGGCGTACGCATCCGCTGATCGACATGGGGCTGTTCACCAGGCCCGCGTTCTCCACCGCGGTGGGCTGCATCGTCATCGCCATGCTGGCCCTGGTCGGCCTCGAGCTCATAGCCGTCCAGTACCTCCAGCTCGTCCTCGGACTGAGCCCGCTGCAGACCGGACTGCGGCTGCTTCCGCTCACCTTCGCGGCCATGGCCGCGGGCGCCACCGGCTCGTACACCCTGCGCCGTATCGGTCCACGCCGGATGGTCGGCTGGGGCTTCGTGCTCACGGCCGTCTCGGTGCTGATCCTGACCTCGATGGGGCAGCACGACCGGCCGGCGCTGCTGACGACGGCCTTCGTCGCCCTCGGCTTCGGGCTCCAGACCACGCTCTTCGGGGCGTACGAATCGATGCTCAGCGAGGCCCCCGTCGACCGTGCGGGCGGGGCGGCGGCCATCGGCGAGACCTCGTACCAGCTGGGCGCGGGCATGGGGATCGCCCTGCTCGGCAGTGTCATGAACGCCGCCTACGCCCCCGGGCTCTCGAAGCTTTCCGAAGCGGGTGTCCCGGCCGGGGCCCGCGCGGCCGCCGCCCACTCGCTGGGCGAGGCGTACCAGGTGGCGGACCGGCTGGGCGGCCCGCTGGGCGCGGTACTGCGTTCCACGGCGCGCCACTCCTTCATCACCGGGCTGCATGTCACGCTGCTGGTCAGCGCCGCGCTGCTGCTGGCCGGGGCGCTGGCCGCGCTGCGGCTGCCGAGGGCGATGGACTGCCCGGCGCCGGTGCCCGACGAGCCGGAGCGGGCCGACGTGGGCGAGGTGCGGGAACACCGCACGGGGCACGAGGTGCCCGCCCCGGGCCGTGCGCAGCGGCCCCTGACGCGGCCCGCCCGGCGCCGACCCGCCGAGGCGACCGGCTCTGGACGAGCGGCACACTGAGCCGTAACGTCGGCGCGAGAGCATAACTAACACTGCTAGTTTTAGTATCGTGCGAGCCGCCGGAGGCGCCCTCATGTCCACCACCGAGTCGTCGAAGCTCCCGCCCTTCGACCCCGCCGACCCGATCGGCATCGACGATCTGCTCAGCACCGAGGACCTCGCGATCCGCCAGACCGTCCGGGACTGGGCCGCCGACCGCGTCCTGCCGCACATCGCCGAGTGGTACGAGAGCGGCGAGCTGCCCGGCATCCGCGAGCTGGCCCGTGAGCTCGGTTCGCTCGGCGCGCTCGGCATGTCCCTCCAGGGGTACGGCTGCGCGGGCGCCACCGCCGTCCAGTACGGACTGGCCTGCCTGGAGCTGGAGGCGGCCGACTCCGGGATCCGCTCCCTGGTCTCCGTGCAGGGCTCGCTCGCCATGTACGCCATCCACCGCTTCGGCTCCGAGGAGCAGCGGCAGCGCTGGCTGCCGGGCATGGCGGCCGGCGAGATCATCGGCTGCTTCGGCCTCACCGAGCCGGACCACGGCTCCGACCCGGCCGGGATGCGTACCTACGCCAAGCGCGACGGCGGGGACTGGGTGCTCACCGGCCGCAAGATGTGGATCACCAACGGCTCGGTCGCCGGGGTCGCCGTCGTCTGGGCGCAGACCGACGACGGAATCCGCGGATTCGCCGTGCCGACCGACACCCCGGGCTTCTCGGCGCCCGAGATCAAGCACAAGTGGTCGCTGCGCGCCTCGGTCACCAGCGAGCTGGTCCTGGACGAGGTGCGGCTGCCCGCCGACGCCGTGCTCCCGGGCGTCACCGGTCTGCGCGGCCCGCTCAGCTGTCTCAGTCATGCCCGCTACGGCATCGTCTGGGGCGCCATGGGCGCGGCCCGCGCCAGCTTCGAGGCGGCCGTCGACTACGCGAGGACCAGGGAACAGTTCGACCGGCCGATCGGCGGCTTCCAGCTCACCCAGGCCAAGCTCGCGGACATGGCCGTGGAACTGCACAAGGGCATCCTGCTCGCCCACCATCTGGGCCGGCGGATGGACGCGGGCAGGCTCCGCCCGGAGCAGGTCAGTTTCGGAAAGCTCAACAATGTGCGGGAGGCGATCGACATCTGCCGTACCTCGCGCACGATCCTCGGCGCCAACGGGATCTCGCTGGAGTACCCGGTGATGCGCCATGCGACGAATCTGGAGTCGGTGCTCACCTACGAGGGAACCGTGGAGATGCACCAGCTGGTGCTGGGCAAGGCGCTCACCGGTCTCGACGCGTTCCGCTAGGAACGCCCGGCGAGAGCCCTGCTCAGCTCTGGTTGAAGAAGCCGTCGGCCGACCGGCCGGCGGTTTCGCTGACCACCTGGGTGTCGGCCGGGGTCAGCAGGAAGACCCGGGTGGCCACGCGCTCGATCGAGCCGCGCAGTCCGAAGATCAGCCCGGCGGCGAAGTCCACGACGCGCTTCGCGTCGGTGGGGTCCATGGTCGTGAGGTTGACGATCACCGGGACGCCGTCCCGGAAGAGCTCTCCGATGGCCCGTGCGTCACGGAAGCTGTCCGGGGTGACGGTGGCGATCCGGCGCCCCGTCTCCTCGGCCGTCTCGGACGCGACCTGCACCCGGGGGTCGGTCACCCAGGCCTGGCCACCGGTCCCGGTCTGTGCGCCCTCGGCGTACTCGTCGTCGTAGTACCGCTCGTCGTTGTCCTCCACGAGGCCCAGCCAGGCACTCGCCTTGCGCACCGATCCCATGGACGCCTCCTCTCACCGCGGTTCCGTGGCGTTCCGCATCTCTTTCGTATCCCTATGGTCGTCCATGATGCGGATCGTGCGCCAAGTGGATAGTCGGCGCGCAGGGGGTTCGTGACGGTACTGGCACAGAAGATGTGGCGATTCGTCAGGATTCCTCCCGCATAAGGGGTCAGAAGGAATGAAAATATGATGCCCAGGCCGTACGGGTGACATGGGGGGCGTACGGGTGAACGGACTGCTCGATACGATGCACCTCGCGCACGCCGTGCGAGCTCGGCGCGAAGGTGAACGACTCTCGGGGGATCGTCGTGTTCGGAATAGTCAGGCCCTGCACCCATCGGCTGTCCGATGGGCTCAGGGCCGAGTGGATGGCCCATCTCTGTGGGCTCTGCCTCGCACTTCGCTCCGATCACGGGCAATTCGCTCGGATCGTTACGAACTATGACGGTCTGATTGTTTCTGTTCTGACGGAGGCTCAGTCCGAGCGCACCGCCGGATGGCGCCGCACGGCGGGGCCCTGCCCGCTGCGCGCCATGCGGACCGCCCCGGTCGCCCGCGGCGAGGGCGCCAGGCTGGCCGCCGCCGTCTCCCTGGTGCTGGCCTCGGCGAAGGTCCGGGACCACGTCGCGGACGGGGACGGCCTGTTGAGGCGCCGTCCGGTCGCCGCCGCCGCGCGCCGGGTCGCCGCCGGCTGGGACCGCGCCGGCGCACGCACCGGCGCCCAGCTCGGCTTCGACACCGCGCTGCTCGTGGACGCCGTCGACCGGCAGACCGGCATCGAGCTGATCGCCGGGCCCGGCACCCCGCTGCTCACGGTCACCGAACCCACCGAGACCGCCACCGCGGCCGCCTTCGCCCACACCGCGGTGCTCGCGGGCAAGCCGCAGAACGCGGAGCCGCTCGCCGAGGCCGGCCGCCTGTTCGGGCGGCTGGCGCATCTGCTTGACGCCGTGGAGGACCAGGAGGCCGACGCGGCGTCGGGTTCCTGGAACCCGCTCACCGCCACCGGCACCTCGCGGGCGGAGGCCCGGCGGCTGTGCGACGACGCGGTGCACGGCGTACGGCTGGCGCTGCGCGACGCGGAATTCACCGACGGCAAGCTGGCACATGTGCTGCTGGCGCACGAACTGCGGCAGTCGGTGGACCGGGCCTTCGGCACCACGGCGTGCTCGCACCAGCCGGGCGCCGTGCTCCTGGACGGAACTGGCGGCCCGTCAGCCGCGCGGCCGGCCGGGTCCTTCGGGCCGGTGCCGGGCAATCCGTACGCGCCGAGTCCGGGCGGCCCCGCCGGTCCGTCGCAGCCGCCGCCCGAGCCGCCGCGCGACCGGCGCGGTCTGGTCATGGGCTGCCTGGTGTGGGCGGGGCTGGCCTGTACCTGCCAGATGTGCTGCGGCACCTTCGAGGACCCGTGGAGCCATCAGCGCCGCGAAGGACTGTGCAGTCAGTGCGACTGCGGCGGCGTCTGCGATGCCTGTGACTGCTGCAGCAACTGCGGGGACTGCTGCGACGGGTGCGACTGCTGCGACTGCGACTGCAGCTGCTGACGGCGGGGGCCCGGCCGGGCGGCAGGGCCCCGTCCCTGCTCACTTGATCTCGGGCGGCGAGATCTGCGAGGCATTGATCGCCGAAGCGCTGATGCCCCACTTCTTCAGGATCCGGTCGTAGGTGCCGTCCGCCTTCAGGCTGTTCACCGCGGCCTGGAAGGCGGGTGCCAGCGCGGTGCCCTTCTTGAAGGCGAAGCCGACGTCGAGGCGCTTGAACTCGTTGAGGAAGCGCACGCCCTCCTGCTGTCGCACCGCGTACCGCAGCCCGTTGATGGTGGACATCACCACATCGCTGCGGCCCTGCTGGAGCGAGGCCCAGGTGGCGCCCTGGTCGTTGTACGTCTTCACGTCGTACGGCTTCCTGTCCGCGTCGGCGCACAGATGCCGGTTCTCCTCCAGGGTCACCTCGAAGGTGGTGCCCGCGCCGGTGCCCACGGTCAGGCCGCAGAGCTGGGTGAGATCGGTGACCTTCTTCAGCTCGCTGTCGTCACGGACCGCGAAGCCCTGACCGTCATTGATGTACGTGACGAAGTCGATCGTCCTGCGGCGCTCCTCGGTCACCCCGAAATTCCCGGTGCCCACGTCGTACTTCCCGCTGCCCAGCGCCGGGAGGATCGCCTCGAAGGAGGCCACCTCGCGGGTGAGGCGCAGCCCGAGCTTCCTGGCCACCGCGTCCGCGAAGTCGATGTCCGTACCGGCCACCGTCCTGCCGTCCGCGAGGTAGGTGGCGCCCGGCGGGTTGCTGACGCCGGCGGCGACGGTCAGGGTCCCGGCGGCGCGGACGTCGGCGGGCAGCAGCTTCGCCGCCGCCTCGTCCTCGCGTACCGAGGAGACGACATCGGCCGTCGGCACCTCGCCCCTGTCCGCGGCGGCGGCGCCGGCCGGTGCGGCCGCCGGATCACCGGACCCGCACGCGGTGAGGGCGAGAGCGGCGACGGTGATCAGTGCGAAGGCAGCGGTGTGCCGGGTCCGGGGCATGAGGTGTGGTTCTCCAGATTCGTCGGCCGTGAGCAGGCGCGCCGGCGGCGGGCAGCACGGGGCGGCCCCACGGTCGGGGCTGGGGCCGGTCCGGCGGATCAGGGCCGGACAGGCCCGGGGAAGGACGACGGAGCGAGGGGAGGGGAGAACGGTGTTGTGTACGGGAGGACACGCGGGGAAATGTGCTCAGGCGCCGCACATGGCGCCGGACAGGACACGCGAAATCGCAGGGGGTCGGCTCAACAGGAGGAGGACCACACGCGACCGAAGTCGATGTGGGAGCGCTTGACCAGCCACTGCTGCGAATGCATGGCCCCAGTGGAACAGGCATCCGGTGGTCCGTCAACCGAGCCCCGGCGCACGGCTCACAGTGTGGACGAGCTTGACAACGCGCGGCGGACAGCGCTTATCTCGGAGACGGACCGGCGCTGAGGGGCCCGGTCCGCGTTGTGTTCGCGCCGAAGGCACGCCCCGTGTTCGATCTCTGCATCCACGGAGCCTTCGCATGCCCGCGCAGACAGATACCCTCCTTTCCTCTACCACCGCACCGCTCACCAAGAGCGACGGAACCGACCGGCTCCGGATCGTCCCGGTACGCCGAACCGGCCAGTGGGCGGCGGCCGTTGCCGTCCTGGCGCTGCTCGCCCTGGTACTGGACTCCGTCGTCCGCAACGACGCCTTCCAGTGGGATGTCGTCGCCGACTACTTCACCACCACCGCGGTGCTGCGCGGCCTCGGTCTCACCCTCTGGCTCACGGCACTGGTCATGGTGCTCGGCTTCGCCCTCGGCACCCTGCTGGCCGTCCTCCGGCTCTCCGCCAACCGCGTTCTCCAAGCGGTAAGTTGGGGTTACGTCTGGCTGTTCAGGTCCACCCCGATCCTGGTCCAGCTGCTGTTCTGGTTCAACATCGGCGCGCTGTACCCGGAGATCCTCGGCGTCCGCACGGTGAACCTCCTCGGCCCGGTCACGGTCGCCGTCATCGGACTCACCCTGCACGAGGCCGCGTACGCCGCCGAAGTCGTCCGCGGCGGCATCCTCTCCGTCGAACGCGGACAGATCGAGGCCGCCCAGTCGCTCGGCCTCGGACCCTGGCGCCGGTTCCGCCGCATCGTCCTCCCGCAGGCGATGCGCTCCATCGTCCCGCCCGCCGGGAACATGCTGATCGGCACCCTCAAGGGCACCTCGATCGTCAGCATCATCGCCGTACAGGACCTGCTCTACTCCGTGCAGCTCGTGTACCACCGCACCTACCAGGTCATCCCGCTGCTGCTGGTCGCCACCATCTGGTACGCCGTGGTCACCTCGCTGCTCGGCATCGGCCAGCACTACGTCGAGCGGCACTACGCGCGCGGCGCGGCGGGTGCCCGGTGAGCGGGACACCGACGCTCGTCGTCATAGGCGCCGGACCGCGCGGCACCGGCCTGATCGAGCGTATCGCCGCCAACGTCCCCGCCCTGTACGGGAACCGCCCGCTGACCATTCACCTCGTCGACCCTTACCCGCCCGGCGGTGGACGGATCTGGCGGCACGACCAGTCGCCGCTGCTCTGGATGAACTCCATGGCCGAGGACGTCACGATGTTCACCGACGGCACCGTCCAGCAGGAAGGGCCTGTGCGCCCCGGCCCCGCGCTGCACACCTGGGCGGCGGACATCCGGGACGGGCGCGCGACACTTCCGGAGGGGGCGGGCATCGATCCCGAACTCCTCCACGAGATAAAGGCGTTGGAGGGAACCGACTTCCCGAGCAGGCGGCTGCAGAGCGTCTATCTGCGCTGGGTGTACGAGCAGGCCGTGGCCGCCCTCCCGGAAGGCGTCACCGTCCACTGGCACCGGGGCACCGCCCTGCGGGTCACCGGGCCGCGCGAAGGCCGCCAGCGGGTCTGGCTGGAGGGGCGCGGCACACCGCTGCTCGCCGATGCCGTAGTCGTCACCATCGGCCATCTCGACGCCGAACCGGATCCGGAACAGGTCGAGTTGGCCGACTTCGCGGACCGGCACGGGCTCGTCCACCTGCCGCCGGACTTCACCGCCGACACCGACCTGAGCGAGGTGCCCGCGGGCGAGCCGGTCATCGTACGGGGCTTCGGGCTCGCCTTCGTCGACCTGATGGTGCTGCTCACCGAGGGCCGCGGCGGACGGTACGAGGACGGCGAGTACGCGCCGTCCGGCCGGGAGCCCCTGCTCCACATCGGATCGCGCCGGGGCGTCCCTTACCACTCCAAGATCGGCTACGCCTGGGAGGGTGAACGGCCGCCGCTGCCGCGCTTCCTCGGCCCGGAGCTGACCGAGGCGCTGCTGAAGGCGGACCGGCCGGTCGACTTCCGGCGCGACGTGTGGCCACATGTCGACAAAGAGCTCGGATACGCCCACTACCACCGGCTCTTCACCGCCCACCCCGAGCGCACCACCGGCGACTGGGCCGGCTTCGAGGCGGAGTACGCCGCCGCCGACCCTGCAGGACCCGCACTTGCCGCCCTCGTCGTCGCCGCCGTCCCCGACCCGGAGGACCGGCTCGACCTCGAAGCGCTCGACCACCCCCTGGAAGGGGTGCGTCATCCCTCGTTCGACGCGCTCCAGGAGGGGCTGCGCGACTACATCACCGCCGACCTGGAACGCCGCCACGACCCCGGCCGCAGCCCGGACCTCGCCGTCTTCCTCGGACTGCTGTCCGCCTACGGGCAGTTGATCCGGCTCGGCGACATCGGCGGCTGGTGGCACGGCTTCTTCAGCTATCTCGCCTCCGGCCCGCCCGGACCCCGGCTGCACCAGCTCCTCGCGCTCTCCCGGGCCGGGGTCGTCCGCTTCCTCGGCGCCGGAATGACCGTCGAGGCCGACGAGCGGCGGGGCCTGTTCCTGGCGGGCAGCGCCACCGTGCCGGGACAGCGGATAGCGGCCCGCACCCTGGTCGAGGCCCGGCTGCCCGACCCCACCCTGGAACGCACCCGCAGCCCGCTGCTCCAGGAGCTGCACGAGGACGGGGCCGCCGCCACCGCCACCGGGCTGCTCCAGGTCGCTCCTGACAGCGGCCGGATCCTGGGCCGCGACGGCCGGCCGCACCCGCGCCGCTTCGCGCTCGGCCCGTTCACCACCGCCCGCGCGGGCGGGGCGTTCACCCGGCCGCGCACCGGCGGTCCGGCCTTCCGGCAGAACGACGCCACCGCCCGCACGGCGCTCGCCCTCCTGAGGGACCTCGCCTGTAGCGACGGCTGACCGCCGCTTCACCCGCGGCCCGTCCCCTCCCAGGAGCGAGCGGCCCCGCCCCCCAGAGAGCGCGGCCCGCCCCCAGGGGCAAACCGCGCCCCCAGGAGGGCACGGCCCGCCACCCCGCCCTCGTACACCGCAGCCCAAGGACCCCTCATGGCCCTCACCAGCGATCCACTCATCGACAAGGCGACAGGACCACATGTCGCCCCGCCCGCCGACGACGGCCACGACGCGCTCACCGTCGTACCCCTGCGCCACCCCTGGCGCTGGGCCGCCGTCGCCGCCACCGCCGTCGTACTCGCCCAGTTCCTGCACGGCCTGGTCACCAACCCGGGCTGGGAGTGGGACGTCTTCGCCCAGTTCTTCA
This sequence comes from Streptomyces sp. NPDC001933, assembly GCF_042890955.1. Lineage (NCBI taxonomy): Bacteria > Bacillati > Actinomycetota > Actinomycetes > Kitasatosporales > Streptomycetaceae > Streptomyces > Streptomyces sp. NPDC001933. Next base: position 268,838 of record NZ_JBIASS010000012.1, on the reverse strand, counting down.
CCGCAGGGACCGTCCTCAAGGCCGTCTGGGTCACCCTCCAACTGACCTTCTACGGCACGGTCCTCGGCTTCGCGCTCGGCATCGTGCTCGCCTTCATGCGGCTGTCGGCCAGCCCGTTCCTCAGCGCGGTCGCCCACGCGTACATCTGGGCGTTCCGCTCGATCCCGCTCATCGTCCAGCTGCTCTTCTGGTTCAACCTCGCCTATCTCTACAAGGAGTTGCAGTTCGGCATCCCGTTCGGGCCCGGCTTCTTCTCCTTCGACACGATGAACCTGGTCGGCGCGATGAGCGCGGCCGTCCTCGGTCTCGCACTGCACCAGGCCGCCTACGCGGCGGAGATCGTCCGGGGCGGGGTACTGGCGGTGGACGCCGGCCAGTCGGAGGCCGCCGCGGCGCTCGGGATCCCCCGGCACCGGCAGCTGCGCCGGATCGTGCTCCCGCAGGCGATGCGCTCCATCCTGCCGAACGCCGCCAACGAGATCATCTCGCTCTTCAAGGGCACCTCGATCGTTTCCGTGATGGCGATCGGCGAACTCTTCTACCAGGTCCAGGTCGTCTACGGGCGCAACGGCAGGGTCGTGCCCCTGCTGATGGTCGCGACGGTCTGGTACATCCTCCTGACCACCGTGCTCTCCGTCCTCCAGCACTACGTCGAACGTCACTACGCCAAGGGGGCCACGCGATGAGCACCACCACCACCGGATCCACCGACGCCATGGTCGAGATCCGCTCCGTCCACAAGAGCTTCGGCAGCCTCGAAGTGCTGCGCGGCATCGACCTGTCCGTACGGGCGGGAGAGGTCACCGTCGTCCTCGGCCCGTCCGGCTCCGGCAAGTCCACACTGCTGCGCACCATCAACCATCTGGAGAAGGTCGACCACGGCTGGATCAGCGTCGACGGCACCCTGGTCGGCTACCGCAGGGCCGGCGACAAGCTGTACGAGCTTCGCGAGCGCGAGGTGCTGCGCCGGCGCACCCGGATCGGCTTCGTCTTCCAGCACTTCAATCTCTTCCCGCACCTGACCGTGCTGGAGAACATCACCGAGGCCCCGGTCGCCGCCCTCGGCCGCCCGAAGAAGGAGGCCGTGGCCGCCGCGGAGAAGCTGCTCGCCCGGGTCGGGCTCGCCGAGAAGGCGGACGCCTACCCCAGGCAGCTCTCCGGGGGACAGCAGCAGCGGGTCGCCATCGCCCGAGCGCTGGCCCTCGAACCGAAGCTGCTGCTCTTCGACGAGCCGACCTCGGCGCTCGACCCCGAGCTGGTCGGCGAAGTCCTCGACGTCATCAAGGACCTGGCGCTCCAGGGCACCACCATGATCGTCGTCACGCACGAGATCGGCTTCGCCCGCGAGGTCGCCGACACCGTCGTCTTCATGGACGAGGGACGGATCGTCGAGCAGGGCGCCCCCGGCGACGTACTCGACCGTCCGAAGCACGAGCGCACCCGCGCCTTCCTGTCCAAGGTCCTGTGATCCCACCCATGTCCGCACCGAGGAGTACCCCCGTGTCCGTCCGCCGCACCCTGTCCGCCGCACTCGCCACCCTCACCGCCGCCGGGCTGCTCACCGCCTGCGGAACCGGTGACGCCGCGACCGACGGGGTGAAGCCGAAGGGCCAACGGGGCACCGGCATCAACATCGGCCCCGACCAGCACCGGATCAGGGGCGAGAAGGACGAAGCCATCGCGGCGAAGGTGCCCGGGGCCATCCGCGAGCGGGGCACCCTGCGGCTGGGCGCGAGTGCCGAAGCCTCGCCACCGCTCGGCTTCTACGCGACCGACGACAGGACCCGGATCGGCTCCGAGATCGACATCGCGACCCTGATCGCCGACACGCTCGGCCTGGAGCCGCGGTTCGAGCAGGTCTCCTGGGAGAACCTCTTCGTCGGCCTGGACAGCTCCAAGTTCGACGGCGTGCTCTCCAACGTCACGGTCACCGAGGAGCGCAAGGAGAAGTACGACTTCGCGACCTACCGGCTCGACAACATCGCCTTCGAGGCCAAGAAGGGATCCGGCTGGAAGGTGAAGGGGCCGAAGGACGTGGCGGGGCGGACCATCGCCGTCTCGTCCGGGACCAACCAGGAGAAGATCCTCGTCGACTGGAGCGAGGAGAACGTCAGGGCCGGGCGCGAGCCGGTCGACATCAAGTATTTCCAGAAGGACACCGACTACTACCTGGCGCTCCAGTCCGGCCGGATCGACGCCTATCTCGGTCCCAGCCCGTCCGCCAACTACCACGTCGCGTCGGCCGGCCAGTCCGAGATCGTCGGCACGCTGTCGGGCGCGGGCGACGGACTCCAGGGCAAGATCGCCGCCACCACGAAGAAGGGCAGCGGCCTGGTCGGGGCGTACGCGGCGGCCATCGACCACATCGTGCAGAACGGCTCGTACGCCAGGGTGCTGAAGCGCTGGGGGCTCTCCGACGAGGCCGTCACCGAGTCGGAGATCAACCCGCCCGGCCTGCCCAAGTCCGGGAGCTGAGAGCCCGGGAGCCGAGCCCGCGAGCCGAGCCCGGGAACTGAGCCCGGAGCCGAGCCCGGCCGGATCGCCGAGAGAACACCTGAGAGAGCTCTGGAGAGGTACCACCCATGTCTTCGACCGCCCCCCTTCATCTGGCCGCCGAGATCGGCGGTCCGCCACGCTACGACCCCGGGCACTACACCGGCCTCGCCCGGCTCGCCGAGCACGGCGCCCTGGACTTCGTCACGCTCGGCGACTCCTTCGCCCGACCCGGCCCCGACGCGCTCGCCGTGCTCTCCCGGGTCGCGCCCGCCACCGGCCGGATCGGCCTGGTGCCCACCGTCACCACCACCCACACCGAGCCGTTCCACGTGTCGTCCGCCGTGGCCACCCTGGACTGGGTGAGCCGCGGCCGGGCGGGCTGGCAGGCCGATGTGTCGACGACCGGGGCGGAGGCCCGGCTGTTCGGCCGGCGTCCGGCGGCGTCCGCCGACGAGCTGTGGCGCGAGGCCGGTGACAGCGCCGAGGCGGGCGCCCGGCTGTGGGACAGCTGGGAGGACGACGCCGAGATCAGGGACGTCGCCACCGGCCGCTTCATCGACCGGGACAAGCTGCACTACATCGACTTCGAGGGCGCTTCCTTCTCCGTCCGGGGCCCGGCGATCGTGCCCCGGCCCCCGCAGGGCCGCCCGGTCATCGTCGTCGAGGGGACGAGCGGCCCGGCCCGGGAGACCGCCGCCCGCCACGCCGATGTCGTCCTGGTCCGGGCCACCACCCCCGAGCAGGCCGCCGGGGCCCGCACCGATCTGCGCCGGCGCGCGGCGGCGTACGGACGCGACCCCGGCGCGCTCCGGGTCCTGGTCGCGCTCACCGTCGACCTCGGCGACGCCGAGGCCGCCCCGGAACCGGGGCTGGAGAGCGGACCACCACTCGCCGCGGGCAGCTCGTACTACCGGGGCGGCCCGGTCGACCTCGCCGAACTGATCACCCGGTGGCACCGCGGCGGCGCGGCGGACGGCTTCCACCTCACACCCATCACCCCCGGGCGCGACCTCGAACGGATCGTCAACGGCACCGTGGCGCTGCTCCAGCACCGCAGCCTGTTCCGCACCTTCTACCCCGGCGGCACCCTGCGCGAGCACCTGGGGCTGGCCCGCCCCGCCAACCGGTACGCCTTCGAAGGAGGACGGGCATGAGCACCGCGACGAGGCAGATGCATCTCGCCGCCCACTTCCCGGGCGTCAACAGCACCACCGTCTGGGCGGACCCCCGCTCGAAGAGCCAGATCGACTTCTCCTCCTTCGAGCACCTCGCCCGCACCGCGGAGCGCGGCAGGTTCGACTTCTTCTTCCTCGCCGAAGGGCTGCGGCTGCGCGAGCACAACGGCCGCATCCACGACCTGGACGTGGTCGGCCGCCCCGAATCCCTCACCGTGCTGGCCGCGCTGGCCGCCGTCACCGACCGGCTCGGCCTCGCCGCCACCGTCAACGCCACCTTCAACGAGCCGTACGAACTGGCCCGCCGCCTGGCCACCCTCGACCACCTCAGCGAGGGCCGGGCCGCCTGGAACGTCGTCACCTCCTTCGACGCCTTCACCGGGGAGAACTTCCGGCGCGGCGGCTACCTCGACCGGGCCGACCGGTACACCAGGGCCGCCGAGTTCGTCGCCACCGCCCGCGAACTGTGGGACAGCTGGACGCCCGACGGCACCCCGCGCCCCTTCACGCACCGGGGGCAGCACTTCGCCATCGAGGGCGAGTTCACCGTCCCGCGCCCCCCGCAGGGCCATCCGGTCGTGATCCAGGCCGGTGACTCCCCGGACGGCCGCGAGTTCGCCGCGTCCACCGCCGACATCGTCTTCACCCGGCACGGCACCCTGGAGTCGGGGCGCGAGTTCTACGCCGACGTCAAGGCGCGGCTGGCGAAGTACGGCCGGGAACCCGACGAGCTGAAGATCATGCCCGGGGTCACCTTCGTACTCGGCGACAGCGACGCGGAGGCCCAGGAGCGGGCGGCCGAGATCCGCCTCCAGCAGGTCTCCCCGCAGAACGCGCTGCTGGCCCTGGAGCAGATCTGGGGCCGCGACCTCTCCGCGTACGACCCCGACGGGCCGCTGCCCGACATCGACCCGGACCCCGGATCCTCGCTGGTCCAGGGCCGGGTCAGGCCCGGCGACGTGCTCGCCGTCGCGGCGCGCTGGCGGGCGCTGTCCAAGGAGAAGGGGCTGTCCATCCGGCAGACCGTCATCGAGACGACCGGCCGGCAGTCCTTCATCGGCAGCCCGCGGACGGTCGCGGAGCAGCTCACCGAGTTCGTCGCCGCCGACGCCGCCGACGGATTCATCCTCGTACCGCACCTCACCCCAGGCGGCCTGGACGACTTCGTCGACCGGGTGGTCCCGCTCCTCCAGGAGCGCGGAGTGTTCCGCTCCGAATACACCGGTCCCACGCTGCGATCACACCTCGGGCTCGCGGAGCCGGTATGGAAGGGTTGACCTCATGAGCACGGACGCACAGCAGCCGCACGGACCCGAGCAGGCGGCACAGGACTGGAAGCACTGGCACGAGGAGCGCACCGCCACGGTCGCCGGCCCCTACGGACCGCTCTCCCTCACCGGCACCCACTGGCTCTCCGACCACCCGGAGGGCCGCATCCCCGAGGTACCCGGGCAGTGGCGGGAGGACGGCGACGAGCTGGTGCTCAGCGCCTCCGCAGCGGACGGGCTGACCGTGGACGGCGAGCCCTTCACCGGCCAGGTCCGCCTCACCGCCGACCGCGGACCGATCGACGAGTCCCGCGTCGCGCACGGCGAGCGGCGGCTGGTCGTGCTGAGCCGCGAAGGGCTCTGGGCGGTACGGGACTTCGACCCGGACTCCCCGGCGCGGCGCGCCTTCCAGGCCATCGAGGCCACCCCGTACGACCCCCGCTGGGTGCTGCCGGGTACCTTCCGCCCGTACGACAGCGCCCGCACCGTCCGGGTCGAGAACGCCGACGGGGTCGAGCGAGGTCTCGGGCTCGCCGGTGAGATCGCCTTCGAGGTCGACGGTACGGAGCACACGCTGCACGTCGCGGTCGAGCCGGACGGCTCGCTCTGGGCGGTGTTCGCCGACGCCACCAGCGGGAACAGCAGCTACCGCTTCCGGTTCCTGCGGCCCGCGGCACCCGCCGAGGACGGCAGCGTGACGGTCGACCTCAACCGCGCGCTGCTGCCGCCGTGCGCCTTCGCGGACCACTTCATCTGCCCCTTCCCGCCCCCGGGCAACACCCTGTCCGTCGCCGTCGAGGCGGGGGAGCGCAACCGCGTCGACAACTGACGTGCAGTCACATCTTTCCGGGACGGCGGCCCCGGCAGCCCGTGTGCTGCCGGGGCCGCTCCCGTGCGGTGCGACAAGTTCAGGCCAGAGGGCCCTCTTGCGCCACAAGTTGACGCCTTGAATACTCCCGAGCAGCGCTTGTCAGGAACACGGCATGTCCGCATCGCGGGCGCACGGCCGTGTGCCCGACTGCGCCTCACGGGTCCGACCACCCCACAGGCGGACCCCCGACTTCCCCTCGGGAGGAATGAAAAGTGAGGATCAAGCGCACCACCCCCCTCAGCGGCACTGCGAGACGGACCAGGGCCGTCGCCATCGCCGCGGGCCTCGTCGCCGTCGCCGCCCTCGCCGTCCCCAGTGCCCAGGCCGACACCAACACCACCTTCAGTGCCGCGCAGCTCTCCGCCGCGAGCGACGCCGTGCTCGGCGCCGACGTGGCGGGCACGGCGTGGAACGTCGACCCGGTGAGCAAGAAGCTCGTGGTCACCGTCGACCGCACGGTTTCGAAAGCCGAGATCGAACAGATCAAGCAGTCCGCCGGGGTCAATGCCGGTGCCCTGAAGATCGAGCGCACCACCGGGAAGTTCAGCAAACTGCTCTCCGGCGGCGACGCGATCTACGCCCCCGGCTGGCGCTGCTCCCTCGGCTTCAACGTCCGCAGCGGCAGCACCTACTACTTCCTGACCGCCGGTCACTGCACCGACGGCAACCCGCCCTGGTACACCAACTCGTCGAACTCGACCAGCATCGGCCCGACGGTCGGCTCCAGCTTCCCGACCAACGACTACGGCCTGGTCCGGTACGACAATGCCGCGGTCGCCCACGCGGGCACCGTCGGCAGCGTCGACATCACGAGCGCGGCCAACGCCACGGTCGGCATGTCCGTCACCCGCCGCGGCTCCACCACCGGCATCCACAGCGGCTCCGTCACGGGCCTCAACGCCACCGTCAACTACGGCGGCGGCGACATCGTCTACGGCATGATCAAGACCAACGTCTGTGCGGAGCCAGGCGACTCCGGCGGTCCGCTCTACTCCGGTTCCAAGGCGATCGGCCTCACCTCCGGCGGCAGCGGCAACTGCACCTCCGGCGGCACCACGTACTTCCAGCCGGTCACCGAGGCGCTCAGCGCGTACGGGGTCAGCGTCTACTGACACCCCGGCACACCCCCGGACCGGCCCTCGAACAAGCGGCCGACCGTGAAGGAGCCCCTGCCCGAATCCCGGGCGGGGGCTCCCGCGCACCCCGCGGCTTTTGAGAGGATGTGGGGCAGGTCGGTCACGCAGGAGCAACGGGGGCGGAGCTGTGCCAACCGGAGGGGATGACCTCCGGGCCCCCGGCAGACACCTCAGGGGGTTCCAGGTCCGTGAAACGCATCGGAGTGACCGGTCATCGCACCATTCCGCAGGAGGCCCACGCCCATGTGCTCGCGGGGTTACGGGCGGCGCTCTGCGGCCACGACGGCGCCCTGGAGGCCCTCTCCAGCCTGGCGGTGGGGGCGGACCAGCTCTTCGCCGACCTCGCCCTGGCCCGCGGCGCCGACCTGACGGTGGTGATCCCGAGCGGCGACTACGAGTCCTGCTTCGAGGACGCAGCCGAACTCGCCCGCTACCGGGCGCTCAAGGACCGGGCGGTGCGGGAGGTCCGGCTCGACTACCCGCACTCCACCGACGAGGCGTACTACGCGGCGGGCGCGTACATCGCCGACCACTGCGACCGGCTGCTCGCGGTGTGGGACGGCAGGCCGGCCCGCGGCCTCGGCGGCACCGGTGACATCGTGACGTACGCCCGCAGCCTGGGCCGCCCGGTCACGGTGATCTGGCGCGAGGGCGTGGAGCGGGGCTGACGGCCGGTCCGGCCGCCCGGCATCCGTGTCGCGCGGGGCCGGCCGCCGGTGCGGCCGCTGTATTGCTGACGTCACGTCACATCTGGTGCCGGGCAAGCCAGTCGGTGTGCTGCGGGGAGACGATGCGCTCGGTCTCGAAGACCGCGCCCGGCCACTGGCGCTCGGTCAGCGTGGTCTCCATCGCCACCTGCATCGCCTCAAGGTCCTGCTCCACCAGGGAGTGGGCCGAGATCAGCGGGTGGTGACGGCGCATCTCGCTCCACGCCAGACAGGCGGCCGCCGCCGCTGACAGCACCCCCGTAAGGGCGAAGGACTGGGTGACGGAGAACGTCCGCAGCAGGGCGAACACCAGGGCGAGCGCGGTCAGCGCGGCGATGGTGGTCGACCAGACCAGGGTGGCCCGCCGGGACACGTCCTGGCGCCTGCGGTACCAACTTCTCTGCTCGATAAGGCGGTCACGCACGTACGTCTCCTTGCGTACGGTGAACGCTTTGTCCCGTAACTCGCGCATCGACTCGGTGATCAGCCCGCCCGAATCGGCCGTCAGGTCGCGAGGATCGGCCCACCCCACCTTGCGCAGCTCCTGAAGGCCCTCCTCGAGACGGTTCGCGAACACCGCCTCCGGGTGCTGGGTACCGGTGTCGAAAGGTGATCCGTGCACCGAGTAACGCCAGCACATCGACTTGATGAACTCCGCCGCCGAGCGGTTGAGTTGCCAATGCGACTTTGCTTTGCGCCGGGCGGAGAGGTACGTCGTGATCAGGACACCCAGGTAGGCCAACACGCCTGCGGCGTCGGTGAGTTGAAACGTGTCACCCAGCTCGGCGTGCCAGGGGACGGCGGCCGGCAGTGCCCCTGTGACCAGGAGTATCAGTTGAATGCGGGTGGTGTTCACGGCCTCCCGCTGCCTCGCGATGGCGATCTCGTCCGTGTGGTGAAAGAGCGCCGGAAGGTCGGCGTTCCTGAAGACCATGCTCTGGAGCGGCCCGGGAAGCGCCGTCATGTTCACTCCCGTCTGCGGTTATGTCGTCGCCTGAATGGCGGAATCAGGGGTTCCGTTCGATTCGGGACGGCCTTGTGTGACGCTCTCGTTCCAAGTGGCTGTCCTCAGTTGCCAACCGAAGCCATGAGAGTAAAGTCGTGCCGCCGGACCTGCAATGGTGCAGATACTGTTGCTGCATTCCTGTCCGGAACCATTCCATCGGAACAAATCCCCTCAAGGACGGCCGTGAACACCTCAGAATCCTCCCCCTCCTTCGCCGTTGCGAAGAAGAACCGTGTGCCGCTCGCCCAGATCGACGTCCGAGGCACTGCTGCTGCCCGGAAGCTCGGCCGCGTGCACGCCGTGTCAGCCGGTCGCCCCACCCAGGCATCGACCTTCAACTCGGCACTCTGAGAAACAACCCGCCCAACACCTCGTGAACCGCGCTCCGAGCACCCCTTCGGGCTGGCTAGACTGGTGGAATGACAGGACCCCTGGTCCCTTTCCGCGAAGTCGTTCTCAAGGTTCACAGCAGGTGCGATCTTGCTTGTGACCATTGCTATGTCTATGAACATGCAGATCAGAGCTGGCGTACCCGGCCCAGGACAATCTCTGATGATGTCATTTTCCGGACTGCTCAACGCTTGGCCGAGCATGCCAAGGCACATGCACTGCCCTCCGTGTCAGTGATCCTGCACGGAGGGGAGCCTCTACTGGCGGGGCCCGCCCGATTGCGGCGAGTCTGCGAAGTGCTCACCTCCGCCTTCGACGGCGTCGCGGAACTCGACCTCCGCATCCACACCAACGGACTCCAGCTCAGTCCGCGGTATCTCGACCTCTTCGACGAGTTCAACGTCAGGGTCGGCATCTCCCTCGACGGCGACCGGGCCGCCAACGACCGGCACCGCCGCTACGCGGACGGGCGCAGCAGCCATCCCCTGGTTCTCAAGGCCGTGGAACTGCTCCGGCAGGAGCGCTACCGCCACCTCGATCTCGGGCTCCTGTGCACCGTCGACATCGAGAACGACCCGATCGCGGTCCTCGACGCGCTCACCGAGCTCGATCCGCCGCTCATCGACTTCCTGCTCCCGCACGCCACCTGGGACGATCCGCCGCCACGTCCGGACGGTTCGCCCACCGCCTACGCCGAATGGCTCCTCGCGGTCTTCGACCGCTGGCAGGAGCAGGGGCGTCCGGTGCCGGTGCGGCTCTTCTCCTCGGTGCTGTCCACGCTGAGCGGCGGCCCCAGCCTCACCGAGTCCCTGGGGCTCGCCCCGACCGACCTGGTCGTCGTCGAGACCGACGGCCAGCTGGAGCAGGTCGACTCGCTCAAGAGCGCCTACGAGGGCGCCGCGGCCACCGGCTTCGACGTCTTCACCCACACCTTGGACGAGGTGGCGGCCCACCCCGGCGTGCGGGCCCGTCAGCTCGGGCTGGCCGGTGTCAGCGAGACCTGCCGCAGCTGTCCCGTCGTGCGCTCGTGCGGCGGCGGGCTCTACACCCACCGGTACCGCTCCACCGGGCCGTCCGGCGAGTTCGACAACCCGTCCGTGTACTGCGAGGACCTGGCCGCCCTGGTGCGCGGCATCGAGGCGCGCACGGCGGCCTCCCTCGTCGCGCCCGAGATCGCCGACCCGGTCGAGCTGGCCGCCTCCCAGCGAGAGCTCACCCGCATGCTGCTGGCCCGGCTGAACGCCGACGTCGAGGAGCACGGCGACGAGCGGTGGGTCCGGGCCTGGGGGCTGGCCGCCGCCATCGAGGGCTCCGAGGAGGGGGCCCGCGGCCTGGACGAGGTGCTGGCCCACCCGTACACCCGCACCTGGCTGCTCCATGTCCTGGAGGCGCTCCACGACGAACGGCCGGGGGCGGTCGAGCACGCGCTGCGGCTGCCGGCACTTCTCGCTGCCGCCGCCGTACGGGCCGGTCTCGACATCCCCGTGGGCGTCGGCTACACGGACGGCAGGCTGGTCCTTCCGGGTCTCGGCGAGTTGCGGATCGGGGGAGCGGGGGAGCACGGCACGGCGCTGGTGCGCGCCGTCGAGGACGGCTTCCTGGTCCGGTGGGGCGAGGGCGACCCGGCCGAGCGGCGGGTGGTGCTGTCGGCGGCCGGTCCCGGCTGGCGGCCGGTACGCCGGCTCTCGGTGCCCGGCGCCGCTTCCGGCCCGGTGCTCGACCTGGCGATCGACGACCTCGACCCGTACCGCGACTGCTTCGCCGCGCCGGCTTCGGCCGCGCTCGACGACCGGGCCGCCGCGGAGCTGGTGGCCAGGATCGGCGACGCCTGGACGCTGATCGTGGCGAAGGCGCCGCTGCGGGCCGCGGAGATGGCGGGGCGCCTCACCACCCTCACGCCGCTCACCGGTCCCGCCGCGGCCGAACCCGCAGTGGGGCGGCACGGCTACGGCGCGCTGGGCATCGTCGCGGACGGCAGTGCCGAGGAGTTGGCGCTCGCGCTGCTGCGCGGATCGCGGCGGGCCGAATTGCAGGCGCTGGCCGATGTCACGGATCTTTACGCGGCGGACGGCGCCTGGGAACATCGAATTCCCTGGCAGGAAGAACCAGTTCCGTTTTCCCGGTTGCTGGCCGAGACCTATGAACGGATGGCGTTGGGCGCATTCGAGCCACGCTGTCTGGAGGGCGTACCGCAGGCCCTCGACACGCTGGAGGGTGCCGCCGAGCTCACCGTCAGCGGAAAGCGGCTGCTGGATCTGATGCGAAAAGAGATCTGAGGGTCGAATTCCGGTTCGGCCGGAGGGCCGGAACACACGGGACAACTGGGAGGAACGGTCGCAGACCGAATTCGATCAAGGAAATGTTCGGCGGAACCCGGGAACGTATGACTGAAAACCGGCGTTGAATGACCGAACGCCATGGGGGTGGAGCAAGGTCCGCTCCGGAATGATGAATTCGCTCGCATTCACTTCAGTCCCCGGATGCGGGTGCTCACACAGGACGGGGGTCGTGTGCACGCAACAACGCAGCAGCGAGCGGCGGACCATCGGCCGTACTTCTTCTTGAGTTATGCCCATACACCGGGCTACGGCCGTGGAACCGACCCGGATATGTGGGTCGAACGCCTCTTCAAGGATCTCTGTGACCATGTACTGGCCATGACGGATCTGCCCGCGGGCGCGCCCGCGGGGTTCATCGACCGAGAGATACGCTCCGGCGAGGGCTGGTCGGAACGGCTCGGTGAGGTGCTCGCCACCTGCCGGGTGTTCGTTCCGCTGTTCTCGCCGCGCTATTTCGCGAGCGAGATGTGCGGCAAGGAGTGGTACGCCTTCGCTCAGCGCGCCATCCATCACCGTGCCCGCTCCAACCAGCGGGCCGAGGCGATCGTCCCGGCCCTCTGGGTCCCGGTACCCCCGAGCCAACTCCCCGGTCCCGCCGAGCGATTACAGTTCAACCACCGCGATTTCGGAGACCGTTACGTCAGTGACGGACTCTACGGGCTGATCAAACTCCGGCTCTTCGCCGAGGAGTACGAGCGCGCGGTGTACGAACTGGCCAAGCGCATCGTCAACGTCGCCGACACCATAAGGATCGGCACCGGCCGCCCCGTCGACTACCGACTGGCGCCCAGTGCCTTCGGCCCGCCCAACAGCTCGATGGGCGGCCCCCGTCCGATGCAGGTCACCATCGCTGCCGCCACCCGGCACGACCTGCCCGCCGGACGCAGTGCCGACTACTACGGAGACAGCCCGCAGGACTGGAACCCCTACCACCCGGCCGCCGCCCGGCCGCTGGCCTACGTCGCCGAGGACCTGGTGCGCTCCCTCAACTACCAGGCGACCATCTCCTCCTTCGACGAGGAGACCGGGCACGGAGAAGGCAAGCAGCCGCCCAGCAGGCCGGAGATCCTGCTCGTCGACCGCTGGGCCCTGCAGGACGAGGACCGGTGCCGGCGGCTCGCCGCCTTCGACGCCGAGAACCGCCCCTGGGTGACGATGATCGTGCCGTGGAACCGGGAGGACCACGAGAGCATGGCGGCCGAGGCCGAACTGACCGAGAAGCTCGAACAGACCATGCCGACCAAGATGCGCCAGGGACGGGCCTACTGTCGCGCCGCCGCCAAGGGCGTCCCCAGCATGGAGGCCTTCGGGCAGATCCTGCCGCAGGTCGTCGAGGTGGCGGCCCAGCAGTACCTGAGACACGCGGCGGTGTACCCACCCGCCACCGGCGGCGGACACACCGAACGGACCCGGCTGATGGGGCCGATGGCACAGACGAACTACATCCCCGAGACACACGACCCTGCGACGGATGCGGAGGACACGGATGACGGCCAGTCGTGACGGGCGCATCGTCACCTTCTACTCGTACAAGGGCGGCACCGGCCGCACCATGGCCCTGGCCAACACGGCCTGGATACTCGCCGCCAACGGGAAACGGGTACTGGCTGTCGACTGGGACCTGGAGGCACCCGGGCTCCACCGGTTCTTCCACCCGTTCCTCGACCCGTCGACACTCGGTGCCACCACCGGCGTCATCGATCTGATCACCGAATACGCGTGGGCCGCGACCAGCCCCGTCCAGCGCGCCGACGACTGGCACCGCGACTACGCCCGGATCCAGCCGCACGCCGTCTCCCTGACCCCCGAAGCGCTCGGCTGGGAGTTCCCGCAGGGCGGCACGCTCGACTTCGTCTCCGCGGGACGGCAGAACCGCGAGTACTCCGCGACCGTCTCCACCTTCGACTGGGACAACTTCTACGACCGGCTCGGCGGCGGCCACTTCTTCGACGCCCTGCGCGACGACATGAAGGCCAACTACGACTACGTCCTCATCGACAGCCGGACCGGCCTCAGCGACATCGCCGACATCTGCACCGTCCACCTCCCCGACGTCCTCGTCGACTGCTTCACGCTCAGCGACCAGTCCATCGACGGCGCCGCCTCCGTCGCCCGGCAGATCTCCGAGCGCTACACCGGCCGCCCCATCTCCATCTTCCCCGTCCCGATGCGCATCGACGAGGGCGAGAAGGAGAAGGCGGATGCCGGACGGGCGCTGGCCCGGCTGAAGTTCGACCGGCTGCCGCGCGACCTGTCCGGGGACGAACTCACCGCCTACTGGGGCGCGGTGGAGATTCCGTACCGCCCCTACTACGCCTACGAGGAGACCCTCGCCACCTTCGGCGACGAGGCCGGTCTCACCAACTCCCTGCTCTCCGCCTTCGAGCGGCTCACCTCCGTCATCACCGACCAGCAGATCACCTCGATGCCACCGGTCGGCGAAGAGGTGCGGCTGCGCATCCGGGACGCGTTCACCCGGCGCAGGCCGGCGCTGCCGGCCGATCTCTTCCTCAGCTATGTGGCGGAGAACCGGATGTGGGCCGACTGGATCGAGTCCGTGCTCACCCGGGCCGGGTTCCGCGTCGTGCCGCGCGACGTGTCCGCCCAGCGGGAGAACGTGGAGCAGGCGCCCGCCGAGAGCGCCGCCCGTACCGTGGTGCTGCTCTCCAGCGCCTACCTCAAGTCCCAGCGCGCGGTGAACCTCTGGGACCGGGCCGTCGCGGAGGACCCCGGCGGCGGCCGGCGCCATCTGCTGCCGCTCAGGGTCGGTGACGTACGGCTCTCCGCGCCCTACATCGACCGCAACCCCGTCGACCTCTTCCGGCTCGACGAGGTGCACGCCACGGCCGCCCTGCTGCGCGCCCTGGACCGGCCCGTACAGCTCACCGACGCGGTGTCGCCCGGACCGCGCTTCCCGGGCACCGTCCCCAGGATCTGGAACGCCCCGCCGCGCAACCCCGGCTTCACCGGCCGCTCCCTGGTCCTGGAACGGATGCGCGACCAGCTCGGCGGCGGCATGGCCGTGGTGCTGCCGCAGCCGCAGACCCTGTACGGGCTCGGCGGCGTCGGCAAGACCCAGGTCGCCCTGGAGTACGTGCACCGCTTCATGGCCGACTACGACCTGGTCTGGTGGATATCTTCCGAGCAGACCGACGACGTGGTGGCCGCGCTCGCCGAGCTCGCGGTCCGGCTCGGCGCCCAGGGCGGCGACGACATGGCGGCCGCCTCCCAGGAGGCCGTGGACCTGCTGCGCCGGGGTGTGCCCTCGGACCGCTGGCTGCTGGTCTTCGACAACGCCGACGACCCCGAACGGCTCCGCCGCTACTTCCCGCAGGGCGGCTCGGGCCACATCCTGGTCACCTCGCGCAACCAGGCATGGTCCCAGCACGGCGACGCGCTGCCGGTCGACGTCTTCCTGCGCGAGGAGTCCATCGAGCACCTCCAGCGCCGGGCCCCGGGGCTGAGCGACGAGGACGCCGCCCAGGTGGCCACCGCCGTCGGTGACCTGCCGCTGGCCGTGGAGCAGGCGGCGGCCTGGATCGCGGAGACCGCCACCCCGATCGACACCTATCTCGAACAGCTGGCCCAGCAGGCGCCCGAGGTCCTGGCGCTCAACCAGCCGGCCGGTTACCCGGAGCCGGTCGCCGCGACCTGGAACATCTCCATCCAGCGGCTCAAGGAGCGCTCGCCCGCCGCGGTCCGGCTGCTCCAGCTCTGCGCCTTCTTCGCACCCGAGCCCATCTCGGGGAACCTCCTGTACAGCAAGGAGATGATCGAGGCGCTGAAGCCGTACGACGCCTCGCTCCAGGAGAAGCTGGTGCTGGGCCGGGTCATCCGGGAGATCGGCCGGTTCGCGCTCGCCAAGGTCGACCAGGTCTCCAACTCCATCCAGGTGCACCGGCTCGTCCAGGCCGTCATCCGGGCGCAGCTCACCGAGGAGGAGCAGCAGGACGCCCGGCACGCCGTCCACCGCATCCTGGCGGGCGCCCGGCCCGACGACGACGAGCCGATCGACAACCCCTCGACCTGGCCGCAGTTCGCCACCATCTGGCCGCACCTCGGCCCGTCCGACGCGCGAAACTGCAAGGAGCCCGAGGCCCGCAGGCTGCTGATCGACCGGGTCCGCTACCTCTGGAAGCGCGGTGACTTCCGGACCGCGACGACGGTCTGCGAGGAGCTGCGCGAGATCTGGCGTCAGACGCTGGGGGAGCGGGACATCCAGTACCTCTACCTCTGCTTCCACCTCTCCAACATCTACCGCTCGCGCGGACGTTACGTGGAGGCCAGGGAGCTCGACGAGATCACCCTGGCGACACAGCGGGAGGTCCTGGGCCCGGAGCATCCGCACACGTACATGAGCACCAGCAGCCTGGCGACCGACCTCGG
Source organism: Streptomyces sp. NPDC001933 (assembly GCF_042890955.1). Classification (NCBI taxonomy): domain Bacteria; kingdom Bacillati; phylum Actinomycetota; class Actinomycetes; order Kitasatosporales; family Streptomycetaceae; genus Streptomyces; species Streptomyces sp. NPDC001933. The sequence continues at coordinate 253,064 of NZ_JBIASS010000012.1, read as the reverse complement.
CACGCTGGGGGAGTACACCAGGGCGATCGAGCTGGCGACCGAGGCCACCGACGGGTTCAACCAGATCTTCCACGAGTCGCACCCGAGGACGCTGGCCGCGGCCAACAACCTGGCGTTCACCCTGCGGTCCATCGGCCAGTACGCCAAGGCCCGTGAGATCGACCAGGACGTCTTCGACCGGCGCGTCGAGGTGCTCGGCGCGGAGCATCCCTACAGCCTCTCCTCGGCCATGAACCTGGCCCGTGACCTGCGGGACGTCGGACGGTACGAGGACTCGGTCGGCATCCTCAGCCGTACGTACGACAGCTACAAGGCCACGCTCGGCCGGGCCTTCCCGGGCACGCTGAGCGCGGCGAAGAGCCTCGCGGTGTCGCTGCGCCGGGCGGGCAGACTGGAGGACGCCCGCAGGCTCACGGTGGCCACCCGGTCCAGGTACCGGGCCAAGTACACCTCCGCCAACCCGGAGTCGCTGGCCTGCGATCTCAACATGGCGGCCGACCTGTTCGCGGCCGGCGAGCCGGCCGAGGCCAGGGACACCGCACAGGAGGTCGTCGACCAGTACATGAAGGTGCCGGGGGAGAAACACCCGTACACCCTGGCCGCGCTGAACAACCTCGGCGTCTACCAGTCGGGGACCGGCGCGTCCGAGGAGTCGGTGCGGGTGCTGACCCGGGTGGTCGCCTCGATGCGGGAGGTGTACGGGCCGGAGCACCCCAACACCCTGTTCTGCGTGATGAACCTGGCGAACGCGACGGCGGAGCGGGGCGATCTCGATCTGGTGCTGGAGACCGAGGAGAAGGTGTCCGGGCAGCTCAGGAGGGTACTGGGGGCGCATCACCCGGAGACCCTGGCCATGACGTCGAACATGGCGGTCACGCTCGACGCGATGGGGCGCAAGGACGAGGCGCTGCGACTGCGGACCGAGACGGTCGAGGAGCTGGCCCGTCAGCTCGGTGACGACCATCCGATGACCCGGATCGCCCGGGACGAGGACGACCGGTTCGAGCGCGAACTGGAACCGACGGCGGTGTGAGCCCCGGGAGCGTCCGGCCGTCGCCGGCCGCTCCCGGAACACCGGCCCTGCCCGTCATTCGGCGGGCGGGTCCAGCAGCCAGTTGAGGATCTCGGGCAGCGCGTGCAGCGCGTCGAAGTGCGCTGCCGCCGGTTCCACCACGACGGTGGAGTTAGGGATGCGTTCGGCCAGCCAGCGCGAGTGGCCCACCGGGGAGAACACGTCCTTCTCGCCGTGCCACAGCAGTACGGGGCTCGTGATGTCCGCAGGGTCGAACCCCCACGGATTGCTGAACGCGAGCGCGTCGTCGATCCAGCCCCAGGCCGAAGTGCGCAGCCCCTCACGGTAGTTGTGCAGCAGCATGGTGCGGACCCCGGCGTCGTTGACCACCATCCGGTCGGAGTCGGTCAGCTCCCGGCGCAGATCGTCGATGAGCTGGACCGGGTTCTTCCTGATCACCGCGGACCGGGAGATGAACGACTCCGCGAGCCCGTCCGGATCGGCCGTCGCCGTGGAGTACGCCAGCACGTTGGAGGCGGCCATCCCGTCGAACCAGTCGAGACCGTCGGCCCCCCGGGGGGCCAGCGCGACCAGTGCGGCGGTGCGGGTCACCCGCTCGGGCATCAGCGCCGCGCAGGCCAGGGCATGCGGGGCGCCACCGGATCGGCCCACCACGGCGAACCGTTCGAGCCCGAGGTGGTCTGCGATGGCCCGTACGTCCTGAACGGCATCGGCGACACAGCGGCCCGGCAGCCGGTCGGACTCGCCGTAGCCCGGCCGGTCGTAGGTGATGAGCTGGGTCTTGCGCTGGTACAGGACCATGCCGCGCGGAGCCGGACCGAGCCTGCTGCCGGGCATCCCGTGCAGCAGGAAGACCGGTCTGCCGCGAGGATCCCCCCGTCGCTCCACCACCAGATGCCGCCCGTCCACCGCGCGCACCCGACTACGCACTTGGCGCCTCCTTGGAATGGTGCGGGCACCGCGTGCCCGTCTTTTCCCGCCCGATTCGATGATGACTCATCAGAGCTCTTACCGGGTATGGGAGTTGGAAACCCATTGGAGGGCTGCGGATACTGCGGGAGGGGTCGGACCCGGCTGTTGCGGGCGGAGTCGAGTCCGCCGGCGGTGATGCGGTCCGGGCTTCGGTGAGGGCACCGAGGGCGCCCTGTTCCGATCCTGCCGCACTGCAACGGGCTCGTCCGTATCGACCGAGGCGATGCGGACGAGCCCGTCGTCACGTTCAGGAGGAGTCAGGCGGCTCGGTTCAGTCCTTCGGCGCCCGCCTTCGCCGGTGCCACGCCGAAGATGTCCACGGCGTGGTAGTAGGTCCATGCCGTGCTGTTGCACGCGGTGAGCTTCGCTCCGGAGTAGGCGGCGCACACGCGCTTGAGGTCCGAGTAGAACGCGGAGTCGATGCGCGACTTGTTGGCGTCGAAGGTGCCGGCCGCCTTGTGGTTGCGGTAGCCGAAGTCGTGGCGGGCGCAGGCGGTCTGGAAGGGGAAGCCGAACGGGTTGTCGGGCGAGCTGCTGCAGTAGTCCGTCGACCAGTCGAAGCCGTAAGCGGACCAGGCGCCCTGGTTGTTGCGGGCGGAGTTCCAGGCGTTGTAGCTGGAGAGGCTCGTCTGGGTCCAGGAGCTGAGGACCTGGGGTTTGTCGGCAGGGGCGGCCGAGGCGGACGCGGCAGGGAGCAGGACGAGGGGGAGCGACAGAGCGGCCGTGGCGAGCGGGACGGTGAATCGGCGACGCATGAGCAACCTCCGCAGTATGAAAGGGAGTTGTGCTGAACGTGCTCCTCGTGGTCTCACGAGATCGTTCAGCATGATGCCATGCGTCCCCGACGCGTAGGGGGCTGTCCGGTGGATCAGGGCGCCTTCGACTCCAGGTGGTAGGTCGTGTCGACCCAGAAGCCGTTCGTGGCGGCGGCCTTGATCTCCAGCACGTACTGACCGGGGGTCAGCGGTTCGAAGCCGCCCCAGATGCCCCAGGCGTAACGCTGGGTCAGCCCGGTCCGGAACGGCGCGGTGAACTCCTGCAAGGACAGCGGGACACTGTTGAGCGAGGCCGTGGCCTCCGTGGCCGTCATGCGCTGGGGAATCCTCGAGTACGACCGGGGGTGCTGCATGTTGAGGACGGGGAAGAAGACCGGCCGGTCCGAGGGGATCGCGCAGCGCCGCACCACCCGCCCGCCGTAGGTGCCGGCCAGGAACCAGAGGTCGTCCGGCTGGTTCCAGGCGGCGTGCTCACCCGTCGTGTCCCTGACCGGGCTCCGGTCGTCGGGCGCGGACAGGGCCCACTGCCACCACCGGCCCGCGAGCGCCCCGCCCTCCTCGTTGTTCGGCTTCCACATACGCTCCGCCGGTCCTGCTCCGCTCATGACGACTCTCCCACGTGCAGCCCCGGGTTACGGGGCCTGATTCGAACAAGCGGACAGTACCCGGGGTGGTGCACCGGGCCGGACGAAGGGGTGACGGCGTACGCCCGGAGCCCTACCGGGCCGCGGGAACCGCCCCGATGACCACCGTGCGTGCCCACTCGGGCGGGGAGCTGGGGACGTAGTACGGATCGTCCTCGTCCCGCAGCCGGGGGAACAGGCCCACCACCGTCCGGCACGCCGGCTGGGCACTCGGCCAGGGGGTCTGGCCGTCCGTCAGGACCACGACGACATCGGGCCTCGGCTGCGTCCGCAGGGCCCTGGCGAAGCCCGAGCGCAGATCCGTACCCCCGCCGCCCACCAGCGGGATTCCCTCGGCACGGCACAACGGGTGCGCGACCCTGGCCGCCGCGTCGCACGGGAGGACGGTGATCAGGTCGCGACGGCCGCCGACCGCGCGGGAGATCGCGGCGACCTCCAGGAGCGCGCTGCCCAGTTCGGTGTCGCTGACCGAAGCGGACGTGTCGATGACCACGCAGACCCGGGGCGGCCTGCGCCGCAGGCTCGGCAGAACGGCACCGGGCACACCGGCCGAGCGCCGCGAGGGGCGGCCGTACGTGTAGTCCTCGCCCGCGCCGGACCCGGAGGCGGCCGAACGGACCGCCGTACCCAGCAGTTCCCGCCACGGCTGCGGCGGGTGGAACGCCTCCTCGGCCCACCGCTGCCACCCCTTCGAGGCGTTCCCCGGACGGCCGGTGATGCCTTGAGCCACCCGGAACCGGACCGCGTCCCGTTCCTGCTCGCTCAGGCCGTGCGCGCCGTCCGGCCCCAGGTCCCACTCCCGCTCCAGCCCGTCGGCGCCACTGCCGCAGTCCAGCCAGGCCAGGTGCTCCGTATGCGGACCGAGCCTGAACTGACGCAGGTAGTCCTCCATGAGCTGCCCCTCGGGGAGCCCCAGAAAGGCCGGACCGACGGCGCCCTCCGGCCGGACCAGCCCCTCGCCGAACGCGTCGTCGTTGATCTCGCAGTCGGCGGCGATGTTCATCCGCAGCCGTTCGGCGGGTCCGGTCAGCCCCTGCTGCCGTGCGACCCGGTCGCTGCGCCCGTGGTGGTCGCGCAGCAGGTGCGACACCTCGTGCACCCACACCCCGGCCAGCTCCTCCTCCGGTGTCCGGTCCACGAAGCCGGGCGAGACGTAGCACCGCCAGTGCCGGTCGACGGCCATCGTCGGTACCCGCCGCGACTCCACGACGCGCAGGGCGAACAACGCCGTAGCCAGGTAGGGGCGGGCCCGGACGGCCTGCAGCCGGGCGGCGAAGAGCTTGTCGAGGTCCAGCACCCCCGGCGCCTCGGGTGTCATCGGCCGGCCTTCGCCGCCGCGGCTGCCCGGTCCGCGGCCCGGGTCGCCGCCCGGTCCGCCCGCCGGGACAGGGACACCGCTCCGGCGAGCTGCTCGATCGATGCCGGAACGTCCCAGTCCGCCCGGCGCAGCGAGGCGAGCGTGGTCGCCGGTACTACCACCACGTCCGGGGCACCGGTCTCCAATGCCCGGACCAGGAGCGCCCATGCCGCGTCCCAGCGGGGCTTCTCCGGACGATTGCGGACCGCCGCCACCACACCGTCGAGCACCGCCTGACGCAGATCCCCCCGCTCGGGCAGGACGGCGCCCGCCGGGTCGGCGAGCAGTGTCTCGGGGTCCGGCAGGTCCATCCGGTCCAGGCTCGCCAGCAGCTCCAGCCCCGGACCGTCCCCCACGGTGCCCCGGACCAGCAGGGAGAGCACGTCCCTGGAGGAGCCGGCCGCGGTCGCGAACGCGATCAGACACAGGGTCATGTCCCAGCTCCGGGGTGACGGCCAGGGACCGCCCCGGCGCGTCTCACCGCTGGGCAGCCGGTGCACGAGCGCCGGGCGCGCGGCGAGGAGCCCGCACACCGCGCGGCGGGCGAAGTCCACGGCCTCCGGCAGCCGTTCGGGGTCGAGCCGGGGCAGTGTCGCCCGGGGCCAGGTCCCGCCGAGGCCGCGCACCACCACCTCGTGGTCGTGGGTCCACTGCAGATGCACGAACCGGTTGGCCAGCGGCGGGCTCAGCTCCCAGCCGTCGGCCGCCGAGGAACGCGGATTGGCCGCGGCCACGATCCGTACCCCGGGCGGCAGTTGAAGGGCGCCGATCCGCCGCTCCAGCACGAGGCGGAGCAGGGCGGCCTGAACGGCCGGCGGCGCGGTGGACAGCTCGTCCAGGAACAGCAGCCCCCGGCCTGCCCGCACCAGCCGCACCGCCCAGTCCGGCGGCGCCATCGGCACGCCCTGCTCAGCGGGGTCGTCCCCCACGATGGGCAGCCCCGAGAAGTCGGACGGCTCATGGACGCTGGCGATGACAGTGGTCAGCGGAAGATCCAGGGACACGGCGAGCTGGGTGAGCGCGGCGGTCTTGCCGATGCCGGGCTCGCCCCACAGGAGTACGGGCAGATCGGCGGCAACGGCCAGGGTCAGGGCCTCCAGCTGGATGTCGGGACGGGGTTCGGTGGTGGTGTCGCGCAGCAGGGCCGTCAGCTGACCGGCGATGTCGAGCTGGGAGGTGCGGTCCTGGCCGGAGGAAGGGACGGACGTGACGAAAGGGGTGCGTGTGAGCATGTCTGAATCACCTGTGGGTTCGTGGTGAGGCGTACGGAGGAAGTGAGAGGAATTCCGGCCGTCGACGGACGGTGTGCCGGTCGCGGACGGCATGCGAGCTGCGGGCCGGTGACGGACCGTGGGTCAGCGACGGACCGCGTGGCGCGGGTGCGAGCGGCGGTCACGGGGCCGGCGGCGGTACGGGTGGAGGCGGTCGGGCCCTTCGACCAGGCCCGCCCGGAACAGCCCGTACGTGATCCGCCGCCGCGCGGCCTCCTCCAGCTCGTCCCGCAGTTCGCCGCTGCGCAGCAGCGCGCCGGGGCCGAGCAGACCCTCGACGACGGCCAGCGCACCGGCGATGTCGCCGTGGTCCAGGCGTTCGCGCACACCGGTGAGGCAGTCCGGACGGCGGTGCGCCTCGTCGATGGCCTGGAGGCAGGGCAGCGGGGTGCCGGTCAGTGCGACCAGCAGCTCCTCCCGGCGGATCTCGGCCGGGTCGTGGTCCAGCGGGGCCAGCACCCCGTCGACCAGGCCGATCCGGTGCAGAGCTCCCCGGCATTCCACGAGGCGTGGCTGCCCCGCCCGGTCCGGGGCCGGTGCCGGACCGGGCGGCGGGCGCTCCGGTGCCAGTGCCGCGAGGACCAGCGGATGGAGCCGCCCTGCCTCGATCGACCCGGTACGGATCAGATCGAGGTCGGGCAGCACCCAGGTCGCCGCGTCGGGCAGCACCGGCAGCGCGGAGGCACCACCGCCCGTGGCCGTGGTGGCGGCCGCGATCCGCAGCGTGGGCGGCCCGGGGCCGTCCCCCTCGGGCACCAGGTCCAGGAGCAGCCGGTGCCGGGCCCCGAACCGCACGGCGACGGTCCCGGCGGACCGCCCCTCGGCCCGGAGCAGGATCCCCGCCTCGTCCGCCCACCGGTCGACGGCGCAGCGACGGGCGGGCGGCACCAGCTCCAGCACCTCGGGAGGCACCGCGACCCGGCGGCCGGCGGGCGGCCCGTCGGCCCCGGACCGGAACCGCAGCTCGTCGGTCCTGCGCGCATCCCAGAGATGGCGGTGCAGGTCGAGGCGGAACCGGGGGTTCGGGCGGTGGTGCGGATGGCGGCGGGCCTCGGTGCCGGACTCCGGTCCGTCCCACAGCGCGAGCCCGATCCGCTGACCGGCATCCGCCCAGGCGGGCGGGGTCCGGACCACCAGACGCACCGGGCGCATACCGCCGGGCCCCTCGGTGTCGTACCGGGCCAGAGAGACCGTCAGCCCCGGGCGCAGCAGCCCGCGCGGAGCGATTCTCGGCAGGTGCCAGCGCAACAGGTCAGGGGCCAGATGGCGCAGATCGTCCCGGATCCGGGACGCGAGTTCTCGCCCGTGGGTGCGTGCCACGGACCGTGGGCTGAGATCGACATCGACACCCGCGGCGGCGCATGCCCCCGCCCAGTCGCCGACATGACGGCGGGCGGTCGCGGTCTCGATCATGGAGGGCGGCACGGCGAACTCTCGCACGCGCAGCCAGAAGGACAGGCGGGAATCCCTGTTCGCGTCCTGAGTGAGCATCAGCACTCACCTTGCGCGGACGGGGCCCCCAATCTGTTGGCAGAGTGAGTTGTCATCGCGGGGCAGCGTAGCTCCCCGTCTCCCCGAATGCCAGGTGTATTCGGGCCGCCCTCCCCCGGGGGGAGGGCGGCCCTTCCCGCACGAAGGGCCGCGCCGGCCGGTCGGCGGGCGCGGCGCGGGGTGCGAAGGTCAGGCGGCGGGATTCGAACCGAACGGCGGCCGCTCGCCGCTGAGTTCCTCCGGGCTGCGGTGCGCGGCGACCAGGAGCGTGACGGCTGTGCCCACCGCCGCCCACGCGGACAGCACCAGCAGGGAGCCGGTGACCGCGTTGCCCCTGAAGTAGGCGATCGAGCGGGCCACCCAGGTGCCCGCCCCGGGCGGCAGCGCGGGGCCGATCGCCCGCCAGAAGTCCGGGAGCATCGGCAGCGGGTAAGCGCCGCCGGCGCTCGGGTTGCCCGCGATCACCACGATCAGGACGGCCAGGCCGATGCCGACGATGCCGGTGACGGCCTGGAGGGCGAGGGTGATCATGCCGACCGCGAAGACGGTCAGCGCGCCCAGGCCCGACAGGCCCCAGAAGCTTCCGGGCAGGGCGCCGAGGATCGGGCCGATGATGATCGCGCCGCCGATCCCGCCCATGATCGAGTACAGCGCCATGACACCGGTCCGGATCACCGCGCGCTGTCGGTTGGCGGGTTTGGCGCCCGCGCTGATCGCCAGGATCGAGGCGCAGAGGTAGCCGCCGACGCACCAGCCGACGACCAGGTAGAACGACGAGATCCCGTTGAAGTCCTGGTCGGAGGCGGGGGCCAGGTCCACGGTCCGTACCGTGCGCTGCTGGGTCCGGTCGACCTCCGTGATGATCTTCGTCAGGGTGGTGGCCAGCGAGGTGCCGCCGCCGGAGGCGACCAGCACGGTGTCGGTCGTGCCCTCGGGGCTGACGATCAGGGCGCCGTCGATCCTGCGGTCGAGGATCTGCTCGCGGGCGGTGGCCGCGTCGGCGAGCGTGCGGGGGTCCAGTGGGCCGCCGGGGAGATTCTTCAGCTCGGTGAGGAGCTGTGCGGAGATCTGCCGGGGTGCGACGAGGCCGAAGGGTACGTCCGTCGGCTTCGGCTTGTGCAGCGCCCCGACGTAGGACGCGATGAACAGCAACTGCAGTCCGAGCACACCGATGACGAGCAGTGCGGCCCGTGGAGTGACGGCGTTCTTCACCTCGTCGACGAAAGTCATGCCCCCACGCTCCGGGGCGCCGGTTGTTCGTGCAGGCGGGGCAGGGCCGAATGGCTGATCGGATCCCTCGCGGACCGCCGGTCCGGGGCAGAGGAGGTTCTGTGCTCCCGCTATCGCACGAATGTTCGAAACTTGGTCTATGGTGGAGGCGAGGGGGTGGTGAGTACGGATCGGTCCAGGAGGTGCAGATGCCCGGGTTCACGCATCTGCATACCGTTTCCGGGTTCTCCCTGCGGTACGGGGCATCGCACCCGGAGCGGCTGGCGGAGCGCGCCGCCCAGCGGGGGATGGACGCGCTGGCGCTGACCGACCGCGACACCCTCGCGGGCACGGTCCGCTTCGCCAGGGCCTGCGAGAAGGCCGGGATGCGGCCGCTCTTCGGGGTGGAGCTCGCGGTGGGATCCGCGACGGCGGAGCATACGAGAAGGGGCGGGCCCGCGCAGCGGCTGCGGACCCCGGTCCGCGGCGGCGCCTTCGTCGACGAATCCGCACCCCGGGTCACCTTCCTCGCCCGGGACGGCGCCCGGGGCTGGGCGGAGCTGTGCCGGCTCGTCACCGCCGCCCACGCCCCCACGCCCGACGGTGCCGGACAGCCCCTGGTCGGCCGGGCCGAGCTGCCCGCCGAAGGGCTCACCGTGCTGCTCGGCCCCGCCTCCGACGTCGGCAGGGCGCTGGCCGCCGGCCGCCCGGACCGGGCCGCCGCGCTGCTCGCCGACTGGCGCGAGATCTACGGCGACGACCTGCGCCTCGAAGCCGTCCACCACGGGCGGGAAGGCACCGGCCCCGGTTCGCTGCGGCTCGCCGCCCGTACCGTCGGCCTCGCCGCCGAGCAGGGGGTGCGGGCCGTGCTGACCAACGCGGTCCGGTACGCCGACGCCGGGCAGGGCCCGGTCGCCGATGTGCTCGACGCGGCCCGCCGACTGGTCCCCGTCGACCCCCGCCGCGCCCCGCTCGACAGCGGGGAACGCTGGCTGAAGGACGCCCGCGCGATGGCGGACACCGCGGAGCGGATCGCCACGGCCGCCGGTCTCGGCGAGGGCGCCGGGGCGCGGCTGCTCGCGGAGACCCGGCGCACCGCCGACGCCTGCGTCGTCGACCCCGAGGGCGACCTCGGTCTCGGCACCGTCCACTTCCCCGAACCGGAGCTCGTCGGCGCCGGGCGGCGCACCGCCCAGCGGGTGCTGGCCTCCCGCGCCGCTGCCGGCATGGTGCTGCGCGGCTACGACCGCAGGCGCGACTACTGGGAGCGGATGCACCAGGAGCTGGACGTCATCGCCCACCACGGCTTCGCCTCTTACTTCCTGACGGTCACTCAAGTGGTGGACGACGTACGGGAGATGAAGGTACGGGTCGCCGCCCGGGGCTCCGGGGCGGGATCCCTGGTCAACCATCTCCTCGGGATCGCGCACGCCGACCCGGTCGAGCACGGGCTGCTGATGGAGCGCTTCCTGTCCAGGCGCCGCTTCGTGCTGCCCGACATCGACATCGACGTGGAGTCCGCCCGCAGGCTCGACGTCTACCGCGCGATCATCGGACGCTTCGGCACCGAACGGGTCGCGACCGTCGCCATGCCCGAGACCTACCGGGTGCGCCACGCCATCCGTGACGTGGGTGCCGCGCTCTCCATGGACCCGGCCGAGACCGACCGGCTCGCCAAGGCCTTCCCGCACATCCGGGCCCGCGACGCCCGCGCGGCCATGGAGGAACTGCCCGAACTGCGCGAAGTGGCACGGGAGAAGGGCCGGTACGGACGGCTCTGGGAGCTGGTGGAGGCGCTGGACGCACTGCCGCGCGGCATCGCCATGCACCCGTGCGGGGTGATCCTGTCGGACGCCACGCTGCTGCGCCGGGTGCCCACCGTGCCCACCAGCGGCGACGGCTTCCCGATGGTGCAGTTCGACAAGGAGGACGTGGAGGAGCTGGGGCTGCTCAAGCTCGATGTGCTGGGTGTGCGGATGCAGTCGGCGATGGCGCACGCGGTCGCGGAGATCGGGCGGGCCTCGGGGCAGGCCGTGGACCTGGACGCGGTGGAGCCGGACGACCCGGAGACGTACCGGTTGATCAGGAGCGCCGAGACGCTGGGCTGCTTCCAGATCGAGTCGCCGGGCCAGCGCGACCTGGTCGGCAGGCTCCAGCCGGCCGGCTTCCACGACCTGGTGGTCGACATCTCGCTGTTCCGCCCCGGACCGGTCGCCGCCGACATGGTGCGGCCGTTCATCGAGGCCCGGCACGGCCGGGCCCCCGTGCGCTACCCGCACCCCGATCTGGAAGGACCGCTGCGCGAGACGTACGGAGTGGTCGTCTTCCACGAGCAGATCATCGAGATGGTCGACATCATGACCGGCTGCGGCCGGGACGAGGCCGACCGGGTGCGGCGCGGACTCTCCGACCCCGGATCGCAGGACCGGATCAAGGTGTGGTTCGCGCAGCGGGCGGCGGAGAGGAAGTACGGCGCCGAAGCGATCGCCCGGACCTGGGAGATCATCGAGGCGTTCGGCAGCTACGGCTTCTGCAAGGCGCACGCGGTCGCCTTCGCCGTGCCGACGTACCAGTCGGCCTGGCTCAAGGCGCACCACCCGGCCGCCTTCTACGCCGGGCTGCTCACCCATGACCCCGGGATGTACCCGAAGCGGCTGCTGCTCGCGGACGCGCGGCGGCGCGGGGTGCCGGTGCTGGGACTGGACGTGAACCGGTCGGCGGCCACCCATCGAATCGAACTGGTGTCCGACAGTGAGGGTGGAAAGGGCGTCTGGGGGGTGCGGCTCGCACTCTCGGACGTCCACGGCATCGGCGCGGCCGAGGTCGCCCGGATCGAGGCCGGACAGCCCTACACCTCGCTGCTCGACTTCTGGCAGCGCGCCAGGCCGGGCAGGCCGGCCGCCGAACGGCTGGCCCGGGTGGGCGCGTTGGACGCGTTCGGCGCCAACCGGCGCGATCTGCTGCTGCACCTGTCCGAACTGCACCGCGCCCAGCGGGGCACGGGCTCCGGCGGCGGACCGGGCGGGCAGCTGCCGCTCGACGGCGGACACCGGACCGGCTCCATCGGCCTGCCCGACCTCGACGAGACGGAACGGCTCAGCGCCGAGCTGGGCGTCCTGAGCATGGACGTCTCCCGCCACCTGATGGACGATCACCACGTCTTCCTGAAGGAGCTCGGCGTGGTCCTCGCCAACCGGCTGCGCGAGGCACGGCACGGGGACACCGTGCTGGTCGCGGGCGCCAAGGCGGCCACCCAGACCCCGCCGGTCCGCTCCGGCCGCCGGGTCGTCTTCACCACCCTGGACGACGGCACGGGCCTGGTCGACCTGGCCTTCTTCGACGACAGCCACGCCGCCTGCGCGCACACCGTCTTCCACTCCTGGCTGCTGCTGGTACGCGGAGTGGTGCAGCGACGCGGACCGCGGAGCCTGAGCGTGGTCGGCGCGGCCGCCTGGAACCTGGCGGAGCTGGCCGAGCTGCGGCGTACCGGCGGACTCGACGCGGTCGCGGACCGGCTGGCGGAGGAACCCCGGGCCGAGGAGGCCGAGAAGACCGGCCCCGCCGGCAACGGCCGCCGCATCCAGCTGCCCACCGGATACGAGATGAACCCCTGGTCCGACCTCCAGCCGCCCGGCGAAGGCATCGCCACCGGCAGGAAGCTGTACCACCAGAGCCCGGGGAGCGCGGGATGAGCACCGCACCCGAGGTCCCGGGCATCCTGTACCTGCGGTTCCGCAAGGTCGGCGGCGGCCTCCCGGACGGTGCCGGTTACGAGGGGCTGCTCGCCCTGCTCGGCGCGTTCACCCCGGTGGTCGAGGCGGCCCCGCCCGACGGGGCGCTCGCCGATGTGCGCGGCGCGCTGCGCTACTTCGGGCTGGACGTGCGGGGGCTGGCCTCGGTGATCCGGATCCGCGCGCTCGCCCTGCACAGCGTGGACTGCGCCGTCGGGGCGGCGGAGAACCCGATGCTGGCCAGGGCGGCGGCCCGGCGGGCCGCACCCGGGACGACCTTCGTGGTGCCCGGGGGCGGGGGAGCGGAGTTCCTCGCGGACCGGCCGGCCGCGGCACTGGACGGCGTCGGCGCGGCGACGGCCCGCACCCTGTGCGAGTACGGGCTCGACTCCGTCGGCCGGATCGCGGCGGCCCCGCTCGGCACCCTCCAGCGGATCACCGGCGTACGGACCGGACGCGAACTGTGGGAGCGGGCGCGCGGCATCGACCGCACGGCGGTCGTGCCGGGCGCCGCGGCCCGGTCGATCGCCGCCGAACGGTCCTTCCCCCGCGACGAACTGGACCGGGAACGGCAGCGCCGCGCACTCATGTCGCTCACCGAGGAGCTGGGGGCCAGGATGCGCGGGGACGGGCAGGTCTGCCGCGGCCTCGCGGTCTCCGTGCGCTACGCCGACCGGACCGGATACTCGACGCTGACCCGCAGCCGTACGCTCCAGGAACCCACCGCCCACTCCGCGGCGCTCACCGCACTCGCGTACCGGATCCATGACTCGTTCGCCCTGCAGCGGGCCCGGGTACGGGGGATCGCGCTGCGCGCGGAGGGGCTGATGGAGAGCGAGCGGGCCGCGCACCAGCTGTCGTTCGACCCGGTGGACGAGCGGGCCCGCCGGATCGAGGCGGTGGCGGACCGGCTGCGGGCCAGGTTCGGCCCGCAGGCCGTGATGCCGGGACGCCTCGCGGCCTGATCACTCCTTCGGGCCCGTCCGACTGATGGATCATCACTTTTTACCGACGCGTAACTTCCCAGGCCACCCTACTCACGCGTAATTTGGCCCGGGAACACGGATGAATCAGCAGTCAGACCCGTGGTCCGGGCCGCAGGGTGTACAGACATCGCAACTCCCTTGATCCGCAAGGAGACCACACGATGCTGCCCTGGACACGTGCGTCGCGCACCCCACGCGCGCGAAGAGCTCTTGCCGCACTGCTCCTCGCCGTCGCCGCAGCCGCCACCCCCACCGCCGCTGCCGCCGCGGCCACCCCCACCGCCGCCACAGCCACCTCCCGCGGCTGGAACGACTATTCCTGCAAGCCGTCCGCGGCCCACCCCCGCCCCGTCGTCCTGGTCCACGGAACCTTCGGGAACTCGATCGACAACTGGCTGGTCCTCGCCCCCTATCTGGTCAACCGGGGCTACTGCGTCTACTCGCTCGACTACGGGCAGCTGCCCGGCGTGCCGCTCTTCAACGGACTCGGCCCGGTCGACAAGTCGGCCGGCCAGCTCTCCTCGTTCGTCGACAAGGTGCTCGCCGCCACCGGCGCGGACAAGGCCGACCTGGTGGGCCACTCGCAGGGCGGCATGATGCCGAACTACTACCTGAAGTTCCTCGGCGGGGCCGCCAAGGTGAACGCCATGATCGGGATCGCGCCCGACAACCACGGCACCACCCTGCTCGGTCTGACGAAGCTGCTGCCGTACTTCCCGGGAGCCGAGGACCTGCTGAACGCCAACACCCCCGGCCTCGCCGACCAGGTGGCGGGCTCCCCGTTCATCACCAAGCTCAACTCGCTCCCCGACACCGTGCCCGGAGTGCATTACACCGTCATCGCGACCAGGTACGACGAGGTCGTGACCCCGTACCGCACGCAGTTCCTGGACGGGCCGGACGTGCGCAACGTCCTGCTCCAGGACCTGTGCCCGGTCGACCTCTCCGAGCACGTGGCGATCGGCACCGTCGACCGGGTCGCCTACCACGAGGTGGCGAACGCCCTGGACCCGGCGCACGCCACCCGCACCACCTGCGCCTCGGCCGTCGGGTAGCCGTCGGGCCGCGCGAGCCGCGGTACGAGGGGGTCCGGGGCCGCCCGTACCCCTCGTACCGCGGAGTCCGGGCGGGTCCCGGTCGGCGCATCCTTCGTACCGCTGTCGGCGGCGACTGGCACGATCTACTCATGACGACGATCGACTGGGACTCCGCAGCCGACTCCTTCGACGAGGAACCCGACCACGGGCTGCTCGACCCGGTGGTCCGGCACGCCTGGGCGCAGCGGTTGGAGAGCTGGCTGCCCGACGGGCGCTCCGAGGTGCTCGACCTCGGGTGCGGCACCGGAAGCCTGGCGCTGCTCGTCGCCGGGCAGGGCCACCGGGTCACCGCCGTCGACCGCTCCCCGCGCATGGTGGAGCAGGCCCGGACCAAGCTCGCCGGGACGGGCACCGCGGTCCTGCTCGGGGACGCGGCCCGGCCACCGGTCGGCAATCAGCGGTTCGACGTGATCATGGTCAGACATGTGGTGTGGCTGCTGCCCGACCCGGCGGCGGCCCTGCGCCACTGGTTCACGCTGCTGCGGCCCGGCGGCCGGCTGATCCTGATCGAGGGCGTCTGGAACGGCGTCGGCCTATCCGCCGGGCAACTGACCGGCCTGCTCTCGGAGTTCACCGAACGCGTCCACCACGAGCGGCTCTCCGGCGATCCCGATCTGTGGGGCAAGCGGGTCGACGACGAGCGCTACGCCCTGGTGGCCCGCGCCGAACCGCCGCACCGGCACACCGAGGTCGTCGATGTCCACCTGATCCTCCGCCGCGGCCCCGAGGTCCTGCTCGCCCGCCGGGCCGGCACGGGATACGCGGACGGGCTGTTCAACGCCCCGTCCGGACACGTCGAGGACGGCGAGGACGTCCGCGAGGCGATGATCCGCGAGGCGGCCGAGGAGATCGGTGTCGAACTGGACCCGGACGAGCTGCGGGTCGCCCTGGTCATGCAGCACCGGGGCCCCGGCGGCGCTCCCAGGACGGGGTGGTTCTTCGAGGCGGAGTACGACCCCGACCGCCCGCCGTACAACCGCGAACCGGACAAGTGCTCCGAGCTGGCCTGGTTCCCGCTGGACGCACTCCCGGACGATGCCGTCGCCTACTGCCGGGCCGGGATCGAGGGCTACCGGGCGGGGGAGCGCTTCCTGATCCACTGGCACGAGGACGGCGACACCGTGGCGTACGAGCCGGACGGCGTCCGCCGCGCCGTTCCGCTGCCCGCCGCCCGGACCGGCACCGGCGGGGTGCACCACATCGAGCTGTGGGTGCCCGACCTGGCGGTGGCCGAGCGGGGGTGGGGCTGGCTCCTGGGCGAGCTGGGCCATGTCCCGTACCAGCGCTGGGAACACGGCCGCAGCTGGCGGCGCGGCGACAGCTATGTCGTGGTCGAGCAGTCACCCGATCTGACCCCGGGCCCGCACGACCGGCGCCGCCCCGGGCTCAACCACCTCGCGTTCCACGTCAGCGACCGCGCCACCCTCGACGCACTGGTGGAAAGAGCCCCGGAGCACGGCTGGCGGCCGCTCTTCCCGGACCGCTACCCGCACGCGGGCGGCGAGGAGCACACCGCCGCCTACCTGGAGGACGCCGCCGGGTACGAGGTGGAGCTGGTCGCCGGAGTCCACCGGCCCCGCCCCGTACCGGAGGAACCGGCGCCGTACACCGATGTGTGGGCACGGCGCCGGGACTGAGCGGCGGTTCGGGCGCCGGTCGGCCGGCGCCCCGTCAGAGGACCGGGATGCGGCTCCAGGGCCGGGCGGACTCGATGGCCTGCGCGACGCGGAACACCATGCTGTCGTCATAGGTGCGTCCGACGACCTGCACCCCCGTCGGTACGCCGTTCGAGGCGAAGCCGGACGGCACGCTCAGCACCGGGCAGCGGCTGGCTATGTTGAACGGTGTGGTCATCGCGGATTCCAGGTAGAAGTCCAGCTCGACGCCGTTGATCACGACCTTGGTCGAGAGGTGGTCGTCGTCCGCAGCGAGCGCCGGTACGGCGGTCGTCGGGCACAGCAGGACGTCGTAGCGGTCCAGCAGCACACCGAGCGTCGTCTGCACCCCGGCTTCGAGCTCGAGGCCCCGGAGGAAACTGCCGGGCTCGCGGACGGCCTCGTTGGCCCGCCGGGCGAAGTCGAGCGCGTACGTGGTGAGCAGGTCACCGTGGTCGGCGGCGACCGAAGCGATGTACGGGCCGAAGATCGAGCCGAAATGGATCATCGCGGCCCGCATCACGTCCGCCCGCATGATGGGGACCTCCACCTCCTCGACGACGGCACCGGCCGCGCGCAACGCCTCCGCGACCGCACGGGTGTTGGCCTCGACCTCGGGATCGACCGGCCAGTCCCCGAGGGTGACCGAGAGCGCCACCCGCAGGCCCTCGACGCTCTCGAACCGCTCGGGCAGGACGATCTCGGGCCGCAGCGAGACGGCGTCCAGCGGATGCGGCCCCGCGATGACGTTCTCCAGCAAGGCGCAGTCGGCGACGGTACGCGCCATCGGGCCGTCGTGGCAGTACGTGTCGAGGTTGAAGGGCGGCATCGACGGCACGCGCCCGTAGGGCGGCTTGAAGCCGACCGTGCCCGTGTTCGAAGCGGGGATGCGGATCGAGCCGCCGATGTCGGAGCCGGTCGCGAGCGTCGTCTCGCCCGCCGCGAGCGCGGCGCCCGCACCGCCCGATGAGCCGCCCGGAGTGAACTCCGTGTTCCACGGGTTCCGGGTGACGCCCCACAGTCGTGACTGGGTGTAACCCGCGCAGCTGAACTCCGGGGTCGTGGTCCGGGCGTGCACGATGCCGCCGGCGGCCTGGACCCGCTCGATCACAGGGTGCGTCTGCTCGGCGATCTCCTCCCGGAACGCCAGCGAGCCGTCCGTGCTGAGGCGTCCCGCGATGGGCTGCTCCTCCTTCGTTGCGACGGCCAGGCCCTCCAGCGCGCGGGGTGCCTCGCCCTTGCCCCCGTAGCGGGCCTCGGCCTCGCGGGCGGCGGCGAGCGCCTCCTCGAAGGTCTGCTCGGCCAGGGCGTTGATCTTCGGCTCGACGGCTTCCGCACGCGCGATGACCGCGGACATCAGCTCGACCGGTGAGAGAGAGCGGTCACGGAAGCGGCGCAGTGCCTCGGTGGCGGACAGATGGGCGAGGTCGGTGAGGTCGGTCATGCGAGGGTCCTTTGCGATGAGGCGGAGAGGTGTGGGAGTCGCCCACGGGGCGGCTCGGGGGCGACGGCTGCACGGCCGTCAGGAGGCGGAGTACACCCGCGATCCCCCCACGTAGGTCTGCAGGACCCGGGCGGTGTGGATCTCCTCGGCCGGCTCGGTGAAGATGTCCCGGTCGAGGACCACCAGGTCGGCCAGGTGGCCCGGCCGCAGCGTTCCGGCGTCGTCCGTGCCGTTGACGTGGGCCGAGCCCGCGGTGTACGCGGCGACGGCGGTGGCGAGGTCGAGCCGCTGTTCGGGCAGGAAGACCCGGCCGTCGGTCGCGCCGGGCTGCATCCGGTTGACGGCGACATGGATTCCGGCGAGCGGGTCGGGGCTGCTCACGGACCAGTCGCTGCCCGCCGCGAGCGTGGCACCGGCCCTCAGCAGGGAACCGAAGGGGTACTGCCAGGCGGCGCGCTCGGGGCCCAGGTAGGGGATGGTCAGCTCGTCCATCTGGGGCTCGTGCGAAGCCCAGAGCGGCTGGATGTTGGCTATCGCCCCGAGCCCGGCGAAACGCGGGATGTCGTCGGGGTGGACCACCTGCAGGTGAGCGAGGTGGTGTCGGGTGGCGCGGCGGCCGTTGGCGGTGCGGGCCGCCTCGACGGCGTCCAGCGCCTCGCGCACCGCACGGTCGCCGAGAGCGTGGAAGTGGACCTGGAAGTCGAGCGCGTCGAGCTCGGTGACGTACCCGCGCAGCGCGACCGGGTCGACGAAGCTCAGGCCGCTGTTGGTGGTGGCGCAGCCGCAGCCGTCCAGGTAGGGGGTGGTCATCGCGGCGGTGAAGTTTTCCGCGATGCCGTCCTGCATGATCTTCACCGAGCCTGCCCGGAACCTGCCGTGAGCCAGCTCCTCGCGGCGGGAGACCAGCTCCGGGATCTGGTCGGAGCCCCGGGCGCGGTCCCACCAGAGCGCACCGTTGACCCGGGCGGTGAGAGTTCCCTCGCGGGCGGCGGTGAGATATGCGTCGGAGGGGTCGGGCTGGCCGTTGAACACGCCGAGCAGGGCGTCCTGCCAGCCGGTGATCCCGAGCGAGTGGAGCAGCCGCTGCGCGCGCAGCAGGCCGTCGAGGCGGTCGGCGGCGGTCTTCCTGGGCACCAGCCGGGCCACCAGAGCGGTGGCGCCTTCCTGGAGGACGCCGCTCGGCGTGCCGTCGCCCTCCCGTTCGATCCGGCCGTCGCCGGGGTCCGGGGTGTCCCGGTCGATGCCCGCGAGTTCGAGCGCGCGCGTGTTGGCCCAGGCGCCGTGGTGGTCGCGGTTGACCAAGTACACCGGCCGGTCCGGCACCACCGAGTCGAGCAGCTGCCGGGTCGGAAGACCGCCCTCGAAGCTCTCCAGGGACCAGCCGCCGCCGGTGATCCAGGTGCTGTCGGGGTGGGCCCGGGCGAACTCGCGGAGGAGACGCAGGTATTCGTCGACCCCCACGGTGCCGCTGAGGTCGCACTCGGCGAGCTCCAGGCCACCGTAGACGGCGTGGATGTGGGAATCCTGGAAGCCGGGGAGCAGCAGCTTGCCCCTGAGATCGACCACCTCGGTCCTCGGGCCGATCAGTTCCCGTACCTCGTCATGGCCGACGGCCGAGATCCGCTCCCCGGTGACGGCGAGGCTGCTCGCCCGGGTGCGGGCGGGGTCGCCGGTGTGCACGGGGCCTTGGGTGAAGACCAGATCGGCCTTGGTCATGGGAGGTGCTCCTGGTGGTTCGGCGGCCCGAGGGGGACCGCTGGGGGAACGGGGTGTCACGGTCCGCACCGCGGGTGAGCGGCGCGGGCGTCACACGGCGGCACCGGCCTCGTCGGCGACGGAGGGGACGCGGTCGGCGGCGGAGGGGACGCGGGCGGCGACGAAGTAGGGCGACCGACGGCGCCAGCGGGCCCACGCGGCGGCCAGCAGTCCGGAGCCGATCATCAGGACCGGGACGAGCAGCGCGAACCATCCGTTGTCGGCGGAGACCTCGAAGTGATCGGTGGAGCGGTAGAAGGTCCAGGCGAGGTAGCCGCCGGTGGCGAGCAGCGCGAGCGCGCCCAGCACCGGACCGACGACGGCGCGCAGGGCCTCCAGCGGTGAGGTGCGCAGCAGGTGGCGGAAGCGCACCGCGGCGGCCGCGGCGGTGAGGGCGTAGTAGAGGGCGACGACGATGCCGATCGCGTTGACGGAGGCGAAGATCAGATCGTTGACGGTGGGGATGACCAGGGCCAGCGTGGCGAGGGCCAGGGCGATCGCGGTGATCAGCAGGGTGCCGGCGGCGGGGGTCTTGTGCTTGGGGTGCAGCCGCGTCCAGACGGGGCCGAGAACGCCGTCGCGGCCCATCGCGTACAGCCCGCGGGCGGTGGGGATGACGGAGGCCTGGAGCGACGCCACCGCGGAGAACATGAGGGCGATGAGCGGCAGGGCGGCCAGTGGCTGCTCGGCGAGCTTGGTGCCGAAGTAGGCGAGTCCCTGTGCGCCGTTGTCGGCCAGTTCTTCCAGCGGCAGGACCCGCTGGAAGGCGGTGCCGGCGAGCAGGAAGAGGAGCAGCATGACGGTCAGCGCGATGAACCCGCCGCGGGAGGCGTCCCGCGGGTCGCCGACCTCCTCGCCGACGCTGAAGACCGATTCGAAGCCCCAGTAGCAGAAGACCGCGAGCACCATGCCCTGGGCGAGGGCGGCGGCCGAGGGGATGTCGAAGGGGTTGAACCACTGGAGCGAGAAGGGCTGGTCACCGGCGAACAGGCCGTAGCCGCAGAACGCGAGCAGCACGCCGTACTCGAAGATCAGCAGGTACTTCTGCAGACGCGCCGCGAGGTCGAGCCCGCGCACCGCGACCAGCGCGGCAGCGACCAGGACGGCCATGCCGAGCAGGGTGGACTGGAAGGTGGAGTTCGGATCGAGGGTCAGGCCCCCGATGCTGTGGAGTGTGGCCTGGCCCAGCAGCTGGATGACCGCCGAGCCCGTGATCGTGGTGGTGTAGGCCATGAACACGATGGTGCCCACGACGTTGACCCAGCCGGTCAGGAAGCCCAGCCAGGGACTGAAGATGCGGCCGACCCACTGGTAACTGCTGCCCGCGTTCGGTTCGACGCGGTTGAGCCGGCCGTAGCCGCCGGCTATGCCGAGCACGGGCAGGAAGGCCAGCAGCATGATCGCCGGCAGGTGCAGGCCGACGATGGTCGCCATCAGGCCGAGCCCGATGCCGATACTGCTGGTGGCCGCAGTGCTCGACGCGGCGAGGACCATGCCGTCGACGACGCCTATGGACTTGCGCATCGCGACCTGTGGGGCCTGGTCGCCGCCGGCCGGCGTGGTGCTTGCGTTCTTCACTGGTACCACCAACAGTCGTCGCCCTGTTCAGGGGAGGTGGCCGGATGACCCGGATGGCACGCCATGAAACCGTTGCCCTCTTCACACGTCAATGCCGTTGTCATAAGCTCCGCGCCATGAATGAGCGTGTGGTTCCGGAGTCGCAGCGACGGCGCAGAAGGCCGACGAAACAGGGCACGGTGCTGTCCGAACAGGTCATCGTGGAGACGGCTCTGAGGCTGGTGGGCCAGCATGGTGCGGACGCTCTGACGGTCCGGCGGCTGGGTGCCGCGCTGGGCGCCGACCCCAGCGCGCTCTACCGGTACTTCCACAGCACCGACGATCTGCTGCTGGCGGTCGCCGACGAGCTCATCGGCCGTGCCCAGCAGGGGTGGCGGCCCACCGGCGAATGGCGCAGCGACCTGTGCGAACTGGGCCTGCGCGTCCATGCCTCGTACCAGGCACACCCGCAGGCCGCCCTGCTGGCGGCGCACCGGACGACGGGGCGGAACAACGAGACACGCGCCGTGGAGGCGGTCCTCGGCATACTCCGGTCGGCGGGCTTCCCCGACCCGGAAGCGGTACGGATCTACCACGCCTTCGTGGACCAGGCGCTCGCCTTCGCGGCCCTGGACTCGGCCGCGCTCGCCCTGCCGGCCTCCGCGCAGGCGGCCGATCTCCAGGTGTGGCAGCACCGCTACGGCCGCCTGGACGCGGACACCCACCCCCATATCGCCGCCACCGTGAGGCTGCTGGCCGACGACATGCGGCTCAGCGGCTATCCGTTCGCGCTGGAGCTGCTCCTCGACGCCGCCGCGGCCAGGCTGCCCGGGCCGGCGGCGGGCGGCTGAGCCGGGACCGGCCGCGGGTGGAGCGGACCGGGGCAGTCCGCTCCACCCCGCTCCTCGCGACATCGCGGCCCCGGCGGACGGACGGCGGCTGCGGGCATCAGCCCAGCAACGGCGCGAGACCCTCCGTGCGGGCCAGGTGCTCCAGCTCGTCCAGCGCCCGGAGCGCCGCGTCGGCCGCCGCCGGATCGCGTCCGGCGAGACCGCTCTCCTCGAACTCGTCCTCGTCCAGCCGCAGTACGGACGAGCCGTCCGCCGACACCCACAGGTCCAGGTCCAGGTCCTCGACCAGCAGCTCCCCGTCCCGCAGCACCGCGGGGCGGGTGATGTCGCAGTACCAGCCCTTGAGCCCGCCCGCGCCGCTGCGGACCTCCTTCACGGCGAACCAGCGGTCCCGCCAGTAGTGCTCGGTGAACACGTCGCCGGGCTCGAACCGCACGAAGCCGAAGTCACGGACCCCCGGAGCCGCCCACGGCGCACGCACCGTGACCCGTACTCCGTCGTCGTGGACCATGTCCGCCGGGTAGCGGATCTTGGTCCGCCCGGCCTTCACCAGGGCGACCACCAGAGCTGACTCAGCCGAGCTTGCGGACATGGCGCACCTCCGTGGCACAGATCTCGTAGCCGAACCATCGATTGATCGCCAGCATCGGGCCGTTGTCCGCGTCGTTGCCGGTGTACGCGTCCGTGTAGCCGGCGGCGCGCGCCCGGTGCAGCGAGTCGTTCTTGGCGAGCTTGGCCAGGCCCCGGCCGCGGTACGCCCGGCGGGTGCCGGTCATCCCGGACATGTACCGGGTCAGGCCGTCGGTCTGCGCGGCGCTGAACGCCGCCGGTTCCCCGTCCACCACCGCGACCGAGGTGAGCTCGCGGTCGAGCGCGGGGGCGCGCCAGATGTTGTTCAGCCAGTCCTCGTAGTCGGACAGCTGGGCCGGGGTGTCGCTCGGCTCGTCGGCGGTGGTCTCGGCGTCCAGCTCGAAGAGCGGGCGCGGGTCGTCCGCGAAGTCCGCGGCGGTACGCAGCTCGACCCCCGGCGGGAGCTCCTGACGGGGCGGCAGCGGTCCGCCCGCCAGATCGAGATGGAGGAAGTGCGCCGGACGGCTCGGCGCGTAGCCGCGCTTCTCGGCGAAGGCCCGGTTCGACGGGGTGTCGAGCACCCAGGTGTAGACGGCCCTCGCGCCCTCCCGGGCCAGGTGCTCCTCGGCCGTGCGCACCAGCAGCGCACCGGCCCCGCGCCCGGTGCGGTCCGGACGCGTGTATGTGTTGCAGAACCCCTGGCCGGGTTCGGGGCTGTCGTGGACGATACCGACCTGCGCGGTGCCGATGAGCTCCCCGTCCGCCTCGGCGACCAGCAGCCGGGAGCGCTTGTCGGGGTGGGCGGAGGCCAGCTCGAAGACGACGGATTCGGGTGTCGTCACCATGTAGGGCAGAGCGGCGCGCCGGACCCGTACCCAGCCTTCGGCGTCGGCCGGGAGGAAGTCGCGAACGATGACAGTCATGGGCCGGACGTTACGCGCGGGCCGCCACCGGCCGCTCCTCAATTTCCGGCGGTGCGGCGGACGTGGGGGAGAATCGGGGCGTGACCCTGAAGATCGCTCTTGATCCGGACGCCGGTACCGCCCCGTACGAGCAACTGCGCACGCAGATCTCCGAACTGGCCCGCTCCGGCGCGCTGCCCGTCGGTTTCAGACTGCCGACCGTACGCGGCTTCGCCGAGGAACTCGGCCTCGCCGCCAACACCGTCGCGAAGGCGTACCGGGCACTGGAGGCCGACGGGGTGATCGAGACCCGTGGCCGCAACGGCACGTTCATCGCCGCCGCCGGGGACGCGGCGGACCGTCATGCGGCCGCCGCGGCACAGGAGTACGCGGAGCAGGCGCGGCGGCTGGGCCTGTCCCGGGCCGAGGCGCTGTCCCTGGCGCGGGACGCGGTGCGGGCGGCGTACGGGGCGGAGTGAGCCGGCGGGCTCAGAGGTACAGGCCCGCGTCCGCCCCGGAGTCCTGCTTCGGCACCGACGCGGGAGTGCTGCCGCGCCGCAGCGCGTACAGCTCGGCGAGTGTCGCGCCCTCGCGGCCGAGCCCTTCCTCCGTGCCCAGCCAGGACACCGCCTCCTTGCGGGTCAGTGACCCCACCTCGATCCTGGCGAGGCAGCGGCCGGGCCTGACCACGGCCGGATGGAGCCGCTCCAGGTCCTCGTTGGTGGTGACGCCCACCAGCACGTTGCGGCCCTGCCCGAGCAGCCCGTCGGTGAGGTTCAGCAGCCGGGACAGCGCCTGCCCCGCGGTGTGCTTCGCCTCGCCCCGGATCAGCTCGTCGCAGTCCTCCAGCAGCAGCAGCCGCCACCGGCCCTTGCCGGTGCCCTCGTCCTCGCCGATCGCGATGTCCATCAGATAGCCGACGTCGTTGAAGAGCCGCTCCGGGTCGAGCACGCAGTCGACCTGGCACCAGTCCCGCCACGAGCGCGCGAGCGTGCGCAGCGCGGACGTCTTGCCGGTGCCGGGCGGGCCGTGCAGCAGGAGCAGCCGGCCCGCGATGTCGTCGGGCGTGACCTTCATCAGCCGGTCCATGGCATCGGCCACCGGTGCCGTGTAGTTGCCGCGGATCTCGTCCCAGGTGCCGGCCGCGATCTGCCGGGTGGTGCGGTACGGGCCGCGGCGCGGGGAGACGTACCAGAAGCCCATCGTCACGTTCTCGGGCTGGGGTTCCGGCTCGTCCAGGGCGCCGTCCGTCGCCCGTTCCAGGATCTGCCGCGCCAGCTCCGGGCTGGTCGCGGTGACCGTGACGTCGGCGCCGCGGCTCCACCGCGAGACGAGCAGCGTCCAGCCGTCGCCCTCGGCGAGCGTGGCGCTGCGGTCGTCGTCGCGGGCGGCGCGCAGCACCTTGGCGGCCGGGGGCAGCAACGTCGCCCCGGCCTTGACGCGTTCCAGTGAGGAGCTGTGCGAGTACGGCTGCTCGCCCGTCGCGAAACGGCCGAGGAACAGGGCGTCGACCACGTCGGACGGGGAATCGCTGTCGTCGACGGTGAGCCGGATCGGCAGAGCGGACTCAGGGTTGGCGGACATGGCGCCCATGATCCGGCAAGGGGGTACCCGGCGCACCCGGGTTTCACTGTCTTCCTCCCTTTTTCCGGCAGTGGCACCGGACATGACGGGGGCTCAAGGGGGCGCATAGAAGAGCTCAAGGCAGGTGGGGAAAGTTGGCATGCACACTTCCGGTGGGGGTGCCGGTACTGCTACCACGGTCTCGGCAGACCGCGCGGAGATCCCACCGGTCGGTCCTAGGGAGGTTCCATGAAACTGTCCAGACTCGCGGCACTCTCGTCCTCGCTCCTGCTCGGTGCCGTACTCGCCCTGACCGGGGCGGCCACCGCCAACGCCGCCACGGCCGTCGACTACGTCGCCCTCGGCGACTCGTACTCCTCGGGTGTCGGATCCGGCAGTTACGACAGTGCCAGTGGCGACTGCAAGCGCAGCACCAAGGCGTATCCCGCACTCTGGGCCGCCGCCAACTCGCCCGCCTCGTTCTCCTTCGCCGCCTGCTCGGGTGCTCGTACGGGTGATGTGAAGGCCGGTCAGCTCGGCCCGCTGAACTCCTCGACCGACCTGGTCTCGATCTCCATCGGCGGCAACGACGCGGGCTTCGCCGATGTCATGACGACCTGTGTCCTCAATTCGGAGGCCACCTGCCTCAGCCGGATAGCCACGGCCCGCAGTTATGTCGAGTCCACCCTGCCCGGCAACCTCGACTCGGTGTACACGGCGATCCACGCCAAGGCGCCGTCCGCCCGTGTCGTCGTCCTCGGATACCCGCGCTTCTACAAGATAGGCGGCAGCTGCGCCGTCGGCCTGAGCGACAAGGTGCGCACCGCGATCAACAGCGCGGCCGACCTCCTCAACTCGACGACCGCCAAGCGCGCGGCCGACCATGGATTCGCCTTCGCCGATGTCGCGGGGAAGTTCACCGGTCACGAGATCTGCTCCGGCAGCGCCTGGCTGCACAGTGTCAACTGGCTCAACATCGGTGAGTCCTACCACCCCACCGCCGCCGGACAGTCGGGCGGCTACCTGCCCGCCTTCAACGCGGGGGCCTGATACCACCAGTGCGTGTGCCGGGCCCGTTCGGCCGTCCGACGGGCAGGAGACCTCTGTTCGCAGGGGTCTCCGTCCGGCTTGACGCGGGGCGGTCCGCAGTCCATGGGCGGGGCCGCGGCCGGAGCGTTTCCGTCCGTTTCCGTTCTGTCCAACTCGCCCTGAAATCAGGCGGATTCATGAGCGGGGTGTCAACCTCCGTATGTGTGTGCGCAATCCTGCGACCGGGATACACGAGTGTCACCGCGGGGCGATAGGGTTAACCTGCCCGGGCCGGGTGCCCTCGTACGGGTGGGGAGTGACATGGAACAGATAGCGATGCGGAGCAGGCCGCGTGTGCCTGCCATCACATGCGGGAGCGGTGCGACGAGTTCGCGCCTCGACCGCCATCTCGCGGTGCTCGGCGGCCCTGCCGTGCCACAGCGCGAGGCTGCGGAGGCGACCCTGCTGATGCGTGAGCTCACCTCGCGCGATGCCGCCCACCGTCGTCGGAGCAAGAGTGCGCGGGTCTCGCTCTTCGCGCCGTTGCGACGGCTGAGGCGTTCGCTCTTCGGCAGCCGCCGCTGACCCGACGGCCCGTCACGACCGCTCGACCGGTCCTCCGCCCGGGCTCCCCGGCCAGGGTCCGTCGCCCGGCCCCGCTCGGGGTCGCGAGTGACCACACCGTCCCGGCGCTGCGCTGCTGTCCGCCCTCCCGTCATCCCCAGGGCCCACAGCAGCGCTTCGGTGTGTTCGCGGGGCATCGGAGGGTGACGGCCGGGAGTTCCGAAAAATACTTCGGCGTCGAAGCACTTCTAGACTGTATGTATGTCCGGAAAGCGAGCAGCGCGCCTGAGCCCCGACGAACGACGGGCCCAGCTGGTCGCCATCGGCCTGGACATGCTCACCGACCGGTCACTGGACGAACTCTCCACGGACGACGTGGCGCGACGGGCCGGCATCTCGCGGGGGCTGCTCTTCCACTATTTCGACTCCAAGCGCGACTTCTACCGCGCCGTGGTGCAGCAGGAGTGCGACGACTTCGTCGCAGCCACGGAACCGGACCCCTCGCTGGGGCCCGTTCCCTGGCTGCGATCCTTCATCGCCGGTTTCGTGCGGTACGTACTGGAGCACCGCAGGGTCATCTCGCCCTGGTCCGCGGTGCCGCGGGCAGTCACCCCGCGGTGGAGGACATCGTCGACTCGACCAGGGCCACCCTCGCCCGGCGGGTGGCGGAGGGGCAGCGGCGGCTCGGGATGCCGGACTCGCCGAGGCTGGCCGTCGCCGCCCGCGCCTGGACGGCGTTCGCGGAGGAGGCCGTGACCAGCTGGCCGCACGGTGGACCCGATGCGCCGGCGGAGCTCGGGGCCTTCCTGGAGTCGAGCTTCATCAGCCTGCTCGGCGCCCTGGACCGGCCCTGCGCGCTGCCCCGGTGAACGGGGCGGGCGAGGGTCACTCGCCGCCGCGCGCGTAACGCCGTACGGACAGCGGGACGAACACCACGAGGAGCACCACCGACCAGGCGAGCGTTCCGGCCACCGGGTGGGCGACCGGCCAGGCGGCGTCGGCGGCCGGGGACGCGTTGCCGAAGAGGTCGCGGACGGCCGAGGCCACGGCGCTGATCGGGTTCCACTCCGCGACAGTCCGCAGCCAGTGCGGCAGATTGTCGGTCGGGATGTACGCGCTCGACAGCAGCGGCAGGACGAAGGTGGCACTGCCCAGCTGCCCGGCCGCCTCCTCGTTGCGGATCAGCAGGCCCAGCCAGCAGCCCACCCAGGACGTGGCGAAGCGGAACAGCAGCAGCAGCCCGAAGGCGCCCAGGGCGGCGAGCGGGCCGCCCTCGATCCGCCAGCCGACCGCGAGCCCGACCAGGATCAGCGGGACGATGCCGACGGCCGTGGTCAGCAGGTCGGCGGCGGTCTGGCCGAACGGAACGGCGGGCCGGCTCATCGGCAGCGCGCGAAAGCGGTCCATCACCCCGCGATGGCAGTCCTGTGCGGACTGGAACATCCCGGTCATGATGCCGCCCGCCGCCGTCGCGGCCAGCAGCCCCGGCACCAGGAACGCCCGGTACTCCTGGCCGGGCACGGCCAGCGCGCTGCCGAAGACGTACCCGAAGAACAGCAGCATGGTGATCGGCATGGTCTGGGTAAGGATCACCACGCCCGGGGCCGCCTTGATCCGCTGCAGATGGCGGCCCAGCATGGCCAGGCCGTCGGCGACGGGGCTGCTCGTGGCGGGCGCGGCGGGCCGTTCGTGGACCAGTGTCGTGCTGCTCATGCTGCCGTCTCCTTCAGGGGTGGGGAGGTGCGGCTGTCGCCGCGGTCGGTCAGGCGGAGGAAGACCTCGTCGAGGGTGGGCGGGCGCAGGCTCGCGTCCACCAGCGGTACACCCGCGGCGTCGAGTTCGCGGACGATACGGGGGAGGGTGAGCGTGGCATCCGTCGCGACGGCGCCCACGGTGCGGCGCTCGTGGTCGAGCACCGGTTCGGCGCCGGTGAGCTGGTCGAGCACACCGGCCGCCGGGACCAGTGCCGACTCATGGGCGACGATCACCTCGGCGTAGCTGCCGATGCGGGACTTCAGCTCGGCGGGGGTGCCGCGGTGGGCGGCCCGGCCCCGGTCGATCAGCACGATGTCGTCGGCCAGCTGGTCGGCCTCCTCCAGGTACTGCGTGGTGAGCAGCACGGTGGTGCCCCGGCCGGCCAGCTCCCGTACCGCCGCCCAGATCTGGTTGCGGCTGTGCGGGTCGAGGCCGGTGGTCGGCTCGTCCAGGAAGAGCACCTGCGGGCGGGTCAGCAGGCTGGCGGCGAGGTCGAGGCGGCGGCGCATGCCGCCCGAGTAGGTGCGGGCCGGGCGGTCGGCCGCCTCGGCCAGCTCGAAGCGTTCCAGGAGTTCGTCGGCGCGGGTGCGTGCCGCCTCTCCGCGGAACCGTTGCAGCTTGGCGAAGAGCCGCAGGTTCTGCCGGCCGGACAGCTCGCCGTCGACCGAGGCGTCCTGCCCGGTGACCCCGATGGCCGCGCGCACCGCGCCCGCCTCGCGCACCACGTCGTGGCCCGCGACCAGGGCGCTGCCGCCGTCCGGCGCCGTCAACGTGGTGAGGACCCGGACGGCGGTGGTCTTGCCCGCCCCGTTCGGCCCCAGCACCCCGCAGACGGTGCCCTCGGCGACCGCGAGATCGAGCCCGCGCAGCGCGTGGACATCGCCGTATCGCTTCTCCAGACCTTCACTAAGTACAGCGTACGTAGTCGTCATGCGCCCACCGTATCGCACTACGTACGGTGTACGTAACTACGATGGTGGGCGAGGTGATGATCGATGGTGGGGCGACCCGCTGTACCCGAAGTGATCTGGGCGCGCCCCGAGCGTGCGGGCCGGGGCCCCAAGCCCGCGTTCAGCCGTGCGGACATCGCGGCGGCCGCCATCCGTATCGCCGATGCGGAGGGCTTCGACGCGGTGTCGATGCGCAAGGTCGCGGCTGAGCTCGGCTGCGGCACGATGTCGCTCTACAACTACGTGCCGCGCAAGGAGGACCTGCACGAGCTGATGCTCGACGCGGTCAGCGGCGGGTACGAATTTCCCGAGCCGTCCGGCGACTGGCGTGCCGACCTCGCCGCACTCGCCCACCAGGCCCGCGCGATGATGCACCGCCACACCTGGGTGCCCCGGCTGATGTCACCCGTGTACGGCTTCAGCCCGAACGCCCTGCGGTACATGGAGTACGCGCTCAGCTGTCTGGACGGGGTCGACGCGCGGTTCGGCGAGAAGATGGAACTGATCGCGATGGTCAACGGAGTGGTCACTACCTATGTGTCCAGCGAGATCGCGATGGCGGAGCGCAGCCGGTCGCTGCCCTGGTCCGAGGAGCAGGAGAACGCCGTGCGCACCGGCTATCTGATCAGCCAGATCGCGACCGGGAAGTATCCCCGGATGGCGGCCGGGTTCGCCGAGGACCCCGGGCCGATCGACATGGACGGGGTCTTCGACCGGGCGCTCGGCCGGGTGCTGGACTCCTTCGGCCGGTAGTACTTGAGGCGCCCCGTCACAGCAGTGCGAACTGCCCGTCCGGGCCCTCCTCCTGATGGCCGAGCACCGAAGCGGGCCGCCGGGCCGTGGCCGCGACGGGCAGGACGCCCGCCGCCCGGAGCTCGGCGGCCGTGATCGACGGGCCGTCGGCGAGGCCCTCCTGGCGGGGGCGGAGCCCATCGAGCAGGGCGAGCAGGGTGATCAGCTCCAGCAGCTGGGAGGTCCACTCCTGGGGCCAGGCGTGCGGCCGGACCGCCTCCAGACCGTCCGATCCCTGCGCACCGGCCGCCGACCGCCGCTCGAACCAGAGCTCCAGCATCCGGACCCCGCCCACCCGGAACTCCCAGGCCCCGGGCGGTACGGGCGAGATGCGGCCCGTCCCCACCGTGAGCGTCTCGCTGTCCGCGTCGTACGCCAGCCCGGCCGGTACGGGCGGAACCGCGGCCCGCACATAGGGCCGCCGCCCGCCGGGCAGCCGTGGCCGCTCCGCGCCGCGGGCCCCTCGCAGGTGCAGCCGCAGCAGCTCCTGGCCCAGCTCCACCCCGGCGGACCAGCGCGCGGGGTCGGCGGGCAGCGGCACCACGCATCCGGCGGGGGAGTGGCGGGCCGCCGCGAGCACCCAGGCCAGCACCGAACGGGCGGTCACCGAGTCCCCGTGGCGGGTGCGCAGCAGGTTCAGCAGCCCGGGGGCCAGATTGGGCTCGTGGCCCTCGGGGCGCCGGAACAGCGGCCGGATCCGGCCGGGCCGGCCCGCGGGGGAGTGGCCGTCCGGCAGCAGCGCCGTCACCGACAGGGCGGGGCCGGTGTCCTGGGGCACGTACCCGTGTTCCACGGCGAAGAGCTGGTGCCCGTCGGCGACCCGCCACAACTCGGGGCGGGCGGCGTCGATCAGCCGGTGGTCGGGGAGCAGCCACTGCTCGTCGAACGGGCCGTGCGCGATCCGTACCGGCTCCGGGCAGGGCCCCTCCTCGCGGGCGAACCGGCCGGTTCCGGTGGCCTGTCCGGGCAGCGCAGCCACCGGGGTCAGCGGGGTACGGGAGCGGGTCGCCCGGAACAGCCGCTCGCGTTCGCCGGCCGGGGCCCGCACCAGCCGTTCCCAGCGTGCCCTGAGCGAGGCGGCGTCGGGGGCGATCACCCAGGGGCGGCCGGTGCGCAGCGGCCGCACGGACCAGGGCATCAGGTCGTCGAGGAGCGGGGCGTCCATGTCCCGGGCATCACCGGAGCCGCCCGCCGCCCGTGCCGCCACCGTGTCGTCCTCCCCGTCGCCACGTCCGCCCGCCTTCCCGGGCATCGTAACCGCGCCCGTGCGGCAGGTCTCAGGGACCGCTCGGCCGGTTCAGTGCGCCTCCACGGTGACCGAGAAGGAGAACCGGTCGCCCCGGTAGCGGATCTGCGCCACGTCGACCACCTGGCCGCTCTCGTCGTACGTCACGCCCGTGTAGAACAGGATCGGGCTCAGCAGCGGGACCTGGAGGAGTTCGGCGGTGGCCGGGTCGGCCAGGCGTGCCTCGACGGTGTCGGTGATGCGCGCGATGCTGACGCCGACCCGGTCGCGCAGCACCTTGGTCATCGGCCAGCGTTCGAGATCGGCGACGTCCAGACGGGCCGCGACCTCCGGACGCACCACGTTCTCCGCCCAGTTGGTGGGTTCGTCGCTGTCCCCGTCGCGGCGCAGCCGGCGGTAGCTGACCAGCTCGGCGCAGTCGGGGAAGTACTCGGTGAGCTCTCCCGGCACGGGGACCGGGCCGTGGCCGAGCACCGAGGTCCGCTCGCCCGACTGCTGGGCCACGATCGCGTCGATCGAACCCAGCAGCCGGACCGGCGACACCCGGCGGGCACGCGGCTCGATGAAGGTGCCGCGCCGCCGGTGCCTGCTGATCAGCCCTTCCGTCTCCAGCTCCTTGAGCGCCTGGCGCATCGTCAGGACGCTGACGCCGTAGTGCGCGGCGAGCTGTTCCTCGGTCGGCAGCCGCGCCGAGGCGTCCTTGGCGCGGCCCAGTATCGAGGCGCGCAGGGACTGCGAGACCTGGTACCACAGCGGCAGCTTGCGGTTGAGCACCAGCGAGTCGGGGGCGAAGGCCGGCCCCGGGGAGATCTTGGGCGTCTGAGGCACCTGGGGCCTTTCGTTCGGACCGGGCCGGGGAGCGGTGGTGTCGCCTACGGCCTGAAGTTGCGGCTCAGACCCTGCCACACGTCGTCGTAGCCGTGCTGAAGGTGTCCGGCGGTCGCCGCCTGCTCCGTCGCCGTCACCGGCCAGCGGGTCTCGAACATGAAGGCGAGGCCGTCGTCGATCTTCTGCGGCTTCAGCTCCGCCTCGCTGGCCCGGTCGAAGGTCTCCCGGTCCGGGCCGTGCGCCGACATCATGTTGTGGAGCGAGCCGCCGCCCGGGACGAAGCCGCCCTTGCCGGCCGTCTTCGCGTCGTACGCGCCCTCGACCAGGCCCATGTACTCGCTCATCACATTGCGGTGGAAGTACGGCGGCCGGAAGGTGTCCTCGCCGACCAGCCAGCGCGGCGCGAAGACGACGAAGTCGACCCCGGCCAGGCCGGGGGTGTCGGACGGCGACGTCAGCACCGTGAAGATCGACGGGTCGGGGTGGTCGTAGCTGATCGAGCCGATCACGTTGAACCGGCGCAGGTCGTAGACGTACGGGGTGTGGTTGCCGTGCCAGGCGACCACATCGAGGGGCGAGTGGTCGTAGGTCGCCGACCAGAGGTTCCCGCAGAACTTGTTGATCACCTCCACCGGGCGGTCGTCGTCCTCGTACGCGGCGACCGGGGCGAGGAAGTCCCGGGCGTTGGCCAGGCCGTTGGCTCCGATCGGGCCGAGGTCGGGGAGGGTGAACGGCTGGCCGTAGTTCTCGCAGACATAGCCGCGGGCGGTGGCGTCGAGCAGCTCCACGCGGAAGCGGACGCCGCGCGGGATCAGCGCGACGTTCCCCGGTTCGGCGCGCAGCAGGCCCAGTTCGGTACGGAGCAGCAGGCCGCCGCGCTCGGGGACGATCAGCAGTTCGCCGTCCGAGTCGCTGAACACCCGGTCCGTCATGGACGAATCGGCGTGGTAGAGATGCACGGCCATGCCGGTGCGCTGAGCCGCGTCGCCGTTGCCGCCCAGGGTCCACAGGCCCGCCAGGAAGTCCGTTCCGGCCGCGGGCTCGGGCAGCGGGTCCCAGCGCAGCCGGTTGGGGTCGGGCACGGATTCGGTGAACGGAGCGGTCCGGACCGCGCCGTTGCCGATGCGGACGAAGGGGGGATGCGCGGCCGACGGGCGGATCCGGTAGAGCCAGGAACGCCGGTTGTGGGCGCGGGGTTCGGTGAAGGCCGAGCCGCTCAGCTGCTCCGCGTAGAGCCCGAGGGGCGCCCGCTGGGGGGAGTTGCGGCCGTGCGGCAGTGCCCCTGCCACCGCCTCCGAGCTGTGCTGATTGCCGAAACCGGCGGAATGCTCCAGCGCCTCCGCCGTCTTCCTCGCCTGCTCGATGCCGCTCATGTGTGCTCCCGGTGCCGAAGGAATCCTATGGGTAACCGTAGGAATCGAATCGGGGTGAGTCAACGGCATCCGTGAGGCACCCGGGTGTCCGGGGGCCCAAATGCGTGGCGCACAGGGGGGTTCCAAAAGTTGAACAATGCTCTACTCTCCCGCACATGTCGTGGACACGAAGACTTCTGGTGATCCTGGCGGCCCTCGCCGCCGCCCTCCTCGCGGCCCCGGCCGCCCAGGCGCACGAGGAACGTCCGGTCACCCTGCCCGACGGCACCGGAAGCGTCCCCGTGTACCGCACCGGCGAGCCCGATCTGCTGGTCTGCAAGACCGACCG
Organism: Streptomyces sp. NPDC001933; assembly: GCF_042890955.1. NCBI lineage: Bacteria > Bacillati > Actinomycetota > Actinomycetes > Kitasatosporales > Streptomycetaceae > Streptomyces > Streptomyces sp. NPDC001933. The sequence goes on along the minus strand of NZ_JBIASS010000012.1, from coordinate 219,335 downwards.
GGCGGACTTCGAGCGCCGGGTGTCCGGCTTCCCGGACGCGCTGCGGGAGCGGAACCTGAAGCTCTTCGAACGGTGCCGCAAGTCCGGCTACCGCCATCTGCAGCAGGCCGTCGACGCGGTGGACCGGCCCGGCATGAACATCGCCGTCCTGCCCGGCCTGTACGAGGAGGAGCCCTCGCTGCCCAAGCCGACCGGGGAGTGCGCCCGGCTGAAGGCGCGCAAGTCCCAGCTCGGCTACCAGATCCTGTCGTACGCCCAGCAGGCGCGGTGCCCGCACAACCAGAACCTGGTGGCCGTCCTCGGCAAGAAGGACCTCCAGATCGAGGGCACCGGCGCCGAGCGCACGGACGTGGTCATCGACGCCAAGTACCAGAAGCTCAACGCGATCCGCGCGGACGGCTCCGACGGCGTCTACTTCCGCAACTTCACCGCTCAGCGCACCACCTTCAACTCCCTGTACGTCCTGGCCCAGGACGGCTTCGTCATCGACTCCGTCCTCACCCGCTGGAACGACGAGTACGGCTTCCTGACCTTCGCCAGCGACCACGGGCTGTACAAGAACTGCGAGTCGTACGGCAACGGCGACTCCGGCATCTACCCGGGCAGCGCGTCGGACATCAACGACGGCTACGGCTACGACGTGCCGCGCTACTCCATCGAGATCACCGGCTGCCGCAGCCACCACAACATGGTCGGCTACTCCGGCACCGCGGGCGACTCCGTCTACGTCCACGACAACGAGTTCGACCACAACATGGGCGGCGCCTCGATGGACAGCGCCTTCCCCGGCCACCCCGGACTGCCGCAGAACCACGCCCGCTTCGAGCGCAATCTGATCCATGACAACAACGCCGACTACTACCGCTACGTCGCCGACGGCACCTGCGCCGAACCGCCCGTGGACCGCGGCTACGAGGAGGGCGTCGTCTGCCCGCAGATCTCCATGCCGCCGGGCTCCGGCATCATCACCGCGGGCGGCAACTGGAACCGGTACGAGAACAACTGGATCTACGGGCAGCAGCGCGCCGCCTTCGTCCTGACCGCTGTCCCCGCCTACATCCGGGGCGAGGAGGCGCTGTCCAAGCAGGCCGACACCTCGCACCACAACCGGTACGCGGGCAACCACCTCGGCGTGGACAAGGCGGGCAACTCCCGGCCCAACCGCACCGATGTGTGGTGGGACGGCCAGGGCGAGGGCAACTGCTGGCAGTCGGACGCCGGACCCTCCTCCCCACGCGCCCTGCCCGCCTGTGGCGCCGAACGCGGCGCAGTGTCCGGGCACGCCGACCGGCTCTTCGGTGAACCGGTCAAGCTCGCCCAACTGCTCGTCTGCGCCGACTACAACGTGCAGGCGCGCCGGCTGCCGGCCGGCTGCGACTGGTACGGGGCGCGGGGCATCGAGCGCATCGAGGTGCAGATCGCGCTGACGGTCGCGGTGGTGCTCGCGCTGGTCGGCGGGGTGCTGTGGTGGCGCAGACTGCGCGGCAGCCGGCTCGCCACGGTGGTCACGGGGCTCGGTGCGATCGGCCTCGGGCTCGATGTGGCCGGGTCGACGATGGGGCTGTCCGCCTCATATGTGCCCGCGCTGGCGCTGCTGCTGACCGGGGTGTGGTGGACCGGGATCGGTCTCGTGCTCCGCAGGGAGCGGCCCTGGCTGGGCTGGACCACGGTGGTGCTGGGTGCGCTCACGCTGCTGGACGCCGTGGACAAGGCCGTGTTCATGATCCCGTGGATTCCGCTCAGCCCGGCCTGGGTGCGTGGGCTGCTCGGCGTGGTCTGGGTGCTGTGGGCCGTGGTCGCCGCCGCCCGCCACGGCGAACGGGACACCACTGACGCCCCGGGTTCCCCGGACGCGCCCGATGCCCCGGGCTCCGTGGATGCGTCGGATGCGCCGGCCGAAGGTGCGGCCCCGCGTTCCGCGCAGACCTCTGCCCCTGCTCCCGCTCCTGGCCCTGCGCCCGCCCCGGAAGGAGACGCGTCGTGAAGCGTTCCCCCAGGCCCCTTCGGGCCACTCGGCCGACCCCTGCCACTCGGCCGACCCCTGCCACCCGGCCGACCCCGGCCGCTCGGCCGCGCCGGGCCGCCCGGCCGGTCGCAGTCGCCGTCACCCTGCTCACCGCGGGCGCACTCGTCCTTGGCGTGAGCGCCTGTGGCGGGCGGGCCACCACCCATCACAAACCCGGCACCAGCCATGAGCAGGCCGGCGGCAGCGTCGGCAAGCTGCTCGCCGCCGACGACGGCGCCGGCAGCCGGCTTCGCCAGGTCGACGCCGAGGGCGCCCCCTCGGTGGCGGTCGCCGTACGGCCGGACTCCGAGGACGGGTGGAACGTCCACCTCTCCGTACGGAACTTCAAGTTCACCCCGGACAGCGTGGGCGGCGCCGCTCTTCCCGGGCGCGGCCACGCCCGGCTGTTCCTCGACGGCCACCCCCTAGCCCGCCTGTACGGCTCCTGGTTCCACCTCCCCGCCTCCCTCGTCCGCGGCGCAGGAAAGGGCGGCACCGAACTCACCGCACGGCTCTACGCCGACGACCACACCGCCTGGGCCGTGAACTCCGCCCCCGTCCAGGCCTCCACCCCCCTCTCCCCGGTCACCCCCTCCAGAGCGGCCACCGCCCCCGAAGGGAGCGGCTCCGCGACACCCCGGCCCGACACGACACTTGTCGAGATCGTCGTCTCCGACGGAAAGGTCAGTCCCGCCCCCGGCCGGACCGAGGTCAAGAAGGGCCGGACCGTCGAACTCCGGGTGCGCAGCGACCGCGCCGACCACCTCCACGTCCACGGCTACGACAAGGAGGCCGTCCTGCCCGCGGGCAGGACCGTCACCCTGACCTTCACCGCCGACCGCAGCGGGCTCTTCGAGGTCGAGACGCATGAGTCCGACCTGCTACTGACCCAACTCGTCGTACGGTGAGCGTCCTCGCCCACGGCATCGGCGCCCAGCACGACCTTCCGCTGTCCCCCTTCTACGCCTTCGCGGGTGCCTTCGCCGCGCTCTTCGTCTCCTTCCTCGCGCTCGGCCTGCTCTGGTCCGCCTCCCGGTTCCGCGGCGACCGGGCGGGCCGGCCGCTCCCGTCCGCCGTCCAGCGTCTTGCCGACGCCCGTCCCACCCGTATCGCCCTGCGGGCACTCGGCCTCGCCGCCGCCCTGTACGTCACGCTCCAACTCCTCCTCGGTCCGGACGACCCGGACCGCAACCCGGGCCCCGGCGCCGTGTACGTACTCCTCTGGGTCGGGCTGGTCCCGGCCTCGCTCCTCCTCGGTCCCGTCTGGCGGATGGTCAACCCGCTGCGCACCGTCCACCTCCTCGTCTGCCGTGCTCTGGGCCGTGACCCCGCCGCGGGCCGCCCCCTTCCCGCACGGCTCGGTCTGTGGCCCGCCGCCACCGGGCTCCTCGCCTTCACCTGGCTCGAACTCGTCGCCCCCGATCCCGCGTCGGCCACCGCCCTCCTGCTCTTCCTCGCCCTCTACACCACCGTCCACCTCGCGGGCGCCGCCCGCCACGGCGCCGGATGGTTCGACCGGGGGGACGCCTTCGAGGTCTACTCGGGGCTGCTCGCCCGGCTCTCCCCGCTCGGCCGCCGCCCCGCCGACCGCCGCCTCGTGCTCCGCTCCCCTTTCAACGGGCTCGACTCCACCCCGCGGACTCCCGGGCTCGTTGCCACCGTCTGCGTCATGCTCGGCTCCACCGCCTACGACGGCTTCTCCGACGCCCCGTCCTGGATCAACACCGTCCAGACCTCACCCCTGGGCCGCACCACCACCGCCACTCTGGGGCTCCTGGGCGCCGTCGCCCTCGTCGCCACCCTCTATGCCCTCTGCGCCGGTGCCGTACGGCTGATCTCCGGTCAACTGCGCCACCCCCTCACGGCCTTCGCCCACTCGCTCGTCCCGATCGCCCTCGGCTATCTGATCGCCCACTACTTCACACTCTTCGTCACCGAAGGTCCACGCACGGTCATGGTGGCATTCGGCACTGACAATCCGTCCCCGCCCGAGTCGCCCCTGGGCCCCGGCGGTGTCGCCACGCTCCAGGTCGCCGCGATCGTCCTCGGCCACGTACTCGGCGTCATCGCCGCCCACGACCGTTCCGTACGCCTCTTCCCGTCCGGCCGCGCCGTCGCGGGACAACTCCCACTGCTGGTCCTGATGATCACGTACACCATCGGCGGGCTGTCACTGCTCATCGCGTGAGGACCACGCTGCCCGGCGCATCAGGATCACGCCGCTCGTCGCGTGAGAACCGACGTCGCTCATCGTGTGAGAACCACGCCGGAAACAGGCGGTCACCGCCGCAGAGGAGACCCACGGCATCATGGAGCCCGTGCCCCATACGAACACGAACCTCCGCCGCGCCCCCGTGCAGCAGCGCAGCGCCGAGCGCCTCGCCCGGATACTCGACGCCTGCGCCGAACTCCTCGACGAGACCGGCTACGAGCAGTTGTCCACCAGGGCCGTGGCCAGCCGTGCCGGGGTCCCGATCGGCTCCGTGTACCGGTTCTTCTCCAACAAGCGAGCGCTGACCGACGCGCTGGCCCGGCGCAATCTGGACAGTTACGCCGAACGCGTCACCGCCCGTCTGGCCGTCATCCCGGCCGCGGACTGGCGCGGCGCCATCGATGCCGTGCTGGACGAGTACCTGGCGATGAAGCGCTCCGTGGCCGGATTCGCGCTCGTCGACTTCGGTGCGGCGGCCCCCGAGGAGGACCCCGCCAACGACGCCAACCAGCGGGTCGCGGGCCGGCTCGGCGAACTCCTCTCCGGGCATCTGGGCACCACCTCCGACGAGGATCTGTCGCGCACCGTCCTGGTCTGCGTCGAGGCCGCCGACGCCCTCCTCCAACTCGCCTTCCGCGCCGACCCGTCGGGCGACCAGGCCATCGTCGCCGAGACCCGCACCATGCTGCGGGCCTACCTGGCGCGCGTACTGGAATGACGAGCACGGCGGCCTCCCCGCCGTGCGTACCGGTCGGTATGCTCGCCGTGCTTGTCCACGTACGCGCGCCACCGCTGTCGCCGCCCCGGGGAGGGCCCATGTCGCACGACCCCAGCAGCTCCCGTACCGCCCTGCGCATCTGCCCCCTCTGCGAGGCCACCTGCGGGCTCAGCCTCACCATCGAGGGGACCAGGGTCACCGGCGCCCGCGGCGACCGGGAGGACGTGCTCAGCCACGGCTTCATCTGCCCCAAGGGCGCGTCCATCGGCGGGCTGGACGCCGACCCCGACCGGCTGCGCACCCCCCTCGTCCGCAGGGACGGCGTCCTGACGGAGGCGACCTGGGGCGAGGCGTTCGACGTGATCGCCCGCGCTCTGCCCGCCCTGACCGAGGAGCACGGGCCGCAGGCGGTCGGCGTCGTCCTCGGCAACCCGAACGTGCACACCGTGGCCGGCGCGCTCTACCCGGGTGCGCTGCTCTCCGCCCTGCGCACCCGGGCCCTGTTCACCGCGAGCACCCTCGACCAGATGCCCAAGCACGTCTCCAGCGGACTGCTCTTCGGGGATCCGAACGCCATCCCGGTGCCCGACCTCGACCGCACCGGCCATCTGCTGATCCTCGGCGCCAACCCGCTGGAATCCAACGGCAGCCTCTGCACCGCCCCCGACTTCCCCGGCCGGCTCAAGGCGCTGCGCCGGCGCGGCGGCACCCTCACCGTCGTCGACCCGCGCCGCACCCGTACCGCCCGCCTCGCCGACCGGCACGTCGCCATCCGCCCCGGCACCGACGCCCTTCTCCTCGCCGCCCTCGCCCACGTGCTGTTCGACGAGAAGCTCACCGACCCGGGCGCGCTCGCCGGCCATGTCGAAGGGCTCGACGAAGTGGCGGACGCCATGGTGGAGTTCACGCCCGAGGCGGTCGCCCCGGCCTGCGGCGTGGACGCCGCCACCATCCGTACGATCGCCCGCGAACTGGCCGCTGCCCCCTCCGCCGCGGTCTACGGACGCATCGGCAGCTGCACCGTCGAGCACGGCACCCTCGCCAGCTGGCTCGTCGACGTACTCAACATCATCACCGGCAACCTCGACCGCCCCGGCGGTGCGCTCTTCCCGCTCTCCGCCACCGCCCGCGCGCCCCGCCCCGCCGCCCCCGGCAAGGGCTTCGCCCTCGGGCGCTGGACGAGCAGGGTCTCCGGCCACCCCGAGGCCAGGGGCGAACTGCCCGTCGCCGCGCTCGCCGAGGAGATCGAGACGCCGGGGGAGGGCAGGATCCGCGCCCTGATCGTGCTCGCCGCCAACCCGGTGCTCTCCGCACCCGACGGCGACCGGCTCGACCGGGCCCTCGGCGGGCTCGACTTCATGGTCAGCGTCGATCCGTATCTCAACGAGACCTCGCTCCACGCGGACGTGGTGCTGCCCCCGCCGCCGCCCTCGCGCAGCGCCCACTTCGACTTCGCGTTCAACGCCCTCGCCGTGCGCAACCAGGTCCGCTACACCCGGCCCGCCGTGCCCCTGGAGGACGGCCTGCTCGACGAGAGCGAGATCCTGGCCCGGCTCGTCCTCGCCGTCTCCGGGACGCACGGGGCCGACCCGTCCGCGGTGGACGACCTGGTCATCGACCGGACGCTGACCAGGGCCGTGGCCGACCCGCACTCGCCCGTGCACGGCCGCAGCCCCGCCCCGCTCGCCGCCGCCCTCACCGGCCGCACCGGGCCCGAACGCCGCCTCGACCTGATGCTCCGCCTCGGACCGTACGGCGACGGCTTCGGCGCCGACCCGGACGGCCTCACCCTGGAACGCCTGCTCGATCATCCGCACGGCATCGACCTCGGACCGCTCCGGCCCAGGATCCCGGAGGTCCTGGCCACCCGCAGCGGGCGCATAGAACTTCTCCCCGGACCGATCGCCGCCGACCTGCCCAGGCTCCGCCACGCGCTGGCCGACCGGCAGGGACCGGACGCGCTCGTCCTCGTCGGCCGCCGCCATCTGCGCTCCAGCAACAGCTGGCTGCACAACATCGCCGAACTGAGCGGCGGCTCCAACGTCTGCACCCTGCAGGTGCACCCCGCCGATGCGGCCCGGCTGGGGCTGGTGGACGGCGGCCCGGCCACCGTCGCATCGGACGGCGGCGCGGTCACCGTCCCGGTCGAGATCACCGACGGCCTGCGGCCGGGAGTGGTGAGCCTCCCGCACGGTTGGGGCCACCACCGCCCCGGCGCCCGGCTCTCCGTCGCCGCCGCCCGCCCCGGTGTCAACGTCAACCAGCTGCTCGACGGCACCCGGCTCGACCCGCTCTCCGGCACCGCCGTGCTCAACGGGTTCCCGGTGACGGTCACCCCCGCCAAACCATGACCCCCATGTTGACCTGGGGTTTTGCTCGTATTGCTCGCATGTCAACATCTTGTTAACGCTTCGAGTCGCGCCCTAACGTCATCCGCACCGCCGAGTCCGGTGGGAGTTCAAGGGTGAGCGATAGGTATCCACATGCTGACAATCCTCGGCTTCGCCATGATTGCGACCTTCCTGGTCCTGATCATGCTGAAGAAGATGTCGCCGATCGCGGCGCTGGTCCTGATCCCCGCGCTGTTCTGCGTCGCGGTCGGGCAGGGCGCGAAGCTCGGTGACTACGTCATCGAAGGCGTCGGCAATCTGGCCCCGACCGCCGCGATGCTGATGTTCGCCATCGTCTACTTCGGCGTGATGATCGACGTCGGCCTCTTCGACCCGATCGTGCGGGGCATCCTGCGCTTCTGCAAGGCAGACCCGATGCGGATCGTCGTGGGTACGGCGGTGCTCGCCGCCATCGTCTCCCTCGACGGTGACGGCTCCACCACCTTCATGATCACCGTCTCGGCGATGTATCCGCTCTACAAGCGCCTCAAGATGAGCCTGGTCGTGATGACCGGTGTCGCCGCCACGGCGAACGGCGTGATGAACACCCTTCCCTGGGGCGGCCCCACCGCCCGCGCCGCCACCGCGCTCAAGCTCGACGCGGGCGACATCTTCGTCCCGATGATCCCGGCGCTCGGCGTCGGACTGGCCGCCGTCCTGCTGCTCGCCGTCGTGCTCGGCCGGCGCGAGCGCAAGCGGCTCGGCATGCTCACCCTCGACGAGGCGCTGGCCACCGGGACGGCCATGGAGCCGGAGACCGTGCTGGTCGGGGCGGGCAGCGGCAGCGACCGCACCCGCAAGAACTCCGGCGGAGCCGGAACGGGTACGGGTACGGGTACGGGCACGGGCGGCGACGCGGCGCAGGACGCGGGACCGGACGCGGACGGGGACATCGACACCGACACCGACGGGGACGAGGGCTTCAAGGGGCTGGACCCGAACCGGGCCACCCTGCGCCCGAAGCTCTACTGGTTCAACGCGGGCCTCACCATCGCCCTGCTCACCGCGATGATCATGGAACTGATGCCGATCCCGGTGCTCTTCCTGCTCGGCGCGGCCCTCGCCCTCACCGTCAACTTCCCCCACATGCCCGACCAGCGGGCCCGGATCGCCGCCCACGCCGACAACGTCCTCAACGTCTCCGGAATGGTCTTCGCCGCCGCCGTCTTCACCGGAGTCCTCTCCGGCACGGGCATGGTCGAGCACATGGCCGACTGGCTCGTCGGCGCGATCCCGGCCGGCATGGGACCGCACATGGCGATCGTCACCGGCATCCTCAGCATCCCGCTGACGTACTTCATGTCCAACGACGGTTTCTACTTCGGTGTCGTCCCGGTGCTCGCCGAGGCGGGCGCCGCCCACGGTGTCTCCCCGCTGGAGATCGCCCGCGCCTCCCTGGTCGGTCAGCCCCTGCACATGTCGTCCCCGCTCGTCCCGGCCGTCTATGTGCTCGTCGGCATGGCGAAGGTCGAGTTCGGCGACCACACCAGGTTCACCGTCAAGTGGGCGGCGCTCACCTCGCTGGTGATCCTCTGCGCCGGCCTCCTGTTCGGCATCATCTGACCGTGCGCACCTCCCAGGAACCCGGCAGGAGCTGGCTGCTGCGCCTCGTCATCGCCTTCGCCTTCGCGCAGGGGGCGGTGTCGATGGCGCGGCCCGCCGTCTCCTACCGGGCTCTTTCGCTCGGCGCCGACGAGCGCGCCATCGGTGTGATCACCGGGGTGTACGCGCTCCTCCCGCTCTTCGCCGCCGTCCCGCTCGGGCGCCGCACCGACCACGGACGGTGCGCGCCCCTGCTGCCCTTCGGCGTCGTACTGATCGCGGGCGGCTGCGCCCTGAGCGGCCGGGCGGACTCGCTGACCGCGATGGCGGCCTGGAGCGGGGTGATGGGCCTGGGCCACCTCTGCTTCGTCATCGGTGCCCAGTCGATCGTCGCCCGCCAGTCCGCCCCGGCCGAACAGGACCGCAACTTCGGGCACTTCACCATCGGCGCCTCCCTCGGCCAGCTCATCGGCCCGATCGCCGCCGGGTACCTGATCTCCGAGCGGGACGGCGCCATGGCTTGTACCAGCGCGCTCGCCCTGCTCGTCTCGGCGGCCGTCGCCGCCGTCTCCTTCGGCTCGCTCTGGCGCATCGAGCACCGGTCAGCGCCCGCGGCCCGCCGGGCGGAGCCGGCCGCGAAGGTACCCGTCGGCCGCATCCTGCGGGCCCGCGGGGTCCCGGCCGGGATCTTCATCAGCCTCGCCGTGCTCTCCGCGACCGACATCCTCACCGCGTATCTGCCCGTCGTCGGCGAACACCGGGGCATCGCCCCCGCCACCATCGGTCTGCTGCTCAGCCTGCGTGCCGCCGCCACCATCGCCTGCCGCCTGGTGATGACCCCGATGCTCACGGTCCTGGGCCGTACGGCGCTGCTCACCACGACCTGCCTGCTGGCCGGGGTCCTCTGCGCGGGCCTCGCCCTGCCCGTACCCGTGGCCGCGCTGGCCGTGATGCTCGCCGTGCTCGGCTTCTGCCTCGGGGTCGGGCAGCCGCTCTCGATGACCACCGTCGTCCAGGCCGCCCCGCCGGAGGTCCGGTCCACCGCGCTCGCCCTCCGGCTGACCGGAAACCGCCTGGGGCAGGTCGCGGCCCCCGCGTCCGCCGGTCTGATCGCCGGGATGGCGGGCACCGCGGCACCGTTCGTCATGCTCGGCGCCCTCCTGGTCGCGGCGGCGGGACTGGGCGTACGAGGCGGGCGTCGGGACCGGAAGGCCGGTGCCGCCCCTACGCGGGACGGGGAGCCCGGTGCCGCCCCGGCACCGCGGCCCCGGCGGCGCCCCACCGACCGGAACCGCGCCTGACCCCCGGCGGAGGCAGTGAGCTGCCGCCCGAACCCATTCGTTGACCTCAAGTCCACTGGAGGTCGTACGTTCCTCCCATGAGCATGGAAACCACGGCGTGGACACAGCTCCACAACGTCATGAACGCGCAAGCGGACCGACGCCCCTTCGACCGGAACACCCTGCGGCGCATCGCCGCGTTCGCCCGCCCGCACCGGCGCCGGGTCGCCCTCTTCCTGATCCTGAGCGTGGCGACGGCGCTGCTCGCGGTCGCCACCCCCGTCCTCGCCGGCCGCGTCGTCAACGCCATCGTGACCGGCAAGGAGTCGGGCACCGTCACCCGGCTGTCCCTCCTCATCGCCGTGATCGCCGTGGCGGAGGCCGCGCTCGGCCTGGTCAGCCGCTGGCTCTCGGCCAATCTCGGCGAGGGCCTGATCCTCGATCTTCGCACCGCCGTCTTCGACCATGTGCAGCGCATGCCGGTCGCGTTCTTCACCCGGACCCGCACCGGCGCGCTCGTCAGCCGACTCAACAACGACGTCATCGGCGCCCAGCGGGCCTTCAGCAACACCCTGTCCGGCGTCGTCAGCAATGTCGTGACCCTGCTGCTCACGCTCGGCGTGATGCTCTCCATCTCCTGGCAGATCACCGTGCTCGCACTGGTGCTGCTGCCGGTCTTCGTCCTGCCGGCCCGCCGGATGGGCTCCCGGATGGCGAGACTCCAGCGGGAGGCCGCGGCCCACAACGCCGCGATGGGCACCCGGATGACCGAGCGCTTCTCCGCCCCCGGCGCCACCCTGATCAAGCTCTTCGGCCGCCCCGCCGACGAGTCCGCCGAATTCGCCGTCAGGGCGGGCCGGGTGCGTGACATCGGTGTACGCACGGCCATGGCCCAGTCCGCGTTCATCACCGCCCTCACCCTCGTCTCCGCGCTGGCCCTCGCCCTGGTCTACGGGCTCGGCGGGTTCTACGCGCTGCGCGGGCAGCTGGACGCGGGCGCGGTCGTGGCCCTGGCCCTCCTGCTGACCCGGCTCTACGCACCGCTCACCGCACTCGCCGGGGCGCGCGTCGAGGTGATGAGCGCGCTCGTCAGCTTCGAGCGGGTCTTCGAGGTCCTCGACCTCAAACCGCTCATCGACCAGAAGCCCGACGCCCGCGCGGTCCCGGACGGCCCGGTGTCCGTCGAGTTCGACCAGGTGCGGTTCGGCTACCCCTCCGCCGACAAGGTCTCGCTCGCCTCGCTGGAGGACGTCGCGAGCCTCGACACCCGCGGCGGCGACGAAGTGCTGCGCGGCATCTCCTTCCGCGCCGAACCCGGCCAGACCGTCGCACTCGTCGGCTCCTCCGGCGCCGGCAAGTCGACCATCGCCCAACTGCTGCCCCGCCTGTACGACACCGACGAGGGTTCGGTACGCATCGGCGGCGTCGACGTACGCGACCTGACCTCCGACACCCTGCGCGACACCCTCGGCATGGTCACCCAGGACGGCCACCTCTTCCACGAATCGGTCCGCGCCAACCTGCTGCTCGCCCGCCCCGGAGCCACCGAGGAGGACCTCTGGGACGCGCTGCGCCGCTCACGCCTGGACGGACTCGTCGCCTCGCTGCCCGACGGGCTCGACACCGTCGTCGGCGAACGCGGCTACCGGCTCTCCGGCGGCGAACGCCAGCGCCTCACCATCGCCCGGCTGCTGCTGGCCCGCCAGCGCGTCGTCATCCTCGACGAAGCCACCGCCCACCTCGACAACACCTCCGAGGCGGCCGTCCAGGAAGCACTCACCGAGGCACTCGCCGACCGCACCGCGGTCGTGATCGCCCACCGGCTCTCCACCGTACGGGCGGCCGACCTCATCCTGGTCGTGGAGAACGGGCGGATCGTGGAGCGGGGCACGCACGACGAACTCCTCGCGGCCGGCGGCCGGTACGAGGAGCTGTACCGCACCCAGTTCGAGAACCCCGGTGCGGAGCCCGCGGAAATCGGCTGACGACGGCCGCCCGGGGACCGGCGGCCGGCGGGGGACACGGAACGCAGGGGGACGCCCGGACCGTCGGCCGCCCCGCCCGCCAGGTGCCCGGACCGTCAGCCGCCCGGACCGACGGCAGCCCAAAGGGCCCGGCACGGGCGGCGGGCCCCCGGTGGGGCCCGCCCGGACGCCGGATCAGCCGGGAAACCCGGTTCCGGTGGCGCCCCAGTCCGCCCCGGCGGCCCCGGCCGCCGCGAACGCCCCTGCCGGATACGGGAGTTCCGCTGCCAGGGACGTGGCCCGGCCGAACTCCTCGTGCGCCGCCCGCTCCCGGCCCAGCGTCGCGAGCGCGGCCGCGCGCACCGTGTACGCCTCGGTCAACGACAGCCGCTCGCCTGCCTGTTCGGCACGCACCGTCTCCTGCGACGCCAGCCGGACCGCGTGCTCCGCGCGCCCCGACAGCAGGTGTGCCCAGGCCAGCAGCGGGGCCGTGCCGGGCCCGCTGTCGCCGGCCAGCGCCACCAGCGCCTCCCGCGGCCGGTCCTCGCGCAGCAGGAGCTCCGCCCGTGCCGTGCGCACCTCGTGCACGGCCTGCTCGTCGCCCTGGGCCCCGGCCACCTCCCCGGCGCGCACCAGCAGCTCCGCAGCCCCCGGCCCGCCGGTCCTGATCAGGACCCGGGCCAGCGCGGCCAGGGCGTACGGGGTGCACCACTCGGCGCGCTCGCCCGTCTCCCGTACCGCTGTCCGGGCCTGCTCCTCGGCCTCCGCGAACTCCATTAGCAGCAGGTGAAGTTCGGCAAGGTTGGCGCGCTCGAACGCGACCGCCGTCGGATCGCCGGTGTGTTCGGCAAGCCGCAGCGCCCGCCGTCCCGTCGAGACTGCCTCGGCGAGTCGCCCGGACCGGCGGGCATGCTCCCGCTGGACGGAGAGAACCGTGACGAGCAACTCCTGATCTCCGTACGCCTCCGCGTGCGGAAGTGCCAGATCGGCCGCCGGGCGGGCCTCGCTCAGCCGGCCCGCCAGCCCGAGCGAGGTGGCCTGCATGCCCAGGGCGCGGGCCAGCAGTCCGCGCCGCCCGCTCCCCGGCACGGCATCGGCGGCCTGCTGTGCGGTCCGGGCGTGGGTGTGCGCCGCCTCGTACTGCCCGGTCACGAACTTCAGGACCGCCCCCGCCAGATGGTGGGTCGCGACCGTGAGCGCCGGGGTGTCCGGCCCCGGCGGGTACCGGTGGAGCAGCGCCTCGCCCTCGTCCGTCGCGCGGTGCTTCGCCAGCACCTCGGTCAGCCGTGCGGCGGCCAGCACCTGGCCGTCCGGGTCGCCCCGCCGCACCATGTCGTCCAGGGCCTCGCGCAGCACCGCCGCCGCCTCGTCGTAGCGGGCCATCCGGCGCAGCACCGCGCCCCGGTCGATCCGGACCCGGGCCGCGTCGGCGGCCAACGCGTCCAGCCTGGTGGTCAGTTCGGCGTAGTAGCGGTCCGCCGTGTCATTGGCGCACAGCGCGGCGGCGCGTTCGGCGGCCTGCCGCAGATACTGCGTGGCGCGCGGGTCGTCGGCCCGGGACAGATGCGAGGCCAGCGTGTCGACCGCTTCCGGCCTGCGCCGCAGGACCGCCTCCGCGTACGCCGAGTGCAGTCGGCGGCGACGGGCGGCGGACAGGCCGTCGTAACAGGTCAGCCGCACCAGTGGATGGCGGAAGGCGAGACCGGGCAGCGGCCGGCCGCCGACCACCACCGGCCGTTCTGCCACCACCGACGCCGCGACCGCCGCGTCCACGGCCTCCGTCGCCTCCGCGGCCGACAGCGGCGGATGCAGCCCGCGCTCGGCGACGTCCAGCACCTCGGACAGCGCGGCGCCCCCGCCCGCCACCGAGACCGCCTCCACGACCCGCCGTGCCGCCGGGCCGAGCCGGGCCAGCCGCGCGGCCACCAGTTGCCGCACCCCCTCCGGGGCGCTGAGCCCCGCCGGATCGGAGCCCTCGCCGACGGAACGGGCGAGCTCCACGGTGAAGAGCGGATGGCCGAGCGACAGCTCCCAGACCCGGTCGAGCCCGGTCCGGGCGCCCGCGTCCTGTGCCACCGCCAGGCACTCCGCCCGGCTGAGCCGCCCCAACTCAACGGCGCGGGCAAGTCCTTGACGTATCAGGGACTCCAGCGCGGCGCGCCGTGCGTCCGTCGCGTCGAGCTCCTCCGCGCGGTACGTCACGACGAAGCGCCAGTCCGTCCCGGTGGTCACCGCCCGGCGGGCCAGATGGCTCAGCAGCTGGTACGAACCGGTGTCGGCGGCGTGCAGATCGTCCAGGACCAGCAGCACAGGTGCGGTCGCCGAGAGATCGCCGAGCAGCCCCGCCGCCGCCCGGAACAGCCGGTCGCGCTCCTCCTCCGGACTGCGTTCCGTGCCTGCCCCGATCTGCCCCAACGAGGGGAGAAGGGTGGCGAGTTCAGGATGCTCGCTGCCGATCCGGGCCCGCTCGGACGGTGGCCGGTCGGCCAGCCACGCATCCAGGGCCTCGACGAAGACGCCGTACGGGGTGTGCCCCTCGGCGTCGTGGCCCGCGCCCCACAGGACCGCCGCGCCCTCGCCCGCCGCCCGCCGTGCCGCCTCGGTCACGAGCCGGGTCTTGCCGAGCCCCGCCTCGCCGCCGACGAGTTGCACGGGTGGTGCGTCGGGTGCCAGCAGCAGGCCGAGCGCCCCCTCGCGCCCGCGCAGCGGTGCGGGGGCCGGGCCGCGCAGCACGGCCGGCGGCGCGAAGCCGCCGGCGGGCCGCTCCACCGGGGCCATGGAGCTGCCGCTGTCGAGGGCGAGCAGATGGAGCCGCTCGGTCTCCGGGCCGGGCCGCAGGCCGAGTTCGGCGTCCAGGGACTCCCGGCAGGCGTGGAACTGGCGCACGGCCTGGCGCCGGAGTCCCTGCCTCAAGTAGGCGCTGATCAGGACCTGGTGGGCGCGTTCGTCGGCGGGGTTCTCGTCGAGGGCGCGCCGGGCGGCGGTCGCGGCCTCCTCGGGTGCGCCCTCTTCGAGAAGGGCCTCGGCGAGCGCGATCCGCAGCCGCTCGGACGTCACGGCCAGTTGTGTGCGCCGGGCCTCGGCCCAGGGCGCGTACCGGTCCTCGGGCAGCAGTTCGCCCGTGAACGCGTCGAGCGCGGCGGCGAGTCGCGGGGACGACCCCGAAGCGAGCGCCGGCTCCGCGAGGCGCTCCGCATGGTCGGCGTCGATCCAGACGGTGTCCGGATCGAGGCGCAGGAGCGCGCTGTCGGAGGTGAGGTAGGACGAGGCGGCGCGCGGCGCGAGCTCCGGTTCCAGGGCGCGGCGCGCGGCGTGCAGGGCGACGCGCAGGCTGCCGAGCGCCGCGGACGGGTCGGCGTCGGGCCAGCAGATCTCCATGGCCTGTTCGCGGTGCAGGCTGTGTCCGGGGGAGACCGCGAGGAGCTTGACGAGGGCGCGGGCGCTGGGCCGTGGCCATCGCTCGGCGAGTGCGGGCCCGCCGTCGCGAGTCACCCGGAACCCGCCGAAAAGGTGCAGGCGCAGCAGCGGAGGAGCGGATTCCGTACCGTGGTTCGCGTCGTCCGCACCCATAGGGGCGCACTTTAACTCCCCTTCTCCGGACACACGGCGGGCCCCCCGAACGGATGTCCGGGGGGCCCGCGGGTGACGGCGAGCGTCAGGAGAGGGTGTTCACGGTCATCTGGGAGATGGCGGTGAACTGGTTCAGGTACCGGCCGCCGAGCAGCTCGGTCGTCCGGTCGAAGCCCGTCTCGTCGAAGCCGAGGTTCACGACCTCGTCGACGCCGTCACCGTCCAGGTCGCCGGCGAAGTACTCCCGGGCGCCCATCAGCGTGACCCGGCCCAGGGTGCCCGGGTAGTTGTGGCCCGCGGTGAGCACGGCCGGGTCGTAGAGGTCCAGGCCCGCATCCGTGCCCGCGACGAGGAGCCGCTTTCCGCCGGGTGCGGTCAGGAAGCCGCCGGTCTCCGCGGGGGCCAGGGTGAACATCGAGTAGTCCTGGCCGCCGGCCGCGTAGGTGCGGAAGGAGGCGGTCCCCGCGAGGATCAGCCCCTCCGGCCCGGTGAAGTAGTTCCCGAGCGTCCAGGCGCCGCCGGCCAGGCCCTGGTGGAGCACCTCCCCCGTGCGGCCGTCGCGGATCTCGACGACGTTCTGCACGCCGGCCGCGTCCGGGGCGCCCGACGCGGTCGTGGAGGTCGCCGTCATCCAGGTGTAGACGACCGCGTGCCCGTCGGCGTACGGGATCTCCGGCGAGGTGAAGACACCCCGGCTCAGGACGGCGCCGTACAGCTTGCCGTCGACGGCCTCGGCCGGGGCCTTCGGGGACGCGGTCCAGAGCACGGTGCCCTTCGCCGCGTCGAGCGCGACGCCGTCGACGGCGGGCGAATCCTTGTCGAGGGAGCCGTTGCTGGTGTACTGCGCGTAAACCCGGCCCTCGCCCACCGCGGGGTCGCCGAACACGACGTCGCCCGCGCTGTCCGGCGCCGCGTACGTCCACAGCGCCGACCCGTCGCCGCGGTAGGCCCGCAACTCGTCCGTGGGCACCAGGATGTCGGCGCTCCCGTCGCCGTTCAGGTCGGCCACCGTCACCGAGCGGACGAACTGCCCGTTGCCGTCGATGCGTTCGAGGACCTTGCCGGTGCGCCCGTCGAGGACCGCGACCGCCGTGTCGGCGGCGACCGCGAAGTCGTCGACGCCGTCACCGTTGACGTCGCCCTTCTCGATCCGGTGGACCTGGCCCGGAACCGTGGCCTTCCACAGGAGCTTCGGCTTGCCCGCGGTCAGCGACGGACCCGAGTAGGCCCACACGCCGTCGGACCTGCCGCCGACGACGAGGTCGTTCTTCCTGTCGCCGTCGAGGTCGGCCGAGGCCGAGGACGACAGGTCGCCCTGGAGGGGCAGCACGCCCTGCTGCTTGCCGTTGCCGAGCCCGTAGGTGCGCAGGTTCTGGTTCTGGTCGACCGTCCGGACGTGCTGACCGCTGCCGTCGCGGTAGACCTGGGCGAACATCGGCGAAGCGCCGGTGCCCTTGTGCTGCCAGCGCACGGTGCCGCGGCCGGAGAACACGGTGAGCGAGGCGTACTGCCCGCCCCCGGGGTTCTCGGCGGTGTTCATGCCGGTGTCGTCCTGGGCGGCCGTCACGAGGCTGCCGTCGACGACGTCGAGGCTCCACACGCTCGGACCGTCGTGGCTGTTGTCGGCGGCCCGCTTGACGGTGGAGGACCACAGCAGGGTGGCCGGGTCCGCGCCGTCCACGACCCGGACGGTGTTGGCGTTGAGGAACAGGTACGGGTCGAGCGTGGACTCGCTGACCACGTACTCGGGCTTCCGGTCGCCCCGCAGGTCACCGATCGTCATGTCGGTGGGCAGCGCGTTGATCCGGGTGTCGAGCGTGGTCCGCCTGCCGTCGGCCAGGGAGTACGAGGCGATCTCGTACTGCACGCCGTCGTTCGGGTCGGACTGCTCCAGGGCCACGAGCCGTCCGCGCGCCGTGTCCAGGTGCAGCTGGCGGGAGTAGAGGGCGCTGTCCGTCTGCCACTTGACCTTGCCGTCGGCGGTGTCGAGCACGAGGGTGCGCCCGGTCCCGGCCGACGTGGCGGTCCTGCGCCGGCTGTACGAAGCAGCGACGAGCCCGCCGCCCAGGTCCTCCAGGGCGCCCCACGCGGTACTGGTGCGCACCCCCGTGTCGTACGTCCACGTGTCGGTGGGTTCGAGCGCCCCGTCGGCGTACGAGAAGCGGATGCCGGAGACGGTGGCGGTCGCGGCGGCCGGGGAGTTGAGGTTGTAGTAGGGCGCGTCCGTGACGACGAGCGTCCTGCCGACGAGCTTCACGTTGTAGGCGTACGCGTACAGCTTCGACCACAGCGTCCTGCCGGTCCTCCCGTCGAGGACCGTGACGAAGGTGCCGTTGGCGAGGGTCGAGCCGGGCGAGGTGAAGGGGCGGTACGGACTCACACCGACGCTCGCCGAGAACACCACGTCGTCCACGCCGTCGCCGGTCAGGTCGCCGGTCACGTACCCCTGGTCGGAGGCGGGTGTGAACGGGCTCACCGCGTTGTAGCCCATGACGATGCGCGCCGGGTACGGCTCCGCCTGCCACGGGCGGCTGGGCTTGACACCCCAGTCCGCGTACAGCGAGGCGTTGTCGCGTCGCCACAGGGCGGTGCCGTCGGCCTTGCTGCGCTGGACGCTGCCGAGGCTGTGCAGGGTGAAGTAGTCGCCGCCCCTGCCCCCGGCGGGAACGGTGGCGGCCAGGCCGCGTACGCCTTCCAGCGCGGACTTGGGGGAGAGGGTGACGGCACCGTCGGTGCTGGTGCTGGTGCCTTCATCGAGGTGCGAGCCGGAGCCGTCGGCCGTCCCGGAGGTGCCGGAGTCCTTGCCGGAGCCCTGGTTCGCGCCCTGCGGGTCGACCGTCTCGCGGTCGGCGGCCGCGTAGGCGTCCAGCCGGGCGTGGTCCGCCAGCTGTTCGGCCTGGCTGTCGGTGAGGGTGAGCAGGCCGTTGCCGTCGTCGGCGGCCAGCGCGGTCGGTGCGGCGCTCAGCGCCAGACCGGCCGCGACCAGCGCGGAGGCGAGCCGCAGCGCACGCCGGGAGTCGGTTCTCATCACTTGGTTCCCTGTGAGATGCGGATGGCGGACCGGTCCGCGAGGACCGGCTCGTCGAAGGAGTACTGGAGGGCGTCGGTGCCGGCCTGGTTCTCGATCCCGACGGTGGCGCTCGCGCCGTTGCCCGGCACGGAGAGGTACTGGAGGGTGACCGCGCCGGTGACCTCGTCGAAGACGGCCTCGAAGGAGACGCGGCCCGGACTTCCGTCCGCGAAGGCGGCGTTGTTCCAGACGACCGCGAACGTACGGCTGCCGGCCCTGCCCGTGAGCGCGGTCTGCACACTGGACTTCCTGTCCAGGGTCAGGTCGTCCCAGAAGGCGGCGACGGTGCCGTTGGGCTTGTCCGCCGAGGGGAGCGCGACGTTCTCGTAGTCGCCGAGCCGCGGCTCCAGGAAGTTGATCAGGCCGTTCGTGGTGACGCTCGCGCTGGAGTAGGAGACGCCGTACAGCTTCACCGGGAAGGGCAGCGCAATCGTCTTCGCGTCCTCGTCACCGCTGAGCGCGACCTTGCCGCTGCCGCTGATCCAGGAGTACGCCGCCGGGGCGCAGCTGTTGCCGGCGCCGTCGGAGCGGGCGGGCACCCGGGCGGTGAGCGTCTCGTCGCCGTCCACGGCCAGCTCGCCGTGGTACGTGCCGTTGCACAGGACGGGCGCGGCGGGAGCGGCGGTCAGCGTGTACGCGCCCTCGGCGACCTTCGGCAGCGTGAACCGGCCGGCGGCGTCGGTGGTGACGGCGGCGACCGGAGTGCCCGCGACCTGGACGGTGGCCTTGGCCAGGGGCTTTCCGGTGACGTCGAGAACGGTGCCGGACACGGCGTGCGAGCCGACCGGGGCAAGGGTGAAGTCCTTGGTGGCCTGCTCACCGGTGGTGACGGTGATGCCGGCCCCGGAGCCGTCCGCGTAGCCGTAGCCGCTGAGGGCGAAGTCGTAGGAGCCCGCCGGGAGCGTGAGCCGGTAGGAACCGTCCGCCGAGGTCGTCACGGTGCGGGTCGAGACGGAGCCCGAGGCCTTCACGGTGACGCCGGAGAGCGCGGAGCCGGTCGCCCTGTCGGTGACCTTGCCGGTGACGACGGCCGCGGTGTGCGGGGCCCTGTCGACGGAGGCGAAGATGTCGAGCCTGCCCTCGCCCCAGACGTTGTTCGCGTCGACGGTGCCGCCGCAGTGCGTGTCGTCGACGTCGACGGCACCCTCGTCGAGCAGTGCGCGCGTCTCGTCGATGTCGCCGATGAGGGAGGGGGCGGACGACCACAGCAGGGCGACGGCGCCTGCGACGTGCGGTGTCGCCATCGACGTACCGGAGATGGACTTGTACGTGCTGCCCGGCCAGGTGGAGCGGATGTCCACGCCCGGTGCCGAGATGTTCGGCTTCATCGAGCCGTCGAGCCGGGACGGGCCGAAGCCGGAGAACGAGGCGATCTCACGGTCGGCGCCGTACGCGCCGACGCCGTACGCGGGTGCCTGCGAGCCGGGCGCGTGCCCGGTCGAACAGGTCGTGCCGTCACCGTCGTTGCCGGAGGCGAACGCCTCGAAGATGCCGGCCGCGTTCCACGCCTCGACGATGTCCTGGTAGAACGTCGTGTCGCCGCCGCCCCAGGAGTTGTTGACGATGTCGGGCGCGAGATCCGGGCGCGGGTTCTGCCCGTTGTGGTCGGTCGGGGCGAGGATCCACTGGCCCGCCGCGAGCAGCGACGCATCCGAACACGACTTGGACTCGCAGCCCTTGGCCGCGATCCACTTGGCGCCGGGCGCCACACCGACGCCGCCCGCACCGGCCATGGTGCCCATGGTGTGCGTGCCGTGGCCGTTGTTGTCGCAGGGGGCCGAGGCCGGGCACTGGCCCGTCGGGTCGAACCAGTTGTAGTCGTGCGTGAAGGAGCCGTCGCCGTTGTTGCCCCGGTAGTTGCCCTTCAGCGCAGGGTGGTCGTACTGCACACCCGAGTCGACGTTGGCGATGACGATGCCCTCGCCGCGGTCGTCGTACTGGTCCCAGACCTGGTCCGCCCCGATGTCCTCGACGCCCCATTCAGGGGTGACCGGATCGGCGTCGGCCGCGGCGTCCGACGCCGCGCTCTCGGTGGCGTCGAGCTCGTAGTGGTGCTCCTTGACGATGCTTGCCACGTCGGAACGGTGCGACAGGGCCTCGACGAGGTGCTGGTCGCCGGTCACCTTGACCGCGTTGGCGATCCAGAAGGACTCGTAGCCGACCTTCTCCTTGTCCAGGAAGGCCGTGAGCGGCCGCTGGCTGTTCCTCGCCTCGGCGCGCAGCGCCGTGAACGCCGCCTTCGCCTTGGCCGCATGGCCACGCCCGCCCTTGGCCGGGGACAGGTCCGCCTGCTTCTTCAGGACGACGAAGAAGGTCGACTCCCCGCCCTTCCCGACAGTGTCGAGAACGGCGGAGTCGACCTCGGCGGTGCTCTGCGCGGCGGTGCTCCGCACCGTCGCGTCGGACTGCGCGAAGGCGGGGGCCGGGCCGGTCAGCACGGCCGCCGCAGCGATCGCGGCCGCCCACGAATGGGGTCTCCCCTGTTCGAGCAAAGTCGAGAACTTGGGGAAAGATCTGCGCCGTGGGGATCGGGGCAGGTGCACGGGAATGCTCCTCCTGGAGGGGTACGGGGGATCCCGTCCCGGTGGTCCCGGAACCGCGGGGGAAGTCACGGAGCGGGGCGGGCTGGTCCCGGACGCTAGGAGGAGGGCGTTACTGGCGTATTACTGGCCCGGCCGGACGGACATCCGGCGCACGGCGTGACACCGTGACGGGAGCCATGGCGAGCGGCCCTGGTGATAGGGCCCCTGGCGCCCAAAAACTAACAGCGCTAGTTTGGGGCGCGGACGACTACGCCGTGACCACGGCCCCCGGGAGGAACGCGATGAAGGCCCACGACGGTATGTACATCGGCGGCGAGTGGCGCACCGCCGCGGGCACGGACACTATCGCGGTGGTCGATCCGGCGGACGAGCAGATCATCGCCCATGTCCCGGCCGGCACCGCCGAGGACGTCGATGCCGCGGTACGGGCCGCGCGCGCCGCGCTCCCCGCCTGGGCGGCCACCGCGCCCGCCGAGCGGGCCGGGCGGATCGCCGCCCTGCGCGACGTGCTCGTCGCCCGCAAGGACGAGATCGCCGCGACCGTGACCGCCGAGCTCGGCGCGCCGCTGCCGTTCTCGCAGGCGGTGCACGCGGGTGTGCCGGTCCTGGTGGCCGGCTCGTACGCCGAGCTCGCCGCCTCGTACGCCTTCGAGGAGAAGGTCGGCAACTCCACCGTGTACGCCGAGCCGGTCGGTGTCGTCGGCGCGATCACCCCGTGGAACTACCCGCTGCACCAGATCGTCGCCAAGGTCGCCCCCGCGCTCGCGGCGGGCTGCACGGTCGTCCTCAAGCCCGCCGAGGACACCCCGCTGACCGCCCAGCTCTTCGCCGAGGCGGTCCATGAAGCGGGCGTTCCCGCAGGAGTGTTCAACCTGGTCACCGGCCTCGGCCCGGTCGCCGGACAGGCGCTGGCCGAGCACGACGGCGTCGACCTGGTCTCCTTCACCGGCTCCACCGCCGTCGGCAAGCAGATCGGCGCCACGGCGGGCGCGGCCGTCAAGCGCGTCGCCCTCGAACTCGGCGGCAAGTCCGCCAACGTCATCCTGCCGAGCGCCGACCTCGCCAAGGCCGTCGCCGTGGGCGTCGCCAACGTCATGGGCAACTCCGGCCAGACGTGCAGCGCCTGGACCCGGATGCTGGTGCACACCTCCCGGTACGACGAGGCGGTCGCGCTCGCCGCGGAGGCCGCCGCCAAGTACGGCGACCGCATCGGCCCCCTCGTCAACGCCAAGCAGCACGCACGGGTGCGCGGCTACATCGAGAAGGGGGTGGCGGAGGGCGCCCGCCTCGTCGCGGGCGGCCCCGAAGCCCCGCGCGAACAGGGCTACTTCGTCAGCCCGACCGTGTTCGCCGACGTCACCCCGGAGATGACCGTCGCCCAGGAGGAGATCTTCGGTCCCGTCGTCTCGCTCATCCGCTACGAGGACGAGGACGACGCCCTGCGCATCGCCAACGGCACCGTGTACGGCCTCGCGGGCGCGGTCTGGGCGGGCGACGAGGCCGAGGCGGTGGCGTTCGCCCGACGGATGGACACCGGGCAGGTGGACATCAACGGCGGCCGGTTCAACCCGCTCGCCCCGTTCGGCGGCTACAAGCAGTCCGGCGTCGGCCGCGAACTCGGCTCCCACGGGCTCGCGGAGTACCTCCAGACCAAGTCCCTCCAGTTCTGACCGATCCGGTCGCCCCGCCCCGCCCCGTTCCTCCGTCGTCCACCGTCAAGGAGCCCGTCCGTGGTCCGCGCCGCCGTACTGCCCGCCGTCTCAGCTCCCCTGGAGATCACCGGCATCGAACTCCCGGAGCCCGGCCCCGGTCAGGTGAGGGTCGCCCTCGCCGCCGCCGGGGTCTGCCACTCCGACCTCTCGCTGACCAACGGCACCATGCGGGTGCCCGTCCCCGCCGTCCTCGGCCATGAGGGCGCGGGCACCGTCGTCGCGGTCGGCGAGGGCGTCGGCCATGTGGCACCCGGCGACGGCGTCGTCCTCAACTGGGCGCCCTCCTGCGGGAGCTGTCACGCCTGTGCGCTGGGCGAGGTCTGGCTCTGCGCGAACGCCCTGAACGGCGGGGGCGCCGTGCACGCCCGGCGCGCGGACGACGGCAGCGAACTGCACCCCGGTCTCAACGTCGCCGCGTTCGCCGAGGAGACGGTCGTTCCCGCCGGCTGCGTCCTGCCCGTGCCGGACGGCATCCCGCTCACCGACGCGGCCCTCCTGGGCTGCGCGGTCCTCACCGGATACGGCGCCGTGCACCACTCGGCGAAGCTGCGCGAGGGCGAGACGGTCGCGGTGTTCGGCGCCGGGGGAGTGGGGCTGGCCGCGCTCCAGGCCGCCCGCATCGCCGGTGCCTCGCGCATCGTCGCGGTCGACGTCTCCCCGCAGAAGGAGGAGCTGGCCCGCCGGGCCGGTGCCACCGACTACGTGGTGGCCTCGGAGAACACCGCGCGTGAGATCCGGGCCCTCACCGGCAGGCAGGGGGTGGACGCCGCCATCGAGTGCGTGGGCCGCGCCGCCACCATCCGTACCGCCTGGGAGTCGACCCGGCGCGGCGGCCGGACCACGGTCGTCGGCATCGGCGGCAAGGACCAGCAGGTCACCTTCAACGCCCTGGAGCTCTTCCACTGGGGCCGCACCCTCTCCGGCTGCGTCTACGGCAACTCCGACCCCGCACGGGACCTGCCCGTCCTGGCCGGCCACGTCCGGGAGGGCCGGCTCGACCTGAGCGCCCTGGTGACCGAGCGCATCACCCTCGACGGCATCCCGGCGGCGTTCGACAACATGATCGCGGGCAAGGGCGGCCGGGCCCTGGTGGTCTTCTGACAGCCGTCCGCGATTCCCGCCGCACCAGGACCTACGGGCCGACCGCCCGGTCCGTGGTGAGCAGCCGGGCGTCCATCTCGCCCTGCTCGAAGAGCCGGGAGGCCGGGCCCACGATCAGCGGGTCCGGCTCGTGGGCCACCGCCGTGTCCTTGTCCGGGTAGTCGAAGCGGTGCAGCACATGCCGGATCGCCTCCAGCCTGGCCCGCTTCTTGTCGTTGCTCTTCACCACGGTCCAGGGCGCGTCCGCCGTGTCCGTGTGGAACAGCATCAGCTCCTTGGCCTCCGTGTACGCGTCCCACTTGTCCAGCGAGGCGAGGTCGACCGGGCTGAGCTTCCACTGCCGTACCGGATCGATCTGGCGGATCATGAACCGGTTGCGCTGCTCGTTGCGGGAGACGGAGAACCAGAACTTCACCAGGTGGATGCCGTCCCGGGCGAGCATCCGCTCGAAGCCCGGTGCCTGGTGCATGAATTCGAGGTACTCGCGGATGGTGCAGAACCCCATCACCCGTTCCACACCGGCCCGGTTGTACCAGGACCTGTCGAACAGCACGATCTCCCCGGCGGACGGCAGATGTGCCGTGTACCGCTGGAAGTACCACTGGGTGCGCTCGCGTTCGGTGGGCTTCTCCAGCGCCACCACCCGCGCGCCACGGGGGTTGAGGTGCTCGGTGAACCGCTTGATCGTGCCGCCCTTGCCCGCCGCGTCCCGCCCCTCGAAGAGGATGACGAGGCGTTCGTCGCGCTCCTTCACCCAGTGCTGGAGCTTGAGCAGTTCGATCTGGAGGGCGCGCTTGGACTTCTCGTACGCCTTGCGGCCGAGCTTGTGGTCGTACGGGTAGTTCTCCCGCCAGGCGTCCCGGGCCCGGCCCTCGGGCGTCACCAGGACCGGATCGTCGTCGCCGCTGTCGGCCACCCGGAAGCCTTCGAGCCCGGAGCCGCCGTACCGGGCCGCCTCGGTGAGCGCGTCCAGCATGGCTTCCCGGTCCCCGCTCTGCTGCTTCTTCGCGTCCTTCTTCTTCGCGTCCCGCTGCTCCGTCCGCTCAGCGCCGGTCGGCTTCCCGGTGTTCCGCGTCATGTCGGTGTCCCTCCACCGGCGGTGCCGGATCTTTTCGCGTCAGGCCAGTCTGCGGACGCATCCGGGAGACCGCCACCCCGGCCGGGCAGAGCGGCCCGCCGCCGACGGTGAGCGGCGCGGGCACCTCGTCCAGTACCAGCCAGGACATCAGCACCACCAGCGCCGGCACCGCGTACGTGGTGGCGCCCATCCGTCCCACCGTGGTCCTGGCGAGCGCGTAGGCCCAGGTGGTGAAGGCCAGCGCGGTCGGGAAGAGACCCGGATAGACCATGTTCAGGGTGGCGGACAGCGGAGCGTCGGCGGCGTCGGAGATCAGCGCACCGGAGAACGGCAGACAGGCGACGGTGCCGACCAGGCAGCCGAAGGTGGTGATCTGCAGCGCGGAGCCGTGCCGCAGCGCGGGCTTCTGGCGCACCACCCCGGTCGCGTACGCCACGGCGGCCAGCAGACACAGCGCCACGCCGAGCACCGACGCACCGCCGTCCCCCGACATCGAGAGCCCCACCACCGCGGCGCCCGCGAACGACACGGCCATGCCCGCCAGCAGCCTCCCGGGCAGCCCCTCGCCCAGCATCCGGGCACCTCGGGCCTCTCGTTTGGATCAGGCCGGGCTCGCGGGGTCCGGCACGCACGCTCGCCGCGTTGTCGTCAGTCGCCATGGCTCCGCCATGCCTCCCTCCTCCGCCTTGCGATCGCACGCACCAGACCCCGCTTCCTGATCCGGCCTGATCCAAACGAAAGGCCCGAGCAGCGCGATCAGCAGCGGTCCGATGTTCACCACCATCGCGGCCGTGCCCGCGTCGACCTGCTGCTCGCCCCAGTTGAGCACCACCATGTACAGCCCGAACCAGAGCAGCCCGGACCAGATGATCCCCGGCCAGGCGGCCCGCGAAGGCAGCCCCTCGCGCCGCACCACCAGGAGCACGCCGAGCGCCAGCGAGCCGGCCAGCAGCCGGCCGAGGGCGAGCGCACCGGGCGAGTAGGCCTCACCGGCGCTGCGGATGGAGACGAAGGCGGAGGCTCAGAGCAGCACGGTGGTGCAGGCCGCGGCGGTGGCCCGCCAGTCGCGGTGGGCGGCGGGCGGCGGGATCGGGGGTGTGGTCATGGCCCCGACGGTAGGGCCGCGACCGTTCGGCCCCTACCGAATTGTTTCCGGCTCGACGCCGAGGCGTTCGTACAGCGCCCGCTCCCCGGCCGGGGTGGCCTTCACCGCACGCCCGGAACCGATCCGTACGCACCACCCGGCATCCAGCGCATGGCGGCACAGCGCGGCGCCCGCCACCCCGGCCAGGTGCGGCCTGCGCTCCGTCCAGTCCAGGCAGCTCCGTACGAGGGGACGCCGTGAAACCGTCTCCAGGCCGATGCCCAGCTCGTCGAACCAGCGCAGGCCCTCGCCGGTGAGCGCGAAGCCGGTGTCCTGGGCCAGCAGTCCCCGTACGGTCATGGCGTCGGCGATCGCGATGCCGATCCGACCCGCGAGGTGGTCGTAGCAGGTACGGCCGCGGGCCATCGCGCTGTCCGCGCTCGCCGCGCCCAGGGTGCGCGGCCGCAGGGGCGCTGAGCCGGGGACGACGTGGGCCGCCAGGTCCTCGACGAGGTGCGCGATCCGTTCGTCGGCCAGCCGCAGATAGCGGTGGCGGCCCTGCCGCTCCTCGGCCAGCAGCCCGCCCGTGACGAGCTTGCCGAGGTGTTCGCTGGCGGTCGACGGTGCCACGGAGGCGTACCGGGCCAGTTCGCCGGCGGTCCAGGCGCGGCCGTCGAGCAGGGCCAGGCAGAAGGTCGCGCGGGTCTCGTCGGCGAGGAGCGTGGCCAGGGCGGCGAGCCGGGGCGCTGCCGGGTCGGGGTGTGCCATGCGTGCCATGGGAACCAGGATGCGTCAGGGACGCTTCGGTGCGGGCCGAACCGTTCCGCCCGTTGCCAGCAGTTCGTACTGGGCCGAGAGGCCGTCGACCAGGGCCCGCAGCCCGGTCTCGAAGGCCCCCTCGTCGACCTTCCGGCCCCGCTCGGCCAGCAGATGGGCCTGGCCGAGGTGCGGGTAGTCGGCGGGGTCGTACGCCGTCTCGTCGTCGACGAAGCCGCGGGCGAAGGAGCCCAGTGCCGAACCGGTGATGAAGTAGCGCATCAAGGCCCCGATGTACGTGGCCTGGGCGGGCGGCCAGCCGGCCCTGACCATCGCGCCGAACACCGCGTCGGCGACCCGGAGTCCGGCCGGCCTGCGGCCCGGCCCCTGGGCCAGCACCGGAACGATGTGCGGGTGCTCGGTGAGCGCCGCACGATAGGAGACGGCCCAGTCGTGCAGGGCGGCGCGCCAGCCGCGGGTGTCCGACTCGTCGAACATCGACAGGTCGACCTGCGCGGACACGGCGTCCGCGACCGCGTCCAGGATCTCGTCCTTGTTGCGGAAGTGGTTGTAGAGCGAGGGTCCGCTGACCCCGAGTTCGGCCGCGAGCCGACGGGTGGAGACGGCGTCGAGCCCCTCGGAGTCCACGAGTGCGCTCGCCGTCTCGACGATGCGGTCTCTGCTGAGGAGGGGCTTGCGCGGTCGGGCCATGCGGCACATAGTAGGGCCTGCAAGCAGAAAACTAGCAGTGCTAATTAAAGTGTGGGAGTCGAAGGATGAACCTGGAGCTCAGCGAGGAGCAGGAAGCCGTCCGGCAGCTCGCCAAGGACTTCGTCGCCCGTGAGGTCGCCCCGCACGTCGTGGCGTGGGACCGGGCCGAGAACGTCGACAAGTCGATCGTGAAGAAGCTGGGCTCCGTCGGCTTCCTCGGGCTGACCGTCCCCGAGGAGTACGGCGGCTCCGGCGGCGACCACCTCGCCTACTGCCTGGTCACCGAGGAGCTCGGGCGCGGCGATTCCTCCGTCCGGGGCATCGTCTCCGTCTCCCTCGGCCTCGTCACCAAGACCATCGCCGCCTGGGGCGACGAGGAGCAGAAGCGGCACTGGCTGCCGAGGCTCACCGCGGGCGAGGCGATCGGCTGCTTCGGCCTCACCGAGCCCGGCACCGGCTCCGACGCCGGAAATCTGACGACGAAGGCCGTGCGGGACGGTGGGGACTACGTCATCAGCGGCAGCAAGATGTTCATCACCAACGGCACCTGGGCCGACGTCGTGCTGCTCTTCGCCCGCACCAACGACACCCCCGGCCACAAGGGCATATCCGCCTTCCTGGTCCCCACCGACACCCCCGGCCTCAGCCGCCGCACCATCCACGGCAAGCTCGGCCTGCGCGGCCAGGCCACTGCAGAGGTGGTCCTGGAGGACGTCCGGGTGCCCGCCTCGGCGCTCATGGGGCCGGAGGGCAAGGGCTTCTCCATCGCCATGTCCGCCCTGGCAAAGGGGCGGATGTCGGTCGCGGCCGGCTGTGTCGGCATCGCACAGGCCGCCCTCGACGCGGCCGTGGGCTACGCGGGCGAGCGCGAGCAGTTCGGCAAGTCCATCGCGAGCCACCAGCTCGTCCAGGAGCTCATCAGCGACATCTCCGTGGACGTCGACGCCGCCCGGCTGCTGACCTGGCGGGTGGCGGACCTCATCGACCGCGGCGAGGACTTCGCCACCGCCGCATCCAAGGCGAAGCTCTTCGCCTCCGAGGCCGCCGTCCGCGCCGCAAACAATGCGCTCCAGGTCTTCGGCGGCTACGGATACATCGACGAGTACCCGGTCGGCAAGCTGCTGCGCGATGCCCGGGTGATGACGCTGTACGAGGGCACCAGCCAGATCCAGAAGCTGATCATCGGCCGCGCGCTCACCGGGGTCTCCGCCTTCTGATGCCCGCGCCGCCGCTCGAACGGGCGTCTGAGTACCCGGCTGAGTATCCGAGCGGATGTGGCGTACGCCACGTCGGCCGATGCTGGGCGTCATGAGTGAGACAGCACAGGTCAAGCAGCAGGGCACCGCGGCCTTCTATGGCCAGGCCGTCGCCTCCTTCGGGGTGGCGATGGGCGCGGTGGCCCTCGGTATCTACTTCCTGGACGCCGACGCCTGGGTGCGCGGCTTCCTCGCGATCGGCGTCCTCTACCTCGTCACCTCCTGCTTCACCCTGGCCAAGGTCATCCGTGACCGCCAGGAAGAGGGGCGGATCGCCAGCCGGGTCGACCAGGCCCGGCTGGAGAAGATCCTCGCCGAGCACGACCCCTTCCAGAAGCTCTGACGATCCCGCCGGACGGACCCTAAGCGCTTGCTCAGGTTCGGGGTATGGTGTTCGTCCTGCTGATGAGAGGGGCGAGTGACGATGAGCACGGCGGAGGAGACCGACGGCGACAGCGCGCCGTGGGCCGAGGTGACGCCCGAGGCGGCCAGGCGGCTGCTCGTCGCCGCCGTCGACGCCTTCGCCGAGCGCGGGTATCACGCCACCACCACCCGCGACATCGCGGGCCGGGCGGGGATGAGTCCCGCCGCGCTCTACATCCACTACAAGACGAAGGAAGAACTGCTCCACCGGATCAGCCGGATCGGCCACGACCGCGCCCTGTTCGTCCTGGAGGCGGCCGCCGACGGCGGGGGCACGGCGGCCGAGCGGCTGGCCGAGGCCGTACGGTCCTTCGTCCGCTGGCACGCCGAGCGGCACACCACCGCCCGTGTGGTCCAGTACGAACTCGACGCCCTCGGCGAGGAGCACCGCATCGAGATCGTCGAACTGCGGCGCAGGAGCGATGCGGTGGTGCGCCGGATCATCGGCGAGGGCGTGCAGGCGGGGGAGTTCGACGTCCCCGACGTGCCGGGCACCACGCTCGCCGTGCTCTCGCTCTGCATCGACGTGGCGCGCTGGTTCAACGAGCAGGGCAGCCGGACGCCGGACGAGGTCGGCGAACTCTACGCCGACCTCGTGCTGCGCATGGTCGCGGCCAAGCGCTAGTGCGCCCTCGGGAGTATCAGAAGTAGTAGCGGGACACCGACTCGGCCACGCACACCGGCTTGTCGCCGCCCTCGCGCTCGACCGTGACGACGGCGGTGACCTGCACGCCGCCCCCGGCCTCCTCGACGCTCTTCAGGACGGCCGACGCGCGCAGCCGCGAGCCCACCGGCACGGTGGAGGGGAAACGGACCTTGTCCGTCCCGTAGTTGATGCCCATCTTCATGCCCTCGACCCGCATGATCTGCGGTACGAGCGCAGGCAGCAGCGAGAGCGTGAGATAGCCGTGTGCGATCGTCGCGCCGAACGGCCCGGCGGCGGCCCGCTCCGGGTCCACGTGGATCCACTGGTGGTCACCGGTGGCGTCGGCGAAGAGGTCGATCCTCTTCTGGTCGATCTCCAGCCAGTCGCTGCGCCCCAGTTGCTCGCCCACTCCGTCGCTCAGCTCCTGCGCGGACGTGAAGATCCTCGGCTCTGCCATGTCCCTGGTCCCTGCCTTTCCAGCTCTGGGCATACCTCATCGCACTTTCTAAGCGCTTGCTCAGCATGGTTGGCGGGTGCGTTCCTGTCAACGACGGACCCGGCACGAGGCGGGACAGTAGGGTTGGAGGGGTGCCCCAGATCCCACAGACGCTCCATGAGCTCACGGTCGGACAGCTCTCCGCGCGCAGCGGCGCCGCTGTCTCGGCCCTGCACTTCTACGAGGCCAAGGGCCTGATCAGCAGCCGCCGCACCAGCGGCAACCAGCGCCGCTACACCAGGGACGCGCTGCGCCGGGTGGCGTTCATCCGCGCGGCGCAGCGGGTCGGCATCCCGCTCGCCACCATCCGGGACGCCCTCGCCGAACTCCCCGAGGAGCGCACCCCGAACCGCGAGGACTGGGCACGGCTCTCCGCGTCCTGGCGCTCCGAACTCGACGACCGCATCGCACGGTTGGGGCGCCTGCGGGACCACCTCACCGACTGCATCGGCTGCGGCTGCCTGTCGCTGGAGAACTGCGTGCTCTCCAACCCCGACGACGTCTCCGGTCAGCGGATCAGCGGCTCCCGCCTGATGCCGGAGCGGCCGGCCGGGCACCCGTAGCTCAGGACGCCGCACGTACGGGTGCCGGGCGGGCGCGGTCGGGCCGTACGCCCTCGTCCCGCTTCATGCCACCGATGCCAGATCCCGCCGCGGTGTGCTCCGGGCCTTCGCCAGTGCCCGCGGGGTCAGTACCGGCTGCGGCACCACGATCCCGCAGTCCGTGCAGACCGGGCCCGACCACGGCTCGTGGAGCCAGCGGAGGTCGGCGCCCGCGCAGACCGGGCAGGCAGTGCCGGGGGCCGACTCCAGCGCCGCGATCAGCCGGCTCACCACCTCGGCGAGCGGCGCCGACGGGTGCACCGCCGGGTCCTCGCAGCGGGCGACCCCGTTGCCGCCCCAGCTGCGCCGGTGCCAGTCGTCGAACGCGCCGGGCCGGCGCAGCCCGTCGTGCTTCTCCCGCCTGCGGCGTTCGGCGAACCCTGCCTCGTAACCCAGCCAGACCGCCCGCGCCGCCTCCAGTTCGTCCAGCGCGCGCATCAGCCGCGCCGGATCGGGGGACCGGTCCTCGGGCCCGATACCGTGCCGCACGCACAGATGGTCCCAGGTCGCCCGATGTCCGTAAGGGGCGAACCTCTCCAGGCACTTGCGCAGCGAATACCGCCGCAGTGCCAGATCGTTCCGTGGATCGCGGACCTGTCTCGCAAGACTCCGGAATCCCGCCACCGCACCGTCACCTCCGTCGCTCGTACTTCGGCGTCAAGGGATGGACGTACGGCCGCCCCGATCGGATCCCGCGGAGGCTGATGTTGTCCGGAATTCGGTACGGTCCGTCAGTGCGGTGCCGCTGCGGTCGATGCCGTGTGACGATTCGGAAAAGGTGACGGTTGCTCACCTTACTGGCGAGTCATACCGCCGGTAACCTCCGGCGCATCGGCCTCTCGGAGGAGCACGCATGCCCCCACGCACCATCAAGTTCAGAGCCGCCACCGTCGCGGCGGTTCTGGTACTCGGCACCACCCTGCTCGCGGCCTCGCCGCAGGCCGGCGCCACGGAACCCGCTCCCGTCACCGACTACTGCCAGGGGCAGTGCGCCGACATCCTGCCGCCCGGCGAGAACGGCAACGCCACCCTCGTCGACATCCTCGGCAACAAGGCGTTCGGTACGCATCCCAAGCACAGCGACGACCAACTCGACCGCTACAACGGCCTGGTGGCCGGCCAGTCGGGGCTCACCGACCAGAAGCTGACCGACTTCTTCAACGATGCCTCGTTCGGCGTGCCCAAGAGCCAGGTCGAGTCCGTCACCTCGCCCCGGGACGACGTCACCATCACCCGTGACAAGGCGACCGGAGTCCCGCACATCAAGGGCACCACCCGCTACGGAACCGAGTTCGGCGCCGGATTCGCCGCCGGGCAGGACCGGCTCTGGCTGATGGACCTCTTCCGCCACATCGGACGCGGCGAACTGACCTCGTTCGCCGGCGGCGCCCTCGCCAACCAGGGCCTGGAGCAGCAGTTCTGGCCGCAGGCCCCGTACACCGAGGCCGATCTCGAAGCCCAGGTCGAGTACATCAAGACCCATGAGGGCGCCCGCGGCGAGCAGGCAATGGCCGATGCCCAGGCGTACGTCGACGGCATCAACGCCTACCGGACGAAGTCCAAGAACGGCCGCTACTTCCCGGGCGAGTACGTCCTCACCGGCAAGGTCGACGCCATCACCAACGTCGGCGAGATACAGCCCTTCAAACTGACCGACCTGATCTCCATCGCCTCGGTGGTCGGCGGTCAGTTCGGCGGCGGCGGTGGCGGGGAGGTGCAGGCGGCGCTCTCGCTGCTGGCCGCCCAGCAGAAGTACGGAGTGGCCGAGGGCACCAAGGTCTGGGAGTCCTTCCGCCAGCGCGAGGACCCCGAGGCAGTGCTGACGATCCATGACGGCACCTCGTTCCCGTACGCGGGCAAGCCCGGCAAGGCGCGCGGCACCGCGCTGCCCGACGCCGGGTCCGTCACCGCGGAACCCGTGATCTACGACCGCACCGGCTCCGCGGGCACCGACAAGAAGGCCCCGGTCAAGGCCCCGGCCCCGCTCAAGAAGGCCCAGGGCATCTACGACGACGGCGTCATCCCCGAGGACTCGCTGCCCGGTTCGGGATCCGGCGCCCAGAAGCGCGGCATGTCCAACGCCCTGCTGGTCTCCGGGAAGAACACCGCGAGCGGAAACCCCATCGCCGTGTTCGGGCCGCAGACCGGCTACTTCGCCCCGCAGCTCATGATGCTCCAGGAACTCCAGGGGCCGGGCATCAGCGCCCGCGGTGTCTCCTTCGCCGGTGTCGGCATGTACATCCAGATGGGCCGCGGCCAGGACTACGCCTGGAGCGCCACCTCGGCCGGCCAGGACATCACCGACACCTACGCCATCGACCTGTGCGAGCCCGACGGCTCCACGCCGACCAAGGACTCCACGCACTACGTCTACCACGGCGCCTGCACCGCCATGGAGACGCTGGAGCACACCAACTCCTGGAAGCCGACCGTCGCCGACTCCACGGCGAAGGGCTCCTACCGGATGCAGGTGAGGCGCACGAACTACGGCATCGTCACCCACCGCGCCACCGTGGGCGGCAAGCCCGTCGCGTACACCTCGCTGCGCACCACCTACCGCCACGAGGCCGACTCGATCATCGGCTTCCAGATGCTCAACGACCCGTCGTACGTCAAGGACGCCGCCTCCTTCCAGCGGGCGGCCGGCAACATCGACTACGCCTTCAACTGGTTCTACGCCGACTCCCGCACCGCCTCCTACTACAACAGCGGCATGAACCCGGTGCGCGCCGCGGGCGTCGACCCGGCGCTGCCGGTGCGGGCCGCGCGGGCCTACGAGTGGCAGGGGTACGAACCGGCCGCCAACACCGCCGCGTACACCCCGTTCGCCGCGCACCCGCACTCCAGCGGGCAGGACTACTACATCTCCTGGAACAACAAGCAGGCCAAGGGGTACGCCACCGCGGGCTTCGGCCTCAGCGCCGTGCACCGGGGCGATCTGCTGGACGACCGGGTGGCGAAGCTGGTCGAGGAGGGCGGGGTGACCCGCGCGTCCCTCACCCGGGCCATGGCCGAGGCCGCCGTCACCGATCTGCGCGGCGAGCAGCTGCTGCCCGAACTGCTGAAGGTGATCCGCTCCGAGCCGGTGACCGATCCCGGACTCAACGGCGCCGTCCAGCAGTTGGAGTCCTGGCGGGCCTCGGGCTCGCAGCGCCGGGAGAGCAGCCCCGGCTCGCACACGTACACCCACGCCGACGCGGTGCGGATCATGGACGCGTGGTGGCCGAAACTGGTCGAGGCCGAGTTCAAGCCGGGGCTCGGTGACGACCTTTACGGAGCGCTGACCGTCAACGTCGCCACCGACGAGTCCCCGGCGGCGAGCCACGGGGCGAGCGGGGCGCACAGCGGATCCGCGTTCCAGTACGGCTGGTGGGGCTTCGTGGACAAGGATCTGCGCCAGGTCCTGGGGAAGCCGGTCAAGGGGCCGCTGGCCAGGACGTACTGCGGCAACGGTGATGCGGGCAGCTGCCGTGACGCGCTGCTCGCGACCCTCAAGCAGGCCGTGGCCCAGCCGGCGACGGAGCTCTACCCCGGGGACGACAACTGCAAGGCGGGCCAGCAGTGGTGCGCCGACTCGATCGTCCACCGGCCGCTCGGCGGGATCGGCCAGAAGGCGATCCACTGGCAGAACCGCCCGACGTACCAGCAGGTGGTGGAGTTCCCCGCCCACCGGTAGGGGGATGAGCCAGAGAGCCGGGCGGGTCCGAGTTCCTCGGGCCCGCCCGGCGTCGTGTCACCGGTACTGGAGGTACCGCTTGCGCACGGCACGGAACGCGGCGAGATCCTGCGCCCAGGCCCCCACCACCTCGTCCGTGTCCGCCCCCGCGTCGATCATCGTGCGGACCCGGGTGTTGCCGGTGAGCTTGTCGATCCAGTTGTCGGCACGCCAGGCGAACCCGCTCCACGTCTGCTTCGCCGTCACCAGCAGCGCGATCCCGGTGCGTACCGGATCGAAGACCTCGCGGTCCTGGACGTGCACCTGCACACCGCCGACCGTCCTGCCCTGGAACTTGGAGAACGTCGGCGCGAAGTACGCCTCGCGGAACGCCACCCCGGGCAGGTCGAGCGCGTTCGCGGCCGCCGCCCAGCGGTGGTCGATGCCCTCCGCGCCGAGCAGTTCGAACGGCCGGGTGGTGCCGCGGCCCTCGGAGAGGTTGGTGCCCTCGAACAGGCAGGTCCCCGAGTAGACGAGCGCCGTGTCGGGTGTCGGCATGTTGGGGCTCGGCGGCACCCACGGCAGCCCGGTCGTGTCGAAGAAGTCCGAGCGCTTCCAGCCGGACATCTTCACGATGCGCAGGTCCACCGGCCGCTCGGCCAGGAACCGGGCGTTGAAGAGCAGGGCCAGCTCGGTGACCGTCATGCCGTGCGCCTGGGCGATCTCCCGGCGGCCCACGAAGGTGCCGAACGCCGGGTCGAGCACCGGGCCGAGCGCCGCCCGCCCGGTCACCGGGTTCGGCCGGTCCAGGACGACGAACCGCTTCCCGGCGAGCGCCGCCGCCTCCATGCAGTCGTACAGCGTCCAGATGTACGTGTAGAAGCGGGCGCCAGCGTCCTGGATGTCGAAGACGACCGTGTCCACGCCGGACGCCGTGAAGACATCGGCGAGCGGCTGACCGCTCTTCAAGTACGTGTCGTAGACCGGAAGTCCGGTCGCCGGGTCGTCGTACCGCCCCTCCGAACCGCCCGCCTGCGCGGTGCCGCGGAAGCCGTGCTCGGGCCCGAAGACGGCGACCAGGTCCACCCGCTCGTCCGGGTGCATCACATCGACGATGTGGCGCACGTCGGAGGTGATCCCGGTCGGGTTGGTGACCACCCCGACCTTCTCGCCCTTCAGCAGCGCATAGCCGTCCGCCGCCAGCCGGTCGAAGCCGGTACGGACCCGGCCGTGCCCCTTGCCCGCGGCGGGAGCGGCGCTCGCGGCCCCGGTCCCGGCGGCCGTCGCCGCGAGGGCCCCCACCGCACCGCCGGCGGCCAGCAAACCACGTCTGGACAGGCTCATTCGGCTACCTCCATGATCGCGACCTCTGTCATGGTCACGCACGCTAGCGCGCGTTCAGGCCGTACGGAACGAGCCGGACGGGACGGTTGTGACGGGAGTGCCTCCAGAGCGCTCTCCACCCCTTCCGTTCCGGCATACCGACTGGTTAGTCTGCCAGGGCAGTCGGCTGAGAGAGGCGGGACCCGATGAGTGCGGTGCAGGGCGCGGGCGTGGTGGTCACAGGGGCCGGAGGCGGCATCGGAGCCGCCCTGGCCCGCGGATTCGCCGCCCAGGGTGCACGGGTCGTGGTCAACGACCTCGACGAGGCGAGGATCAAGCCGCTGGCCGAGGAGATCGGCGGCATCGCCGTCGCCGGTGACGCCTCGCGGATCGTGGACGCCGCCAGGGACGCGCTCGACGGCACCGTCGACGTCTACTGCGCCAACGCCGGCCTCGCCTCGCCCGGCGACGCCTTCGCGGACGAGGAGGTCTGGGCCGCGGCCTGGGACGTCAACGTGATGGCCCACGTCCGCGCGGCCAGGGCGCTGCTGCCCGACTGGCTGGAGCGCGGCAGCGGCCGCTTCGTCACGACCGCGTCCGCCGCCGGGCTGCTGACGATGATCGGCGCCGCGCCGTACAGCGTCACCAAGCACGGTGCCGTCGCCTTCGCCGAATGGCTCTCGCTCACCTACCGCCACCGCGGCGTCAAGGTCCACGCGATCTGCCCGCAGGGCGTACGGACGGACATGCTCACCGCCGCCGGATCGGCCGGGGAACTCGTCCTCGCCCCCAGCGCCATCGAGCCCGAGGCGGTCGCCGAAGCGCTCTTCGACGCCATGGCCGAGGACCGCTTCCTCGTCCTGCCGCACCCCGAGGTCGCCGGGTACTACAGGGCCCGCAGCAAGGACACCGACCACTGGCTCGGCAGCATGAACCACCTTCAGCAGAAGTGGGAGGAGACCGGCGCATGACCGAGTCCGTCTACGCCGCCAAGCCCTGGGTCGCGCTGCTCAGCGAGGCCCAGCGGGCCCCCGTCGACCCGGCCGCGACCCTCGTCCACGCCTTCCGGGACTCCGCCGCCCGCAGCCCCGGGCACCCCGCGCTCGCCTACTTCGACGGACGGCTGAGCTACCGCGAGACCGACGCGCTCTCCGACTCGGTGGCCGGCCATCTCGCCGCCCAGGGCCTGGAACGCGGCGACCGGGTCGCGATCACGCTGCAGAACACCCCGCAGTTCGTGATCGCGCTGCTCGGCGCCTGGAAGGCCGGCGCCACGGTCGTCCCGCTCAACCCGATGTACAAGTCCGGCGAGGTCGGCCACGTACTGAAGGACGCCGAGGTCACCGCGCTGATCTGCGCGGACCGGGCCTGGGAGGCGTATCTGCGGGACACCGCGGCCGGCGCCCCGACGGTACGGATCGCGCTCACCACCAGCGAGCTGGACCTCCAGACACAGAACGACGCACGCGTGCTCGGCTTCGAACGGCTGCCCGTGCCCGAGGACACCGACGACCTGGTCGCCGTCGCCCGGCAGGGCAACAAGGCCCCCGTCGGCCGCGAACCCGCCGCCGCCGACGTGGCGCTGATCAGCTACACCTCCGGGACCAGCGGCACCCCCAAGGGCGCCATGAACTCCCACGGCAACATCATGATCAACGCCGAGCGCCAGCGGACCGGGCACCCCGTCGCCGAAGGCTCCTCCTACTTCGCGCTCGCCCCGCTCTTCCACATCACCGGCATGGTGTGCCAGCTGGCCGCCTGCCTCACCAACGCGGGCACCCTCGTCCTCGCGTACCGCTTCCACCCCGGCGTCGTCCTCGAAGCCTTCGCCGAACACCGCCCCGCCTACACCGTGGGCCCGTCCACCGCCTTCATGGCGCTCGCCGCCCACCCCGGCGTCACCCCCGAGCACTTCGCCTCCTTCCGGGTCATCTCCTCGGGCGGCGCACCGCTGCCGCCCGCACTGGTCGAGAAGTTCCGGGCGGGCTTCGGCCCGTACATCCGCAACGGCTACGGCCTCACCGAGTGCACCGCCCCCTGCGCCTCGGTGCCGCCGGAGCGCGAGGCCCCCGTCGACCCGGTCTCCGGGACCCTGTCCGTCGGCGTCCCCGGCCCCGACACGGTGGTCCGGATCCTCGACGAGAACGGCGCGGAGGTGCCCTTCGGCGAGCAGGGCGAGATCGCCGTCCGAGGCCCGCAGGTCGTCTCCGGCTACTGGCGGCTGCCCGAGGCCACCGCCGCCGCCTTCCCGGACGGCGAACTGCGCACCGGCGACATCGGGTTCATGGACAGCGCGGGCTGGCTCTACGTCGTCGACCGCAAGAAGGACATGATCAACGCCTCCGGCTTCAAGGTCTGGCCGCGCGAGGTGGAGGACGTCCTCTACACCCATCCGGCGGTCCGGGAGGCGGCCGTCGTCGGCGTCCCCGACACCTACCGCGGCGAGACCGTCCGCGCCTACGTCAGCCTGCGGCCCGGCGCCTCGGCCGGGCCGCAGGAGCTGAGCGCGTACTGCAAGGAACGGCTCGCCGCGTACAAGTACCCGCGCGAGGTCGAGATCCTGGCCGAACTTCCGAAGACGGCGAGTGGGAAGATCCTCAGGCGGGAACTGCGTTCCCCTCGATGACCGATTCACGCGGAAGGAAGGTGGCGGCAATGGCCAAGGCGACGGACGGGGACACGGCTCCCGTCCCTCAGCGGCTGCTGGCCGCCGCCACCCGGCTCTTCGCCGAGCAGGGCTACGACCGCACCTCGGTCCAGGAGATCGTCGAGGCGGCAGGCGTCACCAAGGGAGCGCTCTACCACTACTTCGGCTCCAAGGAGGACCTCCTCCAGGAGGTCTACGCCCGGGTGCTCCGCCTCCAGCAGGAGCGCCTCGACGCCTTCGCCGACGCCGACGCCCCCGTCGAGCAGCGGCTGCGCGACGCCGCGGCGGACGTGGTCGTCACGACCATCGAGAACCTCGACGACGCCTCGATCTTCTTCCGGTCCATGCACCACCTGAGCCCGGAGAAGAACAAGCAGGTCCGGGTGGAGCGGCGCCGCTACCACGAGCGTTTCCGGGCGCTGGTGGAGGAGGGGCAGCGCAGCGGGGTGTTCTCCACGACCACCCCGGCCGACCTGATCGTCGACTACCACTTCGGTTCGGTCCACCACCTGTCCACCTGGTACCGCCCCGACGGCCCGCTCAGCCAGCAGGAGGTCGCCGACCACCTGGCCGATCTGCTGCTGCGCGCCCTTCGGCCCTAGCCGGCCGTTCCGGCCGGGCCTGTCAGCCGGCCGCTCCGGGCGGGCCCATCAGCCGGTCGAGCAGTGCCTCCGCCGCCGGGTTGCCCGGCCGGGGTGCCCGCCCCGCCAGGACCACGGTCCGGCCGGGCTCCGGCTGGCGGATGCTCACACACGGCAGCCCCGCGTCCTCACCGATCCGCCGGGGCACGATCGCCACGCCGATCCCGGCCCGTACGAGATCGACGAGCAGCCGGATCTGGGTGACGTCGCAGGTGATCCGGCGCTCCAGCCCGCAGTGGGCGGCCAGCCTCCGCACCGCGGTCTCCAGCCCGGTGCCCGCGCGGAAGTCCACGAACGGCTCGTCGGCGAGATCCTTGACCAGGGTGCGTCCGGCGGTCGCCAGCCGGTGGCCCGGCGCGGTGATCAGCACCAGGTCCTCGTGCCAGGTCGCGAACCCGACGATGCCCTCGGGGAGTTCGGCGGCGTCCGGGGCGAGATAGGCGAGGTCCAGCTCCCCGGCCCGCAGCCCCGAGACCAGCTCCGGCGTGGTCGCCTCGCGCAGCGAGATCTGCACCCCGGGCCACCGCCGGTGGTACGAGGCCAGCTCGGCCGCCAGATCCACGCAGGTCAGCGTCTGGATGGTGCCGATCCTGACCCGGCCGGTCACCAGCCCCGCCACGGCCGCCACCGCGTGCCGTGCCGCCTCGGTCCCGGCGAGCACCGACCGGGCCGCCGGCAGCAGTGCCCGGCCCGCCTCGGTGAGGATCACCCGCCTGCCGGTCCGGTCGAACAGCTCGGCCCCCAGTTCCCGTTCGAGGTTGCGCACCGAGGTGCTCAGGGCGGACTGCACGATCAGCTCGGCACGGGCCGCGGCGGTGAAACCGCCGTGCGTGACGACCGCCATGAAGTGGCGGAGTTGGCGTAGCTCCATCCATCTACGGTATCGATCCCAGCCAGCTGAACCATCTGTTGGACCGATCACGGATGCGGGCCGAAGCTGGAGGTATGACTCACATCCAGCCGTCCGCCCACGTCCCCGCGCTCTGGACCGCGGCGTACGGTCCGCACCATGCGCCGGCCGTACGCCTCGCCGCCCGGTGCCTCCTGCGGATCAGGGCCTTCGTCCGTGATCTGGCACTGGCGGACCACGTGGGGTCCGGCGGCTACTGAGCCGGCTGCCGGGCGGGCGCACGGGCCCGAAACCCGTTGGTGGGGCCGAAGAGAGCCCGGCTAGCATCCGACGATGCAGACGTCCGCCGAGGAACGGTTCCACGCCCTGGAGAGACTGATCGGGCACGAGGACCCCGGGCAGCGTCATCTCGGGCTGGTCCTGCTGACCGAGCGCCTCACCGACCGCCCACCGTCCGACGACGGGGAGACGGACGCGCTCGCCGGGCTGCTGCCCGCAACACTGACCGGGCTGCCGGAGGCGGATCTCCTGCTGGCCGGGCTCTACGAACGGCTCGGCCACCGTCTCGTGGGCCGTCCCCGGCCGCAGTGGCGCACGGCCGGGCAACTGCCGGCGGCGGTACGGATCGCCTGGCTGCGCGCCGATGTGCTGCACGACCCCGGGGTGCTCCGCGACGAGGCTCCGGGCGAACTCCTTTACCAGGCGGTACGGGGGGCGGGCATCGCCGGCACGCCCCGGCCGGCGCGGCTCGTGGACGAGCTGGCGGGCAGCGGCGATCCGGTGCTCCGGGCCGAGGCGCTGCGGCTGGCCCGGGAGGGGCTGCACGCCGGACTGCTGGCCCCGGCGCTGGTCCGGGAGGCCCTGATCGGCCTGCTGGGCGCGGGCAGCACCCCGGTCGCCGTCGGTGCGCTGGGCGAGCTCGCCGAACCGTGGGCGGCGACGGATCCACTGCCGCCCGAAATCCTCGCCCCGTTCCTCGCCGCCGGTCCGGAGCGGGGAGGTCCGGACCGGGCCGGGGCGCAGGAGCCGGCGGGGGACTCGGTGCCGGTCCGGCCCGAGGTGGCCGACGCCGCCCTCGCGGCCGCCGCGCGCCACGGCCACCGGAGCCTGCTGCGCCGGGTCGCCGACGACCCCGGCCTACCGCCGGGCCTTCGCCGGCGCGGCATGGAACTGCTCGGTGACCTGGCGGAGCGCGACGACATCGGCGAGTTGACGGCCGTCGCCGCGCGCGATCCCCTGCTGCTGGGCGCACCGGCCGTGACCTGCCTGCGCGGACTCCACCGGCGCGGCCACTTCCCGGACGGTCCGGACGTCCCCGCCGTCGTCGGCCTGGCCCTGGCCGACCACTCGATCCCGCCCCGCGAAGTGGCGACGATCCTCTTCACCGCCCGAAAGGAGACGCTCCGGGTACTGACGGACGTACCGGCCGACGATCCGGGCTGGCCGCGACGGCTCGCCCTGCTGGTGGCCCTGGCCGGACAAGGGGCCGGCGACCTCCCGATCGGGGACGCGATCGCACGCGTCCTGCCCGCCGCCCCGGCCCCCGGGCCGTTCCTCGACGCGATCCGCGAACTGCGCCACGCGGACGCCGAAGAGGCCGTGATCGCCCTGCTGCCCGCCGCCCCGGCCGCGGCCCTGGACACCCTGGAGGCGATCGGCGGGGACCGCACGGCCGAGGTCCTGCGCGAAGGGCTGGGCCTCACCACGGGAGCAACGGCGCCCCATCTGCGCCCCGTACGCAACCGCGCCCTCGAACTGCTGTGGCTGCTGAACCGCGATCCGGAACTCCGCCACGGACTCCTCGCACGGCTGGACCCCGTCGATCTGCCGCCCCGCGTCGCCGCCGGTCTCGGCGCCCCGGACGAACGGGAACTGGCCCTGCTGAGCTCCCACCTGGACCCGGACGCACCGGAGGCGGCGCTGTGCCGGCTGGCGGCCCACGGCGACGCCGGCACCCTCCCGGTCATCGCCGACCTGCTGCTGCGCATCGTGGCCGAGCAGGCCGCGGCGGGGGAGCCGGGCGCGGCCACCCGGACGGGCGAGTACGGACAGCCGGCCGGTGAGCCGGTGGTGCCGCAGGAGGTCCTGGACGCGGTGAGCGCCCTGGGCCGCAGACTCCACGGACGGGGCGCGATCCGGCCGGTCTGCCTGCTCGGCGCCACGGACGCGCGAGAAGCGGGCGACGCACTCGCCGCGACCATGGCACTGGACCTGCTGGAGAGGCCCGGACTGTCCGACGGCGAGCAGGCGATCCTGCTCGAACTGCTCCTGCGGACCCCCTGGACGGGCACCCGGGCGAGGGTGCACCGGCTGCTGCGCCACCGCGACCGGCACGTACGCAAGCACGTCATCGCCCTCCTCGCCCGCGACGCCACCGGCGAGGACGCCCAGGCCCTGTCGGCGACGCTGATCGCGCTGACCGCCGCGCCGGACATCCAGACCGTCCGGCAGGCGCTGCTCGCCCTCGGCCACGCCCGCGCCCACTGGGCGAGCGCCGCGATCGCCGCCCGCCTCGACCATCCGAACATGAACATCAGGAAGACGGCGGCCGAGGCGCTGGTCCGCGCGGGCACCCCGGCGGCGCTCCCGAAGCTCCTCTTCCGGCTCGGACACGACGGCAACCCCGGTCTGCGCGGCAGCCTCGTCGCGGCCCTGCACGCGGTCCTCGGTGGCGCCTACGCGGCCACCCTCCTCGCCGCCGCCGAGCACAGCCGGGACGACGGAGCCCGTGAACTGCTGCTGGTGGGCCTCGACGGCACCCTCACCGCACGCTCGGTCCTCGCACTGGAGGACCAGGCCTCACCGGTGGCGGCCACGCTGCTCTCGCTGGTGGCGTCCCGCCGGGTCGGACTGGCCTCCGGCACGGTGCGGGACCTGGCGCCGGCCCTGGCCAGGCACGGGATCACCGTCCCGGCCGCCGAGCAGCCGTCGTCGGCGGCAGGTGAGGCGGACCGCGACATCAGGGCGCTGGTGGCCCGGGGCTGGGATCCGGTGGTCGCGCTGCGCGTCGCCGAGCGGGGCGGGCCGCTCGGCCGGGCCGGGCTGTTCGGCCCCGGCCCGTCGGAACGGCTCCGGCCGATGCTGGCCGAATGGCTCCGGCTCGCCGCCTCCCGGCCGGTGACCACGGGCGGGGAATCGCGGAACAAGGTGGTGCGGTTCGCGCTGCGGATCTGCGCCGAGCCCCGGGACGACGCGGAGCTCATGGTGTTCGCCCGGTCCGCCCCGGTCCTGCTGGACGCGCTCGCCGAGGCCCGGGACAGCGACCGGCACGACCTGATCGCCCTGCTCGAAGCGGTCGCGCCGAAGCTGCCGGCCACCGAGCGGCCGGCCGCCGTCGCCGCCGTACGGGCTCTGCGCCCCGCACCCGCGACGCCGAGCCGGTCCACGCTGACGCTGCTGCGCCGCCTCGGCGCGGTCCCGGTCCGCGCCGACCTCGACCGGGCCCTCGCGGACGCCCGGCTCGGCGCCGACCCCTGGCAGGCCGGGACAGCCGTGCTGCGTGAGGCCTTCGCCGTTCCGGAGACGGCCGCCGCCGACGCACCGCCCGCCGGGACCCGGGCATGGCGGGCCGCGCTGGACGAGGCGGTCCGCACCCCGGGCACGCTGGAGGAGTTCCGCCGGAAGGGCGACGGCGCGGTCCCCTCGCGGGACCGGCTGACCGCCCTGATCGAGGCCCACCGGGGTGCCGGCCCCGGGGTCCGGGCCGCACTGCTCGACTGGATGACGGCCCTTCAGCCCATCGACGCACCGCCCTGGACCATCACCGAGACCGCCCACGCGCCGGCCCCGCCACCACGGCAGGTACGCGTCGACGATCTCGACCAGCCCCGTTCGGCCGCCCTGCGGGAAAGGCTGCTGGCCATGCTGGGATCCCCCGACGCGGACCGCAGACAGACCGCCGCCCTCGCACTGGCGCGGTGGCCCGAACCGGAGGCCGGGCTGCCGGTGCTGCGCGCGTACCTCCGTGGCCGGATCGACCTGTCGGCCGGCCCCGGCGCCGACCTGGCCCGCGTACTGGGCGCGATCGACGTGACGGAGCTGCGGGGGGACGGCATCCTGCCCGAGCGGGTGGCGCTCGTCGCCCGGCTCGATCCGTGGGAGCTGGAACGGCTCGTCCCGCTGCTGCTGGAGTGGTGGGAGCACGCCCCGCCCGCGGTGGCCCGGACCGTCGCCGACGCGCTGCGCACCTGCCCCGCCGACGTGCTGGCCGCAGCCCTGGACGACCACCTCGACGCCGGGGCCTGGGGCTTCCTGGATCTGCTCGTCGGCCGTCCGCTCCTGCGCACCCCCGCACTGACGCGGACCCGCCGACGCCTGCGCGCCGAAGGGCGCGATGAGCTCGCCGACCGGCTCCTGCTCGTCGAGGGCCCGCTGCGCGGGCCGGACGCGGAGCGGGAGGACGCGGCGGCACTGGCTGCGCTCCGTGACCGAGGCACGGCG
Source organism: Streptomyces sp. NPDC001933 (assembly GCF_042890955.1). NCBI lineage: Bacteria > Bacillati > Actinomycetota > Actinomycetes > Kitasatosporales > Streptomycetaceae > Streptomyces > Streptomyces sp. NPDC001933. The sequence continues at coordinate 174,620 of NZ_JBIASS010000012.1, read as the reverse complement.
GTACCCGCCGGAGCCGGGCGGCGCCCGACCCGGCGGGAGCTGCTGGACCTGGCGGCGACCGGGTCACCGGAGCAGATCTGCCGGGCGCTCACGGAACTGGCCGGGACACACACCGGACCGGAGCCGGACCGGGACCGCCGACTCGTCGACCTGCTGGGCGAGTTGCTCACCCACCCCCGGTCCAAGGTCCGGCTCCGCGCCCATCGGACCTCACGGACGATGCTCGGCCGGCGGACCCACCTGGGCCACACCGAGCTCCTCCTGGACGACCCGCGTCCGGACGTGGTGCGCATGGCGATCCGTACGCTCTGCCGGGCGGGCTGGGAGCCCGCGCTCCCCGCCGTGACGGGACTGCTCGGACACCCGCACGCCGTCGTGCGCGGGACGGCGGCCGAAGCGCTCGCCGAACTGGGCGGGGCGGCGGTCCCCGCCCTCCGCAAGGCCGCCGCCCACGCCCGGCCCGACCGGCGCTCCCGCTACACGGACGTACTGGACCGGATCAGGGCCGGGGAGGACCAAGGCCTGCCCACAGAGCCCGGCCGCCCTACACGTACCGCTTGATCTCCCGCCGGGCCAGCGAGCGCTGATGCACCTCGTCCGGGCCGTCCGCCAGCCGCAACGTCCGTGCCGCCGCCCACAGTTCGGCCAGCGGGAAGTCCTGGCTCACCCCGCCCGCGCCGTGCAGCTGCACCGCCCGGTCGAGGATGTCGACCACCGCGCGCGGGGTGGCGATCTTGATGGCCTGGATCTCCGTGTGCGCGCCCCGGTTGCCCACCGTGTCCATGAGCCACGCAGTCTTCAGCACCAGCAGCCGCAGTTGCTCCACCGTGACCCGCGCGTCCGCGATCCAGTTCTGCACGACGCCCTGCTGGGCGAGCGGCTTGCCGAAGGCCGTACGGGACACCGCCCGCCGGCACATCAGCTCGATGGCCCGCTCGGCCATGCCGATCAGCCGCATGCAGTGGTGGATCCGGCCCGGCCCCAGCCGCGCCTGGGCGATGGCGAAGCCGCCGCCCTCCTCACCGATCAGGTTCTCTGCGGGCACCCGCACATCGGTGAACACGACCTCCGCGTGACCGCCGTGGTAGTGGTCCTCGTACCCGTACACCTGCATGGCACGGCGCACTTCGAGACCGGGGGTGTCGCGGGGGACCAGGATCATCGACTGCTGGCGGCGGATGTCAGAGCCGTCAGGGCCATCGGCAGTCGCTGTCTTGCCCATCACGATGAAGATCTCGCAGTCCGGGTTCATCGCCCCGGAGATGTACCACTTGCGGCCGTTGATGACGTAGTCGCCGCCGTCACGCACGATCCGGGTCTCGATGTTCGTCGCGTCGGAGGAGGCGACCTCGGGCTCCGTCATCGCGAACGCCGAGCGGATCTCACCGGCGAGCAGCGGCTCCAGCCACCGCTTCTTCTGCTCTTCGGTGGCGAACTGGAAGAGCACCTCCATGTTCCCGGTGTCCGGGGCCGCGCAGTTGAGGGCGGTCGGCGCCAACTGCGGGGAACGGCCGGTGATCTCGGCGAGCGGGGCGTACTGGAGGTTGGTCAGCCCGGCCCCGTACTCCGCGTCCGGCAGGAAGAGGTTCCACAGGCCCTGCCTGCGCGCCTCCGCCTTCAGGTCCTCGACCACCTGCGGGGTGTCCCACGGGGAGGCCAGCAGCGCGCGCTGCTCGTCGGCGGTCTTCTCGGCCGGGTAGACGTACTCGTCCATGAAGGCGAGCAGCTTGCCGCGCAGCTCTTCGGTGCGGGCGTCGAATGCGAAGTCCATGAGGGGTGATCAGCCTTCCTGGAGGGTGGTGAGGCCGTGCTCGATGAAGACGGGGACGAGGTCGCCGATGCGGTCGAAGCCGGCACCGACGGTCTGGCCCATGGTGTAGCGGTAGTGGATGCCCTCCAGGATCACGGCGAGCTTGAACCAGGCGAACGCCGTGTACCAGGAGATGGCGGAGGTGTCCCGGCCGGAGCGGGCGGCATAGCGCTCGATCAGTTCGGCGGGGGAGGGGTGGCCCGCCGCTCCGCTGGTGGTGGAGACCGGCGAATCGGCCAGACCGAGGTCGGAGCTGTACATCACCAGCAGACCGAGGTCGGTCAGCGGGTCGCCGAGCGTCGACATCTCCCAGTCGAGGACGGCCTTGATCCGGTCGTCGGAGCCGATCAGGACGTTGTCCAGCCGGTAGTCGCCGTGCACGACGGTGGGCGCCGGTGAGACGGGCAGCTCGCGCCCGAGCGCGGCGTGCAGTTCGTCGATGCCGGGCAGCTCGCGGTTGCGTGAGGCGTCCAGCTGCTTGCCCCAGCGGCGCAGCTGCCGGTCGAGGAAGCCCTCGGGCCGCCCGAAGTCGCCGAGCCCGACCGACTCCGGGTCCACGGCGTGCAGCGTGACCAGGGTGTCGACGAGCCCGAGAACCGCCTCCCGGGTGCGCTCGACGCCCAGCGGGGCGAGCTGCCCGGCCGTTCGGTAGGGGGTGCCCTCGACGTACTCCATGACGTAGAAGGGCGCCCCGGTCACCGAGTCGTCCTCGCAGAGCAGCACCGGTTCGGGCACCGGGACGGCCGTCGGGTGCAGCGCGCTGATCACCCGGTGCTCGCGCTTCATGTCGTGCGCGGTGGCCAGCACATGGCCCAGCGGGGGCCTGCGGACGACCCAGCGGCCGGTGCCGTCCGTGACGACGTACGTCAGGTTCGACCGGCCGCCCTCGATGATCCGGGCTTCGAGCGGTCCGCTCACCAGGCCCGGCCGCTCGCGGTCGAGATGTCCGCGCAGCCGGTCGAGGTCGAGACCTGGCGGGTGGACTGAGCTCATCGTGCGCACCTCCGGGGGTGAAAGACGGACGGAGACCATCATGCCGACCAGTCGGTATGTCGTCCAGTACGCGCCCGGAATCCATGGGGCGGCCTCGGGTCCGGATCCTTCGGGCGGACTCGCTCCGACTTGGTCCGGAGCCTGGTGTTAGGTCGTATCTCTGAATAAGGTTCACGTATGAATACAGAGCTGCTGATCGACGAAGTCCGGCTGACCCCGATCCTCATTGCCGACCCGCCGCTGCTCAACACCCAGGGCGTCCACCAGCCCTACACGCCGCGGCTGGTCGTGGAGGTCGTCACCCGAGGCGGAGTCACCGGCATCGGCGAGACGTACGGGGACGGCAAGTACCTCGAACTCGCCCGGCCGCTCGCCACCGCGCTCGCCGGACGCCCGGTCAGCGATCTGAACGGTCTGTTCGCTCTGGCCGACGAGGTGTGCGGTGATTCACGCGCCGCGGACGACCGGGTCGACGCGGGCGGACTGCGCGGCGTCCAGACCGCCGACAAGCTCCGGCTCTCCGTGGTCTCCGGCTTCGAGGTCGCCTGCCTGGACGCGCTGGGCAAGTCCCTCGGCCTGCCCGTGCACGCCCTGCTCGGCGGAAAGGTCCGCGACAGCGTCGAGTACAGCGCCTATCTCTTCTACCGCTGGGCCGCCCACCCCGAGGGCGGCGAGAAGGACGACTGGGGCGCCGCACTGGACCCGGCCGGCGTCGTCGCCCAGGCCCGGCGCTTCGCCCGCGAGTACGGCTTCTCCTCCTTCAAGCTCAAGGGCGGGGTCTTCGAACCCGGCCGGGAGATCGCCGCGATCCGCGCCCTGGCCGAGGAGTTCCCCGGGCAGCCGCTGCGCCTGGACCCCAACGGCGCCTGGTCGGCCGGGACCTCGCTGTACGTCGCCGAACAGCTGAAGGACGTACTCGAATACCTGGAGGACCCGGCGAGCGGCACGGAGCTGATGGCCGAGGTCGCCGCCGGTACCGACGTACCGCTGGCCACCAACATGTGCGTGACCACCCTCGCGGAGGTGCCGGAGGCCTTCGCCCGGGGCGCCGTGCAGGTGGTCCTCTCCGACCACCACTACTGGGGCGGGCTGCACCGTACCCGCGAACTGGCCGGGATCTGCCGCACCTTCGGCGTCGGACTCTCCATGCACTCCAACACCCACCTCGGCATCAGCCTCGCCGCGATGACCCATGTCGCGGCCACCGTGCCCAACCTCGACTACGCCTGCGACAGCCACTACCCCTGGCAGACCGAGGACGTCATCACCGCCCGCCACGTCTTCCGGGACGGCCGGCTCACCGTGTCCGACGCGCCCGGCCTCGGCGTCGAACTCGACCGCGAACGCCTGGCCGCCCTGCACCGGCGCTGGCTCGACGACGACGGCACGATGCGCGAGCGCGACGACGCGGCCGCGATGCGCAAGGCCGAGCCGGAGTGGGAGACGCCGACGATCCCGCGCTGGTGAGGGGCGCCTCGCCCGGGGCGGTGGCCTGACTTGCGGCTGTCCCGACCCGCACCGATGGTCGGTGCATGAAGGCGATCAGCTACAGCGGGTACGGCGGGGCCGACGTCCTGGAGTACGGCGAGCGGCCCGACCCCAGGGTCGGCCCGGACACCGTCCTGGTGAAGGTACGGGCCGCGGCCGTCAACCCGGTCGACTGGAAGGCCCGCGAGGGCTACCTCGACGCCGCCCTGCAGGCCGTGTTCCCGGTGATCCCGGGCTGGGACGTGTCCGGTGTCGTCGTGCAGCCCGGCGCGGCCGTCGACGAGTTCGCGGTCGGCGACGAGGTCATTGGCTACGTGCGGGAGGACTTCCTCTCCCGCGGCACCTTCGCCGAGTACGTCGCCGCACCCGTGCGCACCCTCGCCCGCAAGCCGCTGAGCCTCGGCTTCGAGGAGGCGGCCGGCCTGCCGCTGGCCGGTCTCACCGCCTACCAGGTCCTGCACCGCACCCTGCGGATCCGCGAGGGCGACACGGTCCTCGTCCACGCGGCGGCGGGCGGCGTGGGCTCGTTCGCCGTCCAGCTCGCCCGGCACGCCGGCGCCCGCGTCATCGGTACCGCGAGCGAGCGCAACCACGACCACGTCCGGCAGCTCGGCGGCGAACCGGTGGCCTACGGGGACGGTCTCGCCGACCGGCTGCGGGCCCTGGCCCCGGACGGCATCGACGCCGCGTTCGACACCGTCGGCGGCGAGGCGCTCCGGGTCTCCGCCGAAGTGCTGAAGCCCCAGGGCCGCCTGGCCTCCATCGCGGACGGCGAGGTCCTCGCGTACGGCGGCCACTACGCCTACGTACGCCCGGACGCGGCCGACCTCACCCATCTGGCCGAACTGGCCGAGCAGGGCATCGTCTCGGTCCATGTGGAGCGGGTCTTCCCACTGGAACAGGCGGCGGACGCCTACCGGCTCAGCGAGCAGGGGCACACCCGCGGAAAGATCGTCGTCACCGTCCCCTGGGAGGTCCCGGACCTCTGACGGCCCCCTGCCCGCTCCCTGCGACCGGTCCTCAGAACAGCATGGCCGCGGCGAACACCGCGAGCGCCACCGTGCACGCCGCCGCCGTCAGCGCACCGCGCGCCGACAGCGGTCGCGGCCGGGCCGTGCCCATCCCGAGCACCCGCAGATGCGCCACCCGCAGGAAGCCCAGCCAGGCCAGCGCGCTCAGCGACACCGCCACGACCGCGGCCGGGCCCACCCCGCCGTGCAGCGCCTGCTTGACCGCCAGCAGCGCCACCACCGTGCACGACAGCGTCGTACGCCGCCAGGCCAGCCGGGTCCGCTCGGGCTGAAGGCCGGGATCACGGTCCACGGAGGTCACCGGCCCTCCCAGCCGAAGAGGACCACCACCACCATCGCCACGGCGACGACCCCGACCGCCAGTGCGAGCAGCGTCGGGAACCGCGAGACCGGCAGGTCCTCGCCGCGCCGCATCGCCCGCTCGCACCGCACCCAGTGGTTGACCGCCCGCAGCGCGCAGAGCACACCGGCCGCCAGCAGCGCGAGCGCCAGACCGGCGCGGATCCCCCACGCCAGTTCCGGCAGGAACTGGTCGACCGCGAACCCGCCGCCGATCAGCGCCAGAGCCGTCCGGATCCAGGCGAGGAAGGTGCGCTCGTTGGCGAGCGAGAACCGGTAGTCGGGGGTGTCGCCCTCTTCGCGGATCCGCTGCGGCGCGAACCACAGCCGCAGGCTCTGTACGAATTCGTTCACGTGTGAACCTTATCTGCCGCGTCGCTGCTCCACCGGTGTCCGCCGTCCGGCTCAGGAAGCGGCCGCCCCGCCCGCCCGGAAGGCGCGCAGCCGGTGGTACGCCTCCACGCCGTCCGGCACCCACTCCCAGTCGCCGATCCGCCGCGCCAGCTCGTCATCGGTGAGGAATGCGTACCAGTCGACCTCCTCCACCTGCGGGTCCACCGGCAGCTCGCACCGTACCTGGTAGACGTACGACCACCAGGAGTGCTCGGGGGTCTCGTACAGGAACTTGAAGAGCGGCTCCGGCCGGGGAAGCCCGGACACCCCCAGCTCCTCCTCGGCCTCCCGCAGCGCCGCCTCGTCGTACGACTCACCGGCGCCGACCACCCCGCCGACGAACATGTCGTAGTGGGACGGGAAGACCAGCTTGCCCGGGGTCCTGCGGTGGACGAAGAGCCGGCCCTCCGCGTCCCGGACCTCGATGAAGGCACAGCGATGGCGAAGGCCCCGCGCGGTGGCCTCACCGCGCGGGGCCTGCCCCACGACCACGTCGTTCTCGTCGACGATGTCCAGGATCTCGTCAGAAGGAGTCATGCCCCTCATCCAACAGCAGACCCGCTGTGGATGATCACTGACCCATGACGTACTTGACGGTCGGGCCGGTGGTCCAGCCGCCGTCCACGGCCAGCTCGGCACCGGTGATGTACGAGGCGGCGTCCGAGAGCAGGAAGGCGACCGCCTCCGCGATCTCCGAGGCCTCGCCGACCCGGCCCATCGGGGTGTTCGGGTAGTTGCCCTCGCCCTGCTGGATGCCGACGGACGCGGTCATCGGCGTGTAGACCATGCCCGGGTGCACCGAGTTCACCCGGATCCTCGCCGTGCCCAGCTCCACGGCGCCGACCTTCGTCAGACCGCGCACGCCCCACTTCGAGGCGCCGTAGCTGGAGGTCAGGGCGAGGCCCATCAGACCGGCGGCCGAGGAGATGTTGACGATCGAACCGCCACCGTTCTCCTTCATCACCGGGATCACCGTCTTCATGCCGATGAAGACGGCCGTCAGGTTGATGTCGATGACCTTGCGGAAGTGCTCGACGCTCTCGCTCTCCAGCATCTGGCCGGTGGATACGCCGGCGTTGTTGACCAGGCCGTCGATCCGCCCGAACTCGGCGACGGCGAACTCCGCGACCTGCTGCCAGCCCTCCTCGGAGGTCACGTCGTGGTGCATGAAGCGGGCCTTCGCCCCCAGCTCCGCGGCGGTGGCGGCGCCCTCCTCGTCGAGCACGTCGGTGATCACCACATTGGCGCCGCCGGCCACCGCGAGACGGGCGGCCTCGGCGCCCAGGCCCCGGGCGCCGCCGGTGATGATGACGGTCTTGTCGGTGAGGTTGCTCTTGTCGGTCATGTCGCTTCCTTCGTGCGGTACAGATGCCAAGTGGTGCGGTTGGTCACGCGTTGCCCGGCGCGGGGGCGCACAGGAACGCGGTGGTGGTCTCGACGAGATCGGCGAGGAAGAGCTCGTCGCCGGTCAGCGATTCGATGCCGTCGAGACGCTGGTGGGCGCGGTCGGCCAGTGCCGCGCCGATCAAGGTGAGCGCCAGATCGAGGCGCTCCAGGCGCACGGGGCCGGGCAGTTCTTCCAGTCGCTCCCCCATGCGGCCGATCAGCCGTCCGTAGGCGGTGCCGTCCAGGGCGGGGTGCAGCCGGCCGGTCCGCAGCCCGGTCTCATGGGTGAGCTGGGCCGAGATCCGCAGGCAGCGGCGGCCCCGGTCGTCGGCGAGCAGGCTCGCCTCGGCCGCGATCAGCGCGGCGAGCAGCTCCCGTACGCCGCAGTCCTCGCCCAGCTCGTCGAGCAGGGGGGCCAGCACCTGTTCGGTACGGGCCTGGCGGCCCGCCATCACCGCGTCGAGCAGCCCGGCCCGGGAACCGAAGTGGTACTGGACCGCGGAAGGGTTGTTCTGCCCGGCCAGCCGGACGATGTCCCGCAGCTGGGCGCCGTCGGTGCCCTGCGCCGCGAAGACCTCCTCGGCCGCGCGGATCAGCTTCTCCCTGGTCTCCTGACCGGATGTTCGCGCCATGGCGCCATCCTAATGCTGGGCATTATTAAAAACCAGTGGAGGGTGCCGCCGACCGGCCGGACCTCGCTCAGTTCGGCTGCAGGCTCTTCTCGCGGCGCCCGCCCACCGGCCCCTCCGGCATCGCCGGATGCAGCCCGAGCAGCACGATCCCGACGACGATCGCCACCAGGCCGACCGCCTGCCAGGCCAGCGCGGCGGCGTCGGTACGCAGCTGGTCGCCGAGGAACCCGACCCCGCAGGCGATCCCGGCCAGTGGCTGGGCGGCGGTCAGCGGCGGCAGCGAGACCCGGAGCGGGCCCGTCTCGAAGGCGCTCTGCACCAGCAGCAGCCCGGTCACCCCCAGCGCCACCACCGCGTACGGCTGCCACCCCGTCACCAGCGTCGCCAATCCCTCGTCGGACAGCCGCTGGCCGCTGACCCGGGTGAGCGCGTCCTGCAGTCCGTACAGCAGCCCGGCCGCCACCGCGAGCAGTGCGGGGGCGGCCCCGGACTCGGAGCGTCTGGCGAAGGCGGTGAGCAGCAGTGCGGTGCCCACGACGACGCCGATCACCAGCCAGTGCCGCAGTGGGCTGGTCACCGCCTGGCCGCCCTGCGGCTGGCCCGCCAGCAGGAAGGCGGTGACCCCGCCGGCCAGCAGCCAGAGACCGGCCCAGCCCTGATGGCCGAGCCGCTGACCGGTGCGATGGCGGGACAGGACCATCGCGAAGAACAGATTGGTCGCGAGGAGGGGTTCGACGACGGACACCTCGCCCTTGCCCAGGGCCAGGGCGCCCAGCACCATGCCGCAGACCATCAGCCCGATCCCGGCCAGCCAGCTCGGCACCCGCATCAGGTCCAGCAGCAGCCGGGGCGAGAGGTAGTCGCTCCGCGGGGCGTGCGAGGCGGCGGCCTGCTGCAGGACGAAGCCGAATCCCAGGCAGCAGGCGGCGCTCACGGCGAGAACGAGGACCAGCACCGACACGCTTCTACCTCAAGTCAGGCCAGAAGTGGGTGATTTGTCTCGACCATAACGCCTCGGTCCCAGGGGTGCGGCCGGAGCGCCGCCGACCGGGCGGTTGACGCCGCAGCGGCAGGTGCCGAAGATCTGACGCACGAGTAACTTCAGGCGCCGCGACGGTGCCGGAGCCGGACCCGTTGCCGTGACCGGATCGCCCCGACAAGGATGGAACCCATGGCGTACGACGCTGATGTGATCGTGATCGGGGCAGGGCTCGCCGGCCTGGTGGCCACCGCCGAGCTGGTCGACGCGGGCCGCTCGGTGATCCTGCTCGACCAGGAGCCCGAGCAGTCGATCGGCGGCCAGGCGCACTGGTCCTTCGGCGGCCTCTTCCTCGTCGACTCGCCCGAGCAGCGCCGGATGCGGGTCAAGGACAGCCATGAGCTGGCCCTCCAGGACTGGCTCGGCACGGCGGGTTTCGACCGCGAGGAGGACCACTGGCCGCGGAAGTGGGCCGAGGCGTACGTCGACTTCGCGGCCGGTGAGAAGCGCTCCTGGCTGCACGCCCAGGGACTGCGGATCTTCCCCGTCGTCGGCTGGGCCGAGCGCGGCGGCTACGACGCGAACGGCCACGGCAACTCCGTACCCCGTTTCCACATCACCTGGGGCACCGGTCCCGGCATCGTCGCCCCCTTCGAGCGCCGGGTCCGCGCGGGCGTCGCCAAGGGCCTCGTGCGGTTCTGCTTCCGCCACCGGGTCACCGGCCTCGGTCGCACCGCGGGCGCCGTCGACACCGTGACCGGTGAGGTGCTGGAGCCGAGCGCGGCGGCCCGGGGCACCGCGAGCAGCCGGGTGGCCACCGGCACGTTCGAGCTGCGGGCCCAGGCGGTGATCGTCACCTCCGGCGGCATCGGCGGCAACCACGACCTCGTGCGCAAGCAGTGGCCCGCACGGCTGGGCACCCCGCCCGCGAAGATGCTCTCCGGCGTCCCCGCCCATGTCGACGGGCTGATGCTCGGCATCGCCGAGGAGGCCGGTGCCCACCACATCAACCGCGACCGGATGTGGCACTACACCGAGGGCATCGAGAACTGGAACCCGATCTGGGCCAGGCACGGCATCCGGATCCTGCCCGGACCGTCCTCGCTCTGGCTGGACGCCACCGGCAAGCGCCTCCCGGTCCCGCTCTTCCCGGGCTTCGACACCCTGGGCACCCTCGAACACATCATGAGGTCCGGCCACGACCACACCTGGTTCGTCCTCGACAAGAAGATCATCGGCAAGGAGTTCGCGCTCTCCGGCTCCGAGCAGAACCCGGACCTCACCGGAAAGTCGATCCGCGACGTCATAGGCCGGGCCCGCGCCGACGTACCGGCCCCGGTGAAGGCGTTCATGGACAACGGCGCGGACTTCGTCGTCGAGAGGGACCTCTCCGCACTCGTCCGGGGCATGAACGCGCTCACCGGCGAACCGCTGATCGACGAGGCCGAACTGCGCCGCGAGATCACCGCACGCGACCGCGAGGTCGCCAACCCCTTCACCAAGGACCTCCAGATCACCGCGATCCACGGGGCCCGCGCCTACCTCGGCGACAAACTGATCCGCACCGCCGCGCCGCACCGCATCCTCGACCCCAAGGCCGGCCCGCTGATCGCCGTACGGCTGAACATCCTGACCCGCAAGTCGCTCGGCGGCCTGGAGACGGACCTGTCCTCCCGGGTGCTGACCGAGGACGGCACCCCGCTGGACGGTGTGTACGCGGCGGGGGAGGCGGCCGGCTTCGGCGGCGGCGGGGTGCACGGCTACCGGTCGCTGGAAGGGACCTTCCTCGGCGGCTGCATCTTCTCCGGCCGCGCGGCCGGCCGCGCGGCGGCGAAGGCCGTCGGCTAGGGAGGCGGTCGGCTGGAAGGGCGGCCGGCCGGAGGGCCTACCGCTCCTCCGCCCCCACGACGGGGTCCAGCAGCTCGACGACCCGGAACCGTTCGGCGACCACCATGGTGTCGTCGTCGACGGTGAAATCCGGGTCGCCGAGCGCCTCCCGCATCTCCTCGCCGTGCCAGAACCTCTCGTGCCCCGCACGCCACTGGGCGACCGAGGTGTCGCCCTCGCCCTCGTCGATCACATGCTGGAGGTCGACGTCTCCCAGACGCAGCACCCGTACCTCCGTCACCTCCAGCACCGCGGTCTCCCGGCCGTCCGAGTCGATCAGCGCGGAGCGCTCACCCACCGGAGGCAGCTCCTCCTTCTCCGCCTCGTACTCCGCGAGCAGCCCGGTCGTCGAGACCTTCGTACCGGCGAGCACCGCCCCCACCAGCTGATCGCGCAGCGGTCCGGGGAAGGCGAGCAGGAAGGGCTTGAGGGGTTCACGGTTCGACATGGCGACAAGTCTGACATGCCCCCGGAGCGCGGCGCCGGGCCGAGCGCCGGGCCGGGTCGGCCAACTCCGCCCCGGTCGGCCTGAGTTGGCAGCAGCTCCCGGCGGGCGGCACCCCGCCTCTGGCGACCGGCGGCCGCAACTGGTCGAATGGCCGGGTGAACAGTCGCCCTCCCGACGCCGAAGGCGCCCCCGTGGGCCGCCGTCTGGTCCTGGCCATGCTCGGCCTGGGCGCCGCCGGAGTCGTAGCGGCGCCCGCGCTGCAACGCACGCTGGAATCCGGTCTCGGCGCGGTCGCTGACAAGGACCCCACCGGCCTGACCGGGCTGCTGCCCAACGGCGGCGGCTTCCGCTACTACTCCGTCACCTCCTCCGTGCCGGAGAAGAGCGCGGACGACTACCGGCTGACCGTGGACGGTCTGGTCGACCGCCCGGCCACGTACACCCTGGACGGCCTGAAGGCCCTGCCGCAGACCCGCATGGTCCGTGACGTCCAGTGCGTCACCGGCTGGCGGGTGCCCGGGACGCCCTTCGAAGGGGTCCGGCTCTCCGCGCTGCTGGACGCGGCGGGGGTACGGCCCGGGGCGAAGGCCGTCCGCTTCACCTGCTTCGACGGCGCCTACAGCGAGAGCCTCACCCTCGCCCAGGCCCGCCGCGCCGACGTACTGGTCGCGCTGCGCCTGCGGGACAGCCCGCTGACCCACGCGCACGGCGGGCCGGTCCGGCTCTACGTGGCCCCGATGTACTTCTACAAGTCGGCGAAATGGCTCTCCGGGATCACCGTCACCGACTCCGTGCGACCCGGCTACTGGGAGGAGCTCGGCTATGACGTCGATGCCTGGGTCGGCCGGTCCAACGGCCGCGACGACGCCCCCACCGTCTGACCGCGTCCAGCGCTTCACCCGTGCGGAGCGCTGGGTGCACCGGACCACGGCGGCGCTGATGCTGGTGTGCGTGGCGGGCGCGGCCTGTCTGTACGTGCCCCAGCTCGCCGAGCTCGTCGGCCGCCGCCGTCTCGTGGTCACCGTGCACGAGTGGTCCGGGGTGCTGACCCCGGTGCCCGTCCTGGCCGGCCTGCTGTCCCGGGCTCTGCGGGCCGACCTGTCCCGGCTCAACCGCTTCGGGCCGCACGACCGGCAGTGGCTGCGGGCGGTGCGCCGCCGCGATCACCGGCCGGAATCCCGGCCGGCCGGGAAGTTCAACGCCGGACAGAAGCTGTACGCGGCATGGATCGCGGGCGCGACGCTGGTGATGGCCGGCACCGGCGTACTGATGTGGTTCACCGGCCTCGCCCCTCTGCCGTGGCGCACCGGCGCGACCTTCGTCCACGACTGGCTGGCGCTCGCGGTCGGCATCGTGCTGGCCGGACACATGGCAATGGCGCTCGCCGACCCGGAGGCACGCCGTGGCATGCGCACCGGGTCGGTCGAGCGCCATTGGGCACGGTCACAGCATGCGCTGTGGGGGGAGGACCGTGCGGGCGGCCGCGCGCTAGAGGACTAGCGACAGCAGCAGGATGAAGGCCAGCGAGACCACGGAGATGATCGTCTCCATCACCGACCAGGTCTTCACCGTCTGTCCGACGTCCATGCCGAAGTATTCCTTCACCAGCCAGAATCCGGCGTCATTGACATGGCTGAAGAAGAGCGAGCCCGCGCCGACGGCGAGGACCAGCAGGGCGGCGTGGGACGTCGACATGTCGGCGGCCAGCGGGGCGACCAGACCGGCCGCCGAGATGGTGGCCACGGTCGCCGAACCGGTCGCCAGCCGGATCGCGACGGCGATCAGCCAGCCCAGCAGCAGCGCCGGTATCGACCAGTCCTCGGAGAAGTCCAGGATCATCTGGCCCACACCGGCGTCGATCAGGGTCTGCTTGAAACCGCCGCCCGCGCCCACGATCAGCAGCACACCGGCGATCGGGGCCAGGGACTTCTCGACGGTGGTGGAGAGCCGGCCCTTGGAGAACCCGGCCGCCCGGCCCAGCGTGAACATGCCGACTATGACGGCCGCGAGCAGCGCGATCAGCGGCGAGCCGATCACATCGGTGACCTTCTGCAGGCCCTGCTCGGGGTCGTCCACCACGATGTCGACCAGGGCCTTGACCAGCATCAGTACGACCGGCAGCAGGATCGTCGCCAGAGTGGCGCCGAAGCTGGGACGACGGTCCAGGTCCTCCGAAGGACGCTGCGGAATCATCTTCTCCGGAGCCTTGATGTCCACCCAGCGCGCGGCGTAGCGGGAGAAGACCGGCCCGGCGATGATCACGGTCGGGATCGCGACCAGCACACCCAGCGCCAGCGTGACCCCGAGGTTGGCGCCGAGGGCGTCGATCGCCACCAGCGGGCCGGGGTGCGGCGGGATCAGGCCGTGCATCACGGAGAGGCCGGCCAGCGCCGGGATACCGATCCGCATCAGGGAGAAGTTGCCGCGCTTGGCGACGAGCAGCACCACCGGGATCAGCAGCACGATGCCGACCTCGAAGAAGAGCGGCAGACCGATGATCGAGGCGATCAGGACCATCGCCCACGGCATGGAGCGCCTGCTCGCCTTGGCCAGGATGGTGTCGACGATCTGGTCGGCGCCGCCGGAGTCGGCCAGCAGCTTGCCCAGGATCGCGCCGAGTGCGATCAGCACACCGACGCCCGCGACGGTCGAGCCGAGGCCGGCGGTGAAGCTGGCGATCGTCTTGGCCGGAGCGGCACCGGCGAACGAGCCGAGTGCCAGCGAGCCGATGGTCAGCGCGAGGAACGCATGCATCTTGAACTTGGTGATGAGCAGAACGATGACGGCGATGCCCGCCAGAACGGCGACGCCCAGCTGCGCGTTGCCTGCCGAAGTGATCGGTTCGACGGCGTCCGCTGCCAACATCTCGACGCTGAGACTGGTCACGGTGGTGATCCTTAGCTATCGAGCCGGCGCAACGCGGCGACGGCTCGTTCGGTGATTTCTTCAGGGGTGCCGGACACGTCGACCGAGACACCGGCCTCGTCCTCCTGCAGCGGCTGCAGGGTGGCGAACTGCGAGTCGAGCAGCGCGGTGGGCATGAAGTGCCCCTTGCGCTCCGCCATGCGCTGCTCGATCAGAGCCCGGTCGCCGGTCAGGTGGAGGAAGACCGCACCGGGGGCCTCGGCGCGCAGCCGGTCGCGGTAGGCCCGCTTGAGCGCCGAGCTGCTCACCACTCCGCCGAGCCCGGCCCGGCTGTGCGCCCACTGGCCGATCGCGTCGAGCCAGGGCCATCGGTCGGAGTCGTCCAGCGGGATGCCGGCCGACATCTTGGCGATGTTCGCCGCGGGATGGAAGTCATCGCCCTCTGCGTACGGAACGCCGAGTCCGGCGGCGAGCAGGGGGCCGATCGTGGTCTTGCCGGTCCCTGCTACGCCCATCACCACGACGACGTGGGGGGTGCTCATTGGTGGTGCCTCGCAGTCTTGTTCGACGTCTTCCTCGACATCGGTCCGTCGCGCTACTGAAACCCATACGTACGACTTATTCAAGATTCTGTGACGTAAACGTCGTACTTTTTGTTCCTGAGGGGCGCCCCGTAGGCTGTGCTCATGACCACACAGGGCGCCGGGCTGCATACACATGTGCTGGACACCCTGGGTCTGGAGATCGCCGCCGGGGTGCACCCGCCGGGACAGGTGCTGCGCACCGACGAGCTGGCCCAGCGCTTCGACGTCTCGCGCACCGTCGTACGGGAAGTGATCCGCGTCCTGGAGTCCATGCACCTGGTCGAGTCCCGGCGCCGGGTCGGCGTGACGGTGCGGCCGACCGAGGCGTGGAACGTCTACGATCCGCAGGTCATCCGGTGGCGGCTGGCCGGTGCCGACCGCCCGCGCCAGCTGCGTTCCCTGACCGTGCTGCGTTCGGCGATCGAACCGGTCGCGGCCGGCCTCGCCGCCCGCAACGCCACCCCGGAGCAGTGCGCGGCCCTCACCGAGTGCGCGCTCGGCATGGTCGCCACCTCGCGCGGCCAGCAGTTGGAGGGCTATCTGGAGCACGACATCGCGTTCCACCGGATCGTGCTCAACGCCTCCGGCAACGAGATGTTCGCGCGACTCGGCGACGTCGTCGCCGAGGTCCTGGCGGGCCGCACCCATCACCAGGTGATGTTCGAGGACCCCGACCCGGCCGCGGTCACCCTCCACGTCCGGCTCGCCGAGGCGGTGCGCGAGGGCGACGCCGTGGAGGCGGAGCGGCTCACGAAGGAGATCGCGGTGGGCGCCCTGCACGAGCTGGACGTACTCGCCCCCTGAGCCACGGCTCCCCGGACGCACGGCGGCCCCGCGTCCCCGGGCACACGGCGGCCCCCGCGGAGCGATTCCGCGGGGGCCGCCGGTTCAGCCGGTACGCGTGGTCAGCCGCTGTGTCCGTGGTGGCCGCCGTGCCCGGCGCCGTGGTCGAACTTCACCGCCTCGGGCGGCATCACGACGAACGGCCGCATCATGCCCATGTCCTCGTGCTCCAGCAGATGGCAGTGGTACATGAACCGCCCGTACGCCCCGTCGAACTTCCCGAGCACCTTCACCAACTGCCCGGCAGGCACCCGGAAGACGTCCTTCCAGCCCTGCTCGTTCGGTGCAGTCGGGATCGCGGTGCCATGGTCGAACGCCACGGGGGAGCGGGTTCCGCCGAGCGCCGGGTCGAAGCCGTCGAGCTCGTACGCCTCCCGGCCCATCACCTGGAAGTCCGCCAGATGGATGTGCATGGGATGCGTCGGACCGCCCAGGTTGAGGAACGACCACTGCTCGAAGGCGCCTTCGCCCACCGTGAAGCCGAGCCCGTCGTTGAAGGTCCGCGCGATCCTGCGGTACGTACGCACCGTGCCGTCCTCGCCCCGGACCTGGATGACACCGTCCGAGGGCACCTGCACCTCGGCGGCGTCCTCGACCTCCGCCATCTCCCAGATCTCCGGGTGACCGCCGCCGCCGACCGTGCCGGGCACCGTCAGCACCACGAGCCGGTGCCCGTGTTCCACCTGGCCGTGCTCGTACCGCCGGAAGGAACCGGACAGCACCTCGGGCAGCTCGAAACCGTCCCGCTGCCCCGTCTCCCGTACCCGGAACTCCATCACCTGCGGGTACGGCACGTTCGTGGCCGGGTCCGGCACCCCCGGCGCGAGCCTGCCCCGGTTGACCAGCCGGACCCGGCGGCCGGCCAGCGCCGAGAAGTCGATCAGCAGATCCATCCGCTCGGCCGGGGCGATCGTCAGCTGCGGCAGCACCTCGTCGAAGTCGACCGGCACCGGGCGCGGCAACAGCCCGCCGTCACTGCCGATCTGCCGGATCACGCCCGGGACCGGGTTGTTGTCCTCGTCGACCAGCACCAGGTCGTAGATCCGCGCGTTGGACGCGTTGACCAGCCGGAAGCGGTACCACGCGTCGTCCACGTCCAGATGGGGCCAGATCCGGCCGTTGACCGTCGTGTACGGACCGAAGAACGGCAGCGACACCGGCTTCCCGGTCTCCGGATCGGCCTCCACGAGCACCGTCGTCTTGTGCAGCAGCCGCCCGTTGAGCCGGCCGTCCTCGTCGGTGTCCAGATTGCGGTCGGCCAGGATCAGCGGCAACTCCCGGTCGCCGGACGGCAGACCGAGCGCGTCCTCCTCGTCGTCCCTGATCAGATAGGTGCCGACGAGCCCGGCGTACACGTTCCACCGGGTGATGTTCATGGCATGGTCGTGGTACCACCACTGGGCGGCCTGGTGGTCGTTCGGGTACTCCGAGAGCTGCGCGTCGCCGAAGCCGACCGCGTTGTCCGCCCAGCCGTCGTTGCCGCCGCCGGTCTGCGCGCCGTGCAGATGCGTCACGGTCCAGGCGGGCAGCGCGGCGACATCCGGGTTCGGCTCGACGCCGTCGCGTCCGGGCCGGTTGTGCGGCGCCGGTTCGCCCTGCTTGACCGGGCCGACCTCCACCGCCGTGACCGGGTACTCGCTGCCCTTGGGGATGCGGTTGGTCCAGGCGATCCTGACCCGCTCCCCGCGCCGCACCTCGATGGTCGGTCCCGGCACCGTGCCGTTGTACCCCCACATCAGGGTCGGCGGCAGCTGCGAGTGCAGCCGCACCCAGGTGGGCGACAGGGCGATCTCCGTCTCGCGGAGCACGTCACCGGTCTGCGGGCGCAGCACCGGCGGGACGGGCAACGCGTCGGTGTACGGCACGAGTCCGCCGACCGGCGCCACGGGCGCCGCCGCTCCGGAAACCCGTCCCGGTCCGTCGGTGCGCCGGCCTGTCTGCCCCGTCTTCTCAGTGATCTCGGCGAGCTCGGCGAGTTCGGCGAATTCGGCGATTTCCGTCAAGGTACTTCCCCCATGATCAGTGATTCCACTGCTGGTGGACCGCACGACCCCTGCCCCCGCAGGTACTGATTCGGCGGCCCCTGTGTATCGAAGGACCGCCCGGAAAGCACGCCAGTTCAGTGATATGCGTAATCTGACCGAAACCGGTACGGCCCGCAGGGCGGTCGGCAGTCGTTTCCCGCCAACGCGGCGCGCCGCCGTGACACCCTCGCGGGGCGTACGGTTGTTCGCGATCGATCTTCGCAAAGAGACGGAAACAGGGAGACCACGGTATGTCGCAGCAGGTGCAAGGGGTCATCGCACCGGGGAAGAACGAGCCGGTACGGATCGAGACGATCGTGATCCCGGACCCGGGCCCCGGCGAGGCCGTGGTGAAGATCCAGGCGTGCGGCGTCTGCCACACCGACCTCCACTACAAGCAGGGCGCAATCAACGACGACTTCCCCTTCCTGCTCGGCCACGAGGCCGCGGGCGTGGTGGAGTCCGTCGGCGAGGGCGTCACGGACGTCGCCCCCGGCGACTTCGTCATCCTCAACTGGCGTGCCGTGTGCGGCCAGTGCCGCGCCTGTCTGCGCGGCCGCCCCTGGTACTGCTTCGACACCCACAACGCGAAGCAGAAGATGACCCTGCTCGACGGTACGGAGCTGTCGCCGGCCCTCGGCATCGGCGCGTTCGCCGAGAAGACCCTGGTCGCCGCCGGTCAGTGCACCAAGGTCGACCCGGAGGTCTCCCCGGCCGTCGCCGGTCTGCTCGGCTGCGGCGTGATGGCGGGCATCGGAGCCGCCATCAACACCGGACAGGTCGGCCGCGGCGACTCGGTCGCCGTCATCGGCTGCGGCGGTGTCGGTGACGCGGCGATCGCCGGCGCCCGGCTGGCCGGCGCGGCGAAGATCATCGCCGTGGACATCGACGACCGCAAGCTGGAGACGGCGAAGACGATGGGCGCCACGCACACCGTCAACTCCCGCTCCACCGACCCGGTCGAGGCGATCCGCTCGCTGACCGGCGGCAACGGCGCGGACGTCGTCATCGAGGCGGTCGGCCGCCCGGAGACGTACAAGCAGGCCTTCTACGCCCGCGACCTCGCCGGCACCGTGGTCCTGGTCGGCGTCCCCACGCCGGAGATGCAGCTGGAGCTGCCGCTGATCGACGTCTTCGGGCGCGGCGGCTCGCTCAAGTCCTCCTGGTACGGCGACTGCCTGCCCTCGCGCGACTTCCCGATGCTCATCGACCTGCACCAGCAGGGCCGGATCGACCTCGGCGCGTTCGTCACCGAGACCATCGGACTCGGCGACGTCGAGCAGGCATTCGCCCGGATGCACGACGGCGACGTGCTGCGCTCGGTGGTGGTCTTCTGATGGCCGCCCGCATCGACCACCTCGTCACCTCCGGCACCTTCGCCCTCGACGGCGGGGAGTGGGACGTCGACAACAATGTCTGGATCGTCGGCGACGACACCGAGGCGATCGTCATCGACGCCGCCCATGACGCCGCTGCCATCGAGGCCGCGCTGAACGGCCGTACGCTGCGCGCCATCGTCTGCACGCACGCGCACAACGACCACATCGACGCCGCCCCGGCCCTCGCCGAAGCGACCGGAGCGCCGGTCCTGCTGCACCCCGACGACCTGCCGCTGTGGAAGCAGACCCATCCGGACCGCCTCCCGGACGGCGAACTGGCCGACGGCCAGGAGCTGGAGATCGCCGGAACGGTGCTCAAGGTCCTGCACACCCCCGGTCACGCCCCGGGCGCCGTCTGCCTCCACGCCCCCGGGCTGTCCACCGTCTTCACCGGGGACACGCTCTTCCAGGGCGGGCCCGGAGCCACCGGACGGTCCTTCTCCCACTTCCCGACCATCGTCGAGTCGATCAGGGACCGGCTGCTCACCCTCCCGCCGGAGACCACCGTCCGTACCGGACACGGCGAGTCCACCACCATCGGCGCGGAGGCCCCGCAGCTGGACGAGTGGATCGCCCGCGGCCACTGAGGACCGCGGTCATCGAGAACCGCGGTCACTGACAACCGCGGCCACCGAGAAATCGCGCACGCTCACCGGTCCGGCCACGCGGAGAGCCGCAGCCCGCTCTCGAAGCGGCGCGGTTCGCCCGTGACCGGATCGGTGAACTCCAGCACCCGGGCCAGGAGTTGGAGCGGATGCGCGAAGTCGTCCGGTGCCCCTTCCGCCTCGACCACCGGATAGACCGGGTCGTGGACGATCGGCAGCCCCAGGCTGTTCATATGGACCCGCAGCTGATGGGTCCGCCCGGTGGCGGGCAGCAGCCGGTAGCGGCCAAGACCCGCCCGGTGCTCCAGCAGCTCGATCCGGCTCTCGCTGTTCGGCTCACCCGGCTCCTCGCGGGCGGCGATGACCCCGCGCTCCTTCACGATCCGGCTGCGCACGGTGCGGGGGAAGGCCCGCTCGGGGTCGTACGGCGCCACCGCCTCGTACTCCTTGCGCACCAGACGGTCCCGGAACATCGTCTGGTACGCGCCCCGCTCCCCGGGCCGTACGACGAACAGCACGAGACCCGCGGTCAGCCGGTCCAGCCGGTGCGCCGGCTGGAGCGAGGGCAGGTCCAGTTCGCGGCGCAGCCGGGCCACCGCGGTCTCGGTGATGTGCCGGCCGCGCGGCGTCGTCGCCAGGAAGTGCGGCTTGTCGGCGACGACGAGATGCTCGTCGCGGTGGACGACCCCGACCGGGAACGGCACCGGTTCCTCCGGCGCGAAATCCCGGTGGAACCAGATGTACCGGCCCGTCTCGTACGGCTCGTCGGCGGACACCGGTCCCCGCACCGAGACGAACCGGCCCTCGGCGAACATGGCGTCCACCCGCCGCACCCCGATCGCGTCCGAGAACCGCGCCAGCAGGTGATCACGCACCGTCGGCCACGCCCCGTCCGGATCCTCCGGGAGCCGCAGCCGGACCGGATCGATCCCGTCCCGCTGCGGCAGCGGCGCCGCCGGGGGCTTCGCACGCCCCCTCATCGGGGAACGCCGACCACTACGGCGGTGCTCATGGTGCCGGCTCCTCGCTCCGTAGCCCGGGATGTCCGCACATTATCGCCGGTCACCGGGCCGGCGCCCTCAGGCGCCCGGCAGCGTCACCTTCTCCGGACCGCAGCCGATGAGCTCGGCCCCGTCGAGCCGGCCGTACAGCGCACCCAGCACCGGTTCGGGATGCGGCCGGTACACATGAGCGGGTCCAGCGGGGCGTCGGCCACACAACGCGAAAGAGCCGATCAGGATTGCTCCTGATCGGCTCTTTCGCATTGTGTCCGAGGGGGGACTTGAACCCCCACGCCCGATAAAGGGCACTAGCACCTCAAGCTAGCGCGTCTGCCATTCCGCCACCCGGACTAGGTGTCTGTCTCGCGGGCTCCCGCCCGTTCCGACGTGGAAAACAATAGCAAACATTCGGGGGTGCTCGATCACGCCCTGGGACCGTGTGAAGGGCGCATGACGAGGGGCGGGTGCCCTTGGGCGTGCGGGCCGGGCGCGGGAGGATGAGGGGGAGCACCACAGCGACGGTGGAAGGAAGCAGCGTGAGCGAGACCAGCACGGCTCGGACCGGCTCCGGCGAGGACGAGGTCGTGGACCTCTGTCGTGAGCTGATCCAGATCGACACCAGCAACTACGGAGACCATTCGGGACCGGGGGAGCGGGGCGCGGCCGAGTACGTCGCGGAGAAGCTCGCCGAGGTCGGGCTGGAGCCCCAGATCTTCGAGTCCCACAAGGGCCGCGCCTCGACCGTGGCCCGGATCGAGGGCGAGGACCCTTCCAGGCCCGCGCTGCTCATCCACGGTCACACCGACGTGGTTCCGGCCAATGCCCACGACTGGACCCACCACCCGTTCTCCGGCGAGGTCGCGGACGGCTGCGTGTGGGGCCGGGGCGCGGTCGACATGAAGGACATGGACGCGATGACCCTCGCGGTCGTCCGCGACCGGATGCGCAGCGGCCGCAAGCCCCCGCGCGACATCGTGCTGGCCTTCGTCGCGGACGAGGAGGCGGGCGGCACGTACGGCGCGCGGTACCTCGTGGACAAGCACCCCGGCCTCTTCGAGGGGGTCACCGAGGCGATCGGCGAGGTCGGCGGCTTCTCCTTCACGGTGAACGAGAAGCTGCGGCTCTACCTCGTCGAGACGGCCCAGAAGGGCATGCACTGGATGCGGCTCACCGTGGACGGCACCGCCGGCCACGGCTCGATGACCAACGACGACAACGCGATCACCGAGCTCTGCGAGGCGGTCGGACGGCTCGGGCGGCACAAGTGGCCGGTCCGGGTGACCAAGACCGTGCGGTCCTTCCTCGACGAGCTGTCCGACGCGCTCGGCACCCCGCTCGACCCGGAGGACATGGAGGCCACGCTCGCCAAGCTGGGCGGCATCGCCAAGATGGTCGGCGCCACGCTCCGCAACTCCGCGGCCCCCACCATGCTGGGTGCCGGCTACAAGGTGAACGTCATCCCCGGCCAGGCCATCGCCCATGTCGACGGCCGGTTCCTGCCCGGTTACGAGGAGGAGTTCCTGGCCGATCTGGACCGGATCCTCGGCCCGCGCGTGAAGCGCGAGGACGTGCACGGCGACAAGGCGCTGGAGACCAGCTTCGACGGCTCGCTCGTCGACGCGATGCAGGTCGCCCTGAAGGCGGAGGACCCGATCGCCCGTGCCGTGCCGTACATGCTCTCCGGCGGCACCGACGCCAAGTCCTTCGACGACCTGGGCATCCGCTGCTTCGGATTCGCCCCGCTGAAGCTGCCCCCGGAGCTCGACTTCGCGGGCATGTTCCACGGTGTTGACGAGCGCGTGCCGGTGGACGGTCTGAAGTTCGGCGTGCGGGTGCTCGACCGTTTCATCGACAACTGCTGACGCCTTGCCGGTGTTTCGCCGACTTCCCGCACCAACAATCGCCAGCGTGTGCGTATTTGACCGGAACGGGTGAAAGGGGGTGCACGCTCGTAGCCCGATTACCTCTTCCTCGTTACAGGTGATGCGGTCCGCGGCTGGGACCGCATTGCCAACTAGGAGGAATAATGATCAAGAAGGTCGTCGCTGCTGCGGCTGTCACTGGTGGTCTGGTGCTCGCTGGTGCGGGCATGGCCGTCGCGGACTCCGGTGCCCAGGGCGCCGCAGTCGGCAGCCCCGGCGTGATCTCGGGCAACAACATCCAGGTGCCCGTCCACGTGCCGGTGAACGTGTGCGGCAACACGATCTCCGTGATCGGGCTGCTGAACCCCGCCTTTGGCAACACCTGCGTCAACGCCTGACGTCGTGCGTCAACCCGTAAGGGTTTGAATCCGGTCGGCCCCGGAGTGCACACCATGCACTCCGGGGCCGCTGGGTACTCCGCCCCCGCACGAACGAGTCCGGGGGTTTTCCGGAAGGTAGAAGGCAGGAAACAATCTATGCGACAGGTCACGCGCAAAGGCCTGATCACCATGGCGGCGGCGGGCGGGGCGCTCGCGCTGAGTGGCGGTTACGCGCACGCGGACGCGGGAGCGTCCGGCGAAGCGACGAATTCCCCGGGGGTGCTGTCTGGGAATTCGGTACAGATCCCGGTCCATGTACCGGTCAACGTGTGCGGCAACTCCGTGGACGTCGTGGCACTGCTCAACCCGGCGTTCGGAAACACCTGCGGAAACGGTTCGCAGGACGACTCCCAGGGCAGGCACGTCTCCGGCAGCCGCGTCTCCGGCGACCTCGCCCAGGCGAGTCGGCCCGGCACGGGCAAGCACCGGGCCCCGATCGGCGTCGCGCCGACGGCCAAGGGAGGGGCGACGGCCCAGGGCGTCACGACGGGCTCGCCGGGGGTGCTGTCCGGCAACAACATCCAGGCGCCCATCGACATCCCCGTGAACGCCTGCGGGAACAGCATCACCATCGGCGGTCTGCTCAACCCCACCCTCGGCAACGACTGCGAGAACGGCCCGGACGCCGTCACGCCGCCCATCGGCACCCCGCCCCCGGTCACCCCGGTCACCGAACCTCCGGCTCCCGGACCGCGGACCGTGCCGAACGCGCCCGGGACCCGGAACGTCGCAAACGTCGCGCAGCTCGCACACACCGGATCGGGCGGGCTCGACCTGCTGATCCCGGCGAGTGCGGGCCTGCTGCTGGCAGGTGCGGGCACGGTGCTCTACCGCCGCGCCCGGACGTCCGCGTAACGGACCGGGACGGCGAGCGAGCAGAACGAAAGGAGCGGGCCCCGCGGATGCCGGGCCCGCTCCGGCTTACCAGGTGGCCCGGAGCTGGCGGATGATCCGCCGCCGCAGGCGCACCCTTCGGCTGCCGTCGCGACGCAGCGTCAGCCGGTCCAACTCCCAGTGACCGTACTCGGCATGGTCGGTCAGCAGGCGGGCTGTCTCCTTCCGGGAAACCCCGCGCGGCACGTACACATCGACAAATTCGTATTCCGGCATCGCATCTATTGTGCGGGCAGAGCCCGTGTACGGATAGCGTCTGCACTATGTCTGATGCTGCGCAGCCCACTGCTGCCGAGGTACGCGCCGCCGCCGAGGCGGTCAAAGCCGCGCTCGACCACCACCTCGCGGCCGTCGAACGCCGGACCGGGGACGACGACGTGGCCGTCTATGACGCGTTCAACGCACTGGCCGCTGCCGCCGAGTTCTACGACGAGTTGCTCTACGACCGGTACGACGAAGTCACTCCTTTCGAGATCCCGGGTGCGGAGGATTCGCTGCCTCCGTACACCGGCCCCGAGGAGCCGAACGCACTCAGTGTGCTGATCCGGCGCGACTACGCGGTGGTGGAGCCGCCGAGGCTGCTCGCACAGGCGCAGCGGATCGCCGACCTCGACCAGGACGAGCGCAGCGGGAGTGCCGCGGTGGTCGGCTCCAGCGTCCACGCGGCGCTCGGCGTGCTCTTCGGGGAGTACGAACCCGACGAGATCGCCTCCCGGCACACGGAGTTCGGGCTGGAGGAGGGGGACTCCACGCTCTGGGTCACGGCTGCCGAGGAGCTCCCCGAGGCGGGGGAGTGGCTCGGTGCGCCCTTCGACGACGCGGATCCACAACTGGTGGTCTGCCGCTTCGACGTCAGCGCCGTCTTCGACGAGGACGAACCGGACGAGGAACCGGCCCGCCTGGACCCCGTCTGACCCTGCCGTCGGGCGGCGGGCCTGCTGATCCGTCGGCCGGACGGGCTCTGCGTCGAGCCCGTCCGGCCCTGTCGTCCCCGACGGGACCCGGTCAGCGGGCCGGGGTCTCCAGCAGGGTGCGCAGCCGCGTCGTGCGGTCCTGGGCCGGGGGCTGGGCGACCGCGCGCGGCAGCGCCTGATCCACCCCGTGCACCACGGACAGATGGCGCTCGCCGCGGCTGAAGGCGGTGTACACCCAGGAGCGGCTCAGTCCCTGCGCCGCGTCGCCCGGCAGCACGACGACCACCGCGGGCCACCGCATCCCGGCCGCCTGGTGGGCGCTGAGGGCCCAGCCGTGGCGTACGGAGGACTCCACCCGCTCCTGGGCCACGACGACCTCCGTGCCCGCACAGTCCAGATGCAGGCCCTCGGCGTCCGCCGAGACGACCACCCCCGGTTCGGCCCTGCCCGGTGCCGGGACGTGGACGACCCGGTCTCCCGGGTCGAAGCCGCCGAACCGGCCGGGCCCGGGGTTGAGCCGCTGCTTCAGCGCCGCGTTCAGCGCCCGGGTGCCCGCCGAGCCGCCGTGGCCGACGGTGATCACCTGGGTGTCGGACGACGGTACGCCGATGGCGCGCGGCACCGAGTCGGCCACCAACTGCACGGTGCGGTGCACCGCCTCGCCCGCATCGCGCACGGGGACGATCACCACCTCCTTGCCGGGCGCCTCGACCTGGTTCAGCTCGCCGATGCCGATGCCGGAGACCAGCTCGCCGATGGGGCCCGGATCCGGCGTACGGGAGACGATCTGCGGGCACGCGCGGGCCGCCAGCACATCCGCGAACACCCGCCCCGCACCGGCCGATCCCAGCACCCCGGGATCGCCGCTGAACACCAGGCGGGTGCCGTCGGCCAGCGACTCGACCAGGATCGCGGCGGTCTCCACGTCCAGCTGCGGGGCGTCCAGCACGACGAGCAGGTCGACGGAGACGGCGCCTTCCTCGTCGCGCCCCGGGCCCTGCTCGCCGGAGAGCAGACCGGCGAGGGTGACGGCCGTCTCCGGGTCACCGGTCGCCGCGGCCAGCCGGCGCCTGCCGTCGGTGCTGTGCGTGGCGCCCAGGGCGCGCAGCCCGAGAGCGCGGGCCGCGGTGATCAGGGCGGCGGGCTCGGCCCTGGCGGCCTCGCCCCCGGTGTGTGCCACCAGGCCGTGGGCCGCGACCGCGCGGATCAGCTCGGCCGCCGACGGGGAGCTCGCGGCCGAGGCCGCCTCCGTCCAGTCGGCGTCCTTCTCGCAGGCGTTGACCAGCCGGGCCAGGCCGTCGGCGAGGCTCTCCTCGGCGAGTGCGTAGCGGTCGAGGCCGAGCAGCACCTGCACCGGCTCCTGCCCGGCCCGCTCGGCGCCCGCGCCGGGTTCCTCGCCGGATTCCGCAGGTGCCCCGGCCCCCTGCCCGTCGTGGTCCTGCCCGTCCTGTCCGTCGTCCTGGAAGACCAGGACGACGCCCTCGGCGACGGCGTGCTGCACGGCAGCGTCGGGATCGGTCACCGAACGCTCGGCGAGCGCGGCCCGTACCTCCGACGCGTCCAGCGCCGTGTGGCCCCGGAGCGCGGCCCGCTCCAGCAGCCAGCCGACGAGGGCGGCGGTCCGCCGCTCGTCGTCCGGACCGCACTCGGCACCGAGCAGGGCCCGCGCGAACCCGTCCGCCTGCTCGGGCCTGACCCCCGGCACGGCCAGCAGCTGCCAGGGGTCCACGCGCAGGGCGTCGGCCGCCTGCGCCCCGAGGGCCTCGGTCGCCGGTCCCGCCAGCGCCGCCGGAGCCCCGCCCTCGGCCAGCACGGCGGCGGTCGCGGCGACGGCCTCCGGCGAGGCGCTCTGCGGCGCCCGTGCCGGTTCGGGGGCGCGGGGGCGGGCCGGAGCGGGCTCGGGTGCGGTCCGGCGGGGAGCGGCGGGTGCGGGCGAGTCGAAGAACGAGGTGGCCGACTGCTCGCCGCTCTCCACCGCGCGCACGGCCGCCAGCAGGTCCGCCGCCTTTCCGCTCAGCTTCCCCCCGGCGGCGATGGGGCCCGCCTTCTCGGCCTTGCGCTTCTCGATCCGCTCCCTGAGCTCACGCTGGGCGGCGAGCTCGGCCTCGGCCTCGGAGAGCTGCGCGGGTCCGGCGTCCGCCCCGTCCCCGGCGCCGTCGGCCGTGTCCTCCGCGGCCTCGGCCGGCTCGGCCGGTCCGTCGTCCGTCGTCCCGTCCGCGGAGCCGTCGGGGTCGTCGGAGTCGTCGGCCCCGGACGGCCCGTCGTCCCTCGCGCCGTTCGCGGCTCCGGCCGGTTCGCCGTCCGCCGCATCGTCGGTTCCGCCGTTCGTCGCTTCGGCCGGTCCGCCGGTGCCGGGGGCCGGCTCCGTGTCGCCCGCCCCGGTGGGCCCGGGGGCACCGCCCTCCGTCTCCGCCCCGTCCCCGGCGGACGGGGCGGGCACGTCGGCGGAGGGGGGCGCGACGACGACGGCGTCGTCGTCGGCCGGGGAGCCGGGGGTTTCCCCCCGGGGAAGCGCAGTCACAGCGTGCTCCAGTCCTGGTCGGGATAGCGGTGCACGGGCGCCGACACATCGTCGAGCGCCTGGCAGATCTCGTCAGGAAGACTAAGCGCCTCCACTGACAACGCCTCCGTGAGCTGCTGCGCATTGCGCGCGCCGACGATCGGGGCCACCACGCCGGGCCGGTCCCGCACCCAGGCGAGAGCCACCTGGAGCGGCGTCGTGGCCAGCCCGTCCGCCGCCGTCGCCACCGCGTCCACCACGCGGCTCGCGGCCTCGTCGAGATACGGCTCGACGAACGGGGCCAGCAGCTCCGAGGCACCGCGCGAGTCGGCGGGAGTGCCCGACCGGTACTTCCCGGTGAGGACCCCGCGGCCCAGCGGGGAGGAGGGCAGCAGCCCGACACCGAGATCGAGGGCGGCGGGCAGCACCTCCCGCTCCACCCCCCGCTGCAACAGCGAGTACTCCATCTGTGTGCTCGCCAGCCGGGTGCGCACCCCGGGCGAGGCGAGCTGCCAGGTCGCCGCCTTGGCCAGCTGCCAGCCGCAGAAGTTCGACACCCCCGCGTACCGGGCACGCCCGCTGGACACCGCCAGGTCCACTGCCTGAAGGGTCTCCTCCAGCGGGGTCCCCGGGTCGAAGGCGTGGATCTGCCACAGATCCACGTGGTCCGTGCCGAGCCGTTCCAGGGAGGCGTCCAGCGCGGCTAGCAGATGCCCGCGCGATCCGTCGAACCTGCGGTAGGGATCGGCCACGCTGCCGGCCTTCGTCGCGATGACCAGATCGTGCCGTGGCACCAGGCCCCCGACGAGCTGCCCGAGCAGATACTCGGCCTCCCCACCGCCGTACACATCGGCCGTGTCGACCAGCGTGCCGCCCGCCTCCCAGAAGGCCTTCAGCTGTTCGGCGGCGTCGTGCTCATCGGTGTCCCGGCCCCAGGTGAGGGTGCCGAGCCCGATCCGGGACACTCGAAGGCCGGTGCGGCCGAGATGCCTCTGCTCCATGGGCGCTGAGATTACTGGCCAGAACCCGACTCGGCGGAAGCCTGTGGACAACGCGGCGTCAAGTCGCCCCTGCCGGATCGCGCCGCCGCGCGCTAGAGTCCGGAGCTCAGAGACGTTACTGATCGGTAAGGGGAGCGGCTATGCGGCTCGGCATCAATCTCGGTTACTGGGGCGCGGGAATGGACGGCGACAATCTCGCCGTCGCCCAGGAGGCCGACCGGCTCGGATACGACGTCTGCTGGGCGGCCGAGGCGTACGGCTCCGACGCGCCGACCGTGCTCTCCTGGGTCGCCGCCCGGACCGAGTCCATCGACGTCGGCTCCGCGATCATGCAGATCCCGGCCCGCCAGCCGGCCATGACGGCGATGACCGCCGCCACCCTCGACTCGCTCTCCGGCGGCCGCTTCCGGCTCGGCCTCGGCGTGTCGGGACCGCAGGTCTCCGAGGGCTGGTACGGCGTCAAGTTCGACAAGCCGCTGGCCCGCACCCGGGAGTACGTCGAGATCGTCCGCAGGGCCATGTCCCGCGAGCGGCTCTCCTACGAGGGACAGCACTGGACGCTGCCGCTGCCGGACGGTCCGGGCAAGCCCATCAAGCTGACCGTCCACCCGCAGCGCGAGCACATCCCGCTCTACATCGCCGCGATCGGCCCGAAGAACCTGGAACAGACCGGCGAGATCGCCGACGGTGCGCTGCTGATCTTCCCCTCCGCCGAGCACCTGGAGGACACGGCGCTGAAGTACCTGCGGGCGGGCCGGGAGAAGGCCGGTCTGACCATGGAGGGCTTCGACGTCTGCCCGACCCTGCCGCTCGCCGTCGGCGACGACGTCAACGGCCTCGCGGACATGTTCCGTCCGTACACCGCCCTGTACGTGGGCGGCATGGGCAGCCGGAAGCAGAACTTCTACAACCAGCTCGCGCAGCGCATGGGCTACGAGAAGGAAGCCGCCGAGATCCAGGACAAGTACCTGTCCGGCGACAAGAGCGGCGCCGCCGCCGCCGTACCGCACCAGCTGATCGACCAGACCACGCTGCTCGGTCCGGTCGAGCGGATCGCCGAGCGGATGCAGGCCTACGCCGCCGCGGGTGTCACGACACTGACCCTCGCCCCGGCCGGATTCACGCTGGAGGAGCGGCTCACGGCCCTGCGGGCCGGTACGGACGCGCTGGAGCGCTCCGGGCTCGCGTAGAGCGTCCGGCAGTAGGCAGCGCGACGCCGCGGAGGTCTGCTGCTGGACGCTCCAAGGCCCCGGAAGGCAGCACTACGGCCGTGGTGGGGGCTCGGGGGCTCCCCGCCACGGCCGTTACGCATATCAACGCGCGCACGGCAGTGCGGTTACGCCGGGCCGCACACCCATCCGGCGTAGCCGGGGCTCGTTCCTGTTGCCCGCGTGGGTGTGCCGCACTTGACTGTCGCTCGGTGGATGCGGCACGGAGGTGGCAGCGATGCTTTCGGCAAGGAACCTGTTCCAGGAGATTCTCGACGACGACGAGTCGTTCCGGCTGTTCTGTTCCATCGCGGCCGGCGGGGAGGCCCAGGGCGGCTGGGAGAACGGCCGTATCGCCGCCCTGGTGCCCGAGAGCCAGCGCGCCCTGGCGCCCAAGATCGCACGGCACGGTGCCGACGAGGACAAGCACGGCCGGATCTTCAACGCGCTGCTGAAGAGGCGCGGGCTCCAGCCGTCGGAGGTCCCGCCCGAGACCGACTACACGATGCTGCTGGAGAAGCACGGCATCGGCCTCGCCCACGAGCAGCTGCGGGGCGAGGAACGGCTCTCCGAGCGCGACATCATCACCTACCTCGCCCACAGCCGGGTCACCGAGCAGCGCGCCTCCGAGCAGATGGCCCTGCTGCGCAAGTACTTCGCCGACCACCCCGACCTCGGCCGCGCCGTGAAAATGATCTCGAACGACGAGGACAACCACCTGGCGTACTGCCACGAGGAACTGCTCCGCCTCGCACGGGCCGGACACGGCCGCACCATCCAGCGCACCCTGCGCGAGTGCGCGCTCGCCGAGATCCGGGTCTACCGCGACGTCAGCCTCGCCGTGATGGACCACATGGGCCGCATCCTGGGCTGGCCCCGGGGCAGGTCGGCGGTGCTGGCCGCCGGCATCCATGCCGTCTACGCGTACGAACGGCTCGTCGGGTGGCGGCGCATGGTGAGCCTGGAACAGCCCGAGCGGCGCGACGCGCTGGGCGGTCCCGCCACGCCGGAGCCCGAATTCGTCTGAACCGGGCGGGGCGTCCGCCCGTGCGTCAGAGCCAGCCGCGGCGCTTGAACTGCCGGTACAGCCCGAAGACCACGGCGGCCATCAGCGCGATCACCGCCGGATAGGCCCACACCCAGCGGAGTTCCGGCATGTGGTCGAAGTTCATGCCGTAGATCCCCGCCACCATCGTCGGCACGGCGGCCATCGCCGCCCAGGCCGAGATCTTGCGCATGTCGTCGTTCTGCCGCACGCCCACCTGGGCCAGATGGGCCGAGAGGATGTCGGAGAGCAGCCGGTCCATCCCCTCCACGTACTCGTTGGCGCGCGTCAGATGGTCGCTGACGTCCCGGAAGAACGGCTGCGAGTGTTCGTGGACGAACGGCACGTCCGCGCTCGCCAGCCGGGCCATGGGGGAGCTCAGCGGTCCGGCCGCCCGGCGGAACTCCAGGATCTGCCGCTTGAAGGTGTAGATGCGGGAGGCGGTGCTCTTGGTGTCACCGACGCCGGTCGGCGCGAACACCTCGGCCTCCAGCTCCTCCAGGTCGACCTGGAGCTCGCCCGCGACCTCTATGTAGTGGTCGACGACGGCGTCGCTGATCGCGTACAGCACCGCCGTCGGCCCGTGCTTGAGCACCTCCGGCTCGGCCTCCAGACGGCGGCGCACCGCGGCGAGCGGCGCGCCCTCCCCGTGCCGGACCGTCACGACGAACGAATCGCCGATGAAGGCCATCAGCTCGTCGGTGGTGACGGTGTCGCTGCTCTGCTCGTACACCACCGGCTTGATGACCGCGAAGAGCGAGTCGTCGTACACCTCCAGCTTGGGGCGCTGGTGTGCGCTCAGGGCGTCCTCCACCGCCAGCGGATGCAGGCCGAACTCGCTGCTGACGAGGTCGAACTCCTTCTCCGTCGGCTCGTGCAGCCCGATCCAGAGGAACGCGTCGCCGGTGGCCCGTGCCTCTTCGAGGGCATCGGAGAGGTCGGCGGGGCCGTCGGTGCGGCGCCCGTCCCGGTAGATGGCACAGTCCACGATCACGGCGCGCATTCTTCCCTGCCGCGGTCCTGGGCGCACCTCATCGGCATCGGCGGCCTGAGGGCAGCCCTTAGGCTGGCCCGTATGCCGACCCTGATCCTCGTACGCCACGGACGCTCCACCGCCAACACCGCCGGGGTGCTCGCGGGCCGCACCCCCGGGGTCGCGCTCGACGAGCGCGGTGCCGAGCAGGCCGCGGCGCTTCCCGGACGGCTCGCCGGGCTGCCCCTGGCCGCCGCCGTCAGCAGCCCGCTCCAGCGCTGCCGGGAGACCCTGCGGCCGCTGCTCGCCGCCCGTCCGGAGCTGGAGCTGCACACCGAGGACCGGATCAGTGAGTGCGACTACGGCGACTGGTCGGGGCGCAAGCTCGCGGAACTCGCCGACGAACCCCTGATGGGTGTAGTGCAGCAGCACCCGTCGGCCGCGGCGTTCCCCGGCGGTGAGTCGATGCGCGGCATGCAGGCGCGCGCGGTCGACGCCGTACGGGACTGGAACGCCCGCATCGAAGCCGGGCACGGCGACGACGCGATGTACGTGATGTGTTCGCACGGCGACATCATCAAGGCCCTGGTGGCCGATGCGCTCGGCATGCATCTCGACCTCTTCCAGCGGATCCACGCAGACCCCTGCTCGGTCACCGCGATCCGCTACACCAGGCTGCGGCCCTTCCTGCTGAGACTCGGCGACACCGGGGATCTGGCGTCGCTGGCGCCGCGCGAACACCCGCGCGCGGCGGACTCGGACTCGGACGCGGCGGTCGGGGGCGGCGCTGGGGCACCGTGATCGCTTCGCGCAGTAGGGTGGACGCTCCGTAGGCGCCTTGCCCGGGGAATGTCCCGGGCCCCGGCCGCCCCTCAACCACCGTCGAGTTCAAGGGAGACAGGACGTGTCCCGTCAGGTGTTCCTCTACGACCCCCCGGACCGCTTCGTGGCCGGTACGGTCGGGTTGCCTGGACGTCGTACGTTCTTCCTGCAGGCATCCTCAGGCGGACGTGTCACCAGCGTGGCCCTGGAGAAGACCCAGGTCGCCGCGCTCGCCGAGCGGATCGACGAACTGCTCGACGAGGTGGTGCGGCGGACCGGCGGGAATTCCCCGGTGCCCGCCGTGGCGCCGATGGACGTCACCGACACCGCGCCCCTGGACGTCCCCGTCGAGGAGGAGTTCCGGGTCGGCACGATGGCGCTCGCCTGGGACGGCGAGGAACAGCGCATGATCGTCGAGGCGCAGGCGCTGGTCGAACTGGACGTGGAATCCGACGAGGATCTCGCCGAGGCCGAGGAACGGCTGCTCCAGGACGAGGAGAACGGACCGCCGATGCTCCGGGTCCGTCTCAGCGGCGCGCAGGCACGGGCCTTCGCCAAGCGCGCCCTGGACGTCGTGAACGCCGGACGTCCGCCGTGCCCGCTGTGCAGCCTGCCGCTCGACCCGGAAGGACACGTATGCCCGCGCCAGAACGGATACCGTCGCGGAGCCTGACCGGCACCGAACTGGTCGATCTGCTCACCGAGGGCGAGCTCACCGTTCTCGGACAGATCCGCGGCGCTTCCAACGCGGTGCTCTATTGCACGGTCGCGCGCGACGGCGAGGAAGCGGCCTGCGTCTACAAGCCGGTGGCCGGCGAGCAGCCCCTGTGGGACTTCCCGGACGGCACGCTCGCCGCGCGCGAGGTGGCCGCGTACGAGATCTCCGAGGCGACCGGCTGGGGCCTGGTGCCGCCCACCGTGCTGCGGGACGGCCCGTACGGCGAGGGCATGTGCCAGCTGTGGATCGACGCGGCACCCCAGCGCGACGAGAACGGCGCGGACGGCGCGGACGGCGAGGCGGGCGAGCCGCCGCTGCTGGCGCTCGTCGAGGACGAGGAGCCGGGGGAGGGCTGGAAGGCCGTCGCCCACGCCGAGGTCGGTGAGGGCAGGACGGCCCTGCTGGTCCACGCGGACGACGCCCGGCTGCGGCGGCTGGCCGTCCTCGACGCGGTGATCAACAACGGCGACCGCAAGGGCGGCCATCTGCTGCCCGCACCCGGCGGCCGGCTCTACGGCATAGACCACGGTGTGACATTCAACGCCGACGACAAGTTGCGCACGCTGCTCTGGGGCTGGGCGGGGGAGCCGCTGACGGCTGAGGCCGTCGAGGTCGTGGAACGGCTGGGCGCGGAACTCGCGCCGGGAACCCCGCTCGTCACCCGGCTGGCCGAGCTGATCACCGAGGTCGAGATCGAGGCGTTGCGGGGCCGTGTGGCGGGGCTCAGGGCGACCGGCAGGCACCCGGAGCCGAGCGGGCAGTGGCCGTCGATACCCTGGCCTCCGGTCTGAGCGGAGCAGCGGAAACGGGGTGGCGGGGCGCGGACCGGGGTGACCGGGCCGTCTCCCGAAGCAGATGGAACCGCCCGGCGCAAGAGTGCCTCTTCGGTCAAGATCCGGCATCCGGTTCGTATCCGGAACATGCATCCGGTTACGCTCGTGACATGCATGCCTGGCCCGCTTCTGAGGTCCCCGCCCTGCCTGGCAAGGGCCGCGACCTTCGGATCCACGACACCGCGACCGGCGGACGGATCACCCTTGACCCCGGTCCCGTCGCCCGCATCTACGTCTGCGGCATCACGCCGTACGACGCGACCCACATGGGTCATGCGGCGACCTACAACGCGTTCGACCTCGTTCAGCGCGTGTGGCTCGACACCAAGCGGCAGGTTCACTATGTCCAGAACGTGACCGACGTGGACGACCCGCTCCTGGAGCGGGCCGTGCGCGACGGCCAGGACTGGACCGAGCTCGCCGAGCGCGAGACGGCCCTGTTCCGCGAGGACATGACCGCCCTGCGCATGCTTCCGCCGAAGCACTACATCGGTGCCGTGGAGGCGATACCCGGCATCGTCCCGCTGGTGGAACGGCTCCGCGACGCCGGCGCCGCCTACGAACTCGACGGCGACGTGTACTTCTCCGTCGAGACCGACCCGCACTTCGGCGAGGTCTCCAACCTCGACGCCGAGGCGATGCGGCTGCTCTCCGCCGAACGCGGCGGCGACCCGGAGCGCCCCGGAAAGAAGAACCCGCTCGACCCGATGCTCTGGATGGCCGCCCGCGAGGGCGAGCCGAGCTGGGACGGTGGCTCGCTCGGCCCCGGCCGGCCCGGCTGGCACATCGAGTGCGTCGCCATCGCCCTGGACCACCTCGGCATGGGCTTCGACGTCCAGGGCGGCGGGTCCGACCTCGCCTTCCCGCACCACGAGATGGGCGCCTCGCACGCCCAGGTGCTCACCGGTGAGCACCCCTTCGCCCAGGCCTATGTGCACGCCGGAATGGTCGGCCTGGACGGCGAGAAGATGTCAAAGTCCAGGGGCAACCTGGTCTTCGTCTCGCAGCTGCGCCGCGACGGCGTGGACCCGGCAGCGATCCGGCTGGCGCTGCTGTCGCACCACTACCGGTCCGACTGGGAGTGGACGGACCAGGTGCTCGCCGACGCGGTGGCGCGGCTGGCCCGGTGGCGGGCCGCCGTCTCCCGGCCCGACGGACTGTCAGCCGATGCCCTGGTCGAGGAGGTCCGCGAGGCCCTCGCCGACGACCTGGACGCGCCGGCCGCGCTGGCCGCCGTGGACCGCTGGGCCGAGCGGCAGAACGCCGAGGGCGGTACGGACGAGGGCGCGCCCGGCCTCGTCTCGCGCACCGTCGACGCACTGCTGGGTGTCGCTCTGTAGCGCCGCGCAGGGTGGCAACCCGCTGATATCCACCGGACGTTCCGGACGAACCGGCCTTGGACTTCTCGACGAAGTTCAGGGCCGGTTCCGTTTTGTCCGTGGTCAAATGCTCGATGCTGCGCTAAAAGCGCTCTATGCAATCATCAACGCGCATCAGAACGGCGGCAGTTGCAGCCTTGCTGGGGTTGCTCGCCGTCCTCTCGGGACCAGGTGCGGCCCAGGCCGGTGCCGCCGAGCCGGACACCACGGTCGGCGACCTCACCGGGTTCTCCGCCGACGGATCCGTCTACCACCTGAAGGCCGGAGCCGCCGAGGCCCGGGTCAGCTTCGTCTCCGACGAGACCTTCCGCATCGAACTCGCCCCGGACGGCACGTTCTCGGACCCGACGGGCGACGACATCGTCCTGCGGCAGGGCACCCCGCCGCACACCCGGTGGAAGGAGCGGAGCGACCGCTACGAACTCTCCACCTCCGACGTCACCCTGAGGGCCTACAAATCTCCCCTGCGCTTCGCCCTGTACCGGGCGGACGGCAGCCAGGTCTGGTCCGAGGCCAAGGGGCTGAGCTGGAACGACGGGAAGACCACCCAGACGCTGGCCCGCGGCGCGGACGAGCAGTTCTACGGCGCCGGCATGCAGAACGGCCGGGGCAACACCTCGCACCGCGGCAAGACCGTCGAGGTCGGCGTCGACTACAACTGGAACGACGGCGGCCACCCCAACTCGGTGCCGTTCTACCTCTCCTCGGCCGGCTACGGCGTCTTCCGCAACACCTACGCGCCGAACACCTACGCCTTCAACGACCCGGTGACCACCAGCGCGAAGGAGCAGCGCTTCGACGCGTACTACTTCGCGGGCGACAGCGCCAAGGACGTCATCGGGCAGTACACGAAGCTCACCGGCAAGCCCTTCCTGCCGCCGGTGTACGGGATGGAGATCGGCGACGCCGACTGCTACCTCCACAACGCCAACCGCGGTGAGCGCCACACCCTGGACGCCCTGAAGGTCGCCGACGGCTACGTCGAGAACGACATGCCGAACGGCTGGATGCTCGTCAACGACGGCTACGGCTGCGGTCACGAGGACCTCGCCGAGACCGCGAAGGGCCTCCAGGACCGCGACATGCAGCTCGGCCTGTGGACCCAGGACGGCATCGAGAAGATCTCCGAGCAGGTGAAGGCCGGTCAGCGGGTCGCCAAGCTGGACGTCGCCTGGATCGGCGCCGGCTACAAGTTCGCCCTGGACGGCTGCAAGGACGCGTACAAGGGCATCGAGGACAACAGCGACGCCCGCGGCTTCACCTACGCCCCCGAGAGCTGGTCGGGCGCGCAGCGCTGCGGTGTGCAGTGGTCCGGCGACCAGTCCGGCACCTGGGACTACATCCGCTGGCAGATCCCGACCTACGCGGGCGCCACGATGTCCGGTCTCGCCTACACCACCGGCGACGTCGACGGCATCTTCGGCGGCAGCGCCAAGACGTACACCCGTGACCTCCAGTGGAAGATGTTCCTGGGGACCACGATGACGATGGACGGCTGGGCGGCCAGCGACAAGCAGCCCTTCCGGTACGGGGAGCCGTACACCACCATCAACCGCGACTACCTCAAGCTCAAGGAGTCGCTGCTGCCCTACCAGTACTCCTACGCCCACGAGGCGACGAAGACCGGCGTCGGCATGGTCCGCCCGCTCGTCCTCGAATACCCGGACGACCCCAAGGCGGCGACGGACGCGGCGAAGTACGAGTTCATGTCCGGCGAGGACTTCCTCGTCGCCCCGGTCTACCAGGACAGCACCGAACGCGACGGCATCTACCTGCCGAAGGGTACCTGGACCGACTACTGGAGCGGCCGGACCTACGAGGGGCCGGTCACCCTCGACGACTACAGCGCCCCGCTCGACACCCTGCCGCTGTTCGTCAAGGGCGGTGCCAGCGTGCCGATGTGGCCCGGAATCCGCTCGTACAAGGACCGCACCGCCGGCTCCCCGCTCGCCTGGGACATCTACCCGCAGGGCAAGTCGTCCTTCACGCTGTACGAGGACGACGGCGTCACCCGGCAGCACCGCGACGGCAAGTACGCCACCCAGCGGGCCGACGTGGACGCGCCGGTCCGGGGCGCGGGCGACGTGACCGTGCGGATCGGCGCGAGCAAGGGGGAGTTCAGCGGCAAGCAGGGCAAGCGCCCGTACGAGTTCAGCGTGCACACCGGTTCCGCCCCGAGCGCGGTCGAGCTCGGCGGGAAGCTGCCCCGGCTGGACTCCGCCGCCGCGTACAAGGCCGCGAAGCAGGGCTGGTGGTACGACCGGGACGACCGCGGCGGCGTCGTGAAGATCAAGACCGCGCCGCTCTCCACCGCCGGGGCGTTCTCCGTGAAGCTGAAGCACACCAGCGCGGTCGGCGGGCGGACCGCCGCGGCGAACGCCGTGGTCTCCGCGCCGCCCGGCCAGGAGGTCGGCGCCGGGGCCGAGGGCACCGTCACCGTCGACGTCACCGCGGGCACGGCCGATGTGACGGACGCCCAGGTCGGTCTGGACGTCCCGGAGGGCTGGCAGGTCGCGGGGCCCGCGAAGGTGGACCGGATCCCGGCGGGCACCACCCGGCGGGTCGAGGTCTCCGTCACCCCCGCGAAGGACGCCACGGCGGGAGAGGCACGGATCACCGCCCTCGTCCGCTACCGGTCGGCCGGTGAATCCCGCACCGCCACCCAGCGGTTCGCCGCCGGAGTGATGCCACCGCCGCCCACCGGTGAGGCCTGGGCGAGCGATCTGGTGTGGCTGAAGTCCACCAACGGCTACGGACCGGCCGAACGCGACCGCAGCAACGGCGAGTCGGGCGCCACCGACGGGCACCCGCTGACCCTCGCCGGGAAGACGTACGAGAAGGGGATCGGCACCCACGCCGACTCCCACATCGAGGTCTATCTCGGCGGGCGCTGCACCGCGTTCACCGCGGACGCGGGGATCGACGACGAGATCAACGGCTACGGCGAAGTGGCCTTCTCCGTCGAGGCGGACGGCAAGGTGCTGTGGACCTCCCCGAAGGTGACCGGGGCCTCGGCGACCGTGCCGGTCGACGTGAAGCTCGACGGTGCGCGCCATGTGCACCTGAAGGTCACGGACACCAACGGCTCCAAGACCGGTGACCACGGGGACTGGGCCGGAGCCCGGTTCACCTGTTCCTGAATGGACCGGACAGCACGGGAGCGCCGGGCGGTCACGTACCCGCCCGGCGCTCCACCGGTCCCGTCAGTCCTCCGGGGAGTCCTCCGGCGGACCCTGCGGCCCCTCGCCGTCTCCGCCGTCACCCTCCCGGCCGGCCGGTGGCTGCCGGCCGGGTCCGTCCGCGGGCGGCGCGCCGGGGCCCGTGTCGCCCCCGGTCTCGGGGCGGACCGGCTTCGGCGGCCGGGTGCGGCCGCTGGAGGTGTCGCGCAGGTACGAGGTGTCGCCGCTCTCCGTCGCGTGCCCGCCCGGTGCCTGGCCCGGACCGATGTCCCTGCGGCGCAGATACCGCTCGAACTCCCGGGCGATGGCCTCGCCGCTCGCCTCGGGCAGCTCGGCGGTGTCCCGGGCCTCCTCCAGCGTCTGCACGTACTCGGCCACTTCGCTGTCCTCGGCGGCCAGCTGGTCGACGCCGAGCTGCCAGGCGCGCGCGTCCTCGGGCAGTTCGCCCAGCGGGATGCGCAGACCGATGAGGTCCTCCAGCCGGTTCAGCAGCGCGAGCGTGGCCTTCGGGTTGGGCGGCTGCGACACGTAGTGAGGCACCGCCGCCCACAGGCTCACCGCGGGCACGCCCGCGTGCGTGCAGGCCTCCTGGAGGATGCCGACGATGCCCGTCGGCCCCTCGTACTTGGTCTCCTCCAGGTCCATGGTCCGCGCCAGGTCCGGGTCGGAGGTGACTCCGCTGACCGGCACCGGCCGGGTGTGCGGGGTGTCGCCGAGCAGGGCGCCCAGGATCACCACCATCTCCACTCCCAGCTCATGGGCGAAACCCAGGATCTCGTTGCAGAACGAGCGCCAGCGCATGGATGGTTCGATACCCCGGACCAGGACGAGATCGCGGGGCTTGTCCCCGCCGACGCGGACCACGGAGAGCCGGGTGGTCGGCCAGGTGATCTTGCGTACCCCGCCGTCCAGCCAGAGCGTCGGCCGGTTGACCTGGAAGTCGTAGTAGTCCTCGGCGTCCAGCGCCGCGAACACCTCGCCCTTCCACTCCCGGTCCAGGTGTGCGACCGCCGTGGAGGCGGCGTCCCCTGCGTCGTTCCAACCCTCGAACGCGGCCACCATGACCGGGTCGATCAGCTCGGGAACCCCCTCGAGCTCGATCACCCAGGCCTCCTTCCGAAGTTCCCTTGTGTACCCATCAACCTTACGGCTTCCGGCCACTTGCGCCGCAGCCTGAGCACACAGCCGGGCGAACCCGGCCCGCACGGGCGTATCACCGGTCGAATCGGGGCATCAGACCCGGGATACATCCGAGCTGTGATGGGCAGATTTCGTTCAGGCGCTGGACGTTGAGGTCTTCGTGGCGCTATACATCGGATGACCAGAACAGAGGTCCGATGTTATTCCCCTGGGGGCGCACATGAGTCAGACCGTCACGGATTTCGAGGTCCACGACATCCGTTTTCCGACCTCGGAACAACTGGACGGCTCGGACGCCATGAACCCCGATCCCGACTACTCGGCTGCCTACGTCGTACTGCACACCGATGTCCAGGACCGCACGGGCGGACCGGACAGCGGCAGCGGCGGCATCGAGGGACATGGCTTCTGTTTCACCATCGGGCGCGGCAACGAGGTGATGGCCGCCGCCATCGACACGCTGCGCCCCTATCTGGTGGGGCGCCCGGTGCCCCGCACCGCGGCCGATCTCGCCGCACTGCACCGCGAGCTCACCCATGACTCGCAACTGCGCTGGCTCGGCCCGGAGAAGGGCGTGATGCACATGGCGGCCGGCGCGGTCGTCAACGCCGCCTGGGACCTGGCCGCCAAACTCGCGGGCAGGCCGGTCTGGGAGTTCCTCGCCGGGATGACGCCCGAGGAGCTCGTCTCCCTCGTCGACTTCCGCTACCTCACCGACGCCCTCACCCCCGACGAGGCCCTGGAGATCCTGCGGGCCGCCGAACCCGGCCGGGCCGAGCGCGCCGAGCGGCTGCGCGCCGAGGGGTACCCGGCGTACACCACCTCGCCCGGCTGGCTGGGCTACAGCGACGACAAGCTGGTCGGGCTCGCGAAGGAGGCCGTCGCCGACGGCTTCACCCAGATCAAGCTGAAGGTCGGCGGCAGCCTGAGCGACGACGTCCGCAGACTCGCCCTGGCCCGCGAGGCCGTCGGGCCGGACATCCGGATCGCCGTCGACGCCAACCAGCGCTGGGACGTCCGGGACGCGGTCGAGTGGATGACCGCGCTCGCGCCGTACGACCCGCACTGGATCGAGGAACCGACCAGCCCCGACGACATCCTCGGCCACGCCGCCGTCCGCGCGGGCCAGCCGGTCAAGGTCGCCACCGGCGAACACGTCGCCAACCGGGTCGTGTTCAAGCAGCTGCTCCAGGCCGGGGCGGTCGACTTCGTCCAGATCGACGCGGCCCGCGTCGCGGGCGTCAACGAGAACCTGGCGATCCTGCTGCTCGCCGCCAAGTACGGCGTGCCGGTCTGCCCGCACGCGGGCGGGGTAGGACTCTGCGAGCTGGTGCAGCACCTCTCGATGTTCGACTACGTGGCGGTCTCCGGCAGTTGGGACAACCGTGTGATCGAGTACGTCGACCATCTCCACGAACACTTCGCCGATCCCACCGTGATCGAGTCGGGCCGCTACACCGCGCCGAGCTCCCCGGGCTTCTCCGCGCGGATGCTTCCCGAGTCGATCGACGCACACCGCTATCCGGAGGGCGCCGTATGGCAGTCCCGCCGCACCACCGAGGAGGCCGGCCGATGACCGCGACGAGCGACTTCGAAGGAATGGGAGCCCTGGTCACGGGCGGCGCCTCCGGCATCGGGGCCGCCGTCGCGACCATGCTGCTGGCGCGCGGCGCCCGGGTGGCCGTACTGGACCGGGAGACCGCGGGCGCCCCCGAGGGCGTCCTCGCCGTCAAGGCCGACGTCACCGACGACGACGCGGTGCGCGAGGCGGTCGACCGGGCCGCCGCCGAACTGGGCGCACTGCACACCGTCGTCTCCAACGCCGGCATCGGATCCGTCGGCACCGTCGAGGACAACACCGACGAGGAGTGGACCCGGGTACTGGACATCAACGTCCTCGGCATGGTCCGCACCGCCCGGCACGCCCTGCCACATCTGCGGCGCGCGGCGGCCGGCCGCCCCGGCGCCGTCTCGATCACCCAGACCTGCTCCATCGCGGCGACCGCCGGGCTGCCGCAGCGCGCCCTGTACAGCGCGAGCAAGGGCGCGGTGCTCTCGCTGACCCTGGCGATGGCCGCGGACCACGTCCGCGAGGGCATCCGGGTCAACTGCGTCAACCCCGGTACGGCGGACACCCCGTGGATCGGCCGGCTCCTCGGCCAGGCCGACGACCCGGCCGCCGAGCGGGCCGCGCTCAACGCCCGCCAGCCGCTGGGACGGCTGGTGTCGGCCGATGAGGTGGCCGCCGCGATCGTCTACCTCGCGAGCCCCGCCGCCGCCTCGGTCACCGGTACGGCGCTGGCCGTCGACGGTGGCATGCAGGGGCTGCGCCTGCGCCCCGCCGAGAGCTGACCGGGGGAGCGCGGCCCGAGCCGCGTCATGGGCCGCGCTCCCCGCGCACGATGCACCTCCGCTTTGCCGACAGAGCTCCGAGCCGGTACTCACAAAGGAACGGGACACCAATGAGAGTGCGTACGACGAGTGCGGCGGCCTGCGCCGTACTGCTGGCAGTCACCGCCCTCGCGGGCTGCAACCGCGAGTCGACCGCCGACGGCGCGGGCGGCGGGAAGGTCGGGATCGACCTGCCGCGCAGCGACAGCGACTTCTGGAACTCGTACCAGAACTACGTGGAGAAGGGCGTCGAGGCCGGCGAGGTCAAGGCGCTGCCGCTGACCAACTCGCAGAACGACATCGGCAAGCTGGTCGCCAACGTCCAGACCTTCACCGACCAGGGCGCCAAGGCCGTGGTGATGGCACCGCAGGACACCGGTGCGATCGCCGAGTCGCTCAACACGCTGAACGAGAAGAAGATCCCGGTCGTCAGCGTCGACACCCGCCCCGACAAGGGCAACATCTACATGGTGGTGCGCGCCGACAACAAGGCGTACGGGACCAACGCCTGCAAGTACCTCGGCGAGCAGCTCAAGGGCAAGGGCAAGGTCGTCGAGTTCCAGGGCGACCTCTCCTCGATCAACGGCCGCGACCGGTCCGAGGCGTTCAAGGCCTGCATGGACAAGGACTTCCCCGGCATCAAGGTCTTCGAGCTGGCCACCGACTGGAAGGGCGACGTCGCCTCCGCCAAGCTCCAGGCCACCCTGGCCGCCAACCCCGACATCAACGGCATCTACATGCAGGCCGGCGGTGTCTTCCTGCAGCCCACCCTCGCCCTGCTGGAGCAGAAGAAGCTGCTGAAGCCGGCCGGTACGCCGGGGCACATCACGATCATCTCCAACGACGGCATCCCCGAGGAGTTCGACGCCATCAAGGCCGGGAAGATCGACGCGACGATCTCCCAGCCCGCCGACCTGTACGCGAAGTACGCGCTGTACTACGCCAAGGCGGCCCTGGACGGCAAGACCTTCAAGGAAGGCCCCACCGACCACGACTCCAACATCATCAAGATCCCGAACGGCTTCGAGGACCAGCTCCCCGCGCCGCTGGTGACCAAGGACAACGTCGACGACCCGAAGCTGTGGGCCAACCAGCTGGAGAAGAAGAGCTAGCCATGGACCAGGCACCACCTGCCGTACAGGCGGAAGGCGTTGTCAAACGCTTCGGGCCCACCGTGGCGCTCGACGGGGTCCGGCTCACCGTGCAGCCGGGTGAGTCGCACGCCCTGGTCGGGCGCAACGGCGCCGGAAAGTCGACCCTGGTCAGTGTCCTGACCGGACTCCACAAGGCGGACGCGGGAACGGTCGCCTTCGGCGGTGAGCCCGCGCCCGCCTTCGGGGACACCGCGGCCTGGCAGTCGAAGATCGCCTGCGTCTACCAGAAATCCATGGTCGTCCCGGATCTGACCGTCGCGGAGAACCTCTTCCTCAACCGCTTCGACGACAAGGCCCGCTGGATCAGCTGGGGCAGGCTCCGCAGCCGCGCGCAGCGGCTGCTGGCCGAGTACGGCGTCGAGGTCGACCCCAGCACCCGGGCACGCGATCTCGCCGTCGAGCAGCGGCAGTTCGTCGAGATCGCCAGGGCGCTCTCCTTCGGCGCCCGGCTGATCGTGCTGGACGAGCCGACCGCCCAGCTCGACGCCCGGGGCATCGGGAGGCTCTTCGACAAGCTGCGGGAACTGCAGAGCCAGGGAGTGGCGTTCCTCTTCATCTCCCACCACCTCCAGGAGGTGTACGAGCTGTGCACGGCGGTCACCGTCTACCGTGACGCCCGCCATGTGCTGACCGCCCCGGTCGCCGACATCGCCAAAGCGGAGCTGGTGGCGGCGATGACCGGCGAGCAGTCCGCCGGTGCCACCGCCTGGCACGCGGGCGGCAGCGGTGCCGCGGCACGGGACGGATCGGCCGACCCTGTGCTGCGTACCGAAGGGCTCACCGTCCAGGGCCAGTTCGAACCACTGGACCTGGAGGTCCGCCCCGGTGAGGTGC
Organism: Streptomyces sp. NPDC001933; assembly: GCF_042890955.1. Lineage (NCBI taxonomy): Bacteria > Bacillati > Actinomycetota > Actinomycetes > Kitasatosporales > Streptomycetaceae > Streptomyces > Streptomyces sp. NPDC001933. Next base: position 130,646 of record NZ_JBIASS010000012.1, on the reverse strand, counting down.
TCGGCCTGGCCGGATCGGCGGCGAGCGGCAACACGGCCCTGGGCGAGACCCTGGCCGGCATGCGGAAGGCGGGCGGCGGCACCGTCCGGGTGCACGGCAGGGCCGTGCGCTCCGGCAGCGTGCCGCACGCGCTGGACGCCGGGATCGGCTACATCCCCGAGGACCGGCACGACCAGGGCCTCGTCCTGGAACGCAGCGTCGCCGAGAACGCCACGCTCACGGTCACCGACCAGCTCGGCCCGTGGGGGACCGTACTGCCCTCCCGTACCAGGGAGTTCGCGCGCTCGATGATCGCCTCGCTGGACATCAAGACACAGGGGCCCGAGCAGCCCGTCTCCGGACTTTCCGGCGGCAACCAGCAGAAGGTGGTGGTGGCCAGGGCGCTGGCCCGTGAACCCAGCGTGCTGGTGGCGGTGCGGCCCACCGCGGGCGTGGACATCAAGTCCAAGGACTCGCTGCTCGGAGTCGTACGGCGGGTCGCCGACGAGGGGAACGCCGCAGTGATCATCTCGGACGAGCTGGACGATCTGCGGGTCTGCGACCGGGTGCTGGCCCTGTTCCACGGACGCGTGGTCGCGACATTCGCAAGCGGGTGGAACGACGGGGAGCTCGTCGCCGCCATGGAAGGTGTGGGGGAAAGGGAATGACCGGCACGGTACGGCCCCTGACGGCCGACGGCATCGACAGCGGACCGAAGGGCTCCCCGGCCGGCGAAAGGCCGCTGGACCGGCTCAAGCTGATCAGGTGGAGCGACTTCTCGCTGGTACCGGTGATCCTGGTGCTGATGGTGATCGGGTTCATCGTCTCGCCGGTGTTCCTGACCTCCGAGAACCTGATCAGCGTCGTCCAGCAGTCCTCCGAGCTGAGCCTGCTGGTGCTGGGCCAGGCGCTGATCCTGATCTGCGGGCGGATGGACCTGTCGCTGGAGTCGACGATCGGCATCGCGCCGGTCGTCGCGATGTGGCTGGTGCTGCCTGCCGAGGGCGGCCGCTTCGCGGGCCTGGGACTGCTGCCCACCTGGTCGGCGATCCCGCTCTGCCTGCTGGTCGGCCTGGTCATCGGCGCGGTCAACGGCTTCCTGATGCTGAAGCTGAGGGTCAACGGCTTCATCGCCACGCTCGGCATGCTCACCATGCTGCGCGGCCTGCACATCGGCATCACCGAGGGCAAGTCCATCACCGACGTCCCGGAGTCCTTCCGCTACCTCGGCAAGAGCGAGTGGCTCGGCGCACCGGCCGCCGTCTGGATCTGCCTCGCGCTGTTCGCCGTCGGCGGCGCCGCGCTGGCCTGGCTGCGCCACGGCCGCTCGCTCTACGCCATCGGCGGCAACCCGGAAGCGGCGCGCGCCGCGGGCATCCGGGTGGACCGGGTCACCTGGATCGTGCTGGCCGTCGGCGGCCTGCTGGCGGCCTTCGCGGGCATCCTCTACACCGGTCACTACGGATCGGTCGCGGCGACCCAGGGCAACGGCTGGATCTTCCAGGTGTTCGCCGCCGCGGTCATCGGCGGCATCAGCCTCAAGGGCGGCCGCGGCACGCTGTTCGGGGCGCTGACCGGTGTGCTGACGCTCCAGCTGGTGGTCAATGTGATGACCCTCGGCGGTGTCCCGGCGCTGTGGAACCAGTTCCTCAACGGCGCGATCATCATCGTCGCCCTGGTCATCTCCCGCTTCGCGAGCGGCGAGAAGCAGGACTGAAGCCCGCTGCCCGAACGCCGGACGGTGCAGATCCAGCCCGTCCGGCGTTCGAGGCCCGGGGTCCGGTCCGGAGCCCCGGGTCCGTCCTGCCCCGCGCTACAGCGACGACCGCAACCACTGCTCCACGCTCGCCACATGCACCGTCGCCCAGGCCCGCGCGGCCTCCGCGTCCCGGTCCCGCAGCGCCGACACGATCGCCCGGTGCTCGTGGAGCGTCCGGGTGACCGCGTCCTCCTGCGTCAGGCCGCGCCAGACCCGCGCCCGGGTCGTCGGCCCCGACAGCCCGTCGAGCAGCGAGCAGAGCACCGAGTTCCCGGACGACTGCACGATGCCCCGGTGGAACTCCAGATCACTGGCGACCAGCTCCTCCACCGAGGGCTGCGCCCCCAGCGCGTCCAACTGCGAGCTGAGCGCGTCCAGTTGGGCCTCGCTGATCCGGGTGGCGGCCATCGCCGTCGCGGCGGGCTCCAGGATCCTGCGGACCGCGAGGAACTCCAGCACCGTGTCGTCGCGGTGGAAGTCCACCACGAAGCTCAGTGCCTCCAGGAGCAGCTGCGGATCGAGGCTGGTCACATAGGTGCCGTCGCCCTGGCGCACATCGAGAATGCGGATCAGCGAAAGAGCCCGCACCGCCTCCCGGAGCGAGTTGCGGGAGAGCCCGAGCTCCGCCGCGAGTTCGCTCTCCTTGGGGAGCCGGTCGCCGGGGCGCAGCGCACCCGAGACGATCATTCCCTTGATCTTCTCGATCGCCTCGTCGGTGACAGCCATGACGGTCCTCCTGGATCCGGACTGGAATCAGAACTGGAATCAGAACTGGAATCAGAACTGGGTTCAGACATCCGATGTATCCCTTCATTATGCGGGTCGGAGGAGACGGATGAACCAGGTCTGCCGCAGGTCGTCCAGGGTGCGGCCGGAAGGACTGTGCCACGTTCGCCTCGCACAGCTCCTTGTAGCGCTCCACGGCCTGCTGCGAACTGCCGGCGACCAGCAGCCCGCCCGAGCCCGCGGCCACATGCGCGTGGGCCGTAACTCGCCCTCCCGGTCGACGCTCCCCTCGCTCCAGAGCCGCCGCAGGTCGGCCGGCCGTGCCGTTCCGGACACGCGGGAAGGGGCGGCCTCCCCGCAGGAGCCGCCCCCTAGACCTACGTCCCCGTACGTACGTCCCCGTCAGTCCCGGTCGCCGAGCATCGATTCGACGCCCGCCCGGATCTCGTCCGTCGCCAGGCCCCGGATCGTCAGCGTGGTGCGGCGGCGCAGCACGTCGTCCGCCGTCTCGGCCCACTCGTGGTCACGGGCGTAGGCGACCTGCGCCCAGATCTCCGGCGCGTCCGGGTGGATGCGCTCGGCCAGCGCGGGGTTCTCGTTCGCCATCCGGGCGATGTCGAAGGAGAGCGAACCGTAGTGCGTGGCGAGGTGCCGCGCGGTGTCGGCCGACATCCGGGGACCCGGCGCGGCGCCGTCGATCAGCAGCCGGTGCGCCACCGCGTTCGGGTTGGCGATGCCGGGCAGCGGGAGCTTCTTCGGCAGCCGCGAGATCGGCTCCATGTCCTCCGCGAGCGGGTGCCCGGGGAGCGCGGCCAGCTTGTTCATCACGGTACGGCCGATGTGGCGGAACGTCGTCCACTTGCCGCCCGCGACCGACAGCATCCCGCCGCGCCCCTCCGTCACGACCGTCTCGCGCTTGGCCTTGGACGTGTCGCCGGGGCCGCCCGGCAGCACCCGAAGGCCGGCGAAGGAGTAAGTGATCAGATCGCGCGAGAGCTGCTGGTCCCGGATGGAGAACGCCGCCTCGTCGAGGATCTGTGCGGTGTCCTTCTCGTTGACCGCGACGTCCGCGGGATCACCCTCGTACGCCTCGTCCGTCGTGCCGAGCAGCAGCATGTCCTCCCACGGCAGGGCGAACGTGATGCGGTACTTGTCGATCGGGGTGGCCAGCGCGGCCTTCCACGGGCGGGTGCGCTTCAGGACGAGGTGCGCGCCCTTGGACAGGCGTATGGAAGGCGCCGCGTCCGGGTTCTCCATCCTGCGCAGGTGGTCGACCCACGGCCCGGTGGCGTTCAGCACGAGACGGGCGTTGACCCCGAACTCGGTGCCGTCCAGGCGGTCCTCGAGGTCGGCGCCGGTCACCCGGCCCCTGGTGAACCGCAGCCCGGTCACCGCCGCGTGGTTGAGCACGACCGCACCTGCGTCGACGGCCGCGCGCACCGTCATCAGCGCCATCCGGGCGTCGTTCATCTGGTCGTCGCCGTAGACCGCGACGGCCTTCAGGTTGTCCGTACGCAGCTCCGGCACGTCGCGCCGGGCCTTCGCCGGGCTGATGACATGCCCGACGCCGTCACCGAACGCGGAGAGCGCCGAGTAGGCGAACACTCCCGCTCCGAGCTTGGCCGCGCCGTGCGGGCCGCCCTTGTAGACCGGCAGGTAGAAGGTGAGCGGATTGGCCAGGTGGGGGGCCACCTGGCGGGACACCGCACGGCGCTCGAAGTGGTTCTCCGCGACCAGCTTCACCGCGCCGGTCTGCAGGTAGCGCAGACCGCCGTGGAGCAGCTTGGAAGAGGCGGAGGAAGTGGCGCCGGCGAAGTCGCCGGCGTCCACCAGAGCCACCCGCAGCCCGGACTGCGCGGCGTGCCAGGCGGTGGAGATGCCCAGGATGCCGCCACCGATCACCAGGAGGTCGTACGCAGCCTTGGACAGCTGTTCCCGGGTTTCGGCACGGCTCGGGAGGGAGCCGGAGGCCAGGTGGGTCCCGAGGGCCGGGACACTCTGCAGGGTGGTCATGGTTGTTACTCCTCGTCTTCGATCCAGCCCATGGTCCGTTCCACGGCCTTGAGCCAGCTCTTGTACTCGCGGTCGCGGGTGTCCGCGTCCATGCGGGGGGTCCACTCGGCGGCCCGGCGCCAGTTGGCGCGCAGCGCGTCGGTGTCCGGCCAGAAGCCGACGGCCAGACCGGCGGCGTAGGCGGCGCCGAGGCAGGTGGTCTCGGCGACCATGGGCCGCACCACGGGCGCGTCCAGGAAGTCGGCGAGCGTCTGCATCAGCAGGTTGTTGGAGGTCATGCCGCCGTCGACCTTCAGGGCGGTCAGCTCGACCCCCGAGTCCTTGGTCATGGCGTCGGTGATCTCGCGGGTCTGCCAGGCGGTGGCCTCAAGGACGGCACGGGCGATGTGCGCCTTGGTGACGTACCTGGTCAGACCGGCGATGACACCGCGGGCGTCGGAGCGCCAGTACGGGGCGAACAGACCGGAGAACGCGGGCACGAAGTACGCGCCGCCGTTGTCCTCGACCGAGGAGGCCAGCGTCTCGATCTCGGCCGCGGACTTGATCAGGCCCATCTGGTCGCGCATCCACTGCACCAGCGAACCGGTGACGGCGATGGAGCCCTCCAGGGCGTAGACCGGCTTCTGGTCGCCGATCCGGTACCCGACGGTCGTCAGCAGCCCGTTGTACGAGTTGACGGGCGTCTCACCGGTGTTCATCAGCATGAAGGTGCCGGTGCCGTACGTGGACTTGGCCTCGCCCTCGGAGAAGCAGGTCTGGCCGAAGAGGGCCGCCTGCTGGTCACCGAGCGCGGACGCCACCGGGACCCCGTCGAGCACGCCGCCCTTGGCGTTGCCGTACACCTCGGCGGAGGAACGGATCTCGGGGAGCACCGCGGCCGGGATCTCCATCGACTGGAGGATCCGCTCGTCCCACTGCATCTCGTGCAGGTTCATCAGGAGGGTGCGCGAGGCGTTGGTGACGTCGGTGACGTGGACGCCGCCGTCGGTGCCGCCGGTCAGGTTCCAGATGACCCAGGAGTCCATGGTGCCGAAGAGGATGTCGCCGCGCTCGGCGCGCTCGCGCAGCCCCTCGACGTTGTCGAGCAGCCAGCGGACCTTGGGGCCGGCGAAGTACGAGGCGAGCGGCAGCCCGGTCTCACGGCGGAAACGGTCCTGCCCGACGTTGCGGCCGAGCTCCTTGCAGAGCGCGTCCGTCCGGGTGTCCTGCCAGACGAGGGCGTTGTGGACCGGCTCACCGGTGTTCCTGTCCCAGAGCAGCGTGGTCTCGCGCTGGTTGGTGATGCCGATCGCCTTCACGTCGGCGGCGGTGATGCCCGCCTTGACGATGGCGCCGGCCACGACCTCCTGGACGTTCTCCCAGATCTCGGTCGCGTTGTGCTCGACCCAGCCCGGCTTCGGGAAGATCTGCTCGTGCTCCTTCTGGTCGACGGAGACGATCCGGCCGTCCTTGTCGAAGACGATGCAGCGGCTGGAGGTGGTGCCCTGGTCGATGGCCGCGATGAACGGGCCGGTGGTGTGTGCGTCGGTCACGGTGTGCTCCCGGAAGTCTGTGTGGTCGTGAGGGTTACGGCTCTGGGCGCCAAGGCTCAGGCGAAGGCGACGTTGTAGAGCCCGCCCGCGATCGCGCCGCCGATGAACGGTCCGGCGACCGGGATCCACGCGTAGCCCCAGTCGGAACCGCCCTTGTTCGGCAACGGCAGCAGCGCGTGCACGATACGCGGACCGAGGTCGCGAACCGGGTTGATCGCGTAGCCCGTCGGGCCGCCGAGCGAGAGACCGATACCGACGACCACCAGAGCGGTGACCAGCGCGCCGAGCGTGCCCAGACCGTTGCCCTCGTTGTTCAGGCCCTGGGTGAGGATCGCCAGGACGAGCACGACGGTGGCAATGATCTCGGTGACCAGGTTCTGCACGGCGTGGCGGATCTCGGGACCGGTGGAGAAGATGCCCAGGACCGGTCCGGCCTTCGGGGCGGCGGCCTTGTCGACCATGCCCTCTTCACCCGTGTGGGCGGCCAGGATCTCCGGATCTGTGAGGTGCGCCCGGAACTGCCCGTAGTACGTCAGCCAGACCAGCACCGCGCCGATCATCGCGCCGAGCAGCTGGGAGCCGAGGTACAGCGGAACGTCGCTCCACTCGGTGCCGCCCTCGATCGCGAGACCGATCGTGACCGCCGGGTTCAGGTGCGCGCCGGAAACGCCACCGGCCAGATACGCGCCGGTCAGCACGGCGAAACCCCACCCGAAGGTGATGGCCAGCCAGCCGGCGTTCTGCGCCTTGGAGCGCTTGAGAGTGACGGCGGCACAGACACCGCCGCCGAGCAGGATGAGCACGGCGGTACCTATGGTCTCGCCGATGAAGATGTCGGAGCTGGACACCCGCGACTCCTTTGTCCTTCGTCCAGGGAAGCCGAACCCCGGGTCCCTCCGGTGGTCCGCGCCCTCGTGGGAGGGCGTTTTCCGGCCCTTGGCGCTGTCACACCCTAACGCCGTTTCCGTTTGGTGTTCGACAATGCCGACCGATGAACGGCAATGCTTCCCCCAGGTGAATCGGGCGTCAAGGGTTGTGTGGCCTATAACTCGATCGTTACCGGGTGGCGCGGCGCCGCAGCGCTCAGAAGCGCCCGGCGCCCAGGTCCCTGGAGACCGCACGGGCGCAGTCGCGCACCGCGGCGATCAGCTCGGGGCGCAGCTCCCCGTCCGCGCACACCCGCTCCACCGCACCGGTCACGGCCACCGCGCCGACCGGCATCCGCCGCCGGTCGTGGATCGGGGCGGCCACCGCGGCCACGCCCTCCCAGGTCTCCTCCACGTCGGCCGCCCAGCCGCGCGCCCGGATCAGGTCGAGCATCGCCTCGAACTCCTCCGCACCGGTGACGGTGCGCGGCGTGAAGGACTGCCGCTCGGCCTCCATGGCCTCGGTGTGCGCCACCGGGTCGTACGCCGAGAGCACCTTGCCCAGGGCCGTGGAGTGCAGCGGCTGCATGGCCCCGACCTCCAGGACCTGCCGGCTGTCGTCGGGGCGGAACACGTGGTGGACGATGAGGACGCCCTGCTGGTGCAGCACACCCAGATGGGCGCTCTCGCCGCTGGAGCGGGCCAGGTCGTCCGTCCAGACCAGCGCGCGGGCCCGCAGCTCGTGGACGTCCAGATAGCTGTTGCCCAGGCGCAGCAGCTCGGCGCCCAGCTGATAGCGGCCGGACGCGGCGTCCTGCTCGACGAAGCCCTCGTGCTGGAGCGTGCGCAGGATGCCGTGCGCGGTGCCCTTGGCCAGGCCCAGTGAAGAGGCGATGTCGGAGAGCCCCAGCCGACGCTCGCCACCTGCCAGCAGGCGCAGCATCGCCGCCGCCCGCTCCAGCGACTGGATGTTCTTGGCCATCGCGCCGTACTCCTCCACCTCGGTTCGACAATGCTGAACATTATCGGTCGATGCCGACCCCTGCTCGATCGCGCGGCAAAACCGCGACACCGCTGCGAACCGGACATCCCCCCGCACAGCATGCAGTCCGTTCCGTGGGACGGAGTGACAGCCCCGGGCGTCGCCCGGCTACGCTGGCCTGGTGCGCCTTCCACCGAAGACGCAAAGCCGACAGCCGTCGCATCCCAGGGAGTACATCCATGGCCTCGTCGCCGACCCCTTCCGCCGACAGCCGGAACCGAGCCGAAGCCCTCCGCGAGGCGCTCGCCACCCGCGTGGTGGTGGCCGACGGTGCCATGGGCACCATGCTCCAGGCCCAGGACCCGACCCTTGAGGACTTCCAGAACCTCGAAGGGTGCAACGAGATCCTGAACGTCACGCGCCCGGACATCGTGCGTTCGGTGCACGAGGAGTACTTCGCCGCCGGCGTCGACTGCGTCGAGACGAACACCTTCGGCGCGAATCTCGCGGCCCTGGGCGAGTACGACATTCCCGAGCGGGTCTTCGAGCTCTCGGAGTCCGGTGCGCGGATCGCCCGAGAGGTCGCCGACGAGTTCACCGCGTCGACGGGACAGCAGCGGTGGGTGCTCGGCTCGATGGGCCCCGGTACGAAACTGCCGACGCTGGGCCACGCCCCGTACACCAAGCTCCGCGACGCCTACCAGCAGAACGCCGAGGGCATGATCGCGGGCGGCGCCGACGCCCTCCTGGTCGAGACGACCCAGGACCTGCTCCAGACCAAGGCCTCCGTCATCGGCGCCCGCCGCGCCCTGGAGGCCACCGGGGCCAACCTCCCCGTGATCTGCTCCGTCACCGTCGAGACGACCGGCACCATGCTGCTCGGCTCCGAGATCGGCGCGGCGCTCACCGCCCTGGAACCGCTCGGCATCGACCTCATCGGCCTGAACTGCGCCACCGGCCCCGCCGAGATGAGCGAGCACCTGCGCTACCTCGCCCGGCACTCCCGCATCCCGCTGTCCTGCATGCCCAACGCCGGTCTCCCCGTGCTCGGCAAGGACGGCGCGCACTACCCGCTGTCCCCGTCCGAGCTCGCCGACGCCCAGGAGACCTTCGTCCGGGAGTACGGCCTCTCACTGGTCGGCGGCTGCTGCGGCACGACTCCGGAGCACCTGCGCCAGGTCGTCGAGCGGGTCCGCGGCGTGGCCGTCACCCCCCGCACCCCGCACCCCGAGCCGGGCGCCGCCTCCCTCTACCAGACGGTCCCGTTCCGCCAGGACACCTCGTACCTCGCGATCGGTGAGCGTACGAACGCCAACGGGTCGAAGAAGTTCCGCGAGGCCATGCTCGAAGCCCGCTGGGACGACTGCGTGGAGATGGCCCGCGACCAGATCCGCGAGGGCGCGCACATGCTCGACCTCTGCGTCGACTACGTGGGCCGCGACGGCGTGGCGGACATGGAGGAGCTGGCCGGCCGCTTCGCGACCGCGTCCACCCTCCCGGTCGTGCTGGACTCGACGGAGCTGCCCGTGCTGCGGGCAGGTCTGGAGAAGCTGGGCGGGCGTGCCGTTCTGAACTCGGTGAACTACGAGGACGGCGATGGTCCGGAGTCCCGGTTCGCCAAGGTCACGGCGCTGGCCGTGGAGCACGGTGCCGCGCTGATCGCGCTGACGATCGACGAGGAGGGCCAGGCCCGCACCGTCGAGCACAAGGTCGCCGTCGCCGAGCGGCTGATCGCGGACCTCACCGGCAACTGGGGCATCCAGGAGTCGGACATCCTCATCGACACCCTGACCTTCACCATCTGCACCGGCCAGGAGGAGTCGCGGGGCGACGGCATCGCCACGATCGGGGCGATCCGTGAGCTGAAGAAGCGCCACCCCGACGTGCAGACCACCCTGGGCCTGTCGAACATCTCCTTCGGCCTCAACCCGGCGGCCCGGGTCGTGCTGAACTCGGTCTTCCTGGACGAGTGCGTCAAGGCCGGCCTCGATTCCGCGATCGTGCACGCATCGAAGATCCTGCCCATCGCCCGCCTGGAGGAGGAGCAGGTCAAGGTCGCGCTCGACCTGATCCACGACCGCCGCGCCGAGGGCTACGACCCGCTCCAGAAGCTCATGGAGCTGTTCGAGGGGGTCAGCACGAAGTCGATGAAGGCGGGCAAGGCCGAGGAGCTGCTGGCCCTGCCGCTGGACGAGCGGCTCCAGCGCCGCATCATCGACGGCGAGAAGAACGGCCTGGAGGCCGACCTCGACGAGGCGCTCACCACCACGCCCGCCCTGGACATCGTGAACAACACCCTCCTGGAGGGCATGAAGGTCGTCGGTGAGCTGTTCGGTTCCGGACAGATGCAGCTGCCGTTCGTGCTGCAGTCCGCCGAGGTGATGAAGACCGCGGTGGCCTATCTCGAACCGCACATGGAGAAGTCGGACGCCGAGGGCAAGGGCACCATCGTCCTGGCCACGGTCCGCGGCGACGTCCATGACATCGGCAAGAACCTCGTCGACATCATCCTGTCCAACAACGGCTACAACGTCGTCAACCTCGGGATCAAGCAGCCCGTCTCCGCGATCCTGGAGGCCGCCGAGGAACACCGCGCCGACGTCATCGGCATGTCCGGTCTCCTGGTCAAGTCGACCGTGATCATGAAGGAGAACCTCCAGGAGCTGAACCAGCGCAAGCTGGCCGCGGACTTCCCCGTCATCCTCGGCGGCGCCGCGCTGACCCGCTCCTATGTCGAGCAGGACCTCCACGAGATCTACGAGGGCGAGGTCCGCTACGCCCGCGACGCGTTCGAGGGCCTGCGGCTGATGGACGCGCTGATCGCGGTCAAGCGCGGGGTCCCGGGCGCGGTCCTGCCCGAGCTCAAGCAGCGCCGGGTGCCCAAGCGCGACACCGCGGTCCTGGAGGTCGACGAGCCGCAGGAGGGCGTGCGCTCCGACGTCGCGGTCGACAACCCCGTCCCCACCCCGCCGTTCTGGGGCACCCGCGTGGTCAAGGGCATCCAGCTCAAGGAGTACGCCTCCTGGCTCGACGAGGGCGCCCTCTTCAAGGGCCAGTGGGGGCTCAAGCAGGCCCGCACCGGCGACGGACCCACGTACGAGGAGCTGGTGGAGACCGAGGGCCGCCCGCACCTGCGCGGCTGGCTCGACAAGCTCCACACCGAGAACCTCCTGGAAGCGGCCGTCGTCCACGGCTACTTCCCGTGCGTGTCCAAGGGCGACGACCTGATCCTGCTCCACGAGGACGGCTCGGAGCGGACCCGATTCACCTTCCCGCGCCAGCGCCGCGGCCGCCGCCTGTGCCTCGCGGACTTCTTCCGCCCCGAGGAATCCGGCGAGACCGATGTGATCGGCCTCCAGGTCGTCACCGTCGGCTCCAGGATCGGCGCCGAGACCGCGAAGCTCTTCGAGGCCAACTCCTACCGCGACTACCTCGAACTCCACGGCCTGTCCGTCCAGCTCGCCGAGGCCCTCGCCGAGTACTGGCACGCCCGGGTCCGCGCAGAGCTGGGCTTCGGCGGCGAGGACCCGACCGACGTCGAGGACATGTTCGCCCTGAAGTACCGGGGCGCGCGCTTCTCCCTCGGCTACGGGGCCTGCCCCGACCTGGAGGACCGCGCGAAGATCGCCGAGCTGCTCCAGCCGGAGCGGATCGGGGTGCATCTCTCGGAGGAGTTCCAGCTGCATCCGGAGCAGTCCACCGACGCGATCGTCATCCACCACCCGGAGGCGAAGTACTTCAACGCGCGGTAAGACGCAGTTCAACGCGCGGTAGCACGACAAGTCGTACACTTGTCGGCCCAGTGCAGGCCGGTCGCCCTTCCCACGGGAAATGGCGGCCGGCCTTCTCGTCCCTTACGGAAGGTGTGCCGGATGACCAGCACCGTCCCCGCGTCCCTGACCCGCACGGCCGAAGGCGCCGCGCTCCAGGCCGTCCTCCTCGACATGGACGGCACCCTCGTCGACACCGAGGGGTTCTGGTGGGACGCGGAGGTGGAGGTCTTCGCCGAGCTCGGGCACCAGCTCGACGAAGCCTGGCGGGACGTGGTGGTCGGCGGGCCGATGACCCGCAGCGCCGGCTACCTCATGGACGTCACCGGTGCGGACATCACCCTCGACGAGCTGACCGTGCTGCTCAACGACCGCTTCGAGGAGCGCATCGGCCGCGGTGTGCCGCTGATGCCCGGCGCGGCCCGGCTGCTGGCCGAACTGGTCAGGCACGACATTCCCACGGCCCTGGTCTCCGCCTCGCACCGGCGGATCATCGACCGGGTACTGGAGTCGGTGGGCCGCCACCACTTCGCCCTCACCGTCGCGGGCGACGAGGTCTCCCGTACGAAGCCGCACCCGGAGCCGTACCTCTTCGCCGCCTCCGGCTTCGGCGCGGATCCCGAGTACTGCGCGGTCATCGAGGACACCGCGACCGGTGTCGCGGCCGCCGAGGCGGCGGGCTGCCGGGTGGTCGCCGTACCGTCCGTCGCCCCCATCGCCCCCGCGTCCGGCCGGGTGGTCGTGCGTTCGCTCGAAGAAGTCGACCTCGCTTTCCTCCGGGGCCTGGTCACGGGAAAGCGTTGATCCGCATACCGAGAGTATTTCTGTGAATGAATAGAAAAGCTCTCGGCGGCGGATGGTGCATTTTCTGTCGTCCGTACGTGGGCAAGCCGGTGATCGAATAGTGGATTCGAACGGTTCCGGGCGTGAGCTTTGTCACCGGAAAAGCGGTCCGGAGGCTTTTCAAGATCCCCCGGTGCGTCCGTTTTGGGGCGCTTTGATGTCCTGGTTCATCCGGATATCTGCGGAACATTCCTGGTGCGGGGAAAAGGCTCGCCGTTATTCCCCGCACTACCCGATTCCGCGCCGGTAGTTCTCCGGTCCGGCATTGCCGACGACGCCTACTAATGTCGCTTTCTCCATGCCCGGATGAGGGAGAGCGTCCAAGATGTACCGCAAGACTCTGGTGCTGCCGGCCGTCGTCGGCCTGCTCGCGCCCGTACTCGCCGCCTGCGGCGCGTCGGGTGACGGGGGCGATGGCAAGGACGCCGTCGTCGTCGGCGCCACGGACCAGTTCGTCGCCTCCAAGGACAACCCCGCGCCGCTCGATCCCGCCATCGGCTACGAAGCCGGCGTGTGGAACGTGCTCCGGCAGACCGTGCAGACCCTGATGCATGTGCCGCGCGGCGGCGGCCTGCCGGTGCCCGAAGCGGCCGAGAGCTGCGCCTTCACGGACACCCAGAACGAGAGCTACCGCTGCAAGCTGCGCAGCGGCCTGGAGTTCGCCGACGGCAAGCCGGTCACCGCCGACGACGTGAAGTACTCCCTGGACCGGGTCATCGGCATCCACGCGGCCAACGGGCCGGTCGCCCTGCTCGACAACATCGACACGGTCGAGACGAAGGGCGAACGGGAGGTCGTCTTCCATCTGCGCACATCGGACGCCACGTTCCCGTACAAGCTCGCCACCCCCGTCGCCGGGATCGTGCCGCGGAGCGCGTACCCGGCGAAGTCCGCACGGACCGGGTTCCGGGTGGACGGCTCCGGCCCGTACACCATGAAGGCGGAAGTTCGGCACAACAAGGCCGTCAAGATCCACTTCACCAGGAACCCCCGCTACAAGGGGGACCTGAAGGTGCGCAACGACAAGGTCGAGCTGGACCTCTTCCCCGACGCGGCCGCGATGGGGAAGGCGTTCGACAGCAAGAAGATCGACATGATGGCCCGCACGATGACGCCCGCACAGGCCCAGGAGCTGCTGGAGGAGCCCGAGAGCGGCGTCAAGCTCACCGAGATGCCCGGCCTCGCCATCCACTATCTCGGCTTCGACACCAAGGACCCGGCCGTCAAGGACAAGGCGGTCCGTCAGGCCATGGCCCAGGTCATCGACCGGGGCGAGATCGCGGGCAGGGTGTACGGCACCACGGCCGAGCCGCTGTACTCGCTGATCCCCTCCAGCATCGCCGGGCACACCAACTCGTTCTACAACAAGTACGGCGAGCCCAGCACCGCGAAGGCCGCGGCGATCCTGCGCTCGGCGGGCATCCACACTCCGGTGAAGCTCACCCTGCACTACACGACCGACCACTTCGGCGTCGGCACCGCCGCCGAGTTCCGGGCCCTGAAGAAGCAGTTCAACGACACCGGGCTGTTCGACGTCACCGTCAAGGGCACCCCCTGGGAGGAATTCCGCCCCGCCCAGGTCCGCGGCGACTACGCCGTCTACGGCATGGGCTGGTTCCCCGACTTCCCGGATCCCGACAACTTCACGGCGCCGTTCCTCGACCGGAACAACTTCCTCAACTCGCCCTACCAGTCGGCCCTGGCGCAGAAGACGCTCATCCCGCAGTCCCGCCGCGAGACCGACCGCAGCGCCGCGGCCAAGACCTTCCAGCGGCTCCAGGACGTCGTCGCCACCGACGTACCCGTACTGCCGATCTGGCAGGGCAAGCAGTACGTCGCCTCCCGCGAGGGCCTGACCGGCGTCGAATGGGCGGTCAACGCCTCCGCCGACCTCCAGCTGTGGGAACTGGCGGAAGACCCGCGCTGAGCCAGGAGGTGCCCCGGACCCGTCAGGCCGGGGCACCCGCCGCTCAGGTCACTGGGCGCCGGGGCGGACCAGGCCGCTCTCGTACGCGTACACCGCGGCCTGCACCCGGTCGCGCAGCCCGAGCTTGGTCAGCACATGGCCGACATGCGTCTTGACCGTCGTCTCGCTGACGAACAGATCCGCGGCGATCTCCGCGTTCGACAGGCCGCGGGCCACCAGCTTCAGCACCTCGACCTCGCGGTCGGTCAGCGTGTGCAGGGTGTCGGGCAACGGCTCCTCGCCGGACGGCAGATGGTCCGCGTACTTGTCGAGGAGCCTGCGGGTGATGCTCGGGGCGAGCATCGCCTCGCCCGCCGCGACCACCCGGATGGCCTGCACCAGCTCATTGGCCGGGGCGTCCTTCAGCAGGAAGCCGCTGGCACCGGCGCGCAGCGCCTCCACCACGTACTCGTCGAGATCGAACGTGGTCAGCACCAGCACCTTCGCCGGGCCGTCGCGGCCCGGTCCGGTGATCTGGCGGGTCGCCTCGACGCCGTCCATCCGCGGCATCCGGATGTCCATCAACACCACGTCGGGCTGCAACGCCCGCACCTGGTCGAGAGCCTGGAGACCGTCACCGGCCTCACCCACCACCGCGAGATCGCCCTCCGCCTCCAGGATCATCCGGAAGCCGGTGCGCAGCAGGGGCTGGTCGTCGACCAGTAGGACGCGGATAGCCACAGGGTCTCCTTCAGGGTCCTTCGGGGGCCGCAGGCCGGCCGGCCTCAGCACGGACCGGATCCATTCTGCCCTGCACATCCTGCTCCGCCCCGGCCGGGCGGGCCGTCAACGGATAGACCGGGGGAGTGCCACCGAATTCGGGACAGACCGACCGGTGGTCGCACCAGCCGCAGAGCTTCGTCGGCCGGGGCCGCCACTCGCCCGTCTCCGTGGCCAGCCGGATCGCGTCCCACAGCGCCAGCAGCTTGCGCTCCACCCGCTCCAGGTCCGCCACCACAGGGTCGTACGTCAGGATGTCCCCGCTGCCGAGGTAGACCAGCTGGAGCCGGCGCGGCACCACACCCTTCAGCCGCCAGATCACCAGGGCGTAGAACTTCATCTGGAAGAGCGCGCCCTCCGCGTACTCCGGGCGCGGCGCCTTCCCCGTCTTGTAGTCGACGATCCGGACCTCGCCCGTCGGCGCCACGTCGATCCGGTCGATCACCCCGCGCAGCCGCAGCCCCGACTCCAGCTCCGTCTCGACGAACAGCTCCCGCTCGGCGGGTTCCAGGCGCGTCGGATCCTCCAGCGAGAACCACCGCTCCACCAGGCTCTCCGCCTCCGAGAGCCAGCGGGTCAGGCGCTCGCCCCCGGCATCCTCGGCGAACAGCTCCGACAGCTCCGGCCTGGACTCCAGCAGCCGGTCCCACTGGGCGGGGATCAGCGCCGTGGCCCGGCCCGCCGTGCGCTCCACCGCGGGGTTGTCGAACAGCCGCTCCAGCACCGCATGGACCAGCGTGCCCCGGGTAGCCGCCTCGCTGGGCTTCTCCGGCAGTTTGTCGATGACCCGGAAGCGGTACAGCAGCGGACACTGCATGAAATCGCTCGCCCGCGACGGAGACAGGGACGAAGGCGGCTGTGCGGGCCGCGGCAGGGAGGTCATGTCGAAGACCCTACGGCCCGCCACTGACAGCTGGCGGCATACCATCGACCACACAGCCTCGAACACTGCATGATCGTGCCGTAGGGCACCGACCGAAGGGACCCCGTGGACGAGAGCGGCGACAGCGGGCGGCCGCAGCCCGGTGCAGGGGGAACAACCCCCGGACCCGGCCCCGACAAGGACGAACCGCAGCGCCCCGAAGAGCCCGGAGGCGGCCTTCTCATGGGCCGCCCCTTCGGCGTGCCGGTGTACGTCGCGCCCAGCTGGTTCCTCGTGGCCGCGCTGATCACCTGGGTCTTCGGCGGCCAGCTCGAACGGGTGCTGCCCGAGCTCGGCTCGGCGCGCTATCTGGTCTCCCTCTTCTTCGCGATCGCCTTCTACGCCTCCGTGCTCGTCCACGAACTCGCCCACACCGTCGTGGCACTGCGCTACAAGCTGCCGGTGCGCCGCATCCAGCTCCAGTTCTTCGGCGGCGTCTCCGAGATCGAGAAGGAGTCCGAGACCCCGGGCCGCGAATTCCTGCTCGCCTTCGTCGGACCGCTGCTCTCCCTGGTGCTCGCGGGCCTCTTCTACATCGGGATGATGTTCGTCGAGCCCGGCACCGTGCCCGGTGTCCTGCTCGCCGGCCTGATGATCTCCAACCTCCTGGTGGCCGCCTTCAACCTCCTGCCGGGCCTCCCGCTGGACGGCGGACGCATGCTCCGCGCAGTCGTCTGGAAGGTCACCGGAAAGCCGATGAGCGGCACCGTGGCCGCCGCCTGGGTCGGCCGCGCCCTCGCCGTCATCACCCTGATCGGCCTGCCGCTGCTCACCCACACCGGGACCTTCGGCAACGACCCCGGCGACCTCAGCGGCATGGACACCATCACCGACGCGCTGCTCGCCGCCATCCTCGCCGCGATCATCTGGACCGGGGCGGGCAACAGCCTGCGCATGGCCCGCCTGCGCGAACACCTCCCCGAACTGCGCGCCCGCACCCTCACCCGGCGTGCCGTCCCGGTGGAGTCCGCCACCCCGCTCTCCGAGGCCCTGCGCCGGGCCAACGAAGCGGGCGCCCGCGCCCTCGTCGTCGTCGACGGCCACGGCGAACCGAAGGGCATCGTCCGGGAGACGGCCATCGTGGGCGTGCCGGAACACCGCCGCCCCTGGGTCGCCGTCAGCGGTCTCGCCCAGGACCTCACCGAAGGCATGAAGGTCTCCGCCGAGCTGTCCGGCGAAGCCCTCCTGGACCGGCTCAAGGCCAGCCCGGCCACCGAGTACCTCGTCCTGGAGGAGACCGGCGAGATCTACGGCGTCCTCTCCACCGCGGATGTCGAACGCGCGTTCGTCGCCGCTCTGGCCAGGCCCGCGGCCTGACCGCCCGCCCCCGCCCCGGGCTCGCGGTCGGAGCCCGGGGAATCACCGGTACGCTGGTCACATGTCTGAACCGACCGGTGCCGCCCGCCGACGCGGGCCCTTCAAGGTCGGGGACCAGGTCCAGCTCACCGATCCCAAGGGACGCCACTACACCTTCACGCTCGAAGCCGGAAAGAACTTCCACACCCACAAGGGTTCTTTCCCGCACGACGAGCTGATCGGTGCCCCCGAGGGCAGTGTTGTCCGAACCACGGGAAACGTCGCCTATCTCGCGCTGCGCCCCCTGCTCCCCGACTACGTCCTGTCCATGCCCCGCGGCGCCGCCGTGGTCTACCCCAAGGACGCGGGGCAGATCCTGGCCTTCGCCGACATCTTCCCCGGCGCCCGCGTCGTGGAGGCCGGCGTCGGCTCCGGCTCGCTCTCCACCTTCCTGCTGCGCGCCATCGGCGACCAGGGCATGCTGCACTCCTACGAGCGCCGCGAGGACTTCGCCGAGATCGCCCAGCAGAACGTGGAACGCTACTTCGGCGAACCGCACCCGGCCTGGCAGCTCACCGTCGGAGACCTCCAGGACAACCTCTCGGACACCGACGTCGACCGCGTCGTCCTCGACATGCTCGCCCCCTGGGAGTGCCTGGAGGCCGTCTCCAAGGCGCTGGTGCCCGGCGGCATCCTCTGCGCGTACGTCGCCACCACCACCCAGCTCGCACGGACCGTCGAGTCCATCCGTGAGATCGGCTGCTTCGCCGAGCCGCAGCCCTGGGAATCGATGATTCGCAACTGGCACGTCGAGGGCCTGGCCGTCCGCCCGGACCACCGCATGATCGGCCACACCGGCTTCCTCGTCACCGCCCGCCGCCTGGCCGACGGTGTGGAGGCCCCGCTGCGCCGCCGCCGCCCCGCCAAGGGCGCCTACGGCGAGGACTACGACGGTCCCGGCAGCCAGAGTGGCGGCTCCTCCCGCGGCTGACCCGCGCAACGCACCGGCGCCGCCGTCGAGTTCCCGGACCGACCCGGGAACTCGACGGCGGCGCCCTTTCGTTGCCGGTTCGAGGACACCGTCCTCGAACGCGCCGTGATCCGTGCCGACCCCACCGTTCCGCCGTTCTGTGAGGTGTGGCACGATGCTGGCCACCCCATGCCGCCGCGGCAGCCCCACCGGTGGCGCCGCCCACCCGGGCGTCCTCGATCCACAGGAACCACAGGAGACATCCCGCGTGCAGCCCTCCGAGCTCCCGGACCTCGCGCACACCGACACCAAGCCGCTGCACTGGCTCGCCACGGCGGCGGCCATGGCCGCAGTGGTCGCGGCCGCCGGCCTGCTCCAGCCGGACCCCTCGGCCTCGGCCTCCACCCCCCACCGCACCACGGCGCAGCACGGCACCACGACCGTCACCGCCCCCGACCCGGCGCAGGCGGACTTCCCCCTGGAATGCGGCGGACTGGAGAACACCGTGGCCAAGCAGGCCAGCGGCGACCTCGACGGTGACGGCCGCCCCGAGACCGTCGCGGTGGTCCACTGCGCGGCCGGCTCAGGCACCCCGCCCAGCGGCGTCTACGTCCTCACACGCGGAAGCGGGGCCGCACCGCGGGTCGTGGCGACCCTGGTGGACCCCGCCCAGGCGATGAGCATCAGCGATTTCGCGGTGCGTGACGGAATCATTTCGGCCACCCTGCTCGGCTACTCCTCCGACGAGGTGGCGCGATGCTGCCCCGACCAGCAGGAGCGGGTCACCTGGCAGTGGAAGGGCGGCGCGTTCGTCCGCGACACCCAGGCCGCCCCCGGCAACGCCTGACCGGTCACCGCGCGTGACCGGAGACCCGCGACCGCCGGGTCAGGCGGCCTCGGGGCCGTAGACCTCGACGCTGTCCGAGACGCGACGGACGTGGATGCAGTCCCCCGGGCACTCCTTGGCCGAATCGACCACGTCCTGGAGGAGCGGCAGCGGAACGGGCGTCGTCGCGCCCGGGTCCTGCAGCAGCTCGTCGTCGGCGCTCTTCACATAGGCCAGACCGTCGATGTCCAGCTCGAACACCTCGGGTGCGTACTGGACGCAGATACCGTCGCCCGTGCAGAGGTCCTGGTCGATCCAGACTTCCAGGTCCTGCGCGTCGCCACCGATGGGAGCGTCCTGCTGCACGGTCATTTCTCCTGCCGTTTCCTGCGTTATCCGAACCAAAAGAAGCCAGCCCTGACGGGTGTTGAACGGTTCGACGATACAACCGGCAGCTTTCCGATGTTGAAGGGTGGGTATTCCCCTGACACGAGGGGGAACGCAAGGGTGAAGATCGGACACGCCCCGCAGTCTTTGTGATCTAGGGGTTTCAATCATCACCCACCCAGGTAGGGTCAGGAAGCGTCCAGCTCCCCTTGGAGGAGGTGAGGACCGTGGCAGCCCACGACGACGACATCAACCGCGGCATCCGGCCCGGGCGGGGGTCCGAAGACCCAGCCGGCCAGGTCGCCTATCTCGAGCAGGAAATCGCCGTCCTGCGACGTAAGCTCGCCGACTCTCCGCGCCATACGAGGATTCTCGAAGAGCGGATCGTCGAGTTGCAGACCAACCTGGCAGGCGTGTCCGCACAGAACGAGCGGCTCGCCAACACACTGCGCGAGGCCCGCGACCAGATCGTGGCCCTCAAGGAAGAAGTCGACCGGCTCGCACAGCCGCCGGCCGGTTTCGGTGTGTTTCTTCAGGGCAATGAGGACGGCACCTGCGACATCTTCACCGGAGGCCGAAAGCTCCGGGTGAACGTCAGCCCCAGTGTCGAGCTCGACGACCTCCGGCGCGGCCAGGAAGTCATGCTCAACGAAGCGCTCAACGTGGTCGACGCCATGGAATTCGAGCGGGCCGGGGACATCGTCACCCTCAAGGAGATCCTTGAGGACGGCGAGCGGGCCCTGGTCATCGGGCACACCGACGAGGAACGGGTGGTGCGGCTCGCCGAGCCGCTGCTGGACATCACCATCCGCCCCGGCGACGCCCTCCTGCTCGAACCCAGGTCCGGCTACGTCTACGAAGTGGTCCCCAAGAGCGAGGTCGAAGAGCTCGTCCTCGAAGAGGTACCGGACATCGACTACGACAAGATCGGCGGCCTGGGCGACCAGATCGAACTGATCCGGGACGCGGTCGAACTCCCCTACCTCCACCCCGACCTCTTCAAGGAACACGAACTGCGCCCGCCGAAGGGCATCCTGCTCTACGGTCCCCCCGGCTGCGGCAAGACACTCATCGCCAAGGCCGTCGCCAACTCCCTTGCCAAGAAGGTCGCCGAGGTCACCGGCCAGCCGGCGGGCAAGAGCTACTTCCTCAACATCAAGGGTCCGGAGCTCCTCAACAAGTACGTCGGCGAGACCGAGCGGCACATCCGCCTGGTCTTCCAGCGTGCCCGTGAGAAGGCGAGCGAGGGCACCCCCGTCATCGTCTTCTTCGACGAGATGGAGTCGCTCTTCCGTACCCGCGGATCCGGTGTCAGCTCGGACGTGGAGAACACCATCGTCCCCCAGCTGCTCGCCGAGATCGACGGCGTCGAGGGCCTGGAGAACGTCATTGTCATCGGCGCCTCCAACCGCGAGGACATGATCGACCCCGCGATCCTGCGACCCGGCCGCCTCGATGTGAAGATCAAGATCGAGCGCCCGGACGCGGAGGCCGCGAAGGACATCTTCGCGAAGTACCTCACGCCTTCGCTGCCGCTGCACGCCGACGACCTCGCGGAGCACACCGGCTCCAAGGATGCCGCCGCGCACGCCATGATCCAGTCGGTCGTCGAGCGGATGTACACCGAGTCCGAGGAGAACCGCTTCCTCGAGGTCACGTACGCCAACGGCGACAAGGAAGTCCTGTACTTCAAGGACTTCAACTCCGGCGCGATGATCCAGAACATCGTCGACCGGGCCAAGAAGATGGCCATCAAGGCCTTCCTCGACCAGGGCCAGAAGGGCCTTCGCGTCTCCCATCTCCTCCAGGCGTGTGTGGACGAGTTCAAGGAGAACGAGGACCTGCCGAACACCACCAACCCGGACGACTGGGCCAGGATCTCCGGCAAGAAGGGCGAGCGGATCGTCTTCATCCGCACGCTCGTCACCGGAAAGCAGGGCGCGGACACCGGTCGCTCCATCGACACGGTGGCGAACACCGGTCAGTACCTGTAGAACGCAGTCAGGCTGCGGATGCCCGGCCGGGCATCCGCAGCCGGTTGCTTTCGGTCCCGATCGCGCGACACCGCAGCAATGACGTAATTGATCTCCCCACCAGCACAGAGGCGCTCTAGGCTCTTGCGTACCGCCCGGTCGCGCAGTGCGTGGACGGGCAGTGCACGCGCACCGACAAGCAGCGGTACTTGAGCGCCGCCCCTCAAAAGGGAGCGCCGCCGGGCAAGGAGGGCCGCATGACCGTACGGCGAGTAATGGGCATCGAGACGGAGTACGGGATCTCCGTCCCCGGCCACCCCAACGCCAATGCCATGCTCACCTCGTCCCAGATCGTCAACGCCTACGCAGCGGCGATGCACCGGGCGCGCCGCGCCCGCTGGGACTTCGAGGAGGAGAATCCGCTGCGGGACGCGCGAGGTTTCGACCTCGCCCGCGAGACCGCGGACTCCAGCCAGCTCACCGACGAGGACATCGGCCTCGCCAATGTCATCCTCACCAATGGGGCCCGCCTCTACGTCGACCACGCGCACCCGGAGTACAGCTCCCCGGAAGTCACCAATCCGCGGGACGCGGTCCTCTGGGACAAGGCCGGCGAACGCATCATGGCCGAGGCCGCCGAGCGCGCGGCCCAGCTCCCCGGCGCCCAGCCGATCCACCTCTACAAGAACAACACCGACAACAAGGGCGCCTCGTACGGCACGCACGAGAACTACCTGATGAAGCGGGAGACCCCGTTCTCCGACATCGTGCGCCATCTGACGCCGTTCTTCGTCTCCCGCCAGGTGGTCACCGGGGCGGGGCGCGTGGGAATCGGCCAGGACGGCCACGAGCACGGCTTCCAGATCAGCCAGCGCGCCGATTACTTCGAGGTCGAGGTCGGGCTGGAGACCACGCTCAAGCGCCCCATCATCAACACCCGCGACGAACCCCATTCCGACGCCGAGAAGTACCGCCGGCTCCATGTGATCATCGGTGACGCGAACCTCTCGGAGATCTCCACCTATCTCAAGCTCGGCACCACCGCACTGGTCCTCTCCATGATCGAGGACGGCTTCATCAACGTCGATCTCGCGGTCGACCAGCCGGTGCGCACCCTGCACCACGTCTCCCACGACCCGACCCTGAAGCACCTCATCACGCTGCGCAGCGGCCGTACGCTCACCGCGGTGCAACTGCAGATGGAGTACTTCGAGCTGGGCCGCAAGTACGTCGAGGAGCGGTACGGGGCGGATGCCGACGAGCAGACCAAGGACATCCTGATCCGCTGGGAGGACACCCTCAACCGGCTGGAGAACGACCCGATGAGCCTGTCGGGCGAGCTCGACTGGATCGCCAAGCGGGAGCTCATGGAGGGCTACCGCCGCCGCGACAGCCTGGACTGGGACGCGGCACGCCTGCACCTGGTGGATCTCCAGTACGCCGATGTGAGGGCCGAGAAGGGCCTCTACAACCGTCTGGCGGCCCGCGGGAAGATGAAGCGGCTGCTGGACGAGAACGAGGTCGAGCAGGCCCGTACGAAGCCCCCGGAGGACACCAGGGCCTATTTCCGGGGCCGCTGCCTGGA
The DNA here is from genome assembly GCF_042890955.1 of Streptomyces sp. NPDC001933. Lineage (NCBI taxonomy): Bacteria > Bacillati > Actinomycetota > Actinomycetes > Kitasatosporales > Streptomycetaceae > Streptomyces > Streptomyces sp. NPDC001933. The sequence goes on along the minus strand of NZ_JBIASS010000012.1, from coordinate 107,531 downwards.
GCAGTACGCCGACGACGTGGCGGCGGCCTCCTGGGACTCGGTCATCTTCGACCTGCCCGGTCATGACTCACTGCAACGGGTACCCACCCTGGAACCGCTGCGCGGTACCCGCAATCACGTCAAGGAGCTGCTGGACCGCTGCCGCACGGCGGAGGAGCTGGTCCAGGTCCTGTCGGGCGGCTGAAAAGGCCGGGATCGGGGAATCATCGGGATGACCCCCGGACGTTGAGGGAAAGTACCGGGCCGATGTCGGAGCCCGTGGGTAGGGTCTGATCAAGTGCTTCGAACCGAGCGGGGTGAGCTATATGGCGACCAAGGACACCGGCGGCGGACAGCAGAAGGCGACGCGTTCCACCGAGGAGGTCGAGGAGCAGGCGCAGGACGCGCAGGTCTCCGAGGACCTCAAGGACCGCCAGGAGAAGCTGAGCGACGACGTCGACTCGGTTCTGGACGAGATCGATGATGTGCTCGAGGAGAACGCCGAGGACTTCGTGCGTTCCTTCGTTCAAAAGGGTGGACAGTAGTTCACGGATGTGAACGCGGGGGAGTGGAGAGCGGTGCGCGCGGTACGGGCCGGTTCGGCCCGTACCGCGCGGGCGCAAACGGCACCGCGAGCCGTGCAGCTGCCCCCGCGGTTCATGTGGATCACCGCCACGGGGCGGGTAGGGTCCGTGGCGTAACCGCATCAACTGCAAATCGGCCATCGGCAAGTTGGGAGACGATCCTGACGCCTTGCTCAGGGCCGTCGCTTACCTGGAGGGAAACGCGTGGAAGCCAACACTCGTAGCACCGGGCGTCTACCAGCTGCCTTCCTGACGCCGGGATCCTCTTCGTTCATGGATTTCCTGTCCGACCAGTCGCCCGGGATGCTCCCCGGCAACCGGAACCTGCCGCCCCTCCAGGGGGCCATCGAGGCGCCGCACGGGACGACGATCGTCGCGGTGACGTTCGCCGGCGGGGTGGTGCTGGCCGGTGACCGGCGAGCGACCATGGGCAATGTGATCGCCCAGCGTGACATCGAGAAGGTCTTCCCGGCCGACGAGTACTCGGCGGTGGGCATCGCCGGCACGGCCGGACTGGCCGTGGAGATGGTCAAGCTCTTCCAGCTGGAGCTGGAGCACTTCGAGAAGGTCGAAGGCGCCCAGCTCTCCCTGGAGGGCAAGGCGAACCGGCTCTCCACGATGATCCGCAGCAATCTGGCGATGGCCATGCAGGGCCTCGCCGTCGTGCCGCTCTTCGCCGGTTTCGACATCGACCGCGAGAAGGGCCGGATCTTCTCGTACGACGTCACCGGAGGCCGTTCCGAGGAGCACGGGTACGCGGCCACCGGCTCAGGGTCGGTCTTCGCCCGGAGCTCGATGAAGAAGCTCTACCACGGGGAGCTGACGGAGCAGGAGGCCCTCACCCTGGTCGTGCAGGCGCTGTACGACGCCGCGGACGACGACTCGGCGACCGGTGGCCCCGATGTGGCCCGGCGGATCTACCCGATCGTCACCGTCATCACCGACGAAGGCTTCCGGAGGCTGGACGAGGTGGAGTCCTCCGAGATCGCGCGCTCGGTCCTGGAGCGCCGGCTGGAGCAGCCCGACGGCCCGCGTGCCGCGCTGCTCTGACCTCCGTTCCGCTGCTTCTCCGATGCTCTCGTCACTGACAGAAAGGGACGGATAACCGGTGTCGACGCCGTTCTATGTCTCACCTCAGCAGGCCATGGCCGACCGGGCGGAATACGCCCGGAAGGGCATCGCCCGTGGTCGCAGCCTGGTTGTGCTGCAGTATGCCGACGGCATTGTGTTCGTCGGCGAGAACCCGTCCCGCGCGCTGCACAAGTTCAGCGAGATCTACGACCGGATCGGTTTCGCCGCCGCCGGCAAGTACAACGAGTACGAGAATCTCCGAATCGGCGGCGTGCGCTACGCCGATCTGCGCGGATACACCTACGACCGTGACGATGTGACGGCCCGTGGGCTGGCCAACGTGTACGCGCAGACGCTGGGCACCATTTTCTCCAGTGCGGCCGAGAAGCCGTACGAGGTGGAGCTGGTGGTCGCCGAAGTGGGCACCGACCCGGAGGGCGACCAGATCTACCGGCTGCCGCACGACGGCTCGATCGTCGACGAGCACGGCTCGGTGGCGGTCGGCGGCAACGCCGAGCAGATCAGCACCTTCCTGGACCAGCGCCACCGCGACGGGATGACGCTCGCCGAGGCGCTCAAGCTGGCGGTGCAGGCGCTGTCGCGCGATCCCAACGGCAGCGAGCGGGAGATCCCCGCCGAGCGGCTGGAGGTCGCGGTCCTGGACCGTACGCGGCCCCAGCAGCGCAAGTTCAAGCGGATCGTCGGCAGGCAGCTGGCGCGGCTGCTGGAGGCGGACGGCGGCGCCGCGCCGACGGACGCCCCGTCCGACACCGAGGAGGGCGAGGGCAACGGGTCCGCCGCCGCTCCCGACGCATCGAAGCCCACCGACTCCGGTGGTGACGTGGAGTAGTCCGTCGAAGGGCGGTCCACCGCTGTGACCGTGCCCCGGTCCGCCGCTCCCGGCGGGCCGGGGCACGGTCATGCCCGCGGGGCGTCCGGGGGCGGGGGCGCCGAGGAACCGCGGGCCACCAGCTGCACCGGGAGGCTGCCGGTCTCGGCCGGCCGGTCGTCCAGGACCGCCAGCAGGGCGGCCATGCCGCGCTCCCCGACCTGCTCGGCGGGCAGCCGCACGGTGGTGAGCTCCGGCTCGACGGCCGTGGCCAGGGCCAGATCGTCGAACCCGGTGACGGACAGGTCGTCGGGCACCCGCAGGCCCAGTCTGCGGGCGGCCTTGCAGGCACCCGCGGCGAGGATGTCGTCGTCGCAGACGAGGGCGGTGGGCCGGGGGCCCGGGGCGGCGAGCGTGTGCTCCGCCGCGACGCGGCCCGCGTGGACGTCGAGCGCCGCCGTGACGGTCCGCACGGAGGTGCCGGGCACCGCCCGCAGGGCCTCGTGGAGCGCCCTGCCGCGTACCGCGAAGGTCCAGGAGTCGACCGCCGACGCCAGATGGACGAAGCGGCGGTGGCCGAGGGCGAGGAGGTGCTCCGCGACCTGTCGCATGCCGTCGGCGATGTCCAGGTTGACGCGGGCCGCGACACCGGCGTCCGCCGGATCGCTGTCGAGCATCACCAGCGGCAGTCCCGCGCCGCGCAGCGCGTCGAGCGCCCCGGCGGCCATGGAGGAGGCGATCACGCCGTCCAGGGAAGCGCTCGCGGAGGCGAAGGGGTCCCGGGCCGGGCCGGTGCCGTCGGGGGACGGGTACAGGACGACGCCGAAGCCGTGCTCGGCGGCGACCCCGGCGGCGCCGGTGTAGACGCGTGCGAAGAACTCGTTGGTGAGCGCGGGGACGACCAGCAGTGCCGTCCTGGTGCGGCCCAGGCGCAGGTTGCGGGCGGCGAGGTTGGGCCGGTAGCCGAGTTCGTGGGCGGTGCGGCGCACGCGCTCGGCGGTGGCCTCGGAGACCCGGCCGCGCCATTTGCCGCCGAGCACGAGGGAGACGGTGGCCTGCGAGACGCCTGCGGCCCGCGCGACGTCGCGGCTGGTGGGCCGGGTCGGGGCGGGCTGTGGTGCGCTGGTCACTCGGGCCTCCGGGCCGGTCGGGGCAGGCGCCGTGAGGTGGACCTGCGGACTGGGCACATGGTACGTATGAACCTCGACGTTATACGTAAAACCTCTGGGCGCCGGAAGAACGCCCGAGGGAGAGGGGCGACAGGACATGGCCGCGGGATATCTGGACATCCTCCGGGCGCGGCATGCCGCCCGCCTGCTGGCGGGAACCCTGGTGGGGCGACTGCCGAGCGGCACCGCCCACATCGCGATCGTGCTCTTCACCAGGGCCGAGGGCGGCAGCTACACCCTCGCCGGCGCGCTCGCGGCCGTGTACGGACTGTCCACCGCGGTCGGGCAGCCGCTGCTGGGCCGCGCCGTGGACCTGTACGGCCAGCCGCGCGTCCAGCTCCCGGCCGCCGTGGTGTCGGCGCTGGGAATGGCCCTGCTGGCCCTGGTGGGCCTGGAATCGCTGCCGCTGGCCTACGGGGCGGTGGTGGTGGCCGGGGTCTTCACACCGCCGCTGGAGGGCGGTCTGCGGGCCCTGTGGCCGAGCGTGCTGGGCGGTGAGGACCGGGTGCACCGGGCGTACGCCATGGACGCCGTCGCCCAGGAGGTCATGTTCACCGTGGGCCCGCTGCTGGTGACGGTGCTGGTCTCGCTGTGGTCGCCCGCCGCGGCCCTGCTCGTCATCAACGCGATAGGCGTCCTGGGGGCGCTCTCCGTAGTCCTCTCCGAGCCCTCCCGGGCCTGGCGCTCCGCACCCCGCGAGGCGCACTGGCTGGGCGCGCTGCGCTCACCGGGGCTGCTGGCGCTGCTCGGGTCGTTCTTCTTCGTCGGACTCGCGCTGGGCTCGATCACGGTGGCCGGTGTGGCCTACGCCGACGACCACGGCCGGGAGTCGGTGTACGGCTGGCTGATGGCCGCGCTCGGGCTGGGCGCGCTGATCGGCGGCGCGGTCTACGGGGCACGGCAGTGGGCCGGGGCGCCGGAGCGCCGGCTGCGGGTCATCGTCGCGCTGCTGGCGCTGGGCTATCTGCCGTTGATGCTGACCCCGGGAGTGGTCGCCATGACCGCACTGGCGGCAGTGGCCGGAGTCTTTCTGGCGCCCGCGATCGCCTGCTCCTTCATCGTGGTCGACCGGCACGCGCCCCGGGGCACCGTGACCGAGGCGTTCTCCTGGCTGGTGACGACCTTCGGGGTCGGCGCGGCGGTGGGAACGGCCGTGGCGGGCCCGGCCGTCGAGCTGGGCGGCACCTCGTGGAGCTTCGCGGTGGCGGGGGCCGGTGGGGTGGCGGCGCTGGTCGTCCTGCTGGCGACGGGAAGGGTACTCGCAGTTCCCGGGCGTACGGCCGTTTCCGTACGGGGATCAGAAAATGATCGAAACGGTGCTGTCGAACCCGGTTTCAGCTCAGGCCATCAGGCGTAATGTTCAGTCATGGACCGCCGCATTTTCGGGCTGGAGAACGAGTACGGCGTCACGTGCACGTTCAGGGGACAGCGCCGACTGTCCCCTGATGAAGTGGCGCGCTACCTCTTCCGCCGTGTTGTGTCATGGGGCCGCAGCAGCAATGTCTTTCTGCGGAACGGCGCCCGCCTCTACCTCGACGTGGGATCGCATCCGGAATATGCAACCCCCGAATGCGACAACCTGACCGAGCTGGTCACCCACGACAAGGCCGGCGAGCGCATTCTCGAAGGCCTGCTCGTCGACGCCGAACGCCGCCTGCACGAGGAGGGAATCGCGGGCGACGTCTATCTCTTCAAGAACAACACCGACTCGGCGGGAAACTCCTACGGATGCCATGAGAACTACCTCGTGGCACGGCACGGAGAATTCTCCCGGCTCGCGGACATCCTCATTCCCTTCCTCGTCACGAGGCAACTGATCTGCGGCGCGGGCAAGGTGCTGCAGACCCCCAGGGGCGCGGTCTACTGCGTCAGCCAGCGTGCCGAGCACATCTGGGAGGGCGTCAGTTCCGCGACCACGCGTTCCCGCCCGATCATCAATACGCGTGACGAACCGCACGCCGACGCGGAGCGGTACCGCCGCCTCCACGTCATCGTCGGTGACTCCAACATGTCCGAGACGACCATGCTGCTCAAGGTCGGCGCGACCGACCTAGTGCTCCGCATGATCGAAGCGGGCACGGTGATGCGGGATCTGACGCTGGAGAACCCGATCCGGGCGATCCGCGAGGTCAGCCACGACACCACCGGGCAGCGCAAGGTGCGCCTGGCCAGTGGCCGCGAGGCGTCCGCCATCGAGGTGCAGCGCGAGTACTACGAGAAGGCCGTCGACTTCGTCGACCGCCGTGGCATCCGCACCGGAACCGTCGCCCAGGTCCTGGAGCTCTGGGGCCGCACGCTCGACGCGATCGAGGCCGAGGACCTCGACCGGATCGAGACCGAGATCGACTGGGTGATGAAGTACAAGCTCATCGAGCGGTACCGGGCCAAGCACAACATGACCATGTCGCATCCGCGGGTCGCCCAGATAGACCTCGCGTACCACGACATCCACCGTCGTCGCGGCCTGTACTACCTGCTGGAGCGCAAGGGGCAGGCCGCCCGTATCTGCAACGACCTGAAGATCTTCGAGGGCAAGTCCGTGCCCCCGCAGACCACCAGGGCGCGGCTGCGCGGCGACTTCATCCGCAGGGCGCAGGAACAGCGGCGGGACTTCACCGTCGACTGGGTCCACCTCAAGCTCAACGACCAGGCGCAGCGCACCGTGTTGTGCAAGGACCCGTTCCGTTCGGTCGACGACCGGGTGGAGAAATTGATCGCGGGTATGTGAGTCGGCACGGCACGGATCCCGGCCACCGACGCGACGCGGGCCCCGTACGCTCCTCGTACGGGGCCCTGCGTACGCCCTAGAGTGTCGGGGACTCATCCAACTGTGCCGTCTGAGATCTGAGGAACAAGTGCGCCGACTTGCCGGCCTTCTCGTCGTCCCCCTGTTGCTGCTGACAGCGGCCTGCGGTGGCGAAAAGGGCTCCGATTCCGATTCCGTTTCTGCTTCCGCCGCGACGAAGGACGGGTTCCCCGCTATCACCGCGGGCGCGAAATTCGGTGAGAAGCCGACCCTGGCCAAGGGCACGGGGAACCCGCCCAAGGAGCTGAAGACCAAGGTCGTCAGCCAGGGCGACGGCGCCACGCTCAAGAACGGCGACGCGATCCAGGTCAACTACCTCGGTCAGTCCTGGGATTCCGACAAGCCGTTCGACAACAGCTTCGACCGCAAGCAGCCGTTCGACCTGACCCTCGGCGCCGGCATGGTCATCCAGGGCTGGGACAAGGGCCTCGTCGGCCAGAAGGTCGGCAGCAGGGTCCAGCTGGTCATCCCGCCGGACCTCGCGTACGGCGACCAGGGCCAGGGCGACATCAAGCCCAAGGCCACGCTCGTCTTCGTCGTCGACGTCCTGAAGGCGACGCAGATCCCTGCCTCGGCCAAGGGCACCGAGGTCGCCCAGGACAACATCGACCTCCCGAAGGTCGGCACCAACACGGACGGCAAGGCCCCCAAGGTCACCATCCCGACCAAGACCGACCCGCCGACGAAGCTCGTCTCCAACTACATCCTGGAGTCCAAGGGCGAGGTCGTGAAGGACACCGACAGCGTCGTCGTGAACTACGTCGGAATGACGTGGAAGGACGGCAAGACCTTCGACAGCACCTACGCGGCGGGCAAGACGCAGACCTTCCCGCTCGCCCAGGTGACCCTGAAGGGGCTGAAGGACGGTCTGGTCGGCAAGAAGATCGGCAGCCGGGTGCTGCTCGTCATCCCGCCGGACCAGGGCTTCGGTGACAAGGCGCAGCAGACCATCCCCGCCAAGTCCACGCTGGTCTTCGCCGTGGACCTCCTGACGAAGATGTAAGACTGTCCCGGTTGTCCAGCAGTTCATCAGTAAGAGGAGCAAGTCAGTGAGCATCGAGAAGCCCGAGATCGACTTCCCGGGTGGCGAGCCGCCGGCCGATCTGGAGATCAAGGACATCTGGGAGGGCGACGGCCCGGTGGCCGAGAAGGGTGCCACCGTCTCCGTCCACTACGTGGGCGTGGCCTTCTCCACCGGCGAGGAGTTCGACGCCTCCTGGAACCGCGGCACCCCGCTGCAGTTCCAGCTCGGCGCCGGCCAGGTCATCGCCGGCTGGGACCAGGGTGTCCAGGGCATGAAGGTCGGCGGCCGTCGCCAGCTGACCATTCCCGCGCACCTCGCGTACGGCGACCGCGGCGCCGGTGGCGGCCGCATCGCGCCCGGCGAGACGCTGATCTTCGTCTGCGACCTGGTCGCCGTCTGATCCGCACCCGTGCGATACGAGGGCCCGTGCCGCCAGGCACGGGCCCTCGCTTTTGTCCCGACAGCGCGTAGCGGTACGGTCGAGCGTCGTAGAGCGAAACAGAAAGGGCGTCGATGGCGATTGCCAAGGCCGAGCGGCTGATGAACCTGGCGCTGTGTCTGCTGGGGACCCGCCGCCCGCTCAGCAAGCGCGAGCTGCGCGGCTCCATCGAGGCCTACCTGGAGGCGGGCTCCGACGACGCCTTCAACCGGATGTTCGAGCGCGACAAGGACGATCTGCGCGAGCTCGGTCTGATCATCGAGACCGTGGAGAACCTGGACGGCGAGACGGGATATCTCGCCCGCCGCGACAGCAACCGGCTGCCCCCGATCACGCTGGACGCCGAGGAGGCCGCGGCGCTCGGGCTGGCCGCCAAGGTCTGGCAGCAGGCACGGCTGGCCGGTGCGGCCAGCGGTGCGCTCCAGAAGCTGCGGGCCGCCGGCATGCCGGAGGCCGAGGACGCGTACGAGGTGCACAGCGCCCTCGAACCGCGCATCCCCGTCCACGAGGCGGCGTTCGAGCCGCTGATGCTGGCCTGCCGCGACCGCCGCCCGGTCACCTTCGACTACCGCAAGGGCAACGCCGCCACGCCGGAACAGCGCCAGGTCGAGCCATGGACCCTGGAGTGCTGGCGCGGACACTGGTACCTGGCCGGCTGGGACCGGGACCGAGGTGCCGAGCGGGTGTTCCGGCTCTCCCGGATCACCGGCCGGGTCCGCTCCCGGGCCGGGGCGTTCACCGCCGCGGTGCCCGACGTCGTGACCGTACGCGAGACGGTCGAGAGCTGGGCGGGGGAGACGGCGACCCGGACCGCGCTGATCAGGCTGCGCACCGGGGCCGGCTACCCGCTGCGCTCGCGCGCCGTGTCGGTCCGGGAACTCGGGAACGGGTGGGACGAGTTGGAGATTCCGTACGGACACGGCCTGGACGCCTGGCTCGTCGAGTTCGGCCCGGACGTCGTCGTACAGGCACCCGCCGATCTGCGGGCCGATGTGGTGGACCGGCTGCGCGCCGTGGCCAAGGACTGAGAGAGGGACGGCAACCCATGGCCACGAACGCGATCGACCAGACCCGCCGGATGCTCTCCCTGGTGACGTATCTGCGCGAGCGCCCCGGCGCCCATGTCCAGGACGTCGCCCGCGCCTTCGGGATCACCGAGGACGAGCTGATCTCGGACCTCGACGTGCTGCCCATGTGCGGGACGAGCTTCCGCGGCGGGGACCTGCTGGACATCGACACCGACGGCGACCGCATCTGGTGGCACAACCCGGACGACGTCGCCGAGCCGCTGCGTCTCGCCGCCGACGAGGCGACGGCCCTGCTGGTCGCCGCCCGTGCCGTGGCAACGCTTCCGGGGCTGCGCGAGAGCGACCGGCAGGCGCTGCTGCGGGCCACCGCGAAGCTGGAGACCGCGGCCGGTGAGGTGGGGGCGGCGAGCTCGCGGCTCTCGGTCACCTTCGAGTCCGAGGGCGGCGTCTTCGCCGATGTCGACCGGGCGATCTCCGAGCGGCGCCGGCTCTGGCTGCGCTACTACTCGCCCGCGCGCGACGAGCTCACCGAGCGCGAGGTGGACCCGATCCGGCTGTTCGCCGTGGGGCACACGTACATGGAGGCCTGGTGCAGGTCGTCCGAGGACCGGCGTACGTTCCGGCTGGACCGGGTCGCCGAGATCCGGCTGCTGGACGAGCCCGCCGCACCGCCCGAGCTGGAACTGCGGGACCTGTCCGAGGGGCTCGTCCAGCCGGCCGCGGAGGACCCGGAAGTCGTCGTCGAGGTGGGCCCCGGCGGACGCTGGGTCGCCGAGTACTACCCGCACGACAGCGCACAGGAGCTGCCCGACGGCGGGCTGCGGATCACCCTGCGCACCCCCGACCCGGCCTCGCTGCGCAGGCTCGCGCTGCGGCTGGGCGGCGAAGGCCGCATCGTCTCCCCGCCGGAGCTGGCGCGCAGCGCACAGCAGGCGGCCCGTGCGGCGCTCGCCGCGTACGACGAACCGGCCTGAGCGGAAACCTGAGGGAGATATGAGCAATATGTCTGTGGTGTCAGGTGTTCCGACTGTGGTGGTGCCCGAGTCCGTACGGTTCAAGGCCGCCTGCCCGGACTGCCGCGAACGGTTCGAACTGGCCGCGGGCGCCATTCGCCTCGCGGTGGGTGCGAGCCGCCGGACGACGTTCTACTCCTTCACCTGCCCGCAGTGCGGTGCGGCCGTCCGCAAGCCCGCGGGGGAGCGGATAGTCGAACTCCTCACCAGGGGCGGGGTGCGGACGCTGCGTCTGCACGCCGGCCTCTAGACCCTTTCCATGCTGTCGGCCCCCCAGGGGGTGTCTGACAAATGCCTGCGGCGTCATCCATTTAGTCAGACACCCCCTAGACACATCGAGGCTCAGCCCATGTTCTGGCCCATGCTCGCCATCGCCCTGGGGTTCCTGGGGATCGCCGTTCTCGGCGTGCTGGCCGTCAAGGTCTTCATCGAGGCCCAGCGGCTCGGGCGTCAGGTGACGCGTACCACCCAGCGCATCAACCGGGCCGCCGAGGACCTCGAAAGGGCGGCGACCGACCTCGCCGCCGCCGGCGAGGCGCTGCGTTAGCCGTACCGCCTCCGCTGCCCCGATCTGCCGTGTGAGCAGGGCGGATGGATCGGAGCGGGCGCGGCCTCCAGTTTCCCGGTTTCGAGGGGTACGCTGCTGAAGGCGGCCCGGAGAGCGAGGCGTGGGCCGTAATCGCAAGGATGCGTGGGTATTGCCTTGCGTTTACTCCTGCGGGATACGATCGCTGACAGTACGAAGGTCGGACGTCCGTCCGAGGTTCGATCCGCCCCACCCCTGCTGCCTCGGTGAGAAGGTACATACATATGTTCGGAAGGCTCGGCGCTCCCGAGATCATCCTGATCCTCGTCGTCATTGTTCTGCTGTTCGGCGCGAAGAAGCTTCCTGACATGGCTCGCTCGCTCGGCAAGTCGGCCCGCATCCTCAAGAGCGAGGCCAAGGCCATGAAGTCCGAGGGCAGCCCTTCGGCGACCCCGGCCGAGCCGGCCGCCAACGACGCCGCCCAGGACCAGACCGCCCAGCGCACCATCAAGGCGGCCCCCGGCGACGTGAGCAGCTCGCGTCCGGTCGCGGAGCCGACCGACTCGACCAAGCGCTGACAACAACCGGGCCGACGCAGGCGCCCTGATTCGTGAGGGCCTGCTGCACGAGATGAGGACGTGGGTTGCTCAAGTCTGCCCGCAAGCAGGAGACGGACCCAGAGGGCCGCATGCCCTTGGTGGAGCACCTGCGTGAGCTGCGTAACCGGCTGGCGAAGGGCCTGTTGGGAATCGTCGTCGTCACGATTGTGGCCGCGTTTTTCTACAAGGAGATCATCGAGTTCTTCACCAACCCGGTGCTGAAGTCGGTCGGGTGTGCCTCCAGCTTCGCCGAACTCGCCAAGCAGAACGACGCCACCTGCGCGCGTATCGTCCTGAACGGTCTGCTCACCCCGTTCACCCTCGCCCTCAAGGTCTCCTTGATGGCGGGCGTGGTCCTTTCGTCGCCGGTCTGGCTCTACCAGTTGTGGGCCTTCGTCGCCCCGGGCCTGCACAAGCAGGAGAAGAAGTACTCGCTGGCCTTCGTCGGCGCGGGATTCCCCCTCTTTCTCGCCGGTGGCTTCTTCGCGTACATGACGCTGCCCACGATGGCGCGGGTGCTTCTGGAATTCTCGCCGGCCGACCTCGACAACCAGTTGCCGCTGGACGAGCTGCTCGATCTGATCACACGCATGGTGGTGGTCTTCGGGCTCTCCTTCGAGCTGCCGCTGCTGCTCGTCATGCTGAACTTCGGCGGGGTCATCACCGGCAAGCGGATGCTCGGCTGGTGGCGGGCCATGATCATGGGCATCACGCTCTTCGCGGCGGTGGCCACGCCCAGCACCGACCCGGTGAGCATGCTGGGGCTCGCCGGACCGATCTGGGTGCTCTACTTCGTGGCCACGGCGATCTCGCTCCTCAACGACCGTCGCAAGGCGCAACTCGTGGCGGGCGGACCTGCCGACGACGAGGCCTCGGAGCTGGACCTCACCCCCGAGGACATCGGTGAGATCGAATCGGTCTCCTCCAGCCGGGCGTTGCCCGCACAGGCGAGTTCGGACCGGGACCGAGTGAACGGTTACGACGACATCACCTGACCTTGTAGGGTCCCCGGGTGACCAGCGAGATCACCCTCTTCGTCAATCCCACCGCAGGACGCGGCCGGGGCGCGCACGCCGCGCAGCCGGCCGCTTCCGCGTTGCGGGACGCCGGATTCTCCGTGCGCACGGTTCTCGGCGAGGACGCCGACGACGCCCTGCGGCGGGCCCGTGAGGCCGTCGCGGGCGGGACCGGAGCGCTGATAGCCGTGGGCGGGGACGGCATGATGTCCCTCGCCCTGCAGGCCGTCGCGGGGACGACGACCCCGCTCGGGGTCGTCGCGGTCGGCACCGGCAACGACTTCGCCCGCGCGCTCGGGCTGCCGATACGGGATCCGGCCGCCGCCGGACGGCTGGCCGCCGAGGCGCTCAAGGGCGGCGGCGTCCGCGAGATCGACCTCGGACGGGTCGGCGAGCGGTGGTTCGGTTCGGTGCTCGCCTCCGGCTTCGACTCCCGGGTCAACGACCGCGGGAACCGCATGCGATGGGTCGGCGGACGGTTCAAGTACGACCTCGCGATCCTCGCCGAACTCGCCGCGTTCAAGCCCATCGCGTACCGAGTCAGGCTGGACGACGGACCGGTCAGGGAGATCGAGGCGACGCTCATCGCGGTCGGCAACGGGTCGACGTACGGCGGGGGCATGCGGATCTGTGCGGACGCGAAGATGGACGACGGGTTGTTCGACGTGACCGTCGTCGGGGACTGCAGCCGTACCACCCTGCTCAAGGTGTTCCCCCGGGTCTACAAGGGAACGCATCTCAGCCACCCCAAGGTCACCGTGCACCGGGTTTCCTCGATCGAGCTGGCCGCAGCGGGTGTCACCGCCTACGCGGACGGTGAACCGCTCGGGGCCCTGCCGCTCACGGCGCGCTGCGTTCCCGGTGCGGTGCGGGTGCTCACGCCGGGTTCTTCCGGCGGGATTTAAAGATCGAGCCTGGTGTCAGAGGTGGCGGGTAGGCTCGAAAGCACGATGACAGAGGACCTCTCACCAGCTGAGCGATACCAGGCTTCTCGGATCCGCGCCGCCGAGCAGGCCACCGCACTCGCGCCCTTCCGCGAGCTGTACGAATTCGATCTGGACCCCTACCAGATCGAGGCCTGTGAGGCCCTGGAGGCAGGCAAGGGAGTGCTCGTCGCCGCCCCGACCGGTTCGGGCAAGACGATCGTCGGCGAGTTCGCCGTGCACCTCGCCCTCGAACAGGGCCGCAAGTGCTTCTACACCACGCCCATCAAGGCCCTTTCCAACCAGAAGTTCGCCGATCTGGTCAAGCGTTACGGGCCGGAGAAGGTCGGCCTGCTGACCGGCGACAACAGCGTCAACGCCGATGCCCCGGTGGTCGTCATGACCACCGAGGTGCTGCGGAACATGCTGTACGCGGGCTCGCAGGCGCTGCGGGGCCTCGGGTACGTGGTGATGGACGAGGTGCACTATCTCTCCGACCGCTTCCGGGGCGCCGTCTGGGAGGAAGTGATCATTCACCTCCCGGATTCCGTGACGCTCGTGTCACTGTCGGCGACCGTGTCCAACGCCGAGGAGTTCGGCGACTGGCTGGACACCGTCCGCGGTGACACCGAAGTGATCGTCTCCGAGAGCCGGCCCGTGCCGCTCTGGCAGCACGTCCTGGCCGGCCGCCGGATGTACGACCTCTTCGAGGAGGAGACCGACCACGGCGGCCGCGGCGCCGGACGCCGCGAGGTCAACCCCGACCTCGTCCGGCTCGCCCGGATGGAGAACCAGCGGGGCTACAACCCGCGTGAGCGCCGTCGCGGCAAGATGGTCCGCGAGGCGGACCGGGAGCGCGAGCGGCGCCAGCGCAGCCGGATCTGGACCCCGGCCAGGCCCGAGGTCATCGACCGGCTGGACGCCGAAGGGCTGCTCCCCGCCATCACGTTCATCTTCAGCCGGGCCGGCTGCGAGGCCGCCGTGCAGCAGTGCCTGCACGCCGGACTGCGGCTCAACGACGAGGAGAAGCGGCGCCTGGTCCGCGAGATCGTCGAGGAGCGGACCGCCTCCATCCCCGGCGAGGACCTCCACGTCCTGGGCTACTACGAGTGGCTCGAAGGACTTGAGCGGGGCATCGCCGCGCACCACGCGGGCATGCTGCCGACGTTCAAGGAAGTCGTCGAGGAGCTGTTCGTCCGAGGGCTCGTGAAGGCCGTCTTCGCCACGGAGACGCTCGCCCTCGGCATCAACATGCCCGCACGCTCGGTGGTGCTGGAGAAGCTCGTCAAGTGGAACGGCGAGCAGCACGCCGACATCACCCCCGGCGAGTACACCCAGCTGACCGGGCGGGCCGGGCGGCGCGGCATCGACGTCGAGGGCCACGCGGTGGTGCTGTGGCAGCGCGGCATGGACCCGGGGGCGCTGGCCGGACTCGCCGGTACGCGCACGTATCCGCTGCGGTCCAGCTTCCGGCCCTCGTACAACATGGCCGTCAACCTGGTGCAGCAGTTCGGGCGGCACCGCTCGCGCGAGCTGCTGGAGACCTCCTTCGCGCAGTTCCAGGCCGACCGGTCGGTGGTCGGCATCTCCCGGCAGGTCCAGAAGAACGAAGAGGGGCTGGAGGGCTACCGGGAGGGCATGACCTGCCACCTCGGTGACTTCGAGGAGTACGCGCGGCTGCGCCGCGACCTCAAGGACCGGGAGACCGAGCTGGCCAAGCAGGGCGCGACGCAGCGGCGGGCCGAGGCGGCGGCGTCCCTGGAGCGGCTCAAGCCCGGCGATGTCATCCATGTGCCCACCGGCAAGTTCGCCGGGCTGGCGCTGGTGCTCGACCCGGGTCTGCCCGCCGGGCGGACCAATGGGCACGGCCATCGCGGGCTCGAATACCACGACGGGCCGCGGCCGTTGGTGCTCACGGCCGAGCGCCAGGTCAAGCGGCTCGCCTCGATCGACTTCCCGGTCCCGGTGGAGGCGCTGGAGCGGATGCGGGTGCCGAAGTCGTTCAATCCGCGCTCCCCGCAGTCCCGCCGCGACCTGGCCTCCGCGCTGCGTACCAAGGCCGGACACATAGTTCCGGAGCGGCACCGCAAGAGCCGGTCCGTCGCGGCCGACGACCGGGCGATCGCCCGCTACCGGGCGGAGCTGCGCGCGCACCCCTGCCACGGGTGCGACGAGCGAGAGGACCACGCGCGTTGGGCCGAGCGGTATCACCGGCTGCAGCGCGACACGAGGCAGCTGGAGCGGCGGATCGAGGGGCGGACGAACACGATCGCCCGCACCTTCGACCGGATCGTCGCGCTGCTCACCGAGCTCGACTACCTGCGGGGCAATGAGGTCACCGAGCACGGGCGCCGGCTCGCGCGGCTCTACGGTGAGCTCGATCTGCTGGCGAGCGAGTGCCTGCGGGCGGGTGTGTGGGAGGGGTTGAACCCTGCCGAACTCGCGGCCTGCGTCTCGGCGTTGGTGTACGAGGCGCGGCAGGCGGATGACGCGGTGGCGCCGAAGCTGCCGTCGGGGCCCGCGAAGACCGCAATGGGAGAGATGGTCCGGATCTGGGGCCGGCTCGACGCCCTGGAAGAGGACTTCAAGATCAACCAGGCGGAGGGGGTCGGGCAGCGCGAACCCGATCTCGGCTTCGCCTGGGCGGTCTACATGTGGGCGTCGGGGCGGACGCTGGACGAGGTGCTGGGCGAGGCGGAAATGCCGGCCGGGGACTTCGTGCGGTGGTGCAAGCAGGTGATCGACGTGCTGGGGCAGATCGCGGCTGCGGCGCCGCGGGACGGGAGTTCCGTGGCCCGGAATGCGCACAAGGCGGTGGATGCGGTGTTGCGGGGGGTTGTGGCGTACAGCTCTGTGGGGTGAGGTGTCCGCGGGGTGCGGTGAGTTGAGGTGCGGGGCGGGGCGGGGGTGTTCCCCTGCCCCGCCCCTTCCCGTGACCGGGGGCTCTGCCCCCGGACCCCCGCTCCTCAAACGCCGGCGGGACTGGGTGTGGCCGGAGAGGGCTGGGAGTGGCCGGAGAAGCTGGATGTGTTGGCCGCGTCTCGTTTGGCTACTTCCTCGCGGACCAGCGGGATGACGTGGCGGCCGAAGTCGATCGCGTCGTCCAGGAGGTCGTAGCCGCGGGCCGAGAAGATGTCCACGCCCAGGTCGTAGTAGTCCAGCAGGGCCTGTGCCACCGTCTCGGGGGTTCCCACCAGGGCCGTCGAGTTGCCGGCGCCGCCGGTCTCCGCCGCGGTCGGTGTCCACAGGGCGCGGTCGTGGCGGTCGTTCGCGGCGGCCACCGCAAGGAGGCGCCGGGAGCCCGTGTTCTCGGGGGCCTTCCGTGGTGTGCCCGACTTGTGGGACCTGATCCGGGCCAGGGTGCGGTGGGCCTTCTCCCAGGCCAGTTCCTCGGTGGGCGCGATGATCGGGCGGAAGGCGACCTGGATCCGCGGCACGTCCGTACGGCCCGCCGCCCTCGCGGCCTCCTTCACCGAGGCGATCTGCTCCGCGGTCTGGGCCAGCGGCTCGCCCCACAGGCAGTAGATGTCGGCCTCGGCGCCCCCGGCCGCGTACGCCGCCGCCGAGGAACCGCCGAACGAGACCTGCGGATGCGGCTGCTGCACGGGGAAGGTGTCGCTCACGAAGTCGTTGAAGCGGTAGTGCGTGCCCTCATGGTCGAAGGGCTCGTGCGAGGTCCAGGCCCGCTTGATGATCCGGATGGCCTCACGGGTGCGCGCGTACCGCTCGTCCTTGGTGAGGAAGTCGCCCTCGCGCTGCTGCTCGTGGTCATTGCCCCCGGTGATGAAGTGCACGGCGAGGCGGCCGTCGCTGATCCGGTCCAGGGTCGCGAAGGTCTTGGCGGCGAACGTCGGGTACGAGACGTTGGGGCGGTGCGCCACCAGGATCTGGAGCTTTTCGGTGCGGCCCGCGACATAGGCGGCGGCCGGGGACGGGTCGGGGGAGCCGGAACCGTAGGCGAACAGCACCCGGTCCCAGCCGTGGTCCTCGTGCGCGCGGGCCAGCTTGAGGGTGTACTCCTTGTCGAAGGACGCCCCGGAACGGGCTGTCACCTCGGAACCTTCGTTCGTTGCTGCGATGCCGAGAAACTCGACGGGCATGGCGAAGCCTCATCTCGTGCTGCGGAGAAGTGGAGAACCGGTCGTGGGAAGCGCTGACGTGGGAACGGTCAGCGGCAACACGAGGCGGACCACACTCGACCGAAGTCGATGTGGTCACGGGTGACCAGCCGCAGCTGAGGGCGCATCCGTCCAGTGGAACAGGTGTGTTGGTGAGCGGTCAACCGGTTCCCGGGAGTAAGGGGCGGGCGGGTCCGGCGAGTTCGGTGATGCGGGCCAGGCGTTCATCGGTGTGTGCCGGGCCGATCAGCATCACGCCGTACGGCAGCCCGTCCACCTCACCGGCGGGGGCCGCCACCGCGCACTGGTCGAACAGGTTGGTGGAGCCGGTGAACCGGGCGAGGCGGGCGTTGACGGCCCGCGGGTCCGCCATGGCCTCGGCGAGCGTGGGGTGTTCCGGCACGGTGGGCAGCAGGAGGGCGTCCGCGTCGCCGAATGCGGCCGTCGCGGCGGCACGGAGGCCGGCCAGCCGGGCCCGGTCGGCGAAGAGCCGGTGCGCCGGGATGTCGCGGGCCGCGGTGATGATCGCCGCCACCGTTGGGTCGAGGCCGGGTGCGTCGGGCGCGCCGTCGATGAACGCGCCGACCGCGGCATAGCGCTCGGCGACGAATGCGGAGTCGTACAGCATCGCGGCCGCCTCGGTGAACGGCGTCGGATCGACCGGCCGGAGCACCGCTCCCGCCGCACGGAGCCGGGCGGCCGTCGACTCGTACGCCGCCGCCCAGTTCGGGGCGGCTTCCAGTTGACCGGTGGGCGGGACCGCGATCCGCCAGGGGCCCGGGGCACGGGAGCGGTCGGGGTGCGGGGCGGGGGTGACCATCAGGGCCATCGCCCGTTCGGCCTCGGGGAGCGTACGGGCGAAGACGGTGACGCAGTCCAGGCTCGCGCAAGCGGGGACCACGCCGTCGGTCGGTACGAGACCGCGGGTCGGTTTCAGCCCGAAGACGCCGTTGAACGCGGCGGGGACACGGCCGGAGCCCGCGGTGTCGGTGCCCAGGGCGATGTCCACGATGCCCAGGGCCACGGCGACCGCCGAGCCGGAGCTGGAGCCGCCGCCGATCCGGTCGGGATCGTACGCGCAGGCCACCGCGCCGTACGGGGAACAGGTGCCGGTCAGGCCGGTGGCGAACTGGTCCATGTTGGTCGTGCCGATCACCAGGGCACCGGCGGCGCGCAGCCGGGCCACCGCCGGGGCGTCGGAGCCCGGTTCGTACGCGTACGAGGGGCAGCCCGCGGTGGTGGGGAGGCCGGCCACGTCGATGTTTCCCTTGACGGCCAGCAGGCGGCCCGCCAGGGGGAGCCGCTCGCCCGAGGCCAGGCGGGCGTCGAGCCGTGCGGCCTCCGCCTCCACGTCGTGCCGGGGGCGCAGATCGATCCAGAGCTCGGGGCGCTCCACCGCGTCGATACGGGCATGGGCGTCCCGGACGCGGTCGAGGACGCGGGAGGTTGTCGCCATGGTCGGTCCTCGGATTCTTGTCCTGCCTCATTGTGCCGTCGGGGCGTCGGGCGCGCCGCCGGCGGTCGTCGCCGGCTCGGTCGGGTGAGCGGACAGGCCCGCGCGGCAGGCCAGTTGGAGCGCGAGGCGGACATCCGGCTCGTTCAGGTCGGCGCCGGTCAGCTGGACGACCTTGCGGATGCGGGCGCCCACCGCGTTCCTGTGCAGATGGAGCGCGTCCGCGGCGCGGGCGGGCGAGTTGTTGTGGTCCAGGTACCCCTGGAGCGTGCGCAGCAGTGGCTCGGCGCGTTCCGGGCCCAGCGCCAGTACCGGGGCGAGGAGTTCGCTGACCGCCTCGCGCGCCGTGTCGGAGGCGTACCACTCCAGCAGCATCCGGTCCAGGCCCACCGCGTCGTGCGCCGCCACCGCGGCCCCCGCACCGCGCGGCACCGCGGCACGGGCCTCCCGGGCGGAGGTACGGATGCCCAGCGGGCCCCGGTGCGGCGAGCCCACGCCGCACCGCAGACCGGCCTCCGGGCGCAGTCCGGCCAGCCGGTCCACCACCCGGCGGGCGCGGGCCAGGGTGGCGCGCCGCCCGTTCGTCCCCGGGTCCGCGGGCCAGGTGCTGAGCAGCACGAGGGCGTCGTCGACCAACGCGGCGTTCCACTGGACGGAGTCGGCGGACTGCGGGGACGAGGCGGAGGGGGCGGACGGGGCGGTGGTGGTGCCGGGGCCGGTCGTCGGCCCGTCCCAGGTCCGCAGCAGGGTCAGTGCCTGGGACATCACCGCGTCCAGGGCCTTCGGCCGGTTCGAGGCGTCCAGACCGCCCGCTTCGACCCGCAGCGCGATGTGCCAGCCGTCCACCGGCAGCGCGAGCGCCCGGCCCCGGGCGGCCAGCCGGGCGGCCTGGTCCTGCGGGGCCACCAGCAGTTCGGCGAGCAGCCGGCCCCGGGAGCGCACCGGAACGTCGCCGTGCCCGCCGCCCGCCGCGGCGAGCGCCGCCAGCGCGAGGACCGAGCGCACCGCCGTACCCGCGTGGCCGGGGCGGGCCGGGGCCGCCAGCCGGATCTCGCCGTCCGGGCCCGCGGCGGCCGCGCCCTCCTCGCCCGGACCCGCGGCGCGCAGCTCCACGGGCACGCCCAGGGCGCGGCCGGCCGCCGCGGCCACCCGGTCGGGGTCGCCCGCGACCGCCGTCACCTCCCGCGCCGCGGCCTCGACCCGGGCCAGCGCGTCCGCCGCAGACCCGGCCACCGCCCGCTCCACGGCCACCACGAGAGCCGCGAGGTCCCCCTCGGCGTACAGCACCGCGACCCGGCCCCGCTCGGCTAGCGCCCGTGCCGTGGCCGTGACCTCGGCGGGCAGCCCGTGCGGGGCCTCGGTCACGCCCGTCAGGACGAGAGCTGCGGCTCCCGCCGCGGCCGCGTCCCGCACCGCCACGTCCAGCAGATGCCCCGGCACCGGGGCCAGCAGCACGGCGACCGTCCCGGCGGGGATGGCGGCGAGCCGGTCCGGGCGCGGCTCCAGCCGCACCCCGGTGACCTCCACCGCGTCGAGCGGGCCCACCAGCGGGCGGACCGCTTCGAGTCCGGGGGAGGAGAGGAGTTCCAGGATGTTCGCCATCCCTCCAGTGTGCTGCCGATGTGCCACGAGCACACCCGGCCGCCGAATCACGGGCCGATGGCCCATGGGGGGCGCGATCCGTCTCCGTACGCTGGGATTCATGCACGTGGACGCCGGAGCACTCGCCGACTTCGCGCGGGGCTGTGCCGTCCTGGGATCAGGGGGCGGCGGACCCGCCGATGTGACCCTTCCCGTCGCCGGACAGGCGATCGAGGAGTGCGGTCCGGTGCCCGTCGTCGACCCGGCGGCGCTTCCCGCCGACGCGCTCGTCATGCCGGTGGGGCTGGTCGGATCGCCCGCCGTCGCCGCCGAACGGATCGGCGGCCGGAACGAGCCCGCGCGGCTGCGGGAACGCTTCGAGGCGCTGCACGGCGCACCGGTCGCCGCGGTGATGAGCAGCGAGATCGGCGGCCTCAACGGCTGCGTCGCCGTCGCCTGGGCGGCCCGGCTGGGGCTGCCGCTGCTCGACGCCGACTCGATGGGCCGGGCCTTTCCCCGGATGGACCAGAACGTCCTGGAGCTGGCCGGGCTGCGTCCGGGACCGGCCGTCCTCGCCGACGAGCACGGTCACACCGTCGTGGTCGACGACGTGGACGGCGCGCACCTCGAACAGTTCGCCCGCGCCGCCGTCGTCGCCTTCGGCGGGCGCGCCGCGTCCACCGACTACCCGCTCACCGCCGGGCAGGCGGCCCGGCACGCCGTCCTCGGATCGGTCACCCGCGCCCTGGCGCTGGGCCGCGGCGAAGGACCGGCCCCGCTGCTGACCGGCAAGGTCTCCTCCGTCCGGAGGTACGCCACCGAGGGCGCCGACAGCGACGACGCCACGGGTGTCCTGCTGGAGGGCGGCGGCCCCGACGCGGGCCGGCTGGTGCTCGTCGAGGCCCGCAGCGAATTCGTCGCGGCCCTGGAGGACGGCACCCCGCTCGCCGTCGTACCGGACGTCATCGCCCTGGTCGACGTGACGACCGGCTGGGCCGTCCCGGTCGAGGAGGTCCGCTACGGACTGCGCGTCCACCTCGTCACGCTCCCCTCGGACCCCGCCTGGTACACCCCCGAGGGCCTGCGGCTCGCCGGGCCCGCAGCATTCGGTCTGGCCGGCCTCGCCTGCGCCGCCGACGGGTTCCGGGCTCCGGGAGGCACCTCATGATCCTCGGCGTGGATGTCGGGCCCACCAACACCGATGCCGTGCTCCTCGACGGCGACCGGGCGGTGCGGGCCGTCAAGGTGCCCTCGCTGGCCGGGGACGCCGTCGGATCGCTCGCCGCCGCCGTCCGCGCGCTCCCTGCCGGGCTGCGCGGCCGGGCCACCCAGCTCGCCGTGGGCCTGCGGGTCGCCGCCCGAGCGGTCAGGGAACGACACGGGCTCGCCCGGGTCGGCGTGCTGCGGGTCGGCGGCCCGGCCGCCGACGCCGTGCGGCCGCTGTTCGGCTGGCCCGAGGCGCTGCGCGACGCCGTGTGCGCCGGCACCGCGAACGTGCGGGGCGGCGGTGGTCTGGCGCCCCGTGACACCACGCCGCTCGACCGGGACGCGGTCGCCCGGTTCGGCGCCTCGCTTGCCGGACGCGCCGAGGCGTTCGCAGTCACCGCCGTGTTCTCGCCCGTCGACGGGGGCCAGGAGCGGGAGGCCGCCGAGATCCTGCGCGCCGAGACGGGCCCCGACACGACCGTCCTGCTCTCCAGCGACGTCGGCACCCTCGACCTGCTGGCCCGCGAGAACGCCACGGTCCTCGACGCGGCCCTGTCCGTGCTCGTGGCCCGGGTCGCCGACGAACTGACCGCCACCCTGCCCCGGCTCGGCCTCGCCCCCGGCGCCGCCGTCCTCGTCACCCGCAGCGACGGCACGCTGATGAGCCTGGAGTACCTGCGCCGCCAGCCCGGACTCAGCCTGGGCAGCGGACCCGCCTGCACCATCCGCGGCGCCGGACTCCTGGCCGGCCTCCAGGACGCCGTGGTCGCCGACATCGGTGAACGCCGCGCCCGGGTCGGTGCGCTGACCGGCGGCTACCCCCAGGAGGCCGGCCCCGGGGAACGCATCGGCGGTGTCCCGGTCAGCGTGCGCTTCCCCGACCTGATCACCGTGCGCGCCGACGCCCACCGCGAACTCGCCGAGGCCGCCGACCGGATGCGCCCCGCCGCCGGACTCCTCCCGCTGATCCTGGTCGGCGGCGGTGCGGGCGGCGTACCCGCGAAGGTGCTGGCCGGGTTCGACGTCGTACGGCCCGGACACGGCGGCGTCGCCGGGGCGTTCGGCGCGGCGGCCAGCCCGGTCGGCGGCCAGTACGACCGGATCGTCCGCCGGGGACCCGGGCGACGGCTCGACGCCGTACGGGACGAGGTACGCGACCTGGCCCGGGCCGGCGCCGTACGGGCCGGGGCCGATCCCAGGCGCGTACGCACCCACGCGGAACCGGACCTTCCGGTGCCGTACCTGCCCGGGGCGGTGCTCCTGCGGGCCCGTGCCGTAGGACCGCCCCTCCCGCTCTGAACCCCCGCTCCCCGCCCCACCGCAGCAGGCCGGTGCCGTGCTGCTGCGCCCTCCTGCCCGCTCACCCGCTCACCCGAGGATCCGTCCCCATGACCCAGCAGTTCGATGTGCACCAAGAACCATCCACGCAGACACAGCAGACACAGGCGCAGACATCGGCGCAGACGCAGCAGGACGAGGACTACCCGCTGGAGCGGGTGCCGCGCGCGGCCCGCTACTCCTGGTTCAACGTCGCCGTGCAGCGCTTCGGCCAGCTCTCCGACCTGACGCAGTTCCTGCTCGGTGCCGCGCTCGGCGCCGGACTCTCCTTCTGGGGCGCCTTCTGGGCGTTCACGCTCGGCTCGGTGATCCTGGAGATCGTCTGCATATTCGTCGGCATCGCCGGCATGCGGGAGGGCCTGTCCACCTCGATGCTGGTCCGCTGGACCGGTTTCGGCCGTTACGGCTCCACCCTCATCGGACTCGTCATCGCGGTCAGCCTGTTCGGCTGGTTCGGTGTGCAGACGGCGGTGTTCGCGGCCGGGCTGCACTCCATCGTGCCCGCGCTGCCGGTCTGGGCCTGGTGCCTGATCTGCGGGCTCGGCGTCACCGCACTCGTCCTGCGCGGCTTCCGCGCCATGGGCTGGACCGCCTTCGTCACCGTTCCCGCCTTCCTCGGCCTCGCGGGCTGGGCGATGATGGTCGAGTTCTCCCGGCACAACGTCGGCGACCTGGTGGCCTCGGCACCGTTCGGCGCCCACATGTCCATCGCCACCGGCGCGACCATCGTCGCCGGCTCGTACATCGTCGGCGCGGTCACCACCCCCGACATGACCCGCTTCAACCGCAACACCGGCGACGTCGTCAAGCAGACGGTCGTGGGCATCAGCCTCGGCGAGTACGTGCTGGGCCTCGGCGGGGTGCTGCTCGCCTACGCGGTGAAGTCCTCCGACCTGATCGCGATCATCACGTCCTCCTCCGGTGTCATCGGCGTCATCGTCCTGGTCTCCGCCACCGTGAAGATCAACAACTGGAACCTGTACTCCTCCTCGCTCGGCCTGATCGGCGCGGTCGAGGCGCTCTTCAAGGTCCGGCTCAACCGGGTCGGCACGACCGTCACGATCGGTGTCCTCGGCAGCCTCGCCGCGGCCGCCGGAATCCTCGACCGGTTCACCGACTTCCTCACGGTGCTCGGCGTCCTCACCCCGCCGGTCGCCGGAATCATGGTCGCCGAGTACTTCGTGGTGAAGAAGTGGCGCCCGCAGCTGGACGCCTCGCGCGCCGCCGGCCGGCTGCCCGAGACCGAACCCAGCTGGGTGCCCGCGACCATCGCCCTGTGGGCCGCCGCCTCCCTGTTCGGCTGGCTCGGCGACCACTACCAGTGGTGGGGCATCCCGGCGCTCAACTCCCTGCTGCTGGCCGGGCTCGGCTATGTCGTCCTCGGCAAGCTCGGCCTGGTGCGCGGCGCCCGCGACCTGCCGTTCGAACAGCCCGCACGTCCCGCGGCGGCGATCGAGGCGGAATCGGGCACGGCCTGGTCGTCGAAGGCCATCGCCTGACCCGTATGCCCGCCCCGACACCCCAACCCCCTACGAAAGACAGACACACCATGCGCATCGGAATCGACGTCGGAGGCACCAACACCGACGCCGCCCTTCTGGGGGACGACGACCGGATCATCGCCACCGCGAAGACCCCCACCACCTCCGACGTCACCTCCGGCGTGACCGCGGCGATCCGGGCCCTGGACCCGCCGATGGAATCGGTCACCGCCGTGATGATCGGCACGACCCACTTCCTCAACGCGCTGATCGAGGGCGCCCGGCTCGCCCCCGTCGCCGCGGTACGCCTCGGCCTGCCCGCCACCGCCGCCCTGCCGCCGATGACCGACTGGCCGGAGCGCCAGCGGGCGGCCGTCGGCGGGCACGGCTATCTCTGCCACGGCGGGCGGGAGTTCGACGGACGGCCGCTGTCGCCGCTCGACCCCGAGGAGCTGAAGCGCACCGCCGCCGACATCGCCGCGCGCGGACTGACCTCGGTGGCCGTCTCCTCGGTGTTCTCCCCGGTCGCCGAGGAGGACGAGCGCCGGGCCGCCGAGATCCTGGCCGCCGAACTGGGCCCCGGCGTGCACTTCTCGCTCTCGCACGAGCTCGGCCGGGTCGGGCTGCTGGCCCGCGAGAACGCCACGATCATCAACGCGGCCCTGCGCGACCTGGCGACCGTGATCGTGGAGTCGTTCGCCAAGTCGCTCGCCGAGGTGTCGCTGACCGCCCCGTTCTTCCTGTCGCAGAACGACGGCACCCTGATGGACGTGGACTTCGCCCGCGCCTACCCGGTGGCCACTTTCGCCTCCGGGCCCACCAACTCGATGCGCGGCGCCGCCTTCCTGTCCGGCCTCGGGGACTGCGCGGTCGTCGACGTCGGCGGCACCACCGCGGACGTCGGCATCCTGGCCGGCGGCTTCCCGCGCGAGGCGGCGGGCGAGAGCGAGGCCGCGGGCATCCGGACCAACTTCCGTATCCCCGACGTCCTCTCGCTCGGCATCGGCGGCGGCTCCCTGGTGTCGCCCGACGGCGAGACCGGTCCCCGCTCGGTCGGATTCCGGCTCACCGAGGAGGCGCTGGTCTTCGGCGGCGACACCCTGACGGCCACCGATCTCGCGGTCGCCGCGGGCCGCGCCGACATCGGTGACCGCTCCCGGGTCGCCCACCTGGACCCGGAGTTCACCGCCCGCGCGCTCGACCGGATCGCGGAGCGGCTGGCGGAGACCGTGGACCGGATGCGTACCTCGGCGGGGGCGTTGCCGGTCGTCGCGGTCGGCGGCGGCAGCGTGCTGGTGCCCGCGGCCCTGCCCGGCTTCGACGATGTGCGCCGCCCCGGCCACTTCGACGTCGCCAACGCGGTGGGCGCCGCCATCGCCCAGGTCGGCGGAGAGGTGGACCGGGTCTTCCAGGTCCCGGGGGGGCGCCGGGACGCGGTGCTCGCCGAGGCCCGCGAGGAGGCGGTGGGCCGGGCCGAGAGCGCGGGCGCCAGGCCCGGCACGGTCCGCGTCGTCGACGTGGAGGAGGTCCCGCTGGCCTACCTGCCCGGCGGCGCGACCCGTATCCGCGTCAAGGCGGTCGGCGACCTCGACCTGAACGGCATCGGTACCACCCACGCCCCGGCCGGGGCGCGCGACATCCATGGAGCAGCGTCACATGCGTGAGATCAACCTCGACAACCTGGACGACATCGCGCGCGGCGCGGGCATCCTCGGCACCGGCGGGGGCGGCGACCCGTACATCGGCAAGCTGCTGGCCCGCGAGGCCATCCGCAAGTACGGCCCGGTGCGGCTCGTCGCCTTCGACGAGGTGCCGGACGACGCGACGGTGGTCCCCGTCTCCGGGATGGGGGCACCGACGGTGCTGCTGGAACGCGTCCCCGCCGGGGGCGAGGAAGTGGCCGCGCTGCGCGCCCTGGAGAAGCACATCGGCCGGGCCGCCACCCACATCGCACCGATCGAGGTCGGCGGCGTCAACTCCATGCTGCCCATCGCCTGCGCCGCCGAGGCCGGGCTGCCGCTGGTGGACGGCGACGCCATGGGCCGCGCCTTCCCCGAGGCGCAGATGGTGCTGCCCGGCCTGATCGGGGTGGCCAACACCCCGATGGCGCTCGCCGACGACAAGGGCAACAGCATCATCGTCGACGCCGTCTCCAACCACGCCGCCGAGCGCATCGCGCGGGCGGTCTGCGTGGAGCTGGGCTGCCAGATCTCCAGCGCCGACACCGTGATGCGCGGCGACCAGCTCACCGACGGGCTCGTCCCCGCCACGCTGACGCTCGCCGAGCGGCTGGGCGCAGCGGTGCGCGAGGCGCGGGCGGCGCACACCGACCCGGTGCTCGCGGCCCGGACCATGCTGTCCGGAACCCATCTGCTGACCGGCAAGGTGATCGACGTCAGCCGCCGCACCGAGGGCGGCTTCGCCCGGGGCAGCGCCCGGATCGAGGGCATCGGCGACGACGCGGGCCGGGTGCTCGAACTCGGCTTCCAGAACGAGCATCTGCTGGCCACCCGCGACGGCGAGACGGTCGCCACCACGCCCGACCTGATCTGCGTGCTGGACACCGACACCGGCGATCCGGTGACCACGGAGGGGCTGCGCTACGGCCTGCGCGTCAGCGTCCTCGCGGCGCCCTGCGACCCCCGCTGGACCACCCCGGGCGGCCTGGCGCTCGCCGGGCCGCGGTACTTCGGGTACGACGTGGACTACCTGCCGTTCCGCGAGAGCTGACCCACGGGCCGGTCCGCTCCGGCGCCCGGCCGGTCCGCACGGAGCGGGCCGGCCGGGCATTCCCTTCCGCCGGACGATCCCTCGTCTCAGACCGTCCGCTTGCCGCTCTTCATGGACACGGCGACGCAGGCCAGGCCCAGCAGTATGGTCAGGCCGCCGATGATGACGTTGTTGAGGACGATGCCGAGGTCGGGGCTGCTGCCGACGATCCACGTCGCGAGGATCGTCCAGATCCCCATCGCGCAGATGGCCCAGCTCAGGCCGTACATGCGTTCCGGCATCACGGTGAACCCGAGGCCCAGCGCGGCGATCGCGAGACCCATGATCAGGTTGTGCGTCGCGAGTGTGGGCTGACTTGCCGTGAAGTGCAGCACCCACGGCGAGATGGCGCAGTAGAGACCGACGAGGAACACCGGTGCGTCCACCAGGGCCACATCGCGGCCACCGAGCATGCGGGCATAACGATCGCGCATTTCGGAGACATCGGGGTGACTGGCGATGTCACGGCCGGTGTGCGAGATGTTTGACATGGGGTTCGTCTCCTTCGCTCCCGGCAGACCGTCGACCACCGCAGCGACCGACCGCGCCAGTTGTGCGCGTTGAGCGGCCTGCTCTGCCATTCTGCGCTTATACCGCCCTTATGTGTAGATTCAGGACTCGCGGAAATCCGTGGGAACCGCACGCGGTGACGCACTGTCCAGCCGCCCGGCCAGGGCCACCAGTCCGGGCGTCCGCAGCACCCGGTCCCCGTACCCCGGAAGCGGTACGTGCAGCGGCTCGGTCCAGCGCGGGGGGATCGCGCCGAAGCCGTGCACCGCACCCGCCAGGGCGCCGGTCACGGCGGCGACCGTGTCGGTGTCCCCGCCCACGTCCACGGCGGCGGCCAGGGCGTTCTCGTACGAATCCGTGGTGCGCAGCGCCCACAGCGCGGTGCCCAGGCACGGCCAGACCGCACCGTTGAACTCCGTCGCCGCCTCCGGGCGCCAGCCGGGCGCGAGGACGGTGGCCCAGCGGCCCCGGTGATCCTCGTGCACGCTCTCCAGGACGTCCGGGACGGCGGAGAGCGGATCGCCGCCGTCCAGCGCCACCCGGATCAGCTCGTGGAGCACGGCGGTGCCCTCCCAGGCGGCCCGGTCGCCGTGGGTCAGGGCGGCGATCCGGCGGGCGGCGTCCATGGTCGCCGCACGGCCCCGGGCCGCGAAGTACACGGCGGAGGTGGCCGCCCGCATCAGCGAACCGTTGCCCGCCGCACGTCCGCTCACCTGGAAGTGCAGCGCCGCCGCGAGGTCCCACGCCTCACCGCTCGTCAGGACCTCCTCGGTCTGGAGCCCGATGTCCTTCGGGTCGCCCGCCGCCCACCTGCGGAACCGGCCGAACATGTCGGGAAGGTCCAGGCCGCCCCGCTCCAGCAGGGACTCCGCGACCAGCACGGCCATCTGCGTGTCGTCCGTGGCCTCGCCGGGGTCCCAGCCGCCGCCCCCGCACATCGTGCCGACGCCGTCGGGGAAGCGCGCCGTGTACACACCGGCGGGCCCGAACTCGAAGGGCGCGCCCAGCGCGTCACCCACCGCCGAACCCACGACGGCACCCGCCACCCGGTCCTGCCGGTCCACCATGCCAGGACGTCTCATCCGGTCAGCGTACGGAGCGCGAGCTCCTGCTGTACGTCGTAGGGGTGTGCCCGGCTGTACTTCGTGGGGGTACCCGGGCTCAGGACACGTCGACCACCACCGAGTGCCAGCCGGTCGCACCGTCGGGCACGGTGCCCGTACGGATGCCGGTCTGGGTGGCGCCGGTTCCGTCGGTGGCGCGGACCTCCAGGGTGTGACGGCCGGATGCGGCGGGCCACTCCCACACCCACTGGCGCCAGGTGTCGCGGGTGCCGGCGGCGGCCAGGCGGGCGGTGTGCCACTTCCCGCCGTCCACCCGGACCTCGACCCGGGAGATGCCGCGGTGCTGGGCCCAGGCGACCCCGGCCACCGGCACGATGCCGGCCTTCGGGGAGGCGGACGTGCGGGGGGTGTCGATCCGGGACTCGGTCTTGACCGGCGCCTGCTGGGCCCAGCCGCGCCGGACCCAGTAGGCGTCGTAGGCGGCGAACGTGGTCAGCTCGATGTCCTCGATCCACTTGCAGGCCGACACGTATCCGTACAGGCCGGGGACGACCATCCGGACCGGGAAGCCGTGCTCGAAGGGCAGCGGCTCACCGTTCATGCCGAAGGCGAGCATCGCGTCGCGCCCGTCCATGACCGTTTCGACCGGTGTGCCGATCGTCATGCCGTCGACGGAACGCGCCACGATCTGGTCGGCGGGGCCGCCCTCGGACGGGGGACGTACTCCCACTTCGCGCAGCAGGTCGGCCAGTCGCACCCCGAGCCACCTGGCGTTGCCGACCAGGGGTCCGCCGACCTCGTTGGACACGCAGGCCAGGGTGACGTCGCGTTCGACGACCTCCCTTCGCAGCAGGTCGTGCAGGCCGACGGTGACGGGCCGCGCCACACCACGGCCGTGGATCCTCAGCCGCCAGGCGCCGGCATCGACGCGTGGCACGACCAGCGCCGTGTCCACCCGGTAGAAGTCCTCGTCCGGGGTGATGAACGGGGTCAGCCCCCGGATCCTCAGATCGGCTCCGGCCGGCACCGCCGGGGCGGCGGACCGCGGGGCCGGGAGGACCAGGTCATGACGGGAGGCGGAGGCCCCCGCCTGGACGGAGGAGGTGAGCCGGCGGCCCAGGAGTCCCGCCCCGGCGGAGACCGCCGCCGTGGCGGTGGCCGCGACCACGAAGCCGCGGCGGTCGAATCCGCCGTCCGCGGGACCGGCACCGGGCGCCGGTGCAAGCCGTCCGGCCAGGAGATACAGCACTGCTACTGCTACCGCGGCACCCACCACCGACGGCAGCGCGTCGGCCGGCACGCCCTCCGGACGCCCTGCCGCCGCCACCGCCCCGACCAGGCCGAAGACCAGGACGGCGGCCGACCCCAGCCGTCGGTGACGTAGCGCCAGCACCCCGATCGCCATGGCGAAGAGCGCCAGGAGGACCAGGATCCCGAGCCGGAGCGCCAGCTTGTCGGCGGTGCCGAAGTTCCGTACGGCGAAGTCCCGCACGGCCGGGGGAGTGCGGTCGATCACCGCACCTCCCACCGCCGTGACCGGGCCCGCCTCGGGACGTACGAGGGCCGCGGCCAGCTCGGCGACCGCCAGGGCGCAGAACCCGGCGATCAGACCGCTGAGCGCGGCGAGGGCGGTGCGCGTCGCGCCCGGTCGAGGGGGCCGGGCGGTTCCGGCGGGCTGTGCATCGTCTCGGTCTTCACTCACGACCGGGATTCGTCGCCCGGCGCCGGGCGGATTGGTCCCTCACCCGATCGGTCGCGGGCCGTTACAGGCCGCGGGCCCGTTCGAACCGGGCGCGTGCCTCGGCCAGGCCGACGAGCGGATCCGGGTAGTCGATCGCGGCCCGGCGCGGCCCGGTGAGCTTCCACGGCTCATGGATCTCGCCGTCCGCCAGCTCCGCGAGCTCCGGCACCCAGCGGCGCACATAGGCGCCGCGCGGATCGAACCGCTTGCCCTGGACGACCGGATTCAGGAGCCGGTTGGGCCGGGTGTCGGTACCGGTGCCCGCCATCCACTGCCAGTTGAGCTGATTGTTCGCCACATCGCCGTCGACCAGCAGGTCCAGGAAGTGCCGGGCACCCACCCGCCAGTCGGCGTACAGCGTCTTGGTGAGGAAGCCGGCCACGAGCATCCGGCCCCGGTTGTGCATCCAGCCCTCGTACGCCAGCTGCCGCATCGCCGCGTCGACCAGCGGATAGCCGGTGCGCCCCGTGCGCCAGGCCCGGATCTCGTCCTCGTCGCACCGCCAGCGGTCGTGCCGGGTGCGGTAGTCCTCCCGGGCTGCGTCCGGCCGTGCGGCGAGCACCTGGTGGTGGAAGTCCCGCCACGCCAGCTGCCGTACGAACGCGTCGGCGCCCGGTCCGCCCCGCTGCCTCGCCCGGTTGATCACTTCGGCCGCCGAGAGAGAGCCGAAGTGGAGGTGGGGGGAGAGCCTGGAGGTCGCGTCACCGGCCAGATCGTCGTGGCCGCTCTCGTAGCCGGCCAGCGGGCCGTGCAGCCAGGACGACAGCAGCCGGCGTCCGGTCGACTCGCCGCCCCTCGCTAGCCCGGGGGAGACGCCGGCCACCGCCGCCCGCTCCGGCAACGGTCCCGGCACCACTGCGTCCGGCAGCCGCACCGCCCGTGGCGCGGCCAGTGTTCCCCGTACCCCCGCCTCCTGCCAACGGCGCAGGTACGGCGTGAACACCGCGTAGTGGTCACGGCCCGCCGGGACGACCCGGCCCGGGGCGACCGCGGTGACCACCGCGTCGTGGACGTGCACGGCGCAGCCGACCGCCGCCAGCGCCGTACGGAGCCGGCTCTCGCGTTGCGTCGCGTACCCGCTCACCCCGCCGGCGACGTGCAGACTCCGCGCTCCGGTCTCCACGGCCACGGCACGGGCGACGGCCACCACGTCGCCGTCCCGGACCACGAGCCGTCCGCCGCGGTGGCGCAGCGCCGCGTCGAGATCGGCGAGGCAGTCGGCGAGGAAGGCCAGCCGGTTCGGAGCGTCGAAGCCGGTCCGGTGGATGCCCCGATCGCGCACGAACAGCGGAACGACGGCATCCGCCTCCCGTACCGCGGCCCGCAGCACCGGGTTGTCGTGCACCCGCAGGTCGGAGGTGAACAGTGCGACGGAGACAGTCATGGAGTGTGTCCTTCCCGGTCATGGAGGTGTGCGCTTCCGGGGGCGGCCCGGTGTCGGCCCGGGGGCGGCCCGGTGTGGCCCCGATATCGGCCCGGTGCCGGTCATTCGCTCGTCCCGAGGCAGTCGCGCAGCCGGGTCAGCCCGTCGCGCAGCCGTGTCTTGACCGTCCCGAGCGGCACGGAGAGCAGCTCCGACACCTCGCGGTGGGTCAACCCCCGGTAGTACGCGAGGGTCACGGACTGGCGCTGAACCTCGGAGAGCCGCCCCACGCAGCGGCGGACCTGTTCGTGCTCCAGCCTGGCCTCCACCTGCTCGGTGACCTGGTCGTAGGCGGGCGTACGGTCCAGCAGCGCCGCCGCGCGCTCACGGGCCGCCGACGCCTCGGCCGAGCGCACCCGGTCCACGGCCCGGCGGTGGGCGAGGGTCAGCACCCAGCTCATCGCGCTGCCGCGGGCGGGCCGGAAGCGGGGGGCCGACCGCCACACCTCGACCAGGACCTCCTGCGCGACCTCCTCCGCCTGGGCCGGATCCCGGAGCACGTTCCGTACCAGCCCGAGGACGGGCCCGCTCACGGCGGCGTACACCGCGGCGAAGGCCTCCTGATCGCCCCGGGCGACCAGCCCCAGCAACTCCTGGAGGTCGGGCCCTGCCGCCGACGCTCCGCCGATGCGCGCGGCTTCCTTCACACGGGCTCCCTCTCTGGCGGACCGGTGCGCGAGATCCTTCCACGCCTCCCGGAAATCGCGATACATCTTGGTTGACGCGTCCGGGTGAACGCGATATGTTCGCCCGCGAGTATTCGATGACGAGTCGATCCGGGGCAGGGGTGGTGGGGGCAGTGGCCAAGCGGCGCAAGCTCAGCAATCCGCTGGCGCTGACGGTCATGGTGCTGCTCGCCGAGCGCTCCATGCATCCGTACGAGATCGCCCAGACGCTTCGGCGGCGCGGCAAGGAACACAGCGTCAAGATCAACTTCGGCTCGCTCTACACCGTCGTCCAGAACCTGGAGAAGCACGGGTACGTGGAGGTGGCCGGCGTCCAGCGGCAGGGCAACCGCCCCGAGCGCACGCTCTACGGCATCACCGAGGCCGGGCGGGCGGAGATGGTGGACTGGCTCTCCGATCTGCTCGCCGTCCCCGCCGCCGAGTACCCGGTCTTCGAGACGGCGCTGGCGCTGCTGCCGGTGCTGCCGCCGCAGGAAGTGGCGGAGCTGCTGGAGACCCGGGCGGCGGCGCTGGCGATCCAGTCGGCGGCCCTGCGGGGTGTCCTCGGCCAGTTGGGGGAGAAGCTGCCCCGCATCTTCGTCATCGAGACCGAGTACCAGCTCCACATGATCGACGCACAGCTGGAGTGGATCAAGAACTTCCGCAACGAACTCACCGACGAGACGATCAGCGGCATCGAGGAGTGGAAATCCTTCCACGAGACCGGTGCGATCCCGTCGGACTGGCAGGACCTGGACGAGAAGGAGATCGTCCTGGACCCGGAGCGGAAGGGCCGGACAGAGGACCCAGAGTGAGAAAAGACCCCGACGGGAGCTGTTGGAGCAGCGACCGCCGGGGTCTCGAACCCCGGACCGGTCACGCCGTGGAGGCGAACCGGGCGATCGAGGTGCGGCACACCAAGGATAGCCCGGCGCTCTTCACGCGGATTCGGCTCGGCATGCCCGAGTGCTCGGTGCGCCCGAGCACCCCGCCGAACCACAGGAGAGCTCTGTCATGAGCACCCGTGCGCCCGCAGCGGCGCGGAACAGCACCCGTGCGCCCGCGGTAGCGGCGCGAAACCTGATCAAGACCTATCCCGGCGATGTCACCGCCCTGCGCGGCATGGACCTCGGCATCGAGGCCGGCACGGTCTTCGGACTGCTCGGCCCCAACGGCGCCGGCAAGTCCACCACCGTGAAGATCCTCACCACCCTGGCCCGCCCCGACTCCGGCACCGCGACCGTCGCCGGACACGACGTACTGCGCCACCCCGACCGGGTCCGGCGCGCCATCGGCGTCGTCGCCCAGAAGTCCGGCGCCGACCCGGTCGCCACCGGCCGGGAGAACCTCCTGCTCCAGGGCAGGCTGTACGGGATGCGAGGCGCGGACGTCCGGCGCCGCGCCGATGAGCTGCTGGACCGCTTCGACCTCGCCGACGCAGGGAACCGCCGGGTCCAGGGCTACTCCGGAGGGATGCAGCGACGCCTCGATGTGGCGCTCGGCCTGGTCCACCGTCCCGAGGTGCTCTTTCTCGACGAACCCACCACCGGACTCGACCCCGAGGCCCGTACCGCGATGTGGGACGAGATCGCCCGGCTGGCCGGCGACGACGGGCTGACCATCGTCCTGACCACGCACTACCTGGACGAGGCCGACCGGCTCGCCGAGCGCATCGCGATCGTCGACCGCGGCCGGACCGTCGTCGAGGGCACTCCCGACGAACTCAAGGGCGAACTCCGGGGCGACGCCGTCCACCTGGAGCTGCGTACCGGCGGCGACACCGCGGTGATCACCGCCGCGCTCACCGGACTGCCCGGTGTGCACGAGGTGCTGGTCGACGGCCGCCGGGTGAGCGTACGCGCCGAGGACGGCGCCGCGGCCGTACCCGTCCTGCTCACCGCCCTGGAGCGGGCCGGAGCGGCGGTCGCCGCCGCCACCGTGGCCCGCCCCTCCCTCGACGACGTCTATCTGCGCTACGCAGGACGCCGTTTCTCCGAAGCCGAGGCCGAGGCCGACGGCGCGGACGTCCGGCGGGCCCCCGTCCTCACCCCTGCCGGAGGCGGCCGATGAGCGGTCAAGCACTCGTCCAGACCTGGTACATGACCCAGCGTCAGCTCACGGCGATCATCCGGCAGCCGGTCTTTCTGGTGATCTCCCTGATCCAGCCGGTGATCTGGCTGTTCCTGTTCGGCAACCTCTTCAAGAAGGTCGTGGAACTCGGCGGCTTCGGCACCACGTCCTATCTGGACTACCTGATCCCGGGCATCGTGGTGATGAGCGCGCTCGGGTCGAGCATGTGGGCCGGGATGGGCACCCTGGAGGAGATCGAGCGCGGCACGCTCAACCGCTTCCTGACGACACCGGTCAGCCGCAACGCGCTGATGAACGCCAACGTCGTGCAGAACGGCATCAGTACCGCCGTGCAGTCCGTCGTCATCGTGCTGCTCGGCCGGGCCGCCGGGGCCTCCTACCCGGGCGGCGCGGGCGGACTGCTGATCCTGGTGGTCGCCTCGGTCCTGCTCGGCACGGTCTTCGGCGCGCTCTCCAACGCCCTGGGCATGCTGGTCCGCCGGCGAGAGTCGATCATCGGCATCAACACCTTTCTGCTGCTGCCGCTGACCTTCCTCTCCTCCTCCTTCATGGCCCCGGGCCAGATGCCGTCCTGGATGCGTCACGTCGCCGACTTCAACCCGGTCGACTGGGCGATGGTGGCGGGCCGTTCCGCGCTGACCGCCGCCCCGGACTGGGGCGTGGTGGCCGGCCGCGGGGGAGCCCTGCTGCTTCTCGCGGTGGTGGCGGTCGCGCTGTCGACCCGCACGTTCCGCTCGTACCAGAAGTCCGTCTGACGGGCGCGCCTACGACAGCTTCGTACCGCCGACCCGGTCCGGGACCGCACTCCCGGGCCGGGTCCTCGGCTTCAGCGCCGCCCTCATCGCGAGGAAGACCAGCAGCCCGAACGGCGACAGCAGAATCGTCAGCACCAGCAACGGCCCCATCACCAGCGGCGAGATCCCCAGCCGCCGCCCCTCCAGGTACATCCACTGGCCCAGCAGCAGATCCCAGGCGATCACCTGCGCCCAGATCGCCCCGGCCCCGTTCGCCAGCGCCATCAGATCTCGGAAGGTGTCGATGTCGGGGCTGCGCACCGCGTCCCAGAGCTCGGGAAAGACGGGCACGGCCATGATCAGGTAGAGCGCCAGTACCGGCAGGACGGTGAGCGGCGAGGCGGCGACGCGCGCCGTGGGACGCCAGTTGGGCGCCAGGATCATGAGCAGCCAGAACGGAGCTGCCAGGAAGAACGAGATCTCGAAGAGCGCACCGGTCATGACGCGAACTCCTTCTGGGCGGAAGCGGATTCGGAGCCGGAGACGGCGTCGGTGTCGGAACCGGCGTCGGATTCGGGGCTCGTGCCTGTTCGCTGCCCTGCGGGAGCCGGCCTCAGTGCCCCCAGCGTGCCGACGGTGCTCGCTACCACGATCAGCGCGGCGGCACCGAGCGTCGCACCGTCGGGGTGGATCAGCGGCTGGCCGCGCAGCGCCTGCCAGGTGACCAGCGCGACGACCGCCGCGTACGCCCCCGAGGCCACCAGTACCAGCCGCAGCCGGACCCGCGGGTCGCGCAGCCGCGGGAAGCGCGGGGCCAGGGCGACCAGCGCGAGCAGGAAGAGCGGCAGCAGCTGGAGCGCGTGCATTCCGATGAAGTGCGGGATGCGCAGATCGCCGCCGGTAGTGGACCAGCCGGTCAGCGGCATCGACGGGCCGCCGTCCGGTACGCCGACGGAGTGCGCGCCGATCACATCGGCGGTGTCCAGGTTCCCGGCCGCCCGCTGCTCGCGGGTGGGCTGGGTCATCAGGAAGCCGAATCCGGCGCCCACCAGGGCGAGCAGTACACCCGAGCGGATCGCCCAGGCGGAGGCGCGGTCGGCGATCCGGGCGCGCAGCAGCAGGATCGCGATGACCAGGGTGCTGGTCCACAGGATGACGACGGTGACGGCCATCGCGTTGAACAGCGACTCGTCGAACGGTGTGGCGTGGTTGAAGTGGCTCCGCTTCCCGCGGATCACCTGCCCGGTGATGATCGCCATCTCGACCAGGCTGGACAGCGCGACAACGGTCCCGGCCCACCAGCCGATCCGTCGGCCACGGGTGACCAGCGTCAGCATCCAGGCGAGGGCGAGTGCGTACACGACGAACGAGACCGCGAACTTGAACGGTTTGAACCATATCGCCGCGCCCGCGAGGACCCGGTCGTCGGCTATGAGGCCGATGGCCGAGACGGCCGTCATGACGGCCATCACCGCGGCGAAGAGGACTAACGGGCGATGCCAGGAACGCCAGGAGGACATGAGGACCCCTCAGAGATTATGGATAGTGGCACTTCCCGCTATCCGATAGTGGAACTATCTATGATGGGTCGGGGGATTGGCAAGCGCGGAAGTCGGCAAGCGCGGAAGGAAGAACACGCAGTGCGCATCGGCGAGTTGAGCAGCAGGTCCGGGGTCCCGGTACCGACGATCAAGTTCTATGTACGTGAAGGGCTGCTGCCGGCAGGGCAGTTGACCAGTCCGAACCAGGCGAGTTACGACTCCGGGCACGAGCGCAGGCTGCGGCTGATCCGCGCCCTGCTGGATGTCGGCGGGCTCTCGCTGGCCGCCATCGGCGATGTGCTGCGGGTGGTCGAGGACCCGGCGCAGCCGGTGCACAAGGTGCTGAACGCCGCGGCGAAGCGCCTCACCCCGCTGCACGAGGACGAGGCGGGGCCCGAACTGGAGGACGCCCGCGACGAGGTGGCGGAGCTGGTGGAGCGGCGGGGCTGGCGGGTCGAGGCGCACGGTCCGGCGGGCGAGTCCCTGGCCGGGGTGATCGTCGCGCTGCGGCGGGCGGGGCACGGGGGCTTCGTCGAGCTGCTCGACGACTACGCGGCCGCCGCCGAACCGGTCGCGCGGGCCGACCTCGACTACGTGGGGCGGCGGGTGGCGCGCGAGGACCTGGTGGAGAGCGTGGTGGTGGGGACGGTGCTGGGCGAGGCGATGTTCAGCGCGCTGCGACGGCTCGCGCATGTGGACGCGTCCGCGCGCGCCTACGACGGGGGCGGCGCCAGGGACGGCGGTCCGGACGGCGAGGGTGTGGAAAGCACGGAGGTGCCGGGCGCCGGTGGGTGAGCCGGGGGCCCGGACGCGGGTATGCCCCGGCCGGGGGCCGGGGCATACCTGTGCGATCCGGTGTTACGCGGCGCCTTCCTGCTCGCGCTCCACCTGTGCGTTCCACTCGCGCTTGACCGAGCGCCAGGCGTCGTCGTTCTGGCCGAGCCGCCAGTAGCCCGAGATCGACAGCCGGGAGAGCGGTATCCCGCGCTCCAGGCGCAGATGGCGGCGGATCTCCTTCACGAAGCCCGCCTCGCCGTGGACGAACGCCTGGACCTCGCCCGCGGGGAAATCGAGCCCCTTCACCGCGGCGGTCAGCGCCTCGCCGACCGGGCGCTCCCCGCGGTGCAGCCAGGTCACCCCGACACCGTCCGGCGTCACGATCTTCTGCTCCTCGGCGGCGTCCGCCACCTCGATGAACGCGTGCACCACCGCACCCGCCGGCATCCGCTCCAGGGCCGCCGCGACGGCCGGCAGCGCGCTCTCGTCGCCCGCCAGCAGGTGCCAGTCCGCCGAGGCGTCCGGGCCGTAGCCGCCGCCCGGACCGAGGAAGGTCACCCGGTCGCCCGGGGCCGCCCGCAGCGCCCAGGGCCCTGCGAGGCCCTCGTCGCCGTGGACCACGAAGTCGATCGCCAGCTCACGGGTGGCCGGATCCCAGGAGCGCACCGTGTACGTACGAGTCGTGGGCCACAGCTCGCGCGGCTGCTCCTCGCGGATGCGGGCCATGTCGAAGGGGTGCGCGTAGTCGGCGCCCTCGGGGGCGAAGCAGAGTTTGACGTAGTGGTCGGTGAACCCGGCGAGCTCGAAGCCGGCGAGGCCCTCACCGCCGAGCACCACGCGCACCATGTGCGGGGTGATCCGCTCGGTGCGCAGCACCTCGGCCCCCTGCGCCTGGGGCGCCTGCCGCGCCGGTCGTTCTGCCACGAGGTTCTCCCTGCTCCGATTGCTTAGGCTTACCTAAGCTAGCACCTCAGCCCTGGAGAGTGGAGAGCAGGCGCTGCACCGCTCCGCCCAGCCCCCACCGCTTGGCGAGGGCTTCCAGGGCAGCGGGATCGCGCGGCCCGGCGGGCAGCGTGGGATCGAATTCCGGCAGCGGTACGTCACCGGCGACCCGGACCACCTTCGGCGCGACGGCCACGTAGTCCCGCGCCTCGTCGAGCCGCTTGCGCTGCGACGGCGTCAGCCTG
This sequence comes from Streptomyces sp. NPDC001933, assembly GCF_042890955.1. NCBI lineage: Bacteria > Bacillati > Actinomycetota > Actinomycetes > Kitasatosporales > Streptomycetaceae > Streptomyces > Streptomyces sp. NPDC001933. The sequence continues at coordinate 68,846 of NZ_JBIASS010000012.1, read as the reverse complement.
GCCTTCGGGTCGTCGACGGCGGCCATGATCCCGGCCAGGTCACCGAAGGCGTCCAGCAGCTTCGCCGCGGTCTTCTCGCCGATGCCCGGGACGCCCGGCAGCCCGTCGCTGGGGTCGCCGCGCAGCAGGGCGAGATCGACGTAGCCGGAGCCGTCCACGCCGTACTTCTCCCGCAGCCACGCCTCGTCCGTCAGCTGGAGCGAGCCGACGCCCTTCAGTGGGTAGAGCACCCGGACCCCGCGCGCGTCGTCGACCAGCTGGTAGAGGTCCCGGTCGCCGGTGACGATGTCCACGGGGCCGGTGGCCAGGCCGGTGAGCGTGCCGATCACGTCGTCCGCCTCGTAGTCCGCGACGCCGACGCGGGCGATGCCGAGCGCGTCGAGCACGTCCTCGATGACGGGCACCTGCGGGGCCAGCGTGTCGGGGGTCTCCTCCTCGTCGGGCAGCCCCTCGGCGGTCTCCACCGCGACCCGGTGCGCCTTGTACGTCGGGATCAGCTCGACCCGCCAGTGGGGCCGCCAGTCCGCGTCCATGCAGGCGACCAGGTCGTCCGGCCGGTGGTCCTGCACCAGGCGCCCGATGAAGTCGAGCAGGCCGCGCACGGCGTTGACCGGTGTCCCGTCCGGGGCGCACACCGAGTCGGGGACCCCGAAGTAGGCGCGGTAGTAGAGGGAAGCGGTGTCGAGGAGCATCAGGCGTCGCGTCACACCCCGATGATGCCGCACCCCACTGACACCGGCCGCCCCGGACGCCGGGCGCGGAGAACTCCGGGGTGACTTCTGGGTGGCTTCGGGGTGAAGGAGCGGGCAATGGCGATCGCCGCTCAGATGTGACCTGGATCACTCTTGTGTTTGCTATGTGTAAGCGGGGGCAGGCGCGCAGCCGGAGCGGATCACGTACCGGTTTCAACCAGTGCACGTGCCATGCGGGCCGAACCCGCGTCGCTCCACGGTCTGCCGGAGGGGGTTGGCAGACCGTTTTTCGGTTCAACCCGCGAGGTGTATGTGTCAAGGCTGCAAGCTGAACGCTTGTACAAAGTGTTCGGCAGACGACCCGATCAAGCCGTGCAGAAGCTCGAAGGCGGCGCAGACCGCGACGAGCTGCGCGCCGACGGAACGACCGCAGCGGTGATCGACGCCTCGTTCACCGTGGAGCCGGGACAGATCTTCGTCGTGATGGGTCTGTCCGGGTCCGGGAAGTCCACGTTGCTGCGCATGCTCAACGGACTCCTGGAGCCCACTGCCGGGCGCGTGCTGTTCGACGGCCAGGACCTGACCGCCCTGAGCCCCGCCGAGCTGCGCCATGTCCGGTCCACCAAGATCAGCATGGTGTTCCAGCACTTCGCGCTCTTCCCCCACCGCAGTGTGCTGGAGAACGCCGCGTACGGCCTGGAAGTGCAGGGCGTGCCCCGCGCCGAGCGCGAGAAGCGCGCCGCCGAGGCCCTGGAGCTGACCGGCCTGGCCGGCTGGGAGAAGTCCTGGCCCGACGAGCTGTCCGGCGGCATGCAGCAGCGTGTCGGTCTGGCCCGCGCCCTGGCCACCGACGCCGACCTGCTGCTGATGGACGAGTCCTTCAGCGCGCTCGATCCGCTGATCCGCCGCGACATGCAGGACCAGCTGCTCGAACTGCAGAAGCGGCTGAAGAAGACCATCGTCTTCATCACCCACGACCTCAACGAGGCCATGCGCCTCGGCGACCGCATCGCCGTGATGCGCGACGGGAAGATCGTCCAGCTCGGCACCGCCGAGGACATCCTCGTCACGCCGGCCAACGACTACGTCGCCTCCTTCACCCAGGACGTCGACCGGACCCGGGTGCTGACCGCGGGCGCCATCATGGCCGAACCGCACACCGTCATGGGCACCAGCACGGACGACGGCAAGGAGCTGCGCACCGCCGCCGACGTGCTCGCGGCCGCCCCGGCCACCGTCACCGAGTCCACGCCGATCATCGAGCTCTTCACACCGTGCTCGCAGAGCGGGGTCGCCGTCGCCGTGACCGACGCCGAGGGCAAGCTCATCGGCGTCGTCCCGCGCGCCCGGCTGCTCGCCGTCCTCGGTGAGCCGATGACCCCCGCCGAGGCCCCGAAGGACGTCCGGACCAGCACGACCCTCGCGAAGAACACGAAGAAGGTGGCCAGTGTTTAGGCTTCCTCTCGGTGACTGGGTCGACTCCGCCGTCGACTGGCTCCAGACCCATCTCGCCTGGCTGTTCGACGCGATCAGCTCCATAGTCAGCAACATGTTCGACGGCATAGCCGCCGTTCTCTCCGCCCCTGCCCCGCTGCTCTTCGCGGGCATGGTCGCGGTCATCGCCTGGTGGCTGCGCGGTCTGCTCGCCGGTGTGCTCGCCTTCGTGGGCTTCGCCGTAATCGACTCCGTCGAGCTGTGGGACGAGGCGATGGACACCCTCACCCTGGTGCTCGTCGCCACCATCATCGCGCTGGTGCTGGCCGTACCGCTGGGCATCTGGGCGTCCCGCTCCAAGACCGTCAGCGCGGTGACCCGGCCGGTCCTGGACTTCATGCAGACCATGCCCGCCATGGTCTACCTGATCCCCGGCGTCATCTTCTTCGGCGTCGGCGTGGTGCCCGGCATCATCGCCACCATCATCTTCTCGCTGCCCCCGGGCGTCCGGATGACCGAGCTCGGCATCCGCCAGGTCGACGGCGAGCTCGTCGAGGCGGCCGAGGCCTTCGGCACCACCAGGCGCAACACCCTGCTGCGGGTCCAGCTGCCGCTCGCCCTGCCCACGATCATGGCGGGCATCAACCAGGTCATCATGCTGGGCCTGTCCATGGTGGTCATCGCCGGCATGGTCGGCGGCGGCGGCCTCGGCGGCGCCGTCTACCGCGCCATCGGCAACGTGGACGTCGGCCTCGGCTTCGAGGCGGGCATCTCCATCGTCATCGTGGCGATGTACCTGGACCGGATGACCGGCGCGCTCGGCCGCGAGGTCTCCCCGCTCGCCCGTCGCGCGCTCGCCAAGGCGCAGGCGATGGCCGGCGGCTTCAAGATCTGGAACCACCGCCCGCAGCCCGTCGTCGCGGTCTCCGGCGTCGTCGTCCTCGCGCTCGTCGCGGGCGCCCTGGGCGTCTTCGGCTCCTCCGGCTCGGACGATGCCAAGAACACCGCCGAGGGTTCGGACATCGGCGCGGGCAAGAAGATCAGCATGGGTTACATCCCGTGGGACGAGGGCATCGCCTCCACCTTCCTCTGGAAGGAGATGCTGGAACGGCGCGGCTTCGAGGTCGACGTCAAGCAGTACGAGGCCGGCGCGCTCTACACGGGTATGGCCAACGGCCAGATCGACTTCGAGACCGACTCCTGGCTCCCGGTCACCCACGCCAGCTACTGGAAGAAGTACCAGGACCGCCTGGAGGACATGGGCTCCTGGTACGGCCCCACCTCGCTGGAGCTGGCCGTCCCCTCGTACATGAAGGACGTCAAGTCCCTCGCCGACCTCAAGGGCAAGGGCTCGCAGTTCAAGGACCGGATCGTCGGCATCGAGCCGAGCGCCGGTGAGATGGGCCTGCTCAAGGACAAGATCCTGCCGGGCTACGGCCTGGACAAGGAGTACAAGGTCGTCGACGGGTCCACGCCGTCGATGCTGGCCGAGCTGAAGCGCGCGTACGCCAAGAAGGAACCGATCGTCGTTCCGCTCTGGTCGCCGCACTGGGCCTACAACCAGTTCGAGCTCACCAAGCTCAAGGACCCCAAGAACCTCTGGGGCAAGGGCGACGGCATCCACACCCTGGCCCGCAAGGGCTTCTCCGCCGACAACCCCGAGGTCGGCAGCTGGCTCAAGAACTTCGAGATGACCGAGGACCAGCTCACCGGCCTCGAGGCGCAGATCCAGAAGTCCGGCGCCGGCAAGGAGCAGGAGGCGGTCCGCACCTGGCTGAAGGCCAACCCGGGCGTCGCCGACAAGTGGACCCCGGTCGCCAAGGCCGCGCCCGCCAAGGAAACGAACGGCAAGGACGAGCGCGACCGCGCCGTCGAGATGGCCTGGTTCCCCTGGGAGGAGGACATCGCCGCCACGTACCTGTGGAAGGCCGTCCTGGAGGAGCGCGGCTACAAGATCAACCTCAAGCAGTTCGAGGTCGGCCCGATGTACACCGCGATGTCGCGCGGCCAGATCGACGTGCAGTTCGACGGCTGGCTGCCGTACACCCAGAAGAACTACTGGGAGAAGTACGGCTCGCAGCTGAGCGACCTCGGCTCGTGGTACGGCCCGACGTCCATCGAGGTCGCGGTGCCCTCCTACGTGAAGGACGTCAAGTCCCTCGCCGACCTCAAGGGCAAGGGCTCGCAGTTCAAGGGCCGGATCGTCGGCATCGAGCCGGGCACCGCCACGATGGAGAACCTCAAGACGAACGTGCTGCCGGCCTACGGCCTGGACAAGGAGTACAAGGTCGTCGACTCCTCGACGCCCGGCATGCTCGCCGAGCTGAAGCGCGCGTACGCCAAGAAGGAGCCCATCGCGGTGCTGCTCTGGACCCCGCACTGGGCGTACAGCGAGTACGGCATGACCAAGCTGAAGGACCCCGAGAAGGCCTTCGGCGACGGTGACCGGCTGCACACCATCGCGTCCAAGGAGTTCCCGAAGAACTACCCGCAGCTGACGAAGTGGTTCAAGGACTTCAAGCTGAGCGAGGACCAGCTCGCCGGTCTGGAGAACCAGATCCAGAAGCACGGCGCGGGGCACGAGGAAGAGGCCGTGAAGGTCTGGATGGAGAAGAACCCGGGCATCGCGGACAAGATGGCTCCGCAGTAGGGATTCCCGAGGACTTCCCGTAGGTTCCGAAGGACCGGAAAGGGTGGGCACCGCCGTCGGCGGGCCCGCCCTTTCGGGGTTTTCGGACGTTCGTCATCCGGCCGACCTTGCGCAACCGTGTGCGTAATGTGCTGGCAGCCGGAAGGATGGCGAGTCGGGAGGGAGCCGGACATGGACGAGAAGGAAGCACTCCGCGTGGGCGCCGCGGTCCGCCGAAGGCGCAGAACCCTGGGGCTCACGCTGGCCGCGGTCGCCGGCCGCAGTGGTCTGTCCGTGCCGTTCCTCAGCCAGATCGAGAACGAGCGGGCCCGGCCCAGCGCCCGGTCCCTGGACCGGGTCGCCGAAGCCCTGGAGACCACCACGGCACGGCTGCGCGCCGCCGCGGACTCGGCACGCGCCGTCGATGTCGTACGGGCGGCCGAGCACGACGGCGTACGCAGGGTGGTGCGCGGACGCCACCAGCTCAGCGCCCTGGAGTTCACCGGGGAGATCGACCTCGCGCGCGAGTTCCAGCACCGCAACGACGAGGTGATGTACGTGGTGCGGGGCGCCGCCGAGGTGGAGGCCGAGGGGCAGGCGTACCGGCTGGAACAGGGCGACACCCTCTTCCTGTCCGGCGGGGTGCGGCACCGCTGGCGGGCCACCGTGCCCGGCACGAGACTGCTGGTCGTCGCGGTCGCCGAGCACATCGACGCCACTTACGACCCGCGCCGCTGAGAGGGGCCCGTCGTGCGCGTCGTCTCCCTGGTCCCCTCGCTCACCGAGGCCGTCGCCGTCACGGCGCCCGGCCTGCTGGTCGGCGCCACCGACTGGTGCACCCACCCGGCCGGGCTGGCCGCGGCCCGGATCGGCGGCACCAAGAATCCCGATGTTCCGGCCGTCCTCGCGCTCCGGCCCGATCTGGTCGTCGCCAACGAGGAGGAGAACCGCGAGCCCGACCTCGCCGCGCTCCGGGCCGCCGGGACCGAGGTGCTCGTCACGGAGATCCGCACCCTCGACCAGGCCTTCGAGGAACTGGAACGGGTCCTGGTCACCGCCTGCGGGCTGGCCAGGCCGCGCTGGCTGGACGAGGCCGAGGCGGCCTGGGCCGCGCTGCCGCCGCCCCGAGCGCCGCGCCGCGCGATCATCCCGGTCTGGCGCAGGCCCTGGATGGTGCTGGGCCGCGACACCTTCGCCGGGGACCTGCTGGCCCGGCTGGGCGTCGAGAACGTGTACGCCGGCCACGCCGAGCGCTACCCCCGCATCCCGCTCGACGTGCTCGGTGCGGCGGGCGCCGATCTGGTCGTCCTGCCCGACGAGCCGTACCGCTTCACCGCCGACGACGGGCCCGAGGCCTTCCCCGCACTGCCCGCCGCACTCGTCGACGGGCGGTACCTCACGTGGTACGGGCCGTCACTGGTGCGGGCGCCTGCGGTGCTGCGAGCAGCGCTCCGCTGAACAGCCCGCGCAGCGTCCGGACCCCGGCCACCGCCCAGGCCGCCACCAGCAGGACGTACAGCGCGACGGCCAGCCAGGTGTACGCGGTGAGCCCGGTGTGCCGGGCCAGACCGGCGGCGCCGGTGACACACGTACCGATGGGGAAGGTGAAGCCCCACCACGTCATGCCGAAGGTCATGCCGTTGCGCGCCGCCCGCACCACCATCGCGACGGCCAGCGCCAGCCACATCAGCGCGAACCCCATCACCGGCACCCCGTACAGCACGGCGAACACTCCGAGTCCCGAGGCGTACGGTTCCCCGATCGCACCCTGCGCCACATCGGCGAGCTGATTGACCGCGGTCGTCGACTGGCCCAGCGGGCCGAGGACCAGGAACAGCGTGGGGGTCAGCGCAAGCGGCAGCGGCCCCTGGTGGACGAGCCGGGCGAAGATCAGCGGCAGCATCACCAGCGTGGCCAGCAGACTCAGACCGAACATCGCGTAGCAGGCCAGCAGCATCGCCTCCTGCCACTGCCCGGCCGGCAGCTCCGGCACCAGCAGCGGACCGAGAGCCGCGGAGACCATCGGCGCCACCACCGGAAGCAGCCACACCGGTGACGCGTTGCCGGGCTCGATCCGGTGGCGTACGACCATCAGATACGGGATCGCGACCGCGGCGGCCAGCCCGATCAGCGTGCCCGCCGAGTACAGCACCACGTCCAGGGCGAGCGCCGCCCGGTGCCCGATCAGATCCTGCCCGACCACCATCGTCGAACCGCCGACCGCGAGCAGGGCCATCGACAGACAGCCATAGAACGGGGCGACGGCAGGGTCGAGCAGATGGCTGCGGGCCTGGTCGCGGTGGGCGATCCAGTGCCCGGTCCGGGCCGCGAGCACCGCGGCGAGCGCGACCACCGCGAGCACCCACACCACCGTGCAGGCGGCCCGCAGCCCCGGCACGTCCACCGGCAGCGCGACGCCCGCGCTCGCGACGATCGAGGTGCCCATCACGGCCGCGTACCAGTTGGGGCCGAGGTATCGCAGGGCGGGCAGCCGCTCGGCGGCCGGAAGCGGGGTCGAGGACCGCTGCGCCTGCCGGGTCTGCTGCGTCTGACGTGCCTGCTGCGTCTGTCGCGTCTGCTGGGTCTGCGGAAAGGTGGCCATGCCACGATTTTCGCGGCGGGGGCCGGGCCCCACCAGGGAGTCCGTCCCTATGAGGTCATAAGGTGGATTTATGGCCGGTGAAGCGCATGTCCCCCTCTCCCACCGCATCCCCGACCTCGGAGCGCTGGAACTCCTGCTCGCCGTGGCCCGGCACGGCAGCCTGGGGCGCGCGGCCCGTGACGTCGGCGTCACCCAGCCCGCCGCCAGCAGCCGGATCCGGTCCATGGAACGCCAGCTCGGCGTGGCCCTGCTGGACCGTTCACCGCGCGGCTCCCGGCTCACCGACGCGGGCGCGCTGGTCACCGACTGGGCGCGCCGGATCATCGAGGCTGCCGAGGCGTTCGACGCGGGCGCGCAGGCGCTGCGCGACCGGCGGGACTCCAGGCTGCGGGTCGCCGCCTCCATGACCATCGCCGAGTACCTGCTGCCCGGCTGGCTGATAGCGCTGCGCGCCGAACGGCCGGACACGGCGGTCTCGCTGCTGGCCGGAAACTCGGCGGCGGTGGCGGGCCGCCTCCTGGTCGGCGAGGCCGACCTCGGATTCGTGGAGGGCCTCTCCGTGCCGGAAGGGCTCGACGGCACGGTCATCGCCCACGACCGCCTCGTCGTCGTGGTCGCCCCGTCCCATGCCTGGGCCCGCCGCCCGGCCCCCCTCACCCCGCAGGAACTGGCCGTGACCCCGCTGATCCTGCGCGAACACGGCTCCGGCACCCGCCAGGTCCTGGACGCGGCCCTCGCCGTGCACGGCGGCCTCGCCCAGCCGCTGCTCGAACTCTCCTCCACGACCGCGGTGAAGGGGGCGGCGGAGAGCGGTGCCGGGCCGTGCGTCCTGAGCGAACTGGCGCTCGGCGAGGAACTGTCCTCGCGCCGGCTGGTCAAGGTCCCGGTCGCCGGAGTACGCCTGCGGCGCCAGCTGCGCGCGGTCTGGCCCTCGGGCCACCGCCCGACGGGCCCGGCCCGCGACCTGCTGTCACTGACGGGACGGGACACCTGAGACCCCCGGGTCCTCACGTCCTGGCCCCACGCCCCGGCCCCTCGCGCCGCGGCGAAGACGCTGGTGAAAGCGCTGGCAGGCGCCCCGCTCCGTGACGAAGAATGCACGGATGAACGCGATCGCTCCACCCGCCACCGGAGTCCGGCACCACTGGGCCGACCTCCCCGAACCCGTCCGCGACGCCGTCGAGGACATCCTCGGCGGCCGGGTCGTCGAGGCGCGGAGCCAGAGCGGCGGGTTCTCGCCGGGGGTCGCCGCCCGCGTCCGCCTCGCGGACGGCCGACGTGCCTTCGTCAAGGCGGTGAGCGCCGAGACGAACCCCGGCAGCCCCGGCCTGCACCGCGCCGAGGCCCGCCACACCGCGGCGCTCCCGCCCGGCATCCCCGCGCCCCGGCTGCTCGGTTCGTACGACGACGGCACCCGGGTCGCCCTCGTCCTCCAGGACATCGACGGCCGCCAGCCCCGCGTCCCCTGGGACGCCACCGAGCTGGACCGGGTCCTGACGGCGGTCGGCGAACTGGGCGCGGCCCTGACCCCGGCACCGATCGACGCACCTGCCGCGGCCGACCGCAAGGCCGGGATGTTCAGCGGCTGGCGTGCCCTGCTGGCCGACGGGGACACCGACCGCCTCGACCCGTGGGCGGCGCGCAACCTCGCCCTGCTCGCGGAACTGGAGTCGGGCTGGGCAAAACCGGCCACCGGGGACAGCCTCGCCCACAGCGACCTGCGGGCCGACAACATCCTGCTCACCGACGACCGGGTGGTCTTCGTCGACTGGCCCCACGCGCTGCGCGCCGCTCCCTGGTTCGACCTGCTGACGATGCTGCCGTGCGTGGCGGCGCAGGGCGGCCCCGACCCGGAGGCCGTCTTCACCGCGCACCCGCTGGGCCGGGACGCCGACCCGGCGGGAGTGACGGCGGTGCTCGCCGCGCTGACCGGCTACTTCGTGGCGGGATCACTGAAGCCGGCCCCGCCCGGTCTCCCGACGCTACGGGCCTTCCAGGGGGCCCAGGGCGCGGCGGCGCTGCGATGGCTGCGCGGCAGGCTCGGGAAAGTCGCTCCCCGAGGCGGCCCCCTCCACGGCCGCAATGGTGGAGATGGAGACCTTTACGCCCTGCCGGGGGCCGCAGCGGACGAAGTGCGCCAATCCCTTCCCGCTCAGGTCAAGAACCCGCGCAACAGTGCGGCCGTACCCGCGCAGTGCTCGCGCATGACCGCGCGCGCGGCCTCCCCGTCCCCGTCGAGGACCGCCTCGACCAGGCTGGTGTGCTGGTGCTGCGAATGCTCCAGGTTGCGCACCAGCAGCGGTATGCAGTCCAGCAGGTCGTTCAGGGTGGCCCGGACGGCCGCGTACTGCGTGGTCAGCGACGCGGACCCGGAGAGCTCGGCCAGGGTCAGATGGAGCAGGGTGTCGCGCCTGCGGTAGTCGTGCAGCGGGGCCTCGTGAGTCGCCGTCAGGGCGGCGCGCAGCCGGTCCGCGCCCTCGTCGTCGAGCCCCTGCGCGGCGCACAGCTCGGCCGCCCCGGCCTCCAGCACCTCGCGGAAGCGCAGCACGTCCTCGATGTCGACGGACGCGATCCTCCGGCGCAGCTCGTCCTCGCCGGGGCTGCCGGTGCGCCGCAGCACGAACGTACCGCCGTACCGGCCGCGCCTGCTCTCCACCAGGCCCTGGTCCTGGAGGACCTTCAGCACCTCGCGCAGGGTGACCCGGCTGATCCCCAGCAGCTCGGCGAGATCGCGCTCGGCCGGCAGCCGGCCACCGCCCGGCACCAGCCCGAGCCTGATCACCTGGAGGATCTGCTCCAGCGCCTCCTCGAAGCCGTTCCCCGCCCGGACGGGCCGCAGTACGGGCATCAGGCGGTCGATGTACTCGCTTTCCCCGGCCACGCCCCGTTCCCCTTCCAGGCCGATGGCCGGCCAGTAATGGTTGAACTCCACACCTTAAGCTTCGCAGCTTGAGTCTTCGGCTGAATTGGACAGTCCGACAATCGACGGGTCGGTGCCGGTGGCCGAACCCTAAGGTGTGGGGATGAGCAACGCGACACCGCCCGGCTGGTATCCGGACGCCGCGACACCGGGCACCGACCGCTGGTGGGACGGTACGGCGTGGACCGCGCACACCCGCCCGGCCGCCGCGCCGCAGGCGTTCGGCCCGCCCGAGCCGGTCGCCACGGCACCCGGCAACGGATCCGCCGCATCCGGCCGGAGCAGCACCCACATCGTCGCGCTCGCCGTGGCCGGGCTGATCGTCGTGGGCGCCGCGGTCACCGGCGCCGTCCTGCTCGGCAGGGACGACGACGGTACGCGGCCCGAGGCCGGGCCGAGCGTCTCCCCGCCCTCGCCCACCGCCGCCACGGCCACCCCGTCGCCCAGCGGTTCACCGGCCGAGGACGACCCGAAGGTCCTCGTCGACCAGCTCAACGGCATCACCCTGCCGATCCCCGACGGCTGGGAGAAGCCCGCCAGGACCGTCGACCAGGTCCTCACCATGCGTACCGTCGACTCCTACGACTGCCCCGGCAGCTCCTCCGACTTCTGCTACCACGCCACGGTCACCAGCCGCGTCGCGAGCGCCACCGGCATCACCTCCGCCGAGAAGCTCGCAGAGCAGGACATCGCCACCGCCGCCGACGGCGCCTACGAGAAGAACATCGTCGGCAACCGGACCCACGGCGGCATCACCTCCCACAAGGTGCTCGACTCCGGGTCCGTGAGCGTCGCCGGACGGGCCGGCCACCAGGTGCGCTGGCGGGTCGACACGGCCAAGGGGCCCGGCGGTTATGTGCAGTCGCTCGTCTTCCCGTCCCCGACCGGCAGCGAGTCGCTGGTCATCGTGCGGTACGCCTTCGACGCGGGCCCCGACGGACCGCCGCTCCAGCTCATGGACACCATCACCAAGGGGATCCGGCCGATCGGCGACAGCGCGACGAGCGGCGGCGCGGGCAGCTCGATCGAGCACTGAGCGGCTGCCCGGCGGGCCGTCCGGCTCAGAGGAACGTACGGCCCTCGCCCCGGTACGTCGGCACCGTCGCGGTCACCCGGTCGCCCTCTATCAGCTGCAACTCATCGAAGCGCTCGCACAGTTCACCGGCCTTCGCGTGCCGGAACCACACCTTGTCGCCGATCAGCAGATCGTCGGCCGGGGCGCCGAGCAGCGGGGTCTGCACCTCGCCGGGCCCCTCCTGCGGGTCGTAGCGCAGCCCCTCCGGCAGATACGGGACGGGCAGCCGGTCCGGGCCCGCCGGGCCGGACGCCGGATAGCCGCCGCCGAGGACCGTCACGACCCCCACACCGGGCCGGCGCACCACGGGCTGGGCGAACAGCGCCGCCGGACGGGCCGTGAACGACGTGTAGTTGTCGAACAGCCTCGGTACGTAGAGCCCCGAACCGGCCGCGATCTCGGTCACCGCACGCTCGGCCGCGGTGTGCTGCACACTGCCCGTGCCGCCGCCGTTCACGAACTCCAGGTCCGGCGCCACCGCCCGTACCGCGCGCACCACCTCGGCCCGCCGGACGGCCAGCTCCCTGCGGCCCGCGGCCTGCATCAGCCGGACCGCCCGGGAGCGCAGCGGCTTGCCCGCGACGGAGTCCCCGACCCCGGCGATATGGCCCTCGTACGCCATCAGGCCCACCAGCCGGAATCCCGGCCGCCGCGCCACCGAGCGTGCCAGCTCCGCCAGTTGGGCGGGGGAGCGCAGCGGCGAACGCAGGGCGCCGATCCTGACCCGGCCGCCGAGCAGCTGGAGCGAGGTGTCCAGCTCCAGGCAGACCCGGATCTCCTCGCTCCCGCCCGCCCGCGCCGCGTCGATCAGCTCCAACTGCGCATGGTCGTCGACCATCAGCGTCACCGCGGCGGCCAGCTTCGGATCGGCGGCCAGCTCGGCGATGGCGGCCCGGTCGGCCGACGGATAGGCCAGCAGCACGTCCTCGAACCCGGCCCGTGCCAGCCACAGCGACTCCGCCAGCGTGAACGACATGATCCCGGCGAAACCGGGCCGCGCGAGCACCCGCTCCAGCAGGGTCCGGCAGCGAACCGACTTGCTCGCCACGCGGATCGGCTTCCCGCCCGCCCGGCGGACGAGATCCTCGGCATTGGCGTCGAACGCGTCGAGATCGACTATGGCGATCGGGGCGTCCAGATGGGCGGTGGCCCGGTTGTAACGGGTCCGGTCAGCGGCACGGGCAGTCATGGCCGCAGCTTGCCAGACGTCCGTACCGCTGGGTAGGGGGATGAACTGCGCAGATCGTCCCGGGCGGGGAACCGCCCGCTCCCGCCGGGGCCGTCCCACCCCGTAGAGTGACGGCACGCGGCAATCAACGGGCCTGCCTGTGAAGTCGATCCGCGCGCGGTACGGAACGGGACCAGGGGGGCGGATGAGTACCGAGGCGCAGCGCGCTCCTGTCCCGCCCCGCCCCACGACCCCGCCACCGACGCCCCCGGCGCAGGGACCCGCGACGACCTCCACGGGCGCGCCCGTCCCGACGAGCCGGAGCACACCCGAGCCCGCGGCCGCCGTCCCGCCCGTGGAGACCACGGCCCGGCTGAGGCCGGTGCCCCCGGCGCCCGCGACCGTCCCGCCCGTCGCGGCCCCTCCCGCCACCGCTCCGCCGCGCCCCGAGCAGCCGCCCACCGCGACCCGTCGGCGGCCCGTCGGTGCCGTGGACCTCACCCCGCGCCCGGGAGCGGTTCCGCCACCGGGCGGGCCGGCCCCCGCCTTCCCGCACGCCTATCAACAGCCGCAGCTGCAGCCGCAATCGCAGCCGTACCGCGTTCCCCCTCCCGAGACACCCGCCGAGACCACCACCCGGCTGCGCCCGATCCGTACCCGGCACCCCGCCAGGACCGCGGCCGCCGCGGCCTGCGTCGTGCTCGGGCTCGGACTGATCGGCGGCGCGGCCACCGGCGCCTGGCTCACCAGCGACTCCTCGGCCGACGCCGCCGCCCACAGCGCCTACACCGTGGGCCGCTCCGCCTGGCACAACGTCCCCGTGGACACCCTCTTCCCCCGCACCCTGACCGGTGACGGAGCGGGCCCCGGCGGTGCCGACCGGGTCTGGACCCGGATCGCCGTCGCCCCGGACAGCGGCTGCCGGGAGGCCCTGGACCCGCTGCTGGCCCGGACACTCGGCCCGGTCGGCTGCGCGCGCATGCTCCGCGCCACCTACACCGACGCCACCGCCAGCAGCGTCACCACGGTCGGGGTGGTCTTCACCGAGGGCGACGAAGCGGCGATGAAGGCGCTGAGCACCCGCTTCGCCGACCAGCACCTCGGCCGGCGCACCGACCTGATGCCCCGCACCTACCCCGTCAAGGGCACCGTCGCCGCCGGATTCGGCGACCGGCAGCGCGCCAGCTGGACCGTCCACGTACTGACCGAGGTGCCCGTCGTCGTGTTCGCCGTGTCCGGCTTCGCCGACGGGCGCACCGTCACCGACCCGCAGCCCGCCGACAGCGCCATGGCCGCGGACGCCACGACGGCCGCCGCCCAGGCCGGACTCGGCCACGAGGCCAAGGGCATCGCCGACCGGATCGAGCGTGGGCTGCGCAGGACCGTCACCGACCTCACGGAGAAACCGGAATGAGCCGCCGCACCCGCCGCCACCGCGCCCTGGGCGCGGTCTGCGCCGCCACCGCGTTCGCGCTCCTGCCCGCCGTGCCGGCCAGGGCCGATGCCATCCGGGACCAGCAGTGGGGTCTCCAGGCGCTCCACACCGACCAGGCGTGGCGGACCACCAAGGGCAAGGGGATCACCGTCGCCGTCGTCGACACCGGGGTCGACGGCAACCTGCCCGATCTGTCCGGCCAAGTACTGCCCGGCAAGGACATGATCGGCTTCGGCGCGGGCCGAGGCGACCGCTCCTGGGCCCGCCACGGCACCGCGATGGCAGGCATCATCGCAGGTCACGGCCATGGAACGGGGCGCAGCGACGGGGTGCTCGGCATCGCGCCCGAGGCAAAGATCCTCCCGGTCCGGGTGATCCTCGAAGCCTCCGACCCGGCCCGCGCCAAGGCCCGGAAGTCACGCGGCACGGCCCTCGCCGACGGCATCCGCTGGGCCGCCGACCACGGCGCCGACGTCATCAACCTCTCGCTCGGCGACGACAGCAAGTCCGCGCACCCCGACCCGGGCGAGGACGCCGCCATCCAGTACGCGCTGAAGAAGGGGGCCGTCGTCGTCGCCTCCGCGGGCAACGGCGGCGAGAAGGGCGACCACATCTCGTACCCCGCCGCCTACCCCGGCGTGATCGCGGTCGCGGCCGTCGACCGGTACGGCACCCACGCCGCGTTCTCCACCCGCCGCTGGTACGCCACCGTCAGCGCACCCGGCGTAGACATCGTCGTCGCCGCGCCCGACGGGCAGTACTACGTGGAGTGGGGGACCTCGGCCGCCTCCGCGTTCGTCTCCGGCGCCGTCGCGCTGGTCCGCGCCGCGCACCCGGGGCTGACGCCCGCCCAGATCAAGAAGCTCCTCGCGGACACGGCCCGCAGCGCCCCGGCGTCCGGCCGGGACGACGCCCGGGGGTACGGCGTCGTCGACCCCGCCGCGGCGATCGAGGCAGGCGCGGCGGTCCGCCCCACCGGCCTGCGCGCCGAATCCACCGAGACCGGCTACCGGAAGCGCTACTTCGGCTCCGGTCCCACCCCCGAGCGGCACGAGAACGGCGCCGCGGGCTGGCTCGCGGCGGGCGCGGGCGGTCTGGGAGCGGTCCTGCTGGCCCTGGCCGTGGTGCTCTGGCGCGGCAGGGGCCGGGGCTTCGTCACCGTACGGGGCTGACCGCCCAGCCCGTACGCACGGGACGGTACGGACCTGTCGGCAAGACGGCACGGCCCAGGCACTAGGCTCGCCCCGTGGCGCAGAAGAACATTCCGGACCCCGGATACTCCGACGACGACGGCACGGCCGACCCGGCACTGGCGGCGGCCCTGGCGGCCTGGGCCGAGGACCGCAAGGCCGTCGGCCCGGTACTCGAAGCCCTCAAGGGCACCCGGCTCCTCGTCCCGGTCGTCGCCGTGCTCGGGGAAGTGGAAGAAGACGAGAACGGGCTGCGTCGCGAGAAGACCAGCGACATGGCCGTCCCCACCCTCCAGGCCGGGGACCGCCGGGCCCTGCCCGCCTTCACCTCGACCGACGCGCTGGCCCGCTGGGATCCGCAGGCACGCCCCGTCGCCGTACCCCTGCACCAGGCGCTGCAGGCCGCCGCGCAAGAGAAGGCGGACACGGTCGTCCTCGATCTCGCCGGCCCGGTCGCGTTCGAGCTGACCGGCCCCGCGCTGCTCGCCCTCGCCGAGGGCCGCACCAGCGCCGACCCGCTCGACGACCCCGCCGTCACCTCGGCGGTGCGCGACGCGGTCGCCGGCGAGCCCTCGGTGCTCCGCGCCCACCTCGGGCCCGGCCGGGCCGACGGCACCCTCGCCCTGGTCCTCGCGCCCGGCACCGACCCCGCCGAGGCGGCCCGCCGGGTCGCGGAAGTGCTGGCGGCCGACGAGGTCCTGCGCGCCCGCCTGGTGCGCGGCCTGGACCTGGCGCTGCTGCCGGCCGACGCCGTCACACCGGGCGAGCCGCTCTTCACGCGCTGACCGCGCCGCAACGCAATCGAGTCCCCTGCCCACCCGGGCAGGGGACTCGATCACGTCGAAGGAGCAGGAACGGGGAGGGGCTCAGCCGAAGACGGGGCCGGTGTACTTCTCGCCGGGGCCCTGACCGGGCTCGTCCGGCACGAGCGAGGCCTCGCGGAACGCGAGCTGCAGCGACTTCAGGCCGTCCCGCAGCGGGGCCGCGTGGAAGGAGCTGATCTCGGTGGCGCTGGCGTCCAGCAGCCCGGCCAGCGCGTGCACCAGCTTGCGGGCCTCGTCGAGGTCCTTGTGCTCGTCGCCGTCCTCGGTCAGCCCGAGCTTCACGGCGGCGGCGCTCATCAGATTGACCGCGACCGTCACGATCACCTCGACCGCGGGCACCTCCGCGATGTCGCGGGTCATGTCGTCGAAGCCGGGGGAATCACTGGTGGGGGTCGCGTCACTCATGCGCCATACGATAGGCCCACGCCGCTGCCGCCCCGTCCGCGGGAGCGCCGGGCGGCAGCCGGTTAGCGCCCGCCCGGGGGAGCTGCTAACCTTGTGTAACGACCGGCTGGGCAGCTATGTGCCCGGCCCACAAGTGGAGGCTCCGATCTCCCACCTTGACCGCCCTTCGGGACGGCGGGTCATCCGGTCAGGCGGTGACCATCGTTCCGTACGGACGATGGGACCGCCCGATGCGCCCCGCGGTTGACCGCGGTGGTTCCGGTTGTTCCAGGAGCCCCGCCTGTGTCCCGTCCGGGGCATTTTTATTGCACTGGTGCGGTTGGTCTCACGAAACAGACGTTACGTGGCTGCCCGCCAGGCGGCCGCGTGGTGCTACCGAGGAGGATCCATCAGCGCCGAGCCCCGCATCAACGACCGGATTCGCGTTCCCGAGGTGCGACTTGTCGGTCCCAGCGGCGAGCAGGTCGGGATTGTTCCGCTTGCCAAGGCCCTGGAACTCGCACAGGAGTACGACCTCGACCTGGTCGAGGTGGCGGCGACCGCCCGTCCGCCCGTGTGCAAGCTCATGGACTACGGGAAGTTCAAGTACGAGTCGGCCATGAAGGCCCGTGAGGCGCGCAAGAACCAGGCGCACACGGTCATCAAGGAGATGAAGCTCCGGCCGAAGATCGACCCGCACGACTATGACACCAAGAAGGGTCACGTCGTCCGGTTCCTCAAGCAGGGCGACAAGGTCAAGATCACGATCATGTTCCGTGGTCGTGAGCAGTCCCGCCCCGAGCTGGGCTTCCGACTGCTCCAGCGTTTGGCTTCGGACGTGGAGGAACTCGGCTTCATCGAGTCCAACCCGAAGCAGGACGGCCGGAACATGATCATGGTTCTGGGCCCGCACAAGAAGAAGACCGAAGCCATGGCCGAGGCCCGCGAGGCCCAGGCCGCCCGCAAGGCGGGGCGTCAGGGTTCCACCCCCGACGCCGAGGCCGCGGGCGAGGCTGCCGAAGCGCAGCCCGAGGCTCCGGCCGAGACACCTTCCGAGGCCTGACCTCAGGGGCCGCCATCCAGGCGGCCCCGGGTCTCCCCGGAATTCCCACCAAGATCTGACGCCCCTGCTGCCCGGTGCCCGCACCGCGAGGGGCGCCACTGACGAGGAGAGAACGGCGCGATGCCGAAGAACAAGACGCACAGCGGTGCCAGCAAGCGCTTCAAGATCACCGGCTCCGGCAAGGTGCTCCGTGAGCGCGCAGGCAAGCGCCACCTTCTTGAGCACAAGTCGTCCAAGAAGACCCGCTCGCTGACCGGCACGGTCGTAGTGGCTCCGTCCGACGCCAAGAAGATCAAGAAGCTTCTCGGCAAGTGAGTCCGCGGCCCGCGGTGAATCCGCGGGCGGCGTATTCGAGACCGGGACCAATTCGTTTCCGGGCTGGGTGAGTCGACACCACGAACACCAGCCCCGCTACAAGGAGTTAAAAAGTGGCACGCGTCAAGCGGGCAGTAAACGCTCACAAGAAGCGCCGGGCAATCCTCGAGCAGGCCAGCGGCTACCGCGGCCAGCGCTCCCGCCTGTACCGCAAGGCGAAGGAGCAGGTCACCCACTCCCTCGTCTACAACTACAACGACCGCAAGAAGCGCAAGGGCGACTTCCGTCAGCTGTGGATCCAGCGCATCAACGCCGCTGCCCGCCAGAACGGCATGACGTACAACCGCCTCATCCAGGGTCTGAAGGCCGCCAACATCGAGGTGGACCGCAAGATCCTGGCCGAGCTCGCGGTCAACGACAGCAACGCGTTCGCCGCCCTCGTCGAGGTTGCCCAGAAGGCCCTCCCGAGCGACGTCAACGCCCCGAAGGCCGCCTGATCCAGGTCGCACTGTCTTCCGTTCCGGACCCGCAGGCGCTCGCCGTCTGCGGGTCCGGTGCGTTGCACGACGCATTCCGTACGTCCGACACCTCCGTACGCAGAGAGGCTCGCCGCCGACCATGGGCACCCCCGAACTGATCTCCCCGCGATCGCCGCGCGTCACCGCCGCCCGGCGGCTGGCCAAGCGCAACTTCCGCGGCAAGGAGCGCAGGTTCATCGCCGAGGGGCCGCAGGCCGTGCGCGAGGCCGCCGAGCACCGCGGCAGCGACGGCGAGCCGACCCTGATCGAGCTGTTCGCCACCGTCGAGGCGGCCGAGCGGTACGCCGACATCGTCGCCGCCGCCCACGCGGCCGGCGCCCGGGTGCACCTCGCCGACGGCGACGTGCTCGCCGACGTCTCGCAGACCGTCACCCCGCAGGGCCTGATCGGTGTCTGCCGCTTCCTCGACTCCCCGTTCGACGCGATCCTCGCCGCGAAGCCGAAGCTGGTCGCCGTCCTCGCCCACGTACGCGACCCCGGGAACGCCGGGACGGTGCTGCGCTGCGCCGACGCGGCGGGCGCCGACGCCGTCGTGCTCACCGACGCCTCGGTGGACCTGTACAACCCCAAGTCGGTCCGGGCCTCGGTGGGTTCGCTCTTCCATCTGCCGGTCGCCGTCGGTGTCCCGGTCGAGCAGGCCGTGCAGGGGCTGCGGGCGGCGGGCGTACGGATCCTCGCCGCCGACGGCGCGGGCGACGACGACCTCGACGACGAGCTCGACGCGGGCACCATGGGCGGGCCGACCGCCTGGGTCTTCGGCAACGAGGCCTGGGGCCTGCCGGAGGAGACCCGGGCCCTGGCCGACGCGGTCGTGCGGGTGCCCATCCACGGCAAGGCGGAGAGCCTCAACCTGGCGACGGCGGCGGCCGTGTGTCTGTACGCCTCCGCGAGGGCCCAGCGTCCGCGGTGACAACGCAGGGTGTCGCCGCGTCACCGACGACTAGTAGGGTGGCGAACTCGGGGGCCCACTGCACCGGTTCGAGAGGTGGGGTACGGGATATGGCTGTCGGCATGAGCACGCCGCGCGAGACACATGCCGCCGTCGTGCGCGCCGAATCCGCCGCCGAGGCGGACGACGCGGCCGAGAGCCCCGAGCCCGCGGCCGCCGGCCCGGGAATCGATCCCGACGACCTGCCCGACGGCCTGGTCGTCGCCGACGGGACCGGCCGGATCATCTGCTTCAACGCCGCGGCCGCCCGGATCACCGCGATGCCCCGGGCCGCCGCCCTCGGCCGTTCCCTGGAGCACGTACTGCCGCTGGAGGACCTCAAGGGCCGCCGCTGGTGGGCCCTGACCGACCCCTACGGCGGCCTCGCCACCCGGGTCGGCCAGCCCGAACGCAATCTGCTGCTGCCCGGCGGCCGGGAGGTCCTGGTCTCCGCCCGCTACGTGCGCGAGCACCCGACCGGACCGGTGCGCCGGGTGGTGGTCTCGCTGCGCGGCACCGAGGCCCGCCGCCGCAACGAACGCAGCCACGCCGAGCTGATCGCCACGGTCGCCCATGAGCTGCGCTCCCCGCTGACCTCCGTCAAGGGCTTCACCGCGACCCTCCTCGCCAAGTGGGAGCGGTTCACCGACGACCAGAAGCGGCTGATGCTGGAGACGGTCGACGCCGACGCGGGCCGCGTCACCCGGCTCATCGCCGAACTGCTCGACATCTCCCGGATCGACTCCGGACGCCTGGAGCTGCGGCGCCAGCCGGTGGACCTCTCCCTCGCCGTCGAACGCCACGTCCAGGCCCTCACCGCGACCGGCCAGAACCCCGACCGCTTCCTCGTCCGCACCTGCCAGCCGCTGCCCGCCGTCTGGGCCGACCCGGACAAGGTCGACCAGGTGCTCGGCAACCTGCTGGAAAACGCGGTGCGCCACGGCGAGGGAACCGTCACCATTGAAGTCGCACCCGCACCCGCGAAGAGCGACGAGAAGGGAACGGCGGTCACCGTGAGCGACGAAGGCCCCGGCATCCCCGAGGAGTCGATGGGCCGTGTCTTCACCCGCTTCTGGCGGGGGAGCAAGCGCGGCGGTACGGGCCTGGGCCTCTACATCGTCAAGGGCATCGTCGAGGCGCACGGCGGCACGATCACGGTCGGCCGCGGCCCCGGCGGCGGCGCGGAATTCCGATTTATCCTGCCCGTGAGCACGCCGGCCTACCTGGTCTGAGCGGGCCCACGGGCCTCCCACACATCCTGTGGCCCTTAGACTCGACCTTTGGCACCTTTGCGTCCTCCAGTCGTCGATCGGGGCCATGGGGGTCCGGGGCCTTCCCCGGTAAGCGCAGTATCAGCCAATCGGAAGCACGGGAAGAGATGTCGGCACCGAACAAGTCGTACGACCCAGTCGAGGTCGAGGCACTGAAACCGGAAGAGATCGAGCGCATGCGGGACGAGGCGTTCGCCGCCTTCGCCGCCGCCGGTGACCTCGACGCGCTCGCCCAGGCGAAGACCGCGCACACCGGGGGCACCTCACCGCTGTCGCTCGCCAACCGCGAGATCGGCGCACTGCCGCCGCAGGCCAAGGCCGAGGCGGGCAAGCGCGTGGGCCAGGCCCGCGGCGCCGTCTCCAAGGCCCTCGCCGCCCGTCAGGCGGAGCTGGAGGCCGAGCGGGACGCCCGCGTGCTGGTCGAGGAGGCGGTGGACGTCACGCTGCCCTACGACCGCACCCAGGCCGGCGCCCGCCACCCGCTGACGACCATCATGGAGCGCGTCGCGGACGTCTTCGTGGCCATGGGCTACGAGGTCGCCGAGGGCCCCGAGGTCGAGGCGGAGTGGTTCAACTTCGACGCCCTGAACTTCGTGCCCGACCACCCGGCCCGGCAGATGCAGGACACCTTCTTCGTCCAGGGCCCCGACGGCGCCAGGAACGACGAGTCCGGGGTCGTGCTGCGCACCCACACCTCGCCGGTCCAGGCCCGCTCCCTGCTCGACCGGGAACCGCCGGTCTACGTCGTCTGCCCCGGCCGCGTCTACCGCACCGACGAGCTCGACGCGACGCACACCCCGGTCTTCCACCAGATCGAGCTGCTGGCCGTCGACGAGGGCCTCACCATGGCCGACCTCAAGGGCACCCTCGACCACATGGTCCAGGCGCTCTTCGGCCCCGACATGAAGACCCGGCTGCGGCCGAACTTCTTCCCGTTCACCGAGCCGTCCGCCGAGATGGACATGGTCTGCTACGTCTGCCGCGGCGCGTCCGTCGGCAACCCGGACCGCCCCTGCCGCACCTGCGGCAGCGAGGGCTGGATCGAGCTCGGCGGCTGCGGCATGGTCAACCCCAAGGTGCTCATCGCCTGCGGCGTCGACCCCCAGAAGTACAGCGGATTCGCCTTCGGGTTCGGCATCGAACGGATGCTGATGTTCCGCCACAACGTAGAAGACATGCGAGACATGGTCGAGGGTGACGTCCGGTTCACCCGGCCGTTCGGGATGGAGATCTGATGCGCGTCCCGCTTTCCTGGCTGCGGGAGTACGTCGACCTGCCGGCGACGGAGACCGGCCGTGACGTACAGGCCAAGCTCGTCGCTGTGGGTCTGGAGGTCGAGACCGTCGAGCAGATCGGCGCCGGCCTCAAGGGCCCGCTGGTCGTCGGACAGGTACTGACCATCGAGGAGCTGGAGGGCTTCAAGAAGCCCATCCGCTTCTGCACGGTCGACGTCGGCAGCGCCAACGGCACCGGCGAGCCGCAGGAGATCGTCTGCGGCGCCCGTAACTTCTCCGTCGGCGACAAGGTCGTCGTGGTCCTCCCGGGCGCCGTGCTGCCCGGTGACTTCGCGATCGCCGCCCGCAAGACGTACGGCAAGACCTCGCACGGCATGATCTGCTCCACCGACGAGCTCGGCATGGGCGACGACGGCACGCACGGCATCATCGTGCTGCCGCCGGAGCACGAGGTGGGCACCGACGCGATCGAGCTGCTCCAGCTCGTCGACGAGGTCCTGGACATCGCCGTCACGCCGGACCGCGGCTACTGCCTGTCCATGCGCGGCGTCGCCCGCGAGACCGCCATCGCGTACGGGCTGCCGCTGCGCGACCCGGCGCTGCTGGACGTGCCCGCGCCGAACGCGTACGGCTACCCGGTCAAGGTCGCCGACCCGATCGGCTGCGACAAGTTCACCGCGCGCACCGTGGTCGGCCTCCAGCCCGAGGCCCGCTCCCCGATCTGGCTGCAGCGCCGCCTGCAGAAGGCCGGGATGCGCCCGATCTCGCTCGCCGTCGACATCACCAACTACGTGATGCTGGAACTCGGCCAGCCGCTGCACGCCTACGACCGCACCCGCGTCGACGGGCCGATCGGGGTGCGCCGCGCCCAGCAGGGCGAGAAGCTCACCACCCTCGACGGCACGGTCCGCGTCCTGGACGCCGAGGACCTGGTCATCACGGACAACCGCGGGCCGATCGGCCTCGCGGGCGTCATGGGCGGTGCCAACACCGAGATCGCGGACATCGACGGCGAGCACCACAGCGCCGAGGTCGTCATCGAGGCCGCGCACTTCGACGCGATCTCGATCGCCCGGACCGCGCGCCGCCACAAGCTGTCCTCCGAGGCGTCCAAGCGCTTCGAGCGCGGATCCGACCCGCAGGCCGCCGCGGCCGCCGCACAGCGCACCGTCGACCTGCTGGTGCTGCTCGCCGGCGGCACCGCCGAGGCCGGGGTCACCGAGGTCAGCGCACCGTCGGCGCCCCGCACCATCGCGATGCCCGCGAACCACCCCGACAAGGTGGCCGGTGTCGAATACGGCCGCGAGACCGTCGTACGCCGCCTCCAGGAGGTCGGCTGCGACGTCTACGGGCAGGACGAGCTGATCGTCACCGTGCCGTCGTGGCGCCCCGACCTCAGCGAGCCGAACGACCTCGCCGAAGAGGTCATCCGCCTGGAGGGTTACGAGAACCTCCCGTCCACCCTCCCGACCCCGCCGTCCGGCCGCGGGCTCACCGACCGCCAGCGGCTGTACCGCAGGGTCGGCCGGGCGCTCGCCGGAGCCGGCTACGTCGAGGCGCTGAACTACCCGTTCATCGGTGAGGCCGCGCTCGACCAGCTCGGGCTCGACGCCGAGGACGCCCGCCGGCGCACCGTCAAGCTCGTCAACCCGCTCTCCGACGAGGAGCCGGCGCTGCGCACCACGCTGCTGCCGGGCCTGCTCGGCGCACTGCGGCGCAACGACGGCCGCGGCAGCCACGACCTCGCGCTCTTCGAGACCGGCCTGGTCTTCCGGCCCACCGGCACGGAGACGAAGGCAGTCCGGCTGCCCGTCGACCGCCGTCCCACCGCCGAGGAGATCGCCGGGCTCGACGCCTCGCTGCCGCGTCAGCCGCGCCGCGCCGCGGTCGTCCTCGCGGGCGCCCGCGAGCAGGCCGGCTGGTGGGGCAAGGGCCGCCCGGCCGACTGGGCGGACGCCATCGAGGCCGCCCGCACCATCGCCCACGAGGCCGGTGTCGAGGTGACCGTGCGCAGTGACCGGCACGCGCCGTGGCACCCGGGCCGCTGCGCCGCGCTGTACGTCACGGTGAACGGTGAGGAGACCCTGTTCGGTCACGCCGGTGAGCTGCACCCGCGGGTCGTCAAGGACCTCCACCTGCCCGAGCGGACCTGCGCCATGGAGGTCGAGCTCGACGTCCTGGAGCAGGCCGTCGACGGTGTGCTCCAGGCGCCGCGGATCTCCACCTTCCCGGTGGCGACCCAGGACGTCGCGCTGATCGTCGCGGAGAACGTCCCGGCCGCCGACGTGGAGCGGGCGCTGCACGAGGGCGCGGGCGAACTGCTCGAATCGGTGCGGCTGTTCGACGTCTTCACGGGTGAGCAGATCGGTGCGGGCCGCAAGTCGCTCGCGTACGCGCTGCGCTTCCGCGCGGCGGACCGCACGCTGACCGTGGACGAGGCCTCGGCCGCGCGCGACGCGGCGGTGGCCCTGGCCGCCGAGCGGACGGGCGCGGTGCTGCGCGGCGCGTAGCGTTTTCGCGCACAGACGGCGAGGAGGGGCGCATCCGGTGACCGGATGCGCCCCTCCTGCCATGCTCGCCGAACGGCGTGGACCGCACGCGGGCCCCGGCACGGCCCGGGGGAACCCGGCTCCGAGCCGACCCCGCAGCCACCCTCCGATCCGTGGGCAGTGGGCCGTGCGGTCCGGCGCCGTCCGCGCTGCCACGGAGTGTCGGGCAGGTCGGCAGGGCGGACGGCGCGGTTGCGGGTCGTCGTACTGTACGAGGGGGAGCAGACGACCCGTCCGCCTCTTGCGAGACGACTGATTCAACCCATCCGCGCACCGGCGCAACAGGGTGCGCAGCGGGACGGTTCGGGCATTGCGTTCACACCCCGTGTGAATCGTGCTCCACTGGTGCGACACGCCTCGGCGTGCCGAACCACCGGAGGGGCACATGGGGGCAACGGAGCCCAACATTCTGCTGGCTGCCCTGATCGAGGAGGCGGGCGTCTCCCGGGCGGGTCTCGCCGCGCACATCAACCGGGCCGGCCGCCCGCGCGGACTGTGCCTGCGCTACGAACACACCGCGGTGGCCCGCTGGCTGAAGGGCCAGCGCCCGCGCGGCCAGGTGCCCGACCTGATCTGCGAAGTGCTCGGCAAGCGGCTGACCAGGCCCGTCTCGCTGGACGACATCGGCATGGCGGCCCCGGGGACCGGCTCGCCCGTGCCCGGCTCCCCGCTCACCGGCTTCGTCGAGCGGGCCACCGCGCTGTGGCGCTGCGACGAGGCGCAGCGCGCGCAGGCCCTCGACCCGGCCGCCGTCACGGGCACCACGGCGGTGATGCCGGTCTGGGAGTGGGAGAACCCGCCGGAGGACGCCGACGTCTCGCGCGAGGGGCCGACCCGGGTCTCCATGGCCGACATAGAGACGCTGCGTGCGGCCCGCACCCACTACGAACTGATGTACCGCCGGGCAGGCGGAATCGCGACCCGTTCCCGCATCGTCGGCTTCCTCAACGCCGAGACCGCCCCGCTGCTGCGCGGCGGCTGCAGCGACGCGATGGGCCGCCGGCTGTACCGGGCGGCGGGCGGCCTGGTGGCGGTCGCGGGGATCTGCGCGTACGACTCGGACGCGCACGGGCTCGCCCAGCGCTACTTCCACCAGGCGCTGCGGCTGGCCAAGGCGAGCGGGGACCGGGGGCTCGGCGGCTATGTGATCGCCCTGCTGGTCAACCAGTCGCTCCACCTCGCCGACTACCGGCAGTCCGTGGCCTTCGCCCAGGCGGCACTGCGGGCCGCCACCGGACACATCAGCCCGGCGCTCGTCGCCGACCTGTACGCGATGCAGGCCAAGGCGTACGCCCGGCTCGGCGACGCGAGCGGGGCCCGGGAGTGCATCCGGCGGGCCGAGTCGGAGGCCGGGCGCATCCGGCCGGACCAGGAACCGGACGAGACGGGGTACGTCCAGCCGGGCCTGGTCGATGTGCAGGTGGCCGAGGCGCTGCTCGGCATCGGCGATCTGCCGGGCGCCCGGGAGCACGCGGCCAAGGCGGTGCGGATCCCGGCGCACGACCGGGGCCGGGTGCACCGGCTGGCCATGCTGACCCATGTCGAGCTGCGCCGGGGCGAGGCGGACCGGGCGGCGGCCACCGCCGTGGAGATGGCGGAGCAGGCCGCGGGCATGGAGTCGCGGCGGCTGCGCGACCGGATGCGCGCCGTGCGCGAGGACCTGGTCGCGAGCGGCTGCGCCGGCGCGGGGCGGGCGGCCGAACTGATCGACGGGGCGTTGCGCGTACCGCTGTGAGCGCGCTGGACGGCTCGTACTCACGGGGACCGGTACGTTCCGTTCCGGTGCCGCTCCTGCTGCGATGTTGCCACCTATTTGTCGAAAGGTGGCAGAGCCGTGCAATGGACGAACCTGAACGAACAAACCGTGTATGAGAATCGCTGGTTGCGGGTCAATCTGGCAGACGTGGTCATCCCCGATGGCAGCCATCTCGACCACTTCGTCGTCCGGCTCCGCCCTGTCGCGGCGGCCACCGTCGTCAACGGGGCCGATGAGGTGCTGCTGCTCTGGCGCCACCGGTTCATCACGGACAGCTGGGGCTGGGAACTCGCCGCCGGCGTCGTCGAGGACGGCGAGGACATCGCGGCCGCCGCCGCCCGCGAGATGGAGGAGGAGACCGGCTGGCGCCCCGGACCGCTGCGCCCGCTGCTGACCGTGGAGCCCTCGAACGGCCTCACCGACGCCCGGCACCACCTCTACTGGTCCGAGGAGGCCTGCTGGACCGGCCCGCCCAGCGACGCCTTCGAGTCCTCGCGCCGCGAGTGGATACCGCTCAAGCTGGTGCCCGGCCTGATCGCCCGAGGCGACGTCCCGGCCGCCGGAATGGCCGCCGGGCTGATGATGCTCCGTCACTTACGGCTGGGGTGAGGCGCCGCACGGAGGCGCGGCCACGCACAACCGCGTACGGGGCCGGCCGGGGATCGCCCGGACCGGCCCCGTACGGGCACGACGAAGGATCAGGAGTACGGGTAGAAGCCCGAGCCCGTCTTGCGGCCGAGCCTGCCCGCGTCCACCATGCGCTGGAGCAGCGGCGGAGCGGCGTACAGCGGCTCCTTGAACTCCGCGTACATCGAGTCGGCGACCGAGGCCACCGTGTCGAGACCGATCAGATCGGAGAGCTTGAGCGGGCCCATGGGGTGGGCACAGCCGAGCTCCATGCCGTTGTCGATGTCCTCACGGCTGGCGATCCCCGACTCGAACATCCGGATCGCGGAGAGCAGATACGGGATCAGCAGCGCGTTGACCACGAAGCCGGAGCGGTCCTGGGCGCGGATCGGGTGCTTGCCGAGCACGTCCTGCACCAGGGCCTCGGAGCGCTTCACCGTCTCGTCGGACGTGGTCAGCGCCGGGATCAGCTCGACGAGCTTCTGCACCGGGGCCGGGTTGAAGAAGTGGATGCCGATGACCTGGTCCGGGCGGGAGGTCGCCACGGCCAGCTTCACCAGCGGGATGGAGGAGGTGTTCGAGGCGAGGATCGCGTCCTGCCGGGTCACCACCTGGTCGAGCACCTGGAAGATCTCGGTCTTGACCTGCTCGTTCTCCACGACGGCCTCGATGACGAGGTCGCGGTCGGCGAACTCACCGAGGTCCGTGGTGAAGCTCAGCCGGGCGAGCGTCTCGTCGCGCTCCTCGGCTGTGATCTTGCCGCGCTCGGCGGCCTTCGAGAGGGAGTTGTGCAGCCGGGTGCGGCCGATCTCCAACGCCTCTCCGGTGGTCTCGGCCACCATGACCTCAAGACCGCTGCGCGCGCACACCTCCGCGATACCCGCGCCCATCTGGCCACAGCCCACCACTCCGACGCGTGCAATGTCGGCCATAGAGTCCGTCACCTCGTGCCTTTCGCTGTTCTGCGTGTCGCAGGTTCCCGTCTGATTCCGGTGCCCGCCCCGACCCCACGACGTTACTCCGCGGCCTACGGGTCATTGCGGGCCGGGGCGGGCATGCTCTGCGTTACGCCTGATTACAGGGGCGATGGACGATGGTGACGATGACAGAGAGACGGCAGGTGCAGCTTTATGCGGCAAATGGCCCGAAGAAGCTTTGTTGCGGGGGCGGCCGGGGTGGTCGCGGGGATGGTGAGCACCGTCACCATGGCCGGTGACGCCTTCGCGGATCCGCCCCGGCGGACCGAAGTGCCGGAGCGCTCCGGCCGCCGTCATGCCGCCCGGCGCGAGCTGCGCGGCATGTGGGTCGCCACCGTCGCCAATCTCGACTGGCCCTCGAAGCCGGGCCTGACGGCGGCCGCGCAGCAGGCCGAACTGATCGCGTACCTCGACGAGGCCGTCGAGCGGCGGCTGAACACCGTGATCCTCCAGGTCCGGCCGACCGCCGACGCGCTGTGGCCCTCGCCGTACGAGCCGTGGGCCCAGTACCTCACCGGCGTCCAGGGCAAGGACCCCGGCTGGGACCCGCTGGGCACCGCCGTCCGCGAGGCGCACAGCCGAGGCCTGGAACTGCACGCCTGGTTCAACCCGTACCGGGTTGCCAACCACACCGACCCGTCCCGGCTGACCGCCACCCACCCGGCCCGGCTGCACCCCGACTGGGTCCTGCCCTACGGCGGGAAGCTCTACTACAACCCGGGGATTCCGGAGGTCCGCCGCTTCGTCCAGGACGCGATGCTCGACGCGGTCCGCCGCTACGACATCGACGCCGTGCACTGGGACGACTACTTCTATCCGTACCCCGTGGCCGGGCAGGTCTTCGACGACGACGCCACGTACGCCAAGTACGGCGCGGGCTTCCCGGACAAGGCCGCCTGGCGGCGCGACAACACCGACAAGCTGGTGCGCGAGACCGCCGAGCGGATCAAGAAGATCAAGAAGAACGTCCAGTTCGGGATCAGCCCGTTCGGGGTGTGGCGCAACGCCGCGACCGATCCGCTCGGCTCCGACACCAGGGCGGGGGTGCAGACCTACGACGATCTGTACGCCGACACCCGTGGCTGGGTCCGGAAGGGCTGGATCGACTACATCTGCCCGCAGGTCTACTGGAACATCGGCTTCGCCGCCGCCGACTACGCCAAGCTGGTGCCCTGGTGGAGCGAGGTGGTACGCGGCACGGAAGTCGACCTGTTCGTGGGGGAGGCGCTCTACAAGGCCGGTGACCCGGCCCAGCCCGCCGCCTGGCAGGACCCGGCCGAACTGTCCCGGCACATCGACTTCGCCGCCAAGTACGACCAGGTGCGCGGTCACGTCTACTTCTCCGGGAAGGACGTGGTCGTGGACCGGATCGGGGCCATGGACCGGGTGGTCGCCGACCACTACCGCAACAGGGCGCGCCCACCCCGCTGACCGAAGGGCGGAGTGGACGCGATGGGTGATCGGGGCGGGCCGCCCGGGAACGGGCCGGCCCGCCCCCGGCCCGGGGGCGAAGAGCAGTGCCGAACGCCGGAGGCCGCTACGGAGTCTCCTAGGGCTGCTTCCGGGTTTCGGTGTGCTGTACGACGCTGTCGGGACCGGGTGAAACCAGGTGTTCGTGTCCGTCCTCGAAGCGGACGCGGTACGGGGGAGAGCCCCCGGCACCGAGCACTTCGACGATCTCTGCGACCTTGTCGTGCTGCCCCACGGTCCTGCCGTGTATCAGCAGCCGGTCGCCCGTGTGTGCCTCCATCGGGACTGACCTCCTCACGGGTGGCGGTCCATGTCGACAAGTCTATGGCCGAAAGCCGACTTCGCCCGGTGGGGGAGTACGGACAGTTCATCGCTGGGGTGTACGGACCGCTCACCGCGGCCGCCGGTCACGCCCCGCCCGCTGGGTGGCCGCGATGCAGACGAGCACCGCTACCGCGGCCACCGGCGCCGCCGCCGGGACCGTCTCGCCGAGCAGGAGGAACGACCACAGCAGGGTCAGCAGGGGCTGCCCGAGCTGGAGCTGGCTGGCCTGCGGCACCCCGATCTCCGCCATCCCGCGGTACCAGACGTACAGGCCGAGGAAGGTCGAAACGACTGCCACCCAGACCAGACCGATCACCCCGTGCGCCGTCAGCCGCACCGGCTCGGCCGGCAACGCGACCGCCGCCGCCACCACCGCGAGCGGCAGGCAGAGCACCAGCGCCCAGCCGACCACCTGCCAGCCCGGCATGACCCGGGCCAGCCTGCCCCCCTCCGTGTAACCCGCAGCGCACACCAGCAGCGCGCCGAACAGATACAGATCGCCGCCGGACAGCTCGCCGCCGCTCTGCTGCACGGTGAACACGATCACCACGGCCGCACCGGCCAGCGCCGCGGCCCAGAAGGCGCGGGGCTGCCGCGCTCCCGTCCGCAGCGAGGAGAACACCGCGGTGGTCAGCGGCAGCAGCCCCACGACCACGGCCGCGTGCGAGGTCGTCGAGGTCCGAAGGGCCAGCGTGGTCAGCAGCGGGAAGCCGATCACCACGCCCGCGGCGACCACGACGAGCCCGGCCCAGTGCCGGCGGTCCGGCATCGCGACGCGGCCCAGGAGCAGCGCGCTGCCCGCGATCGCAGCGGCGAGCAGGGTGCGCAGCGCCACCAGCGACCAGGGGCCGAAGCTCTCCAGCCCCCAGGCCGTGGAAGGAAAGGTCAGCGAGAAGGCGAGGACACCGAGCCCGGCGAGCACGAGACCGCCGCGGGACGACTTGCGGCCGGTGGCGGTACCGCTGCCGGTGCCGGTGGTCCGGGTGACGGGATCGATACCGGCCGATGGGCCGACCGCTATCGTACTGTCGTTGATAGCGCTACTCTTAGCTCTCATGCATGAGCGTAGCAGCGTCGCCGACCTCGTCGGATCTCTACGGAGCGAGCTGAACCGCTACTCACCCGGAGGAAAGCTGCCGTCCAGTCGCGCTCTCGTCGAGCGCTTCCGGGTCAGCCCTGTCACCGTCTCCCGGGCCATCGCCCAGCTCGTTGCCGAGGGGCTCGTGGTCACCAGGCCCGGCTCCGGCGCGTTCCGGGCACAGCCCCGTACCGAGGTGTCCCCGCCGGGCGACACCTCCTGGCAGGAGATCTCCCTCAGCGGCGACGGCGGGCCCGAAGCGGTGCCACGCACCGTCGACGCCTCCGGGGTCCTGGTCACGCTCGCCGCACCGCCGCCCGGAGTCATCGAGCTCAACGGCGGCTACCTCCACTCCTCCCTCCAGCCGGAGCGGGCGCTCGCCGCCGCCCTCGCCCGCGCCGGCCGCCGCCCCGGCGCCTGGGACCGGCCGCCCACCGACGGCCTGACCGAACTGCGGTCTTGGTTCGCCCGCCGGATCGGGCCCGCTCTCACCGCCGCCGACGTGCTGATCACCGCAGGCGGCCAGAGCGCCCTGGCCACCGCGCTGCGCGCGCTCGCCCCGCCCGGCGCCCCGCTGCTGGTCGAGTCGCCCACCTACCCCGGCATGCTGGCGGTCGCCCGCGCCACCGGACTGCGGCCCGTGCCGGTGCCCGTGGACGCCGACGGCGTACGGCCCGAGCTGCTGGACGCGGCGTTCCGGGCCACCGGCGCCCGCGTCTTCGTCTGCCAGCCGCTCTTCCAGAACCCGACCGGCGCGGTCCTCGCCCCCGAACGGCGCGCAGAGGTCGTCCGGATCGCCCGTGCGGCGGGCGCCTTCGTCGTCGAGGACGACTTCGCGCGCCGGCTCGTCCACGACGACGCCGGACCGCTGCCCGCCCCGCTGGCCGCCGACGACCCGGACGGGGTGGTCGTCCATGTCTGCTCCCTCACCAAGATCGCCTCGCCGAGCCTGCGGGTGGGGGCGCTCGCCGCCCGCGGGCCGGTGCTGGGCCGGCTGCGGGCCATCCAGGTCGTCGACAGCTTCTTCGTCCCCCGGCCGCTCCAGGAGGCCGCGCTCGAACTCGTCGGATCCCCGGCGTGGAGCCACCATCTGCGTTCCGTGTCGGCCGGGCTGCGCAGCCGCCGCACCGCCATGACGACGGCGCTGGGCCTGGAACTGCCCGGACTCACCCTCCCGCACATCCCCGCGGGCGGCGGCAGCCTGTGGCTGCGCCTGCCCGAGGCTGAGGCCGGTACGGACGAGTCCGCGGTGGTCTCGGCGGCCCTGCGTGCGGGCGTCGCCATCGCGCCCGGCCGCCCGTACTTCTGCGCCGAACCTCCGTCCCCGCAGATCCGGCTGAGCTTCTCCGCAGCCGCCGGGGAGTCCGAGATCGCCGAAGGGATCCGCCGGCTGCGCACCGCCTGCGACGAAGTCCTGACCGGTTCCGGGGGCGGCCGCCGGCCCTGACCGGGGCGGCCCGCACGCCCCATGAGAAGGGCGGTTCCAGCCAATCGGGGACGGGTGCCGCGGGATCCGCCTCGCCCCGGGCCGGGTCGGACGGACTTGTGGAGGCCCTCTTGACCGGAAGAGTGTTCGGATCCACGATCGCCGCCATGACTTCCAGAGTCTCGTTGGTCGCCGCGGCGCGCAGCTCCACCCTGCTTGCCGAGCGCTTCGACGACGACCGGCCGCTCGACCACACCGGTCTGTACGAGATACAGCTCGCCGCGCCCGCCCTCATACCGCTGGGCGCCGCCGAGCTGCGCTACTGCTCGCCGACGCCGCGCAGCCGCGCCACCGGCGACGCACTCGGCTTCGCCCCGCTCGTCCAGCCGGCCCTGCGCGACTGCGACATGGGCCGCTGGCGGGGCTGCACCCTCGCCGATGTCACGGCGTGCGAACCGGCGGCGGTCGACGCCTGGCTCGCGGACCCGCGCTCCGCCCCGCACGGCGGCGAACCGCTGCTCGCGTTCATCTCGCGGATAGGGGGCTGGCTGGACACCCGCCCCGCGTGCGACGGCGCCATCGTCGCCGTCGCCGAACCGGCGGTCGTCCGGGCCGCGCTCGTGTACGCGCTCAAGGCCCCGCCGTCGACGTACTGGAACGTGGATGTCGGGCCGCTCTCCACGGTCACTCTCACCGGAATGCCGGGCCGCTGGAGCCTCAGGCTCGAAGCGGGAGTCCGCTGACCGCTCGCCGCGACGGCCGGCAATCCGCGGTCCGCGCCCGCTCCGGAGGCGGGAGGCCCAGGCCCGACAGGAGCGGGAGTCCCTGGTCAACGGGACCGGAGCTCCTGGTCGACGTACGGTCCACGACCGGAGGCCGCCCGCTCCGCGCGCCATTTCGGCGGTGGCCGGGGCCGCCGTGGCCTCGCCGCCCCGGCCGCCGTGCACTGGCCGGAATTCGCCGCGACCGGCGGGGGAGGCCGCGTGCCGGCCGCCGTCACACGACGGCCGGCGCCGCCCCGCTCAGTCGTTCTCCTTCGGGGTGGTGAGCAGGGACAGGGCCTCGGCGATGGCGGCCTCGGCGGCCGCCTTGCCGATGCCGAGACCTGTCAGCACTCCCGTACCGTCCTCCTGTTCCAGCAGCGCGAGCAGGATGTGCTCGGTGCCGATGTAGTTGTGGCCCATCCGAAGGGCCTCCCGGAACGTCAGTTCCAGTGCCTTGCGGGCCCCGGCGTCGTACGGGATCAACTCCGGCAGCTCGCCGGCCGCGGCCGGCGGCAGCGCCTCGGTGGCGGCCCGGCGGACGTCCTCCAGGGTGATGCCCTGGGCCTTGACGAACGCGGCGGCCAGTCCTTCCGGCTCGCTGAGCAGCCCCAGGACCAGGTGCGCGGTGCCCACCTCGTCGTTGTGTGCCGTGCGGGCCTCGTTCTGCGCGGCCATCACGACGTTCTTGGCCCGGGGGGTGAAGCGGCTGAACCCCTGACTGGGGTCGAGGTCCGACACCTCGCCGGGGTCCTTGGCCACGAACCGCTTCTGGGCGGCCTGCCTGGTCACCCCCATGCTCTTGCCGATGTCGGTCCAGGAGGCGCCGGAGCGCCGGGCCTGGTCCACGAAGTGGCCGATCAGATGGTCGGCCACGTCACCGAGGTGGTCTGCGGCGATCACCGCGTCCGAGAGCTGGTCGAGGGCGTCGGTGTGAACCTTCTTGATGGCCTCGATCAGGTCGTCGAGGCGCACGGGATGCGTCGGGCGTACGGGATTCACCATGTGTCAACCTTAGGTTGACAGTCCCGGGGTGTCAACCATCGGTTGACAGTGGGGGTGATGAAGGGATGCGCCACGGAATCAGCGGGGCTCATCGGACCGGTTGCAGAAGACGCATGCGTCCCAGTTCGCCGGCGCGCACAGCACGCGGTGCCGTACGCATGAGGCCATGGCGGCCTCCTCCGGGCCGGGGAAGGGGGACCTGCCGCTCTGCGGTTCGGCGCCGGAGGGGTCGAACGCCTCGACCATCTCCCGGTACTGCCGCAGTTGTCCCTCGGCGAAGGGTGGCTCGTAACCCAGTTCGTCCCACCGGTGTCTGCGCAGTGCCAGATCGATCACTCGCAGGATGAAGCTCTTCGCCGTGGCCCGCTCGTCGGCGGAGCCGCCCCAGTCGATCTCCTCCAGGTCGAATCCGACCACCCCGCGCCCCACGGCGCCCTGGTCCTGGAGGGTGAGCAGGGTGGCGAAGCGGTACTCCCAGACGCTCTCGGCGAGATCGGACACGGCCAGCACGAGTACGTCGACGAAGACGTCCGTGCTCCCGTTGGACATGGACAGGCTGCGGCCACCGCCGTGGAATGTGTTTCCCATCCCGGCACCGTACCGAGGGGGCGGGGGTCGTCCGGGCGCCGGTACGACGGAGCGCGCCGCCCGGCGGGACTGCCGGGCGGCGCGCTCGATTCAGCGGTTGTGGATGCGGGTCAGAGGACGCCGCTGTCCGCGATGGTGATCTTCGCCTGCGGGCGGCCGCTCTGCGTGCCGAGGGCCTCGATCTTCTTGACCAGGTCCATGCCGGCCTCGTCGTCGACCTCGCCGAACACCACGTGCTTGCCGTCCAGCCACGACGTCACGATCGTCGTGATGAAGAACTGCGAGCCGTTGGAGTGGGGGCCGCTGTTGGCCATGGACAGCTGGCCCGGCTTGGTGTGCTTCAGCTTGAAGTTCTCGTCCGGGAACTTGGCGCCGTAGATGCTCTTGCCGCCGGTGCCGTTGCCCGCGGTGAAGTCGCCGCCCTGGAGCATGAAGTCGGGGATGATGCGGTGGAACGAGGACCCCTTGTAACCGAAGCCCTTCTCGCCGGTCGCCAGCGCGCGGAAGTTCTCCGCCGTCTTGGGAACGATGTCGTCGAACAGTTTGAACGTGATCCGCCCGGCGGGCTCGTCGTTGATGGTGATGTCGAAGTAAACCTTGCTCGTCATGGAACCATCCTGACATCGACGCCTCCGGCATCGACGGGCGGGCACGGTCACAGCGCGGCGCGGGGGCGGCGCCGGGGCCCACCGGACCCGTACCGGCTTCAGCGGATGCGTTGCAGATGGGCGCCGATCTGCAGGAACGCGGGGACGAGCGGGGCCACGGGGACGGCCGGGGACATCACCTGGGATCCGTAGTGGACGATGACGGTCTCCAGCCCGGGGGAGACGAAGAGGCGCTGGCCGTGGATGCCGCTGGCCATGAAGGATCCGTAGGGGTCGTTCAGGATCCACCAGTAGTCGTGGTACGAGAGCGTGGCGGGGGTGCTGGGCGGGGCGGCGGGGAAGCGGACGCGCCCGGCGTAGCCCTCCGGGGCGTCGGGGATGGCGGCGGTCACCGCGGCGGGCACGATCTGCCGGTCCCCGACAGCGCCCCCGCAGCGGATCATCTCGCCGAGCCGGGCCACGTCGCGGGCGGTGGCGCTGAATCCGCCGCAGGCGGCCTCGGTGCCTTCGCCGTCCAGGACGTAGTAGGCGTCCTCGTCGGCGCCGAGCCGGGACCAGATCATGTCGCTCAGCAGGGCCGAGGTGGTGGTGCCGGTGACACGGCGGAGGATTTCGGCGAGCGCTTCGACGTTGCCGTTCTCGTAGCGGAACTCGGTCCCCGGCGCGGCCGTCGCGCGTGCGGTGGCGAGGTGTTCGCGGATGCTGGTGGGGCCGCTGTAGCCGTAGGGGCGCAGGGGCGGTGCGACGACCGCGAAGTAGCGCTGGGCCTCGACGGGCTTGTCGAAGGGGCGCCCGGCGTACGAGACGTGGGTTCCCATGTGCAGCAGGTGGTCGACGGTGCTGTCCCCGAAGGCGGTGCTGGCGAGTTCGGGGACGTACTCGGAGGCTTTTGCGTCGCGGTCGAGGGTTCCCCGATGGGCCAGGGTGGCAGCCAGCAGACCTGTGTACGACTTGGCCGCCGAGGCGTTGAAGTGGGCGTCGTGGGACCGGAGTCCGTGCGGGTATGTCTCGTGGACGAGGGTGCCGCGGTGCATCACCAGGAGGGCATCGGTCTGGGCGGCCGCGAAGAGGTCCTGGAGGGTCAGGGTGCGACCGTCGGGCGCGGTGATCGTGAGCAGGTCGAGGCCGGCGGTGTCCGTCGGCAGGCTGCGGGCGGGACCCGGCCCGCGCCACACCCGGCGGCTGGGCAGTAGCTCCCGGCCCGCCGTGGTGTAGCGGCGCACCCATGCCGGGTCGGTGTAGCCGCGGGACCAGTGGAGATCAGCCAGCGGTGCGTCGGTCATGTGCGCTCCTCGATATTGAGTGACGTCCTGATCGCTACCATACACATCGTCTATTTTCGTGAGCGGCCTGCGCTCTGGCTCGATCGGCTGCGCGTGCCTGACCAGCGTGCGGCGTCCTGCCTGCCATGGAGGCATTGACCGGAAGTGGCCAGCACGTTACGTTGCCGAATCAGCAGCCCGTTAATGGACGCTTCGTTCAATTGATTTCTCGTCGCACCCCGACAGGCCGTGCCCGGACGGGAGTGGTGCCGCTGCCCGCGTGCGCCCGATGCCGAACCTCCCGCCACCGGAGCATCGCCCCCTGCTTCTCCCGAACCGCAGGAGTCTCCCTATGCCCTCGCAGCCATCACCGTCGCTGGAACTCGACGAGTCCGGCGGCCTCGGGCCGCCGGCGTTCGACCGGCGCCGCGCCTGGCTCGTCACCGCGCTGATCGTCACGTTCATGATCGTCAACTTCGCGGACAAGTCGGTGCTCGGGCTGGCGGCCGACCCGATCATGGAAGAGCTGGACATCAGCCACAGCACCTACGGCTTGATCTCCAGCTCCTACTCGATCCTGTTCAGTCTCTCCGGACTGGTCG
The DNA here is from genome assembly GCF_042890955.1 of Streptomyces sp. NPDC001933. NCBI lineage: Bacteria > Bacillati > Actinomycetota > Actinomycetes > Kitasatosporales > Streptomycetaceae > Streptomyces > Streptomyces sp. NPDC001933. The sequence continues at coordinate 32,109 of NZ_JBIASS010000012.1, read as the reverse complement.
TCGGCTTCTTCTCCTCGCGCGTCTCCAGCCGCGTGCTGCTGTTCGTGATGTGCCTGGTGTGGGGCCTGGCCCAGTTGCCCGTCCTGATCGTGGCGGCCGTACCGGCGCTGGTCGCCGGCCGGGTGCTGCTCGGCGCGGCGGAGGGGCCGGCCACGCCGATGTCGATGCACGCCCTCTACAAGTGGTTTCCGGCGGGCCGCCGCGGTCTGCCCTCGGCCCTGCAGATCAGTGGCGCCGCCCTCGGCACTCTCATAGCGGCGCCCGTGGTCACCTGGCTGATCACGCAGTTCGGGTGGCGTTCGGCCTTTGCCGCGCTGGCCGTGACGAGTCTGGCGTGGAGCGCGGTGTGGTGGTTCGTCGGGCGCGACGGCCCCTACGACCAGCCCCCGGCGCGCGTACGGACCGAGGCCGGCGGGTCCGCCCGCGTCCCCTACCGCCGACTGCTGCTGTGCGGCACGGTGATCGGGAGTGTGGCCAGCGCTTTCGGGGCGTCGTGGGCGATGGCCCTCAGTCAGGCCTGGCTGCCGTCGTATCTCAGGAACGAACTCGCCATGAGCCCGGGAACGGCGGCGGCGGTGCTCAGTGCCGTGTCCGCCCTCAGTTTCGTGCTGCTGCTGGCGCTGTCCCCCGTGATCGACCGGCTGACCCGGCGTGGCGTGTCGATGCGCCTTTCCAGCGGTGTGCCACAGGGCCTCGCGGTGGCGTGTGCCGGGACGGCGATGGCGGTGTTCCCCTTCGTCGGCCCGCTGCCGGTGCGGCTCGCCCTGATCGCGGTCGCCTTCGCGGTGCACTCCATCGCTTTCCCGCTGCACTACATGACGGCCGCGGCGGTCGTGCCCGCCTCCCGGCGCGGCGCGCTCTTCGGGATCGTGGCCGCGACGGGGACACTGCCGGGGCTGCTGGCCCCGTCCCTGACGGGTCATCTGCTGGATTCCGCGCCCTCGGAGGGCGCGGGCTACACGCAGTCGTTCGCGCTGGCGGCGGTCGTCATGATCATCTGCGGGGTCGTGGCCGCCTGCTGTATCCGCCCGGCACGGGACGCCGCACGACTCGGCGCCCTCTGAGGGCTGTCCGGCGGATCGGGGCAGGACAGGGACCGGGGCCGGTCAGCCCTGGTCCGGGGCGGTGAATCCGCTGGCCCAGTACCGGCCGTGCAGGGCCAGGTCGAGCAGCATGCGCACGGCCTCCTCGGCGGGCATCGGCGGGGTGTCCTGCTCGGCCCACCAGCGCAGTACGGCGATCTGCTCGCCCACCCAGACCCGGGCCAGCAGGTCGGCGTCGATGCGCGGCTGGACGTTGTTGCGTTCGGCGCGGGCCTTGAACTCCTGCGCCGTCGCGGCGGCGCAGGCATCCACGAACATCTGCAGCGGCTTGCCGTCCCCTTCGCCGCGCAGGATGACCCGGTAGACGTCCCGTTCGTCGCTGACATGCCGCAGCATCTCCAGCAGCGGCTTGCCGGTGAAGCCGATGGAGCTGCTGGCGACCACCGGCTCCAGACGCTGCGCGAGCTGCTCCAGCAGGTCGGTGGTCACCCGCGCGAACAGGTCGTCCTTGCCCTTGAAGTGCGCGTAGAACGTGGCGCGCGCGACATCGGCCTGCTCGGTGATGTCTTCGACGGTGAGTGCGCTGAAGCCGCGCTCCAGCACCAGCTCCACCAGTGCTCCGCCCAGCGCCCTGCGGGTACGCCTGGTGCGCCTGTCCTCGGCCATGAGGCCCCCTTCGCCCTGTCGTGGTCCGCGCACAGTCTAGATGGCTCTTGACAGCCCACAAGATACAAAACATTGTGTCTGTAAACGTTCTTGCTGTATTCAATTGGTCGGACCGTAAGGCTGGAGATCGTTGATGAACCTCGGCACCTATCTCACCCGCAGCGCCCGCTACTGGCCCGACGCCACCGCCCTGGTCTGCGGCGAGCGTTCCTGGACGTACGCGGAACTGGACGGCGCGACCAACCGTCTCGCCTCGGCCCTGACCGCCCGCGGACTGCGCCCCGGCGACGCGGTCGCCTCCCTGGCCTGGAACCGCGGGGAACTGGTCGAGGTCGAATTCGCCCTCTACAAGGCCGGACTGGTGCGCGCGCCGATCAACGCCCGGCTGGGGCGCGGCGAGATCGAGCACATCCTGCGTTACGCGCCGGTGCGCGTCCTCGTGTTCGACGCGGCGCACCGGGAGGACGCGCTTGCCGCCATCGAGGCCTCGGGCACCGGCTGTCTCCCCGTACTCCTGGAGGACGGGGAGGCCGCGGACGCGATACCGGGCGGTGCGGTCCTCGGATACCGGGCCCTGCTCGGCGAGGGGGACGCCGCCCCGGTCGCCACCGACGTGGACGAGGACGCTCCGTGCGTCCTCAACTTCACCTCCGGATCCACCGGAGCGCTCAAGGCGGCCGTCCAGACCTTCGGTAACCGTCTCGCGAACATGCGTAAACTCCTGATGAGCGACGAGTCCCGGCCCCGGCCGGGCACCCGCTACCTCGCCTGCGGCCCGATCACCCATGCCACCGGCATGACGCTGCTGGCCAACGTCTTCGCCGGGGCGGCCACCTACGTACTGCCGGCCTGGAGCGCCGGGGCGTTCGTGGACACGGTGGAGAAGGAACGCATCACCGCGACGTTCCTCGTCCCCGCCATGGTCAACATGGTGCTGGCCCACCCGGACGCGGCCGGGCGGGACCTGTCCAGCCTGACCGGCGTACGCGTGGGCGGCGCACCCATCTCGCCCCAACGCCTGCGCGACGCCGTGCGGTTCTTCGGCCCGGTCGTGGCACAGGGCTACGGCCTCGGCGAGACCACCAGCGTGGTGGCGGGGCTGAGCAGCCAGGAGATCGCCCACGCCGTCGCGGACGACCCCGAACTGCTCCAGTCCTGCGGCCGGGCGACGTACGACACCGAGGTCCGGATCGTCGACGAGACCGGCCGGCCGCTGCCGCCCCGCGAGGTGGGCGAACTCATCGTCCGCGGCCCCGACTGCGTACGCGAGTACTGGCAGGAGCCGGAACTGTCGGCGCAGACCTTCCGCGACGGCTGGGTCCACACCGGCGATCTCGCCTGGATGCGCGAGGACGGCTACCTGTTCCTCGTCGACCGCAAGAAGGACATGATCATCTCCGGCGGGTTCAACATCTACTCGACCGAGGTCGAGGCCGTCCTCTACGAACACCCCGGTGTCCAGGAAGCCTGCGTCATCGGTGTGCCCGACGAGACGTGGGGCGAGGCGGTGAAGGCCGTCATCGTGCCCCGCCCCGGCCATGCGCCGAGCGGCGACGAGATCACCGCGTTCTGCGCCGAGCGGCTCGACCGCTTCAAGAAGCCGAGGACCGTGGACTTCGTCGCGGAACTGCCCCACAACCGCAACGGAAAGCTCGACCGCAAGGCCGTGCGCGAACCGTACTGGGCCGACGCCGACCGCCGCGTGAACTGACGGGCGCCTGAACGGCCGTCTCCCGCACCGACTGCCCCCGCACCGACCCCGCCCCCGACCGGCAAGGACCACCCCGACATGACCTTCTCCCTGCGCCCCGCCTACGACGACGACCCCCGGCTCGCCGGCCTCGTCGACCGGCTCCGCGCATACCTCGACGGCGAACTGGCCGACTACGAACGAGGCCGCGGCATCACCCACGAGAGCCGCCTCACCCGCGCCGACCTCGAACCTGTCTGGCGGCGCAGCCGCGAACTGGGCTTCTACGGCATCCACTTGTCCGAGCAGCACGGCGGCCAGAACCTCTCCCACACCGCGCTGGCCGCCCTGAAGGAAGAGATCGGGGCCAGTGGACGCGTGCTCGGGCACAGCGTGCTGGGCGACATGGGCGGCCCGCTGCGCGCCGGCGACATCCTGCGGCACGCCACCGAGTACCAGCTGGACACGTACCTGCTGCCCCTGGTGCGCGGCGAGCGCGCCTGCTGCTTCTCGCTGACCGAGACCGATGCCGGCTCCGACGTCCGGTCCATGCGCACCACCGCCACCCGCGACGGCGACGGCTACCGCCTGAGCGGTCACAAGGTCTTCAGCTCGGCGGGCCCGTTCGCGGACTTCGCCATCGTCGTGGCCCGGATGGCGGGGACCGGCGGACAGGAGGGCGACAAGCCGGCCTTCTCCGCCTTCCTGGTCGACCTGGACAGCCCCGGCTGCAAGGTGCTCGACGGCGCCACGCCCATGTCCGGCGAGCACATCGAGAGCGACATCGTCCTGGACGACTGCTACGTCCCCGCCCAGAACCTCCTCGGCGAGGAGGGCAAGGGCATGCGGATCGCGCTCGGCCGCGTCACCACCAACCGGCTCCTGCACTGCCCCACCGTCATCGGCGCCACCCGCCGGGCCCTCGACCTCACCCTGGAACGCGCCCGCACCCGCAAGGTCGCCGGCGGCCGGCCCCTGCTGACACTCCAGTCGATCCAGCACAAGGTCGCCGACATGGCCACCGAGCTGTACGCGGCCCGCTCCATGACCTATGCGGCGCTCGCCGCGCTCGACCGGGGGAACGACGTACGCACCGAGGCGTTCATGAGCAAGCTGTTCGTCGCCGAGTCCGCCTTCCGCATCCTCGACCAGGCCGTCCAGATCCACGGCAAGGAAGGCCTCACCCAGGGCAATGAGATCGAGTTCCTGTTCCGCAAGATCCGCATGTTCCGCATCCTGACCGGAACCTCCGAGATCCAGCGCAACGGCATCGCGCACGGCCTCGCCTTCATGGCCTGACCCGCCTCCCCGACCCACTCACGGCAGGACAGGTGCACCTGATGACACCCCCTTCCCACTCCTCGGCCCCCGCCTGGTCGTCGCTGACGGGCAAGCGCATCCTCGACCTCTCCCGGCTGCTGCCCGGCCCCTACGCCACATCCCTGCTCGCCGACCTCGGCGCCGACGTCATCAAGGTGGAGCCCCCGCACTCCGGCGACCCCCTGCGGATGGCCCCCGACCTGTTCGACGCGCTCAACCGCAACAAGCGGTCGATCACCCTGGACCTGCGCGACGAGGAGGGCCGGAACACCTTCCTGGACCTGGTCCGCACCGCCGACGCCGTCGTGGAGAGCTTCCGCCCCGGTGTCCTCGACGGGATGGGACTGGGCTTCGCCGCACTCCACGAGGCCAATCCGCGCCTGGTGCTGTGCTCGCTCAGCGGCTACGGGCAGAGCGGACCCTACGCGCAGAAGCCCGGCCACGAGCTCAACTTCCTCGGCCTGTCCGGGTTCTTCACCGTCCCCGGACGGCTCGACGGCGAGATCATCCGCCCCGGCGTCCGGATCGGCGACATGGCCGGAGCCATGCACGCGGCCCTCGCCCTGACCGCCGCCCTCGGCCCCGGGACCGGCACCCGGACCCGGGGCCAGCACATCGACGTATCCCTCAGCGAATCCATCACCGCCTGGTGCTCCCTCTTCGCACTGCCGCTGCGCGACATCCCCGACCCCCTCGAAGCGGGCCTGGTGCAGGGCGACAACGACACCTTCACCACCGCCGACGGACGCCGCCTCTCCCTCGCCACGTTCGAGGACAAGTTCTGGCACCGCTTCCGCACCGGACTGGCCGCGGAATTCCCGGAGTTGAACACCGATGCCTACGACCGGCGCGCCGCTCGAACTGCCGCGAGGCGGGCCGTGAGCGACTTGCTGCACGGAATCTTCCGCACCCGTGACCACGCCTGGTGGCAGGAACGCCTGGACGCCCTCGACGCCCCCTGGGCCCCTGTCCTCACCACCCCCGGCGAACTCCTGACCGACCCCCACAACACCGCCCGGCAACTGTTCGGCACCCCCGCCGATCCCGCCGCCTGCCCACAGGCCCGCTTCCCCGTGACCTTCGGGGCCGGCCTTGAAACCTTCCGCACCCCGGCCCCGTCCCTGGGCCGCCACACCGAGCAGCTGCTGGCCCAGCTCTCCACCGGCCGAATCCCGGCCGATGACCTGCCCGTCGGCCGGCCGGCACCGGGCGGTTCGTTCTGAGCGCACCACCGCGCTCAGGGCGCCGCTTCGCTCCGGCGATCGAGTGCCCCGCTCCCGCCGTCGCGTCGACGAACCCGCAGCCGTAGTCCCGTCGGAGAGCGCGGGGCGGCCCGTCCCCACGCGCGTCGAAGGCAAATGCGTCGACCTGTGCGTCCGCGCCCGGAAGCCTCACCGAGTCGCACAGTTGTGCGGTGATCGACATGGTTCGAAGATGACGGAGCACACTGACAGCGTGGCCGGTGGCGAGTGGCCGGGCGAAAGCTTTGTATAAAAGTGCAGGACTGCGTATAGTCATGCCATCGACGAGGAGGTTTCGATGGTGGTACGTGCGGCAGTGGCAGGGGCGAGCGGATACGCCGGTGGGGAGCTGCTCCGTCTCCTGCTGGTTCACCCCCGGGTCGAGATCGGGGCGCTCACCGCCAACTCCAACGCGGGGCAGAAGCTCGGCGCGCTCCAGCCGCATCTGCGGCCGCTCGCCGACCGGGTCCTCCAGCCGACCACCCCCGAGGTCCTCGCCGGGCACGACGTCGTCTTCCTCGCCCTCCCGCACGGGCAGTCGGCCGCCGTCGCCGAACAGCTCGGCGACGAGGTGCTGGTCGTCGACATGGGGGCCGACTTCCGGCTCAAGGACGCGGCGGACTGGGAGAAGTTCTACGGTTCCCCGCACGCCGGCACCTGGCCCTACGGCCTGCCCGAACTGCCGGGCGGGCGCGCCGCGCTCGCCGGTTCCAAGCGGATCGCGGTGCCCGGCTGCTACCCGACCGCCGTATCGCTCGCGCTCTTCCCGGCGTACGCGGCCCAGCTGGCCGAGCCCGAGGCCGTGATCGTCGCCGCGTCCGGCACCTCCGGAGCGGGCAAGGCGGCCAAGCCGCATCTGCTCGGCTCCGAGGTGATGGGCAACATGTCCCCGTACGGCGTCGGCGGCGCCCACCGGCACACCCCCGAGATGATCCAGAACCTCAGCGCGGCGGCCGGTGAACCCGTCACGGTCTCCTTCACGCCGACCCTGGCGCCGATGCCCCGCGGCATCCTCGCCACCTGCAGCGCGAAGGCCAGGCCCGGGGTGAGTGCCGAGTCCGTCCGCGACGTGTACGAGAAGGCGTTCGCCGACGAGCCCTTCGTCGAGCTGCTCCCCGAGGGGCAGTGGCCCGCCACGGCGTCCGTCTACGGTTCCAACGCCGTACAGATCCAGGTCGCCCACGACGAGGCGGCGGGCCGGATCATCGTGATCAGCGCCATCGACAACCTCGCCAAGGGCACCGCCGGCGGTGCCCTGCAGAGCATGAACATCGCCCTCGGACTTCCCGAGGACACAGGTCTTTCCACGATCGGAGTCGCACCGTGAGCGTCACGGCAGCACAGGGGTTCTCCGCGGCGGGCATCGCCGCGGGAATCAAGGAGAGCGGTAACCCGGACCTGGCCCTCGTGGTCAACCACGGTCCGCGTCGCGCCGCCGCGGGCGTCTTCACCTCCAACCGCGTCAAGGCCGCCCCCGTCCTATGGTCGGAGCAGGTGCTCAAGGGCGGCGAGGTCACCGCCGTCGTCCTCAACTCCGGTGGTGCCAACGCCTGTACGGGCCCCAAGGGCTTCCAGGACACCCACGCCACCGCCGAGAAGGCCGCCGAGGTGCTCACCGGCCACAACGCCGGTGAGATCGCGGTCGCCTCGACCGGGCTGATCGGCACGCTGCTCCCGATGGACAAGCTGCTGCCCGGCATCGAGCAGGCCGCCGCCGCCCTCAGCGAGCACGGCGGCGAGAAGGCCGCCATCGCGATCAAGACCACCGACACCGTCCACAAGACCGCCGTCGCGGGCGGCGAGGGCTGGACCGTCGGCGGCATGGCCAAGGGCGCGGGCATGCTCGCCCCGGGCCTCGCCACCATGCTGGTCGTCCTCACCACCGACGCCGACGTGGACGCCGCCGGGCTCGACTCCGCGCTGCGCGCTGCCACCCGCACCACCTTCGACCGGGTCGACTCCGACGGCTGCATGTCGACCAACGACACCGTGCTGCTGCTGGCCTCCGGGGCGAGCGGAATCACCCCGGAGCAGGACGAGTTCGCCGAGGCCGTACGGACCGTCTGCGCGGACCTGGCCCGCCAGCTCATCGGTGACGCCGAGGGCGCCTCCAAGGACATCCGGATCGAGGTCATCAACGCCGCGACCGAGGACGACGCCGTCGAGGTGGGCCGCTCCATCGCCCGTAACAACCTCCTCAAGTGCGCCATCCACGGCGAGGACCCCAACTGGGGCCGGGTGCTCTCCGCGATCGGCACGACGAAGGCCGCCTTCGAGCCCGACCAGCTGAACGTCGCCATCAACGGCGTCTGGGTCTGCAAGAACGGCGGCGTCGGCGAGGACCGCGATCTGGTCGACATGCGCTACCGGGAGGTCAAGATCACCGCCGACCTCGCCGCCGGCACCGAGTCCGCCGTCATCTGGGCCAACGACCTCACCGCGGACTACGTCCACGAGAACAGCGCGTACAGCTCATGAGCGCGGCGCGGAAACACACCGCACTCCCGAAGGCGCAGATCCTCATCGAGGCACTGCCCTGGCTGACCCGGCACAACGGCAAGACCGTCGTCATCAAGTTCGGCGGCAACGCCATGATCGACGACGAGCTGAAGGCGGCCTTCGCCCAGGACGTGGTCTTCCTGCGCCAGGCCGGCATCAAGCCCGTCGTCGTGCACGGCGGCGGCCCGCAGATCAGCGCCCAGCTCGACAAGCAGGGCCTGGTCAGCGAGTTCAAGGCGGGGCTGCGCGTCACCACGCCCGAGGCGATGGACGTCGTAAGGATGGTGCTGGCCGGCCAGGTGCAGCGCGAACTCGTCGGCCTGCTCAACCAGCACGGCCCGCTCGCCGTCGGCATGACCGGCGAGGACGCCCACACCATCACCGCCGTCCAGCACCGGCCCACCATCGACGGCGAGAGCGTCGACATCGGCCGGGTCGGCGAGATCACCGCCATCGACACCGGAGCGATCCAGGCGCTGCTGGACGACGGCCGGATCCCGGTCATCTCCTCCATCGCCCGCTCCGCCGACGACAACCACGTCTACAACGTCAACGCCGACACCGCCGCCGCGGCGCTCGCCGCCGCGCTGAACGCCGAGACGCTGATGGTCCTCACCGACGTCGAAGGCCTCTACGAGGACTGGCCCAACAGCGACGACGTGATCAGCCGGCTCACCGCGGCCGAGCTGGAGAAGCTGCTGCCGGAACTCTCCAGCGGCATGGTGCCGAAGATGCAGGGCTGCCTGCACGCCGTGCGCAACGGCGTCGAGACCGCCCGCGTCATCGACGGCCGGGTCCAGCACTCGATCCTGCTGGAAATCTTCACCGACGAAGGAATCGGCACGATGGTCGTGCCCGACGCACGGCCCGACGCGCAGGGGGAGTCATGAGCAACCAGGAACTCGCACAGCGCTGGAGCCACGCGCTGATGGACAACTACGGGACCCCGAAGCTGTCCCTGGTCCGCGGCGAGGGCGCCCGGGTGTGGGATGCCGACGGCACCGAGTACCTCGACTTCGTCGGCGGTATCGCGGTGAACGCGCTGGGGCACGCCCACCCTGCCGTCGTCGAGGCCGTCTCCACCCAGATCGCCTCCCTCGGCCATGTCTCCAACCTCTTCATCGCCGAGCCGCCCGTCCGTCTCGCCGAACGGCTGCTCCAGCTCTTCGGCCGGAGCGGCCGTGTCTACTTCGCCAACTCGGGCGCCGAGGCCAACGAGGCGGCCTTCAAGATCGGCCGGCTGACCGGGCGGACCCACATGGTCGCCACCGACGGCGGCTTCCACGGCCGGACCATGGGCGCGCTCGCACTGACCGGCCAGCCCGCCAAGCGCGACCCGTTCCTCCCGCTGCCCGGTGACGTCACACACGTCCCGTACGGCGACGCGGAGGCCCTGCGGGCCGCCGTCACCACCGACACCGCGCTGGTGATCATCGAGCCGATCCAGGGCGAGAACGGTGTGGTCGTACCGCCCGCCGGGTATCTGGAGGCCGCCCGGGAGATCACCCGCGCCACCGGCACCCTGCTGGTGCTCGACGAGGTGCAGACCGGCATCGGCCGCTGCGGCCAGTGGTTCGAGCACCAGGCCCACCAGGGCATCGAGCCCGATGTCGTCACCCTTGCCAAGGGCCTGGGCGGCGGACTACCGATCGGCGCGGCCGTGGCCTTCGGCCCGGCCGCCGAGCTGCTGAAGCCGGGCCAGCACGGTACGACGTTCGGCGGCAACCCGATCGCCTGCGCCGCCGGTCTCGCCGTCCTGGACACCCTGGCCGCCGACGGCGCCCTGGACCGGGTGAAGCGGCTCGGCGAGAAGATCCGGGACGGAGTGGAGGGCCTCGGCCATCCGCTGGTGTCCCACGTAAGGGGCTCCGGACTGCTGCTGGGTATCGTGCTCACCGAGCCGCTCGCGCCCCAGGTGCAGCAGGCGGCTCAGAGTGCCGGAATCCTGGTGAACGTACCCGCCCCCGATGTCCTGCGGCTCATGCCGCCGCTGATCATCGGCGACGCGGAAGTGGACGCGTTGCTCCAGGCGCTGCCCGGCGCTCTCGACGCGGCACAAGGGGACGGACGATCCGGAGAATGAGGCGACGACGATGACCGAGGCGCAGGAATCCGAGTACGGCGGGCCGTCCGTGCCGCAGACCCGCACCGCACGCCACCGCCGGATCGTGGACATCCTGAACCGGCAGCCGGTGCGCTCGCAGAGCCAGCTGGCCAAGCTCCTCGCCGACGACGGGCTGAGCGTCACCCAGGCGACGCTCTCCCGCGATCTGGACGAGCTGGGTGCGGTGAAGATCCGCAACACCGGCGGCGAGCTGATCTACGCGGTGCCGAGCGAGGGCGGATTCCGCACCCCGCAGGCGCCGTTGGGCGGGTCCGCGAAGGAGGAGCGGATGCGGCGGCTCTCCGCCGAACTGCTCATCTCCGCGGAGGCGTCGGCCAACCTCGTGGTGCTGCGCACCCCGCCGGGCGCGGCCCAGTTCCTCGCCTCGGCCATCGACCAGGCCGAACTGCACGACATCCTCGGCACCATCGCGGGTGACGACACCCTGATGCTGATCAGCCGCGACCCGTCGGGCGGCCAGGCGCTCGCCGACCATCTGCTGCGACTGGCGCAGAACGAGCGCTGAGCGCACCGGTGTTGCCGGGCCGCGTCAGTAGCGGGTGATCGCGGTCGGGCCCGAGCCGGTCCCGATCGCGATGTGCGGACGGCGGGCCGGATTCACCCAGTCGAGGATCCGGTCCATCGCGGCCGCCGGTACGGAGACGCAACCGGCGGTCGCGCCACGCCCGTTGACGTGGAGGAAGATCCCCGCGCCGCGACCCCGTACCGGCCGTTCGTAGTTGAACCCGATGACGAGCGCGCGGGCGTACTGCGTCGGGTACGCGATCAGATGCTCCGCCTCGCCCGCCCGGCAGTCCGCGGGCCGTGGCTCCACCCAGCGGTTGTAGTCCCGCGCCGTGTTGTCCTGGCACCACCACGACCGGTCGTTGACCCGGCGGTAGGGATGGACGGTGCCGGCCGGTGCGGGCTTGATGCCGAAGGCGTACGGCAGGTCGTACAGGCCGGTGGGGGTGGTGTTCGTGCCCTGCTTGCGCGACGCCCCCTCGGCCAGGCCCTTCGAGCCGAAGCGGGCCGGCGTGGAGCCGCCCTTCACCCAGCTGCCCCGGCGCAGGTTCCACCAGGTCACGGTGCCCGTGGTGGAGCCCGTGGCCGGGGCCTCGGCAGTGATCAGCTGGGTGCCGCCGCCGGTGTCGGCCATCAGGTGCGGAAGCGGCGGGGCGGCGGCGGGCCGGGCCGCGACGGAGCCCGCCAGCGCGAGCAGTACCGAGAGGGTCACCAGGGATCTGCGCATGCCCGGACGGTAGACCCTCCGGGCGGGTGCCACCCGCGGATCTGCTCCGTACGGCTCAATCGCGTCCCGTCCGCGGCATGGCCGGCAGTGGGAGCGGCAGCCCCGGGAGCCCGTCGATGCTCGACGCGATGTGCTCCTTCTTCTCGAAGTAGGCGCTGAGCGAGGCGTCGTCCTCGCGGGCGAAGCGCTTGGCGTGCAGCGGACGGTCCTCGTCGTACGACATGAACGGCACCGCGTAGCCGCAGCTGTCCCGGATCAGTTCGGCCCGCACCACGATGACGGCGCGCAGCCCGTGGAGGCCGGGGTCCACGCCCGGGAAGTGGGTGAGCAGTGTGCCGAACCGGGGATCGTCCCGGAAGACCGGCTCACCGCGGCCGTGCACCCGCACGATGTTCGGCGGCCCCTGGAAGGCGCACCACATCAGTGTGATCCGGCCGTTCTCGCGGAGGTGGGCGACGGTCTCGGCATGGCTGCCCGCGAAGTCCAGGTAGGCCAGGGTCAGCTCGTCGATCACGGCGAACGAACCGCTGACGCCCTTGGGGGAGAGGTTGACCGTGCCCTCCCCGTCCAGGGGCGCCGTCGCCGTGAAGAAGATGTGCTGCTCCTCTATGAAGGTCCTGAGCCGTCCATCGATGCGTTCATATGTTTTCCCCATGGCTGTCATTCTCGTCGCCGACTCCGGTGCCGAGGAGGTGATTTCGACTCGTGGGACGCCCTGGTGCCCCGAGGGTCGGTGGGGAGCGGCGCATATCTTTGACAAAACATACGGAGGTCTGCATAGTTATACCCATCACTCGGGCGGCACGACGGCGAAGCGTGACCTCGCCCTACCCCCGGTAGTTACGTCACCGCCTCTTCGGCCCTCCGCGCGGGGAGGCGGTCGTACACCCATCACCCTGTTCTTCCGAGGAGCACGCAGTGAGCAACGGCAACGGCAAGAGCGACGTACGCCTCTGGGGCGCCCGCTTCGCCGACGGTCCGGCCGAGGCGCTGGCCAAGCTGTCCGCCTCCGTCCACTTCGACTGGCGGCTCGCGCCGTACGACATCGCCGGTTCCCGCGCCCACGCGCGCGTGCTGAACAAGGCGGGCCTGCTCACCGAGGACGAGCTGAGCCGCATGATCGCCGGTCTCGACCAGCTCGAAGCCGATGTCGCCGACGGCTCCTTCACCGGCACCGTCGCCGACGAGGACGTCCACACCGCGCTGGAGCGCGGGCTGCTGGAACGCCTCGGCCCCGACCTCGGCGGCAAGCTGCGGGCCGGCCGGTCCCGCAACGACCAGATCGCCACGCTCTTCCGGATGTACCTGCGCGACCACGCCCGGATCATCGGCGGCCTGATCGCCGAGCTCCAGGACGCGCTGGTCGGCCTCGCCGAGGCGCACCCGGACGTCGCGATGCCCGGCCGTACCCACCTCCAGCACGCCCAGCCGGTGCTCTTCGCCCACCACGTCCTGGCCCATGCGCAGTCCCTGTCCCGGGACGCCGAGCGGCTGCGCCAGTGGGACGAGCGGACCGCCGTCTCGCCGTACGGCTCCGGCGCCCTCGCCGGGTCGTCCCTCGGTCTCGACCCGGAGGCGGTCGCCGCCGACCTCGGCTTCGAGCGCGGCTCCGTCGGCAACTCCATCGACGGAACGGCCTCCCGCGACTTCGTCGCCGAGTTCGCCTTCATCACCGCGATGATCGGTGTGAACCTCTCCCGGATCGCGGAGGAGGTCATCATCTGGAACACGAAGGAGTTCTCCTTCGTCACCCTGCACGACGCCTTCTCCACCGGCTCCTCGATCATGCCGCAGAAGAAGAACCCGGACATCGCCGAGCTGGCACGCGGCAAGTCCGGCCGCCTGATCGGCAATCTGACCGGTCTGATGGCCACGCTGAAGGCCCTCCCGCTCGCGTACAACCGCGACCTCCAGGAGGACAAGGAGCCGGTCTTCGACTCCTGCGACCAGCTGGAGGTCCTGCTGCCCGCCTTCACCGGCATGATGGCCACGCTCACCGTGAACCGCGAGCGCATGGAGGAGCTGGCCCCGGCCGGCTTCTCGCTCGCCACCGACATCGCCGAGTGGCTGGTCAAGCAGGGCGTGCCGTTCCGGGTCGCCCACGAGGTCGCCGGTGAGTGCGTCAAGGAGTGCGAGCAGCACGGCATCGAGCTCGACCAGCTGACCGACGAGCAGTTCGCCAAGATCTCCGAGCACCTCACCCCCGAGGTCCGCACGGTCCTCAACGTGGCCGGCGCGCTCGCCTCCCGCAGCGGTCGCGGCGGTACGGCCCCGTCGGCCGTGGCCGTCCAGCTCGCCGAGGTGAAGGCCGACCTTGCGGTCCAGCAGGCCTGGGCCACCGCGAAGGACTGACCGCGCCGAGGGCGGCACCGGAAGGCGGGGAGCGCACGTATGCTCCCCGCCTTCCGGTTTCCGTGCGCTGGGTTACGTTGACGGGGAGCGCACCGACCGAGGAGGAGCCCCACGATGCCTTTCGCCCGGCTGGCCACAGCGACGACTCCGACCGCCCACATCGGGCTCGGCCTGGCGGCGGTCGGCAGGCCCGGCTACATCAATCTCCACCGCGACCGCGACCTGCCCGACGACCGCAGCGTCGAGGCGATGCGCGCACGCACCCACGAGCTGCTCGACGCCGCCTACGCCCAGGGCGTCCGCTACTTCGACGCGGCCCGTTCCTACGGCCGCTCGGAAGAGTTCCTGGCCCAGTGGCTGACGGCCCACCCCGAGGTGGACGATGTCGTCATCGGCAGCAAGTGGGGCTACACCTACACGGCCGACTGGAGCGTCGACGCCGAGGCGCACGAGGTCAAGGACCACAGCCTCGCCACCTTCCTGCGCCAGCGGGCCGAGACCGACGCGCTGCTCGGCGACCGCCTCGACCTCTACCAGATCCACTCGGTCACCGCCGACAGCCCGGCCCTCACCGACAAGGAACTGCACGCCCGGCTGGCCGCGCTCGCCGCCGAGGGCGTCAGCGTCGGCCTCTCCACCAGCGGGCCCGCCCAGGCGGACGCGATCCGGGCCGCCCTCACCGTCACCGTGGACGGCGAGCCGCTCTTCCGTACGGTCCAGGCCACCTACAACGCCCTGGAGACCTCGGCCGGGACGGCGCTCGCCGAGGCCCATGCGGCCGGACTCACCGTGATCGTCAAGGAGGGCATGGCCAACGGGCGGCTCGCCGGGACGGAGGCCCCCGCCGTGGTCCGGGAGATTGCCGCCGACGCCGGTCTCGGCAGCGACGCGGTCGCCCTGGCCCTGGTGCTGCACCAGCCCTGGGCCGGGGTGGTGCTCTCCGGTGCGGCGACCGTCGGCCAGCTCGCCGGGAACCTGCACGCGGCCGTCGTCGATCTCGACGAGGAGCGGCGCGCCCGGCTGGACGCGCTGGTGGAGGAGCCCGAGGCGTACTGGCGGCATCGCGCCGGGCTGCGCTGGAGCTGACCGGAGCCGGTCCGGGCGGACCACGGACGGGGCCCGGCCCTCGTCCGCAGGACAGGCCCAGGGGATCGGCGCCGGCCGTCCGTCACATCGGCGGGGTTCCGTCCGTCAGACCTGTGATGGAACACGACGGAGGAATGTGGCTGTGGACGGAAATGAGTTCCTGGCGGGGCGGTTCGAGGAGAACCGGGACCGGCTGAAGGCCGTGGCCTACCGGATGCTCGGTTCGACGAGCGAGGCGGAGGACGCCGTCCAGGAGGCGTGGATCCGGCTCAGCCGTTCGGACGACCGGGCGATCGACAATCTGGGCGGCTGGCTGACGACGGTCGTCGGGCGGGTGTGCCTGGACCTGCTCCGCTCCCGCCGCTCCCGCCGTGAGGAACCCCTCGGCACCGGGGCGCCCGAGGAGCCGGCCCCCGGCCCGGACCTCGGTGACCGGCCGGGGGCCGACCCCGAGCAGCAGGCGCTGATGGCCGACTCGGTCGGTCTCGCGATGCTCGTGGTGCTCGAAACGCTCGATCCCGCCGAGCGGCTGGCCTTCGTGCTGCACGACATGTTCGCCGTGCCGTTCGACGAGATCGCCGGTGTCGTGGACCGCACCCCGGCCGCGGCCCGGCAGCTCGCCAGCCGGGCGCGGCGCCGGGTGCAGGGCGCGGAGCCGGTGCCGGACCCGGATCTCGCCCGCAAGCGCGAAGTCGTCAACGCTTTCCTGGCCGCCGCCCGTGACGGTGAATTCGAGGCCCTCCTGGCCGTGCTCGATCCGGACGTGGTGGTGCGGTCCGACATCGGCGCCGGCACTGCCGGTGCGGCAGGCCCGGTACGGGGTGCGGCGGCCGTGGCCCGGCAGGCGATGATGTTCGCGCCGTTCGCGCGGTCCTCGCAGCGGGCCCTGGTCGACGGGGAACCGGCCGTCATCGCGGCGCGCGAGGGCCACCGGTTCTCGGTCATGATCTTCATGGTCGCCCGGGGCAGGATCGTCGAGATGTCCGTGATCACCGATCCGGCCCGCCTCCCCGGCCTCGATCTGACGGTCCTCCCGGAGGCCACCCCTCCTCAATGAGACAACTCTGTCTCATGTGGTCTACAATTGTCTCATGAGTCTCGACCGTGAACAGGTACTGCGCAGCGCCGCCGCCCTGCTGACCCGTAAATCGACCGCCACCATGGACGAGGTCGCCAAGGCCGCAGGCATCGGACGCGCAACCCTGCACCGGCACTTCGCCGGACGGGACGCCCTGGTCAAGGCGTTGGAGAACCTGGGCATCCAGGAGTTCGAAGCGGCGCTGGACGCCGCTGCCCTCGACGAGGGCAGCGCGCCGGAGGCGCTGCGCCGTCTGGTCGCGGCCGTCGAGCCGAGCGCGGGACTGCTCTCCTTCCTCGTCACCGAGAACCAGCTCTTCGAGGGCCAAGAGGTGAACGAGGGCTGGAACCGACTCGACGCCCGGGTCTCCGCCCTGTTCAGACGGGGCCAGGAGCGCGGCGAAATTCGCATCGACCTCACCCCCGCCTGGCTGACCGAGGCCCTCTACGGACTCATCTCCAGCGGCGCCTGGGCGGTCCAGGACGGCCGGGTCGCGAGCCAGGACTTCCAGTACATGATCGTCGAGTTGCTGCTCGGCGGTGCACGCCGGAGCGTGGAGCAATGAGTCGTATCGAACAGCGCGTGGCATCCCCGGACGAACTGCACCGTCCCGGGCGGTGGATCGCGCTGTCCGTGCTCGTCCTCGCGGTGCTGCTCGTGGCGATCGATGCCACCGTCCTGGGCCTCGCGACCCCGTTCCTCACCGAGGACCTCGAACCGACCGGCACCCAGCTGCTGTGGATCGGCGACGTCTACTCCTTCGTCATCGCCGGCCTGCTGGTCTCGATGGGCAGCCTCGGCGACCGCATCGGCCGCAAGAAGCTGCTGCTGTGCGGTGCGACGGCGTTCGGCGCGGTCTCCGTGCTCAACGCCTACGCGCACACCCCCGAGATGATGATCCTGGCGCGGGCGCTGCTCGGTGTCGCGGGCGCCACCCTGATGCCGTCCACCCTCGCCCTGATCCGGAACCTCTTCCACGACCCGCGCGAGCGCAGCCTCGCCATCGGGATCTGGGGAGCGATGGCCTCCGCCGGGGCGGCCGTCGGCCCGGTGGTCGGCGGACTGCTGCTGGAGCACTTCTGGTGGGGCTCGGTCTTCCTGATCAACCTGCCGGTCATGGCGGTCCTCGTGGTCGTCGGCGCGAAGACGATCCCCGAGTCCAGGAACCCGGCCCCGGGCCCCTGGGACCTGGCGAGCGTCGCGCTCTCCTTCGTCGGCATGATCGGTGTCGTGTACGCCATCAAGGAGCTGGCGGCACACGGCCCGAGCACGGGGACCATCGCCGCGGGCATCGGTGGTGCGGCGGCACTCTGCTGGTTCGTACGCAGGCAGCTCACGCTCCCGGCGCCCCTGCTGGACATGCGGCTCTTCCACCACCGGGGCTTCTCCGCCGCCGTCCTCGCCGACCTGCTGACCATCCTCGGCCTGTCCGGACTGGTCTTCTTCCTCTCCCAGTTCCTCCAACTGGTGCAGGGGCGCGGGCCGCTGGAGGCCGGTCTCGCCGAACTGCCCGCGGCCGTCGGCGCGGTCGTCGCCGGTCTGATCGCGGGCCGGGCGGCCCGCCGCTTCTCGGTACGTTCGGTGGTGAGCGGCGGCCTCGCGGCGATCGGCCTGGCCCTCGCCGCGGTCACCCTGATCCACAAGGAGACCTCCTACCCGCTGATCGGGGCGGTGCTGCTCGTCGTCGGCGTGGGCGCGGGCTTCGCCTTCACCGTCACCTCCGACGTGATCCTTTCCAGCGTCCCCAAGGAGCAGGCGGGTTCCGCCGGCGCGGTCTCCGAGACGGCGTACGAACTCGGCGCGGCCCTCGGCATCGCCCTGCTCGGCTCCATCGTCACCGGCGTCTATCAGGAGTTCGGCACACCCCCGGGCGTCCCGTCGGGCCCCGCGGCGGCGGCCCATGAATCGCTCGGCGGCGCCGTCGAGGCGGCCCACGGACTGCCGGCCCAGCAGGGGCAGGCACTGGTATCCGCGGCGCAGGAGTCGTTCGTCCAGGGACTGGGCCTCGCCGCGGGCATCGGCGCGGTGGTCCTGCTGGCGACGGCCGTGGCCGCCTGGTTCCTGTTGCGCGGTCAGAAGCTGGAGGACGGCATCGTGCACCAGTAGCCGTCCCGGCCCGGACACGCGGAAGGGCCCGTACCACCGGGAAGCCGGGGTACGAGCCCTTCCGCGTGTCCTGCCGTGGGCGCTTCGCGCGCCTCAGCTCACGCGGCCTTGGCCTTCGTGGCGTACATGTCGACGTACTCCTGACCGGACAGCCGCATCACCTCGGCCATCACGGAGTCGGTCACCGCCCGCAGCACATAACGGTCGCGGTCCATGCCCTCGTACCGGGAGAACTCCATCGGCTCACCGAAACGGACCGTCACCTTGCCGGGACGGGGCAGGCCGGCCCCGCCGGGCTGGAGCTTGTCCGTGCCGATCATCGCGAACGGCACCACCGGAGCGCCCGTCATCAGCGTCAGCCGGGCGATGCCGGTACGGCCCCGGTACAGGCGGCCGTCGGGGGAGCGGGTGCCCTCGGGGTAGATGGCGAACGCCTTGCCCTCCTCCAGCACCCGACGGCCCGTCATCAGCGCCGCAACACCGCCGCGCCCGCCGTCCCGGTCCACCGGGATCATGCCGCAGCCGGTGAAGAACCAGGCCATGGCCCGGCCCTTGAGCCCCTTGCCCGTCACGTACTCGTCCTTGCCGATGTAGAACACCGGCCGGTCGCAGCAGATCGGCATGATCATCGAATCGATGAACGTCAGATGGTTGCCCGCGAGGATCACCGGACCGTCCCCGGGAATGTTCTCCACACCTTCCACCTGGGGGCGGAACATCAGGCGCAAGATCGGTCCGAGCACTGCCTTGATGAGTGCGTGTCGGGACAACGGTTCCTCCGGTGTAGTGGCCGGGGCCGGCCGAGGTGCGGGATCGTGACGGTCCATGCAGGTGAGGACGATACTCGCGGCCGCTCACAGATCGCACATCGGGCTCACGGAACGGATATGCGGTGTTGACGTGAGTTTCCGCCATGTTCGTCCAGGGGCTGCCTCCACGACGGTACTGCTGCTTACGCTCGGGCCCCGTCCGACAGGTGCCGGACATCACACGCGAGGAGCATTCATGACTGAGCGCGCGCAGACCGGTCCCGGCCGCAGAACCATGCTGGGAGCGGGAGCCGCCGTACTGGGCACCGCCGCCCTCGGGCTGGCCGGAGGCCCGGCCGACGCCGCGGGCGGCACCGCGGAGAATCTCTCCGAACGGCACGGCGGCCACGGATTCCGCCTCGACCTGCCGGTGCCCACCATCATCGGACACCGCGGCTCCAGCGGCTACCGGCCCGAACACACCCTCGGCTCCTACCAGCTGGCCCTCGACATGGGCGCGCACATAGTCGAGCAGGACCTGGTGCCGACCCGCGACGGCCATCTCGTATGCCGCCACGAGAACGACATCACCGCCACCACCGACGTCGCCGACCACCCCGAGTTCGCGAGCCGCAAGGCCACCAAGAAGGTCGACGGCGTCTCCCTCACCGGCTGGTTCACCGAGGACTTCACCCTCGCCGAACTCAAGACGCTGCGGGCCAAGGAGCGCATCCCCGGCACCCGTCAGAAGAACACGCTCTACGACGGCCGCTGGGAGATCCCCACCTTCGAGGAGGTGCTCCGCTGGGCCGACCGGGAGGGCCGCAGGCGCGGAAAGCCCGTCTGGCTGTACGTCGAGACCAAGCACCCCACCTACTTCCGGGGCCTCGGCCTCGGTCTGGAGGAGCCGCTCGCCAAGCTGCTGCGCCGCTACGGCCGGCACCGTCAGCAGTCGCCGCTCATCCTCCAGTCCTTCGAGCCCGGCAGCATCCAGCGGCTGGCCCGGCTCGTCGCGACCCCGCGCGTCGTACTGCTCTCCGGCGCGGGCGAGCGCCCCTGGGACTTCGTGACGTCCGGCGACCCGCGCACCGTCGCGGACCTGGTGAAGCCCGAGGGGCTGAAGTGGATGGCCTCCTTCGCCCAGGGCATCGGCCCCACCCTGGACCTGGTCATCCCCAAGGACGCCTCGGGGCGGCTCACCGCACCGACCACCCTGGTGAAGGACGCGCACGCGCAGGGCCTGGTCCTGCACCCCTACACCATGCGCAACGAGAACAGCTTCCTGCCCGCCGACTTCCGGCGCGGCACGGACCCCACGGCCTACGGCGACGCGTTCGGCGCGTTCCGGACGTACTTCGCGACGGGCATCGACGGAATCTTCTCCGACAACCCGGACACCGCCCTGCTCGCCGCCGCGGACCACAACGCGAGGTGACCACCGCGTCAGCACCCGGCCGGGGCGTGCCCCGGTCGGGTGGTGCCCGCCGGGTACGGCAACCGGCCGCCGCCGCGGGCGCGTCGGCCGGGGCATGACGCTTCTCGATCTTGTTCCGGCAGGACCCGCCCCCGCGGCCGTCGTCCGTGCTCTGTACCCGCTGGTGAGCGCCGAGGCCAGGGCGGAGGCGGCCGCCTCGGTGACGGGTGCGGCGGTCGAACCGGCCGACCTCGAACAGGCCGTCTGGCTGCGGCTGCTGGAGCTGCTCGCGGGGGAGGGGCCACCGGTGGACCCGGCCCGCTGGGTGCGGGACGCGGTACGGGCGGAGGCCCGCAGGGCCCGCCGCACCGCCCGGCACGAACGCCCCTACCGCGACGAGACCGCCGCGGACCCGGCCGGCTGCCCCGAACGGCTCGCCCTCGGCGCCGACGAACGCCGGGCGCTGCGCGCGGCGGTGGACCGGCTGCCCGGCAGGTGCGCGCGGCTGATGGCGGCGATGCTCGCGCCCAGCGACCCCACCTACCGGGAAATCGCAGGGAAGTTGGGTATGTCACAGGGGAGTTTGGGTCCGATCCGTTCCCGTTGCCTTGGATGTCTGCGCAGAATGCTCGCGGCGGAGGTTGCTGCTCCTGAACTGCGGGGAAAGGAGCGTTAGACAACCGGTGGATCAGGTGGGCGGAGGCATGCGCGGATGGGCATGAGCGTGATCATCTCAGCAGCGACGGCGCAGGACGCCGAACAGATCTTGAAACTCCAGTACCTCTGCTTCCAGAGCGAGGCGGAGCTGTACGGGAACTACCGGATCGACCCGCTCGTCCAGACCCTCGACTCGTTGCACGCCGAGATCGCCACGAACCTGGTGTTCGTGGCGCGGCTGGGCGACGAGGTCGTGGGCTCGGTCCGGGGGGCCGTCGGCGAGGACGGGGCGGGGGAGATCGGCAGGCTCTGCGTCCACCCCCGGCTCCAGGGGCACGGTCTCGGTGCCCGGCTGCTGCGGGCGGCGGAGGCGGGACTCACCGACGAGCGGTCGGCCACCCTGTTCCGGCTGCACACCGGCCACCGCAGCGAGAGCAATCTGCGGCTCTACCGCCGTGCGGGATACGCCCCCGTGGGCAACGAGACCGGCCGGGACGGCGTCCTGATGATCCTTCTGGAGAAGGACGCCACGAAACCCGCGTACGTCGCCAGCGCTTGAGCGTCTACGCCTGCCTGGCCCGGCGCAGCCACATCATCCCGGTGATCGGCAGGATCACCGGGATGAACAGGTAACCCATGCCGAAGTCGGACCAGACGGTGGCGTCCGCGAACGCCGAGGGCTCCACCATCGTCCAGGTCCCGACGACCAGCACGCCCAGCAGCTCCGCGGCGCAGCACACCAGCGCCGTCCTGCGCGCCTTCTCGCCCCCGCGCACCAGCGAGTACGTGATGAACCCGTACACCAGCGCGGCGACGGCCGACAGCACGTAGGCGAGCGGTGCCTTGCCGAAGTCCAGGATCATCTGGACGATCGAGCGGGAGGCGGCCGCGACGGTGAACACCCCGTAGAACCAGAGCAGTACCCGGCCGGGACCCGTCCCGAGGTCGAAGGGCTGCTTCTCGCCGGTGGCCGCCGCGGGGGTGCGATCGGTGTCGGTCACGGTCAGTTTCCCCAGATGTCGTAGAGCCGTACTTCGAGGACGGCCAGCACGACCGCGCCCGCCGCCACCGTCACCGAACCCCACCGGGTCCGCTCGGTCAGCGAGAGGAAACCGGCCGCGGGAACCGCGAGGAAGGCCCCGATCAGATACGCGATGAAGATCGTCATGCCCTGCTCGGGCCGTTCGCCCCGGGACAACTGCACGATGCCCACCACCAGCTGGGCCAGCGCCAGCAGCGAGACCACGGCCATCCCGATGAAGTGCCAGTCCTTGGTCGGCTGGTCCCGGTAGGCGGCGAATCCGCACCAGGCGGTGAGGGCGAGCGCGGTCACGGCGACCGCGACCGTCAGGGCGTCAAGCATGTGGTGAGGGTATTACGGACCAATCGGCCCCCTGCGTGCGCCCCCGCGCCCCGGGAACGGGGGCCGTGGCCTTTGCCACAGCCCATGAGCGTTCCGGGCCGGTCGCGGCTGCCGTCGTCGCCGGCCTCTGCGTGGCCTCTCCGCCGTATCGGCGCAGGTCACAGCCGGGCGAGTGGGAATCACGGCAAGCGGACGGGCCGTCTCACCGCACCATCCACGTCTGTCCGCTATTCGGACAGGCTGGTCGGGCGGAACGTTACGTCTGTTTTACTTGGCCCATGACCACGACGAGCAGCCGCATCCTTGCGACCGAGGCGATCACGACGCCCGGTGCTCGTTGTATGTGTCGAATGCGCACCTTCTGAGGGCCCCCGCCCGATCCTCGCGCCCCGAAGCGAGACCGAGCCCGAGCCGTCCGCATCCAGCGGAACGAGCCTGCCCCAGCACCGCTGCCCGGCCACCCGCCGCCGCCCTGAGCCGTGCCGAGATCCCAGCTTGGAACGTCCGATCGAAACGTCCAACCAGTCTCATCAGACGAATGCCCCGTGCCCGGCGGACATCGCGCCGCGCACTCGACAGTGACGGAAACCCCTGTGATCACCACTTCGGGCCTCACGAAGGTCTACCAGTCGCGCGGCCGCGAGGTCACCGCCCTGGACGGCGTCGACCTGCACGTCCGCGAGGGCGAGGTGTACGGCGTCATCGGACAGAGCGGCGCCGGCAAATCCTCCCTGATCCGCTGCGTCAACCTCCTGGAGCGCCCCACCTCCGGCACCGTGACCGTGGCCGGCCAGGACCTCACCGCACTCGCCGGACGCGGCCACCGGGCCGGCAAGGAACTGCGCGAGGCACGCAGCCGCATCGGCATGGTCTTCCAGCACTTCAACCTGCTGTCCTCCCGCACCGTCCGGGACAACGTCGAACTCCCGCTGGAGATCCTCGGCGTCCCGGGCCGGGACCGCTCCCGCAAGGCCCTCGAACTCCTCGACCTGGTCGGCCTCGCCGACAAGGCCAAGGCGTACCCCGGCCAGCTCTCCGGCGGCCAGAAGCAGCGCGTCGGCATCGCCCGCGCCCTCGCCGGGGACCCCAAGGTCCTGCTCTCCGACGAGGCCACCTCGGCCCTCGACCCCGAGACCACCCGCTCCATCCTCCAGCTGCTGCGCGACCTCAACCAGCAGCTCGGCCTGACCGTCCTGCTCATCACGCACGAGATGGACGTCGTCAAGACGATCTGCGACTCCGCCGCGCTGATGCAGAAGGGACGCATCGTCGAGTCCGGCACCGTCGGCGAACTGCTCGCCACCCCCGGCTCCGAACTGGCACACGAGCTGTTCCCCGTCGGCGGTACGGCCTCCGGCCCCGACTGCACGGTCGTCGACGTCACCTTCCACGGCGACGCCGCCGGCCGGCCGGTGATCTCCCAGCTCTCCCGTACGTACAACATCGACATCTCGATCCTGGGCGCCGCGATGGACACCGTCGGCGGCAAGCAGATCGGGCGGATGCGCATCGAGCTGCCCGGCCGCTTCGAGGAGAACGTCGTCCCGATCGGCTTCCTGCGCGAGCAGGGCCTCCAGGCCGAGGTCGTGGAGCACGACGGCCCCGTCATCCCGGTACAGACCCCCGCCCCGCTCACCAAGGAGGTGGCGAAGTGACCTGGTCCGAAATGCAGCCGCTGCTCACCCAGGGGACCATCGACACCCTCTACATGGTGCTCTGGTCCACGGTCGTCACCGTCCTGGTGGGACTGCCGCTCGGCGTCCTGCTGGTCCTCACCGACAAGGGCGGACTGCTCCAGAACACCCCGGTGAACAAGGTCATCGGCGTGATCGTGAACATCGGCCGCTCGCTGCCGTTCATCATCCTGCTGATCGCCCTGATCCCCTTCACCACCTGGGTCGTGGGCACCTTCATCGGCCCGACCGCGATGATCGTGCCGCTCTCCGTCGGCGCCATCCCGTTCTTCGCCCGGCTCGTCGAGACCGCCGTCCGCGAGGTCGACCACGGGCTCGTCGAGGCCGTCCAGTCGATGGGCGGATCCATCCCGACGATCGTCCGCAAGGTCCTCCTGCCGCAGGCGCTGCCCTCGCTCATCTCCGGCGTCACCACCACCGTCATCGTGCTCATCGGCTACTCCGCGATGGCCGGCGCGGTCGGCGGCGAAGGGCTCGGCTCCAAGGCCGTCACCTACGGATTCCAGCGCTTCGACAACCAGTTCATGCTCATCACCGTCGCGGTGCTGATCGTCATCGTGACCGTGATCCAGCTGATCGGCGACCTGGCCGTACGCCTGCTGGCCCGCCGGGGCCGCGCCACCACCTGAGGGCCTGTCGGGGTGACCTTTGATCGGGCGATCGAAGGCCACCCGACAGGCTCTGAGACCTCCACTCCGCTCACAAGCCCGAACTCCTTGTCCGGGCGCACCACCATCACCACCGGAAAGAGGCACTTTTCGTGCGTAAGAACATCAAGATCACCGCTGCTGCCGCCGCCACCGCCGCCATCGCCCTCGGCCTCACCGCCTGCGGCACCTCGTCCGACCCGGGCGCCAAGAGTGAGACCGGTGCCAAGGCCGACACCTCCAAGGCGCTCGTCGTCGCAGCGTCCCCGACGCCGCACGCCGACATCCTGGACTTTGTCAAGAAGAACCTGGCCGAGAAGGCGGGCCTCAAGCTGGAGGTGAAGGAGTTCACGGACTACGTCCTGCCGAACACCGCCACCGAGACCGGCCAGGTCGACGCCAACTTCTTCCAGCACCAGCCGTACCTGGACGACTTCAACAAGAAGAAGAACACCCACCTGGTCTCCGTCGGCACCGTTCACCTGGAGCCGCTCGGCCTCTACTCCAAGAAGGTCGAGGACCTCAAGGACCTCAAGGCCGGCCAGACCGTCGCCGTCCCCAACGACACCACCAACGAGGGCCGCGCCCTCCAGCTCCTCGCCGAGAACGGCCTCATCACCCTCAAGGACGGCGTCGGCACCAGCGCCAAGCTGAGCGACATCACCGACAAGAAGGGCCTGGAGTTCAAGGAGCTGGAGGCCGCCACTGTGCCCCGCGCCCTGAACGACGTCGACGCCGCCGTCATCAACGGCAACTACGCGATCGAGGCCGACCTGAAGCCCGCCAAGGACGCCCTCGCGCTCGAAAAGGCCGACGGTAACCCGTACGCCAACATCATCGCCGTGAAGAAGGGCAACGAGAAGGACCCCCGCGTCCAGAAGCTCGTCGAGCTCCTGCACTCCGACGAGGTCGAGAAGTTCATCGAGGACACCTACCAGGGCTCCGTCATCCCGGCCTTCGGCACCGCCGCCAAGTCCTGACACCCGCACGGCATCTGTCCGAAGAGCCCCGCACCCCGCCAAGGGGGTGCGGGGCTCCGCCGTGCGGACCCGCCCATGCGCGGCACGGGCCCGATGCTGCATGCTGTGCCTTTAACGGTCTTCCGTATGGAGCTGCGCATGACTTCCACCTTTCCGGACATCTCCATCAGCACGGATCGGTTGGTGCTGCGCCCCTTCGACATGGCGGACGCCCCCGCGTACATCGAGATGATGAACGACGAACTCGTCGTCGCCTGGACCGAAGCCCCGCACCCCTACACCCAGGTCGACGCCGAACGCTGGATCCGCAGGATCGCACCCGCCCAGCGCACCACCGGTGACGGCATCGTCCTCGCCGTCACCGAATTCCTCACCCAGCGGCTGGTCGGTTCGGTCCGGCTCCGCAACACCGACTGGCGCACCCGCGCCACCGAGGCCGCCTACATCACCGCCCCCTGGGCCCGCGGCGAGGGATACGCCACCGAATCCGTACTGGCACTGGCCCAGTGGCTCTTCCGCGACCAGGGCTTCGAGCGCATCGAACTGCGCACCGCCGCCGACAACACCGCCTCCCAGCAGGTCGCCCAGAAGCTCGGCTGCATCAGCGAGGGCGTCCTGCGCAACGCCCGGATAGCCCGCACCCGGACCGACAACGGCACGGACGGAGGCTGGACCGACATCAGGACCGACCTGATCGTCTGGGGCCTGCTGCCCGAGGACCTCGAAGGCGTCGCCGAACAGCTCGCCGACGCGGGCGGCTACAGCGCCTACAACGACTGGAACTGACCCCGCGAAGGGGCCCCGACACCACGCCGGTGCGGACCGGGTACTCTCACCCTGCCCACCCCCACCTGCGACGACTCCAGGAGACTGACGACAGATGGCCGATCGGGTCACCGTGATCGGCTGGGACGGCTCGCCACTGACCAAAGCGGCCACGGCCGCCCTCTCGGCCGCCACGCTCGTCGCCGGAGCCGCCCACCACCTCGCACTTCCCGAAGTCCCGGCGAACGCCGAACGCATCCGCCTGGGCTCCATCGACCTGGCCGCCCGCCGGATCGCCGGCCACCGGGGCAGCGCCGTGGTCCTCGCCGACGGGGACCCGGGCTTCTTCGGAGTCGTGCGCAACCTCCGCGCACCCGAACACGGCCTTGAGGTCGAGGTGGTCCCGGCCGTCTCCTCGGTCGCCGCCGCCTTCGCCCGCGCGGGAATGCCGTGGGAGGACGCCCGGACGGTCGTCGCCCACCCCCGCACCCTGCGCCGCGCCGTGAACGTCTGCCGCGCCCACCACAAGGTCGCCGTCCTCACCTCGCCCGGCGCCGGCCCCGCCGAACTCGCCCTGCTCCTCGAAGGCGTCCACCGCACCTTCGTCATCTGCGAGGAACTCGGCACCAGCCGCGAACAGGTCACCGTCGTCACCTCCGAGAAGGCCGCCGACCACGTCTGGCGCGACCCCAATGTGGTCGTCGTCATCGGCGGCGGCCCCGAACCGCGGGCCGCCGGAGCCTGGATCGACGGCGGCCTCCCCGCCCACCCCCATGACGTGCGCGGCTGGGCACTGCCCACCGAGGCGTACGCGGGGGACGCCGGCGGGCGCGGCACGTCGAGCGGTGAGGGCGATTCCCCGGGGCTGCGCGCCGCCCAGCTGGCCCACCTCGGCCCCCGGACCGGCGACCTCCTCTGGGACATCGGTTCCGGCAGCGGGGCCCTGGCCGTGGAGGCCGCCCGCTTCGGCGCGGCGGTCCTGGCGGTCGACAGCGACCCGGCCGCCTGCGCCCGGACCTCGGCGGCGGCACGGGCGTTCGGCGTGCAGCTCCAGGTCGTCGAGGGCCGGGCCCCCCATGTGCTGGAACGGCTGCCGGAACCCGATGTCGTACGGATCGGAGGCGGCGGAGTCCCCGTCGTCACCGCCGTCACCGAACGGCGGCCGGAACGCATCGTGACCCACGCGTCGACGCGGGACGAGGCCGAGGCGCTCGGCGCCGCCCTGGGCGGAAACGGATACACCGTCCGGTGCTCGCTCCTCCAGTCCGTCGAACTCGACACGGCAGCCTGGTCGGAGCGCGAACGCTCGGTCGTGTTTCTCCTGTCTGCGCTGCGTTCCGACCTCGCCCCGTGACCCGGTCGGCGTACAGCGAGAGGTAGGCTGGCCGATCGTTGCACCGCGCCCGGACGTTCGTCGCTTCGTTCGTCAATGTCCGGAAAGGGGGACCGTTTTGGCCCCCGTTGTGGTACGGCAGAACCGGGGGATGCGCGACGTGGCGCAGTCCACAGCGGGCCGTGGCGAAATGAGCTGCCGCGGCGGCGAACGGCCGCGAGAATGCAGTATGTCCGCGACCGATTCGTGCCGCGCGGCGAGCCCGCTCGTTCTTGTTGACGAGCGCCGGCGTGCCGTGTTCGGGCGTCCCGGGCGAAGGGCCGAAGGAGCACTGACGATGGGCGAGGGGTACGCATGAGTGACACCGGCCAGATCCCGGTCGAGGGACTGCCGGAGAACGCAGGCACGGTGGAGCAGCCGGGCGTCGCCGCCCCGGACGCCTACACCTACCTCGCTCCCTCCGAGCATGTCTCCGAGGACGACGACATCCTTCTGATGCCGAGCCCGCAGGGTGCCTGGAGCGACCCGCAGGCCGTACCGGCCCCGGGCCAGTACCCCGAGGGCGTCGTCGCCCAGGCGCCGCTGCCCGCGCAGGGTGCCTACCAGGCCCAGCCGATGGCACAGCCCTATGCCCAGTCGCCCGGCGAGACTCCGGCGCAGCCCCAGGGCCCCGTCCAGGTCCAGGAGCCCGTTGTGGCCCAGGCCGCCGAGGCGTACGTCGCCCAGCAGGCGGTGGCCGAGCCGCTGCCCGCGAACGGCCAGGGGACGCACGAGTCCGGTGGCCGCGACTCCGGTTCGGTCGACCTGACGGGCGTCCGTATCCCGTCGCCCGCCCCCGCTCCGGCCGCCCAGGCCCAGCCCCAGACACCGGTGCGCCGGCCGCTGCACCGCGGCCCGGCCGTGCCCGACGGCACGCCGTCCTACGGCGGGACGCCGACCGGCGGAGTGGTCCGTTCGCTCGCCGACCGAGGCCCCGCGGGCGCACCCCAGGCGCAGGCCCGTACCCAGGCCCCGGCGCGGCACGCCGGACCGCCGACCACCGGCCCGGAGTACTTCGAACTGCCGGGTGACGACGCGTCGGCACTGCCGGGTCCGCAGCTCGGCGAGATCCTGCCGCAGGGCGGCAGCCCGTGGGGGGCCCAGGCCTCTCAGCAGGTGGCAGCAGAATCGGTCGTTCCGGAGCAGGCCGCCCCGGCGGAGGTCCTTCCGGAGCAGATCGTTCCGGAGCAGGTCGTTCCGGTGCCGGTCGCCGAGCCCGTTGCGGACCAGGCCACCGAGCCGGTTCAGGCGCCCGCGCCGCAGCGGGTTCAGGCCGTCCCGGCCGTGGCGCCGGAGGCCGTGGCCGCTCCCGCCGCCGAACCGGTACCCGCCGCGGTCGAGATGCCCGCCGAGGCGCACGCCGAGGTCCCGGACGGGATCCCCGCCGAGGCGATCGCGCCGCAGGAGATCGCGGAAGCCGTCCCCATGGGCAAGTTCGTGCCCGTGGAGGGTTCGGTGCCGACGACTCCGCACCTGGCCCCGACGCCCGTGGCCGGGACGAGCGCCGAGGCGGAGCCCGTGGCAGGGGCCGAGGCCGAACCCGAGGCCGAGCGCGTGCCGATCGCCATGGAGCCCGTGGCGCCGGTGGAGCCCGTCGTGGCAGAGGTGGCCGTCGAGCCTTCCGCGCCCGCTGCGGACGCCGAGCCGGTCGAGCCCGTGGCGATCGCCGAAGCCCCCGTCGTCGTACCCCCGCCCGTCCCCGAGGCCGAGGTCCTGACGGTGTCCGAGCCGGAGCCCGAGCAGGGCCCGGAGGTCATCGAGACCCCGGACATCACGCCCGCCACGGACACCGTGGAGTCCGTGGCGGACGCCGCCGTCGCGGAGACCGGTCAGGTGGATTCCGTACAGCCCGAGGCCCTGCCCACCGAAGCCCCGGCCCAGGAGACCGCCGGGGCGGTCCAGGTCCAGGCCGCTGCCGCTGGCACTGCTCCTGAGCCGGAAGCCGCTGAAGCCGAGGCCCCTCAGGCCCAGGGGACCCCCGAGGCCACCGAGCCGTCCGAGGCCGACGAGGCCGAGGTCCCCGCCGGTCCGCCGGCCCCCGGCTACGACGACGCCGAGCGCGAGGCGGTGCTCCGCGTCATGCGTGAGCGCCGTGACATCCGCAACGGCTTCCGCAGCGACCCCATCCCGCACGAGGTGCTGCTCCGCGTCCTCGAAGCCGCGCACACGGCGCCCAGCGTCGGCCACTCGCAGCCCTGGGACTTCGTCGTCATCCGCTCGGCGGAGACCCGTCGCTCCATGCACGAACTGGCACAGCGTCAGCGTGACGCGTACGCCAAGTCGCTGCCCAAGGGCCGGGCCAAGCAGTTCAAGGAACTGAAGATCGAGGCCATCCTCGACACCCCGGTGAACATCGTCGTCACCGCCGATCCCACCCGCGGGGGCCGCCACACCCTCGGCCGGCACACCCAGCCGCAGATGGCCCCGTACTCCTCCGCGCTCGCCGTCGAGAACCTGTGGCTCGCCGCGCGCGCCGAGGGGCTCGGCGTCGGCTGGGTCAGCTTCTTCGACGAGCGCGAGATGGTCCGGGCCCTGGGGCTGCCGGAGCACCTCGAAGTCGTGGCGTACCTGTGCGTCGGTTACGTCGACGAGTTCCCCGAGGAGCCCGAGCTGATGCAGGCGGGCTGGTCCAAGCGCCGCCCGCTGTCCTGGGTCGTCCACGAGGAGACGTACGGCCGCCGTGCCCTGCCCGGCGAGGAGCCGCACGACCTGCTGCAGGAGACCATCTCCAACATCCGCCCGCTGGACGCCAAGGCGCTCGGCGAGGCGTGGGAACGCCAGAAGCGGATGACCAAGCCGGCCGGCGCGCTCGGCATGCTGGAGATCATCTCGGCCCAGCTGTCCGGGCTCTCCCGGCTGTGCCCGCCGCCGATCCCCGAGCCCGCGGCCGTCGCGATCTTCGCGGGCGACCACGGTGTGCACGCCCAGGGCGTCACGGCCTGGCCGCAGGAGGTCACCGGCCAGATGGTGGCCAACTTCCTCGGCGGCGGCGCGGTCTGCAACGCGTTCGCGGCCCAGGTGGGCGCCGAGGTGTGCGTGGTCGACGTCGGCGTGGCCATGGAGCTGCCCGCGACGCCCGGCCTCCTGCCCCGCAAGGTGCGCGCCGGAACGGCCGACTTCACCACCGGCCCCGCGCTCACCCGCGAGGAGGTGCTCGCGGCGATCGAGGTCGGCATCGAGACCGCCCGCGATCTGGTCGCGGCAGGCAACAAGGGCCTGCTCACGGGTGAGATGGGGATCGCCAACACGACGGCGTCGGCTGCGCTGATCTGCGTGTACACGGGCATGGACCCGGCCGAGGTGACCGGCCGTGGTACCGGCATCAACGACGAGATGCACGCCCGCAAGGTGGACGTCGTCCGCCGCGCCCTCGAACTGCACCAGCCCGACCCGGCAGACCCGATCGGGGTCCTGGCCGCGGTCGGCGGCCTGGAGCACGCCGCGATGGCGGGCTTCCTGCTGGGCGGCGCCTCGCTCCGTACGCCCGTCATCCTGGACGGCGTCAGTGCGGGTGCCGCGGCCCTGGTCGCGCGGGCGATCGCTCCCGAGGCCCTCGCCGCCTGCATCGCGGGCCACCGCAGCGCCGAGCCCGGCCATGTCGCCGCCCTCAACAAGCTGGGCCTGCGCCCGCTGGTCGACCTCGACCTCCGGCTCGGCGAGGGCACCGGAGCGCTGCTGGCGCTGCCGATCGTGCAGAGCGCGGCGAGGGCGATGCACGAGGTCGCGACGTTCGACTCGGCGGGCGTCACGGAGAAGTAGACCGGCCCGGGGGTGGGGGGGGGGGGGGGGGGGGGGGGGGGGGGGGGGGGGGGGGGGGGGGGGGGGGGGGGGGGGGGGGGGGGGGCGGGGGGGGGCCCCGGCCCCGGCCCCCGCCCCCCCCCCGCCCCCCCCCCCCCCCCCCCCCCCCCCCCCCCCCCCCCCCCCGCCACTCTGGCTGCCGGGACCGTCAGCCAGAGTGGCGGCTCCTCCCGCGGCTGACCCGCGCAACGCACCGGCGCCGCCGTCGAGTTCCCGGACCGACCCGGGAACTC